>CAZUFC010000021.1:0-80962 GCA_964619725.1 uncultured bacterium | reverse complement strand
CAATGATAGCCACGGCGGGCAGGGATTGTTAAGCACGCTTGCCGGAAAGACACGTAATATTTCCTCATCATTTCATTCGAATCCGCAATAATCTCCAGTCCTTAAACCAGACAGCGCCTGTTCACAAATTCATTTTTAATCCGGTATGCCGGGGCGGACAGGCGCTTCGAGCAGGTAATGTATAACCGGATGGATTTGATTAATACAAGGAAGGAAAATACTTTCGAAGGAGGCATAACCCGTCCCGCCGAAGCCTTGGTGTAAGCGCATTGCGTATGCATTAACTGAGCGAAGCCGGAGTCTGACTCAACATTGAGGAAAAAATTGGCCGTTATGGACAGAGAAGTTAAAATCATCTACCATGCGACGCTGGTGCGACGATGACTATTTCAAATCAGGCATTGTCCAGGATTTATCAAAAGCAAACCTGTAACCCTAAAAACAACGGTAAAGCTCTGAATCGTCAAATTCCGCTCAATTTCTCTCGCCCGCGAAGCGGGCTTGTTAATTTTCGCATTGTTTCTCGCACGAGAAACAATGCGAAAATTAATGCGCCTGGCAGGATTCGAACCTGCGACCCCCGGATTAGGAATCCGATGCTCTATCCAACTGAGCTACAGGCGCCTTGAAAAAGGCTGGAACAGTATAGCCTTTGTTTAATCTTTAATCAATGCGTAACAGGGGTATTTTTTAATTTTTTCCATTCCCTGCAGAAATTCCAGTTCAATCAGGAAGGTAATGCCTGCAATTTCCACTTCCATTTTTTCCAGCATGTCGGCCACGGCTTTAACGGTGCCGCCTGTCGCCAGCAGGTCGTCGGCTATGACCACGCGGTCGCCTTTTTTAACGGCATCCTGGTGAATTTCCAGGGTGTCGGTGCCGTATTCCAACTCGTAGGTCTGGCTGAATGTTTTCCAGGGTAACTTTCCCGGCTTTCTGACCAATGTGAGTCCGGCATCCAGCAGGCACGCTATGGGAGCGGCCACAGCGAAACCCCTGGCTTCTACTCCTACTATCTGGTCTATTTTCTGATTTTTGAAGGGTTCGGCCATTTTTTCCATGGCGTATTTGAAAGCTTTTCCGTCTTTGAACAGCGTAGATACGTCCTTAAAAATAATGCCTTTTTTGGGAAAATCGGGGATATCTCTTATGTAAGTTTTCAAGTCCATTCCTGGCTCTCCTTTCCAACCGCCTGTTAAAAGCCGCAGTTATCCGTATCAATTAAAATTTAACTGAGAAGTCTGAGAATTCATTTTTTGTTTCCGTCCATTCGCTGTCCACGTTGCGGACATGAGCGCCCATGGGTCCTTTTCTCAAATCCTTCAACATTTCCTTAAGTTCCTGTTCATCACCTTCGGCTACAACTTCCACGTCGCCGTTATATAAATTCCTGACGTAACCTTTTACACCCAGAGCCTGTGCTTTTCTATAAACGAAATGCCTGAAACCGACTCCCTGAACGACACCTGAAATATTCGCCTTCATTTTTTTCATTCGCTCCGCCTGCTTCCGTATCTTTTTTGTATTTCCGTCATCGCCATATTCACGGCATCTTCCGGCGACCCGGCCCATATGATTCCCAGTTTCAATTCCCAAGTGTTCAGTCCTATGACGGGTATGCCGGATTTTATTGCCAGGGCTATTTCTGAAAGGGTACCCCAGGAGCCCGGCAGAGCCACCAGAGCCTGGGAAGCTCTCACCAGCAGATAATTCCTGCCGTGACCAAAATCCGTCGGAATGACTATATCGAGATAGGTATTGCCGCTCAGCGCATTATCGCCCGGAAGAATGCCCATCGTGATGCCGCCGGCTTCCGAAGCGCCTTTCGCGGCAGCTTCCATTATGCCCCCTCTGCCTCCGCAAACCAGAACCGCGCCGCTTTCCGCAATGCAACGCCCCACTTCCGAGGCGCTTTCCGCCGATTCTCCGTCGCAGGTTCCCGCTCCGCTTACTCCTATCGTAACAAACGGACCTCTATTTCCCAAAAGTCGGACGGGGTTGATCATCTTTCTGGTCCTTCTTCTTTCTCGGTAATACGCCTTCCTTTTTCAACGCATTCAATGCCGACTCGGCTTCCCCATGATTTCCTTCGGTCCATTTTAAAACATCATTAAAGTGATCGGCGGCTTCCTGCTTGGAACCCGTTCTTAAATAAAGGTTACCTAAGGCCAAGTGCGTTTTGACCGAACCGGGATCGCGCTTGAGAACTTCCTGGTAAAAACGGATCGCTTCAGGAATTTTTTCTCGGTCCGAAGAGAGTATTTCCGCCAGTTCCAGGTAATAAATCACTTGCGGATTGTACCATATCGCCTTTTTAATCCTTAATACCGCTTCGTCCAAATTGCCTCTCCGCTTCGCCTCCAATCCCGTACGATAATAATAATAAGCCTGTGTTTCCTTCTCTTCATCGCCCATGCTTGCCAGCATATTGTAAAAAACAGGATTGTTCGGGTCCAACGCTATAGCTTCTTTGAATTTCTCCCGGGCCTGTTTGAATTTTTTGTCATGATGAAGCTTCATGCCCTGATGGAACAATTGCAAAGCCTGCTCTTTTTTCTTGGACGTCTCTTGCGTTTTGCTCTTGATATTCCTCATATATTCCCGGCGCGTGTCCGGATCAATCAACGCCTGATAAGCTTCTTCTATTTTCTTCAGGACAAAAGACGCCTGTTCGTGCTCCGATCGGTCGTTAGGCTTCAGCACCCCCCTGGGATCGTATCTCTTTTTCAACATTAAATATTTTTGACGCACTTTCTTCATCGGCGCTTTGATGGGAATATCGAGAATCTCAAAATAATTCAACCTTCTTCTTTTTATCCTGTTGTAAGCCATCTTGATGTTCGAACAGTATTTCTTGTAGCGCAATTCGCGAGCTACCTTCTCTTCCAGAAAATCATCCTCGTATGAAAATTCCTTGTCATCATCACTAAACCTTTTCCTCGGCGCTGCTCTTCTTTCCCTGCTTCTCCTCGGCGGAGGAGCGGGTTTCATTTTTTCATCCTCTTCGTCATCCAGGCTGAATTCCTCGTCCGAATAATCCTCAAATTCTTCATCCTGTTTCTCCGGACCGCCTGCCGGCGCTTTTTCTTCCTGCTTTCGGGCAGCCGGCTCTTCCTCTTTCTGATCCGTAGGCGGCTCAGCAGGCATACCCTCCTTCTGTTTCGACGCGGACTGTTTGCGTCTGACCCACGGAAACGGGTCTTCCGTTCCGCCGATCACCTCATCCTTCACTTCTTCTTCCGGCTCTTCATCCCGTCCTTCATCAGCCGTCTGCTCCGCATTTTCACCTTCCGGTTCAACTCCCTGATGAGCCGGCTCATCCTTTACGGATAATTCGTCCAACTCGCTGACTTCAGCATCAGACATATCTTTGAAAAAATCGTCAAAATCAGGGCCAATAAATTCATCAGAACCTTCAGCAGCATGACCAGCAGCCTGGTCCGCTTCCCATTCTTCCTCCTCCAATGCCGAATCCTCAGCGCTCACAGCCCGAAGAAAAACGGGTAATGTCCTCTCAGAACGCACACCCTTTAGCGCTGCCTTCATCAAAATCCGGGGCACAAGCATAAATCCCTCCGGACAAGAATCTCCCCTGTCCGCTTCCGATTCATCCCTGAATTCCAGAACACCACGGTCCGCCCATTCCGTTAACGCCGACAGAAAATCAAACGCATACTCCCCGCACGCGTTCAGCATCTTACGCAAATTAAGCCTTTGACCTGCCATTCCTAAAAGAAAAAGGTCATCCAATTCAAAATTATCCGCCAGCGCACGCTCATCCATGTTGCCCCTGAATCCCGGACGCTTATCCAATTTCTCAATTTTTTCCAGCATATTCTTTAAAACGGAAATATCCCTGTTTCCCTGTAATAATAAATTACGAACGCCTGGTCCAATCTCACGGTATTCAACCTCACCGATATCCTTCTGCCTGAATTGAAATGCCCCTTCAGGACGAATAACCAATTCAAATAAACAACGCTCCATATACCGCTGAGCCAGCTCATCAATATCCTCTTCACTGATATATCCTTCACTCACCAGCGCCTTCTCCAGCTCCCAGCCGCTCGAAACTGCAGTCTCCCGCACTTTATCAAGCTTTTCCCGGTCTATTTTGTCCGAGCTGACCGCCAGTTCGGCTATGGAATCTTCATAATCCATAGATGTCACGCTTATAAGCATTCCATCCTTAAAAATGATTTTTTTGGCTGATTCTTCAGAATTAACCATTAAAACGCCCGTCAAACCGCTGCCGAAAAGAGCCTGCATGACGGCGGTCAATGGAATATCTTCCAGCTTGCCTGCCAGCATAATCGCTACTCCTCAAATATAAGCGAAATGTTGCCGTATGAATAATATTGGGGGGATTTCTTCTTCATATCGAGTTTTTCGAAAAATAAATCGGGGCGAGAGGATTTGAACCTCCGACTTCCAGTTCCCGAAACTGGCGCGCTAGCCATACTGCGCCACGCCCCGATTATGCTGACACTATTTTACTGCTCGAATTTAAAAAATCAACTGTTTTTTCGGGTCAGGGACGATTTTTTGTGGAAAGACAGGGAAGTGAAGGCGGATAATACGAATATGATTCAATTAACCCGGTTGATTAGGTGGTTGTTGGGTCCTTCGAAAAGTATTGAAGTTTGGGGACTGATCAAATCGGGTTTACGCTGCTTTCATAGCTTTTGACGCTTTGTTTCAGCAATCGCAATCGGGATCGAAATCGCAAACGGGATCGGTATCGGGGTCGCAAACGGTATCGGGATCGGGGTCGCAATCGGGATCGAAATCGAGACAAAATGATGGGACATTCTGTCGAATTGTAACCTCGAAAGACGTATTTTTGATCAATGCCGAGGTTTGCAGCCGCTTACGCGGATGTCGACGTAAAATTTTATTATCCTTCGTATTCGTGAGATTCGGGTGATTCGTGTTTGCATTTCTGAAAAGATCGTAAATGAAACGGCTTCAAAACTTCAGGACTGTTTTTGAACTGTTGAAGTTTTATTTTTTTAACCTCGAATCGGACGAATAAGAGGTTCTTCATGACCGCGAACCGCACGTTGATCGTGTTTTCGTCATGAGGGATCACCGCTTAAGCGTTCATCGATGCCTTCCTTATTGAACGCGTCGCTCGTAACGGCATCAAAACGCAAAAATTATTTCTTCTTTTCTTTTCGCGTGAATTCGCGGATGATAATTCTGTAGAAATAGTTAAATCATTTACAGGTACCGGACAGTCACCGCGGTTTTTGATCCATAAACGGCGAATTTTCCCCAAACTGCGTCAGGCTGCGGCTCTACTCAATCATCGTATAATAAATACCCCTACCTCGCAAATCCTTGCCTTCCTTGCCTTAAGATAAATTCGTCCGTTTATGGATCAAAAACCCAAGTGGCTGTCCAGCATTAAATTTTAAATCGGGCTTCGATTTTGTGGACAGACACTAACTAATTCTAGGAAATAAGATTTTTCGGCTAGCCGTTTTACTACAGAATGACTGAGCGATGCAACTATAGTGTGATCAAAACCTTGACCAGATTTTTTTTGATTTTATTGAATATTAAAGTGATTTTTCTGAAATTTTAAAGCATGTATTTCAGCACGACGAATCCTACGATCAAGAGGACTACGAAGGCGAAGGCGAGCAGATTGAAATACTTGTCGATGAAGGATTTTATAGGGGGCCCGAATTTGTAAATCAGGATGCCCAGCAGGAAGAATCTTGCGGAACGGCTGATAACTGAAGCTAACAGGAAAACGGGAAACTTGATTGAGCAGACGCCGGCGGAAATAGTAATGACTTTGTAGGGCAAAGGCGTAAATCCTGCTGTAAAGACCAGCCAGAAATTCCAGTTCTCGTAACCAGTCTGGACTTTCTGGAAGACCTCTTCGGTGAAACCGGGGATGTGAGCGAAGAAGAAATTCGCCACGCCGCTGTAAGCGCCTGCGGCATCCCACCATAAGAAATATCCGATTCCGTAACCGAACATGCCGCCGAGGAGAGACCCCACAGAGCAAACCAGGGCATACCGGAAAGCTCTTACCGGTATGGAAATGGCCAGTGCGATCAGGAGCACATCGGGAGGGATGGGAAAAAATGAAGATTCAGCGAAAGCCAGTATAAAAAGAGCGGGCACTCCGTAAGGCGTTTCAGCCCAATGAAGAACCCAGTCGTATAACCTTCTTACTATACCCTTTTTTTCAATCTTTCCAGCCGTATTTTCCGTAGAGTTTGACAAAGGCGCAACCTCCATGGTAAGTGACTCGATTTTCATCTTCGTGTTTGACCAGCAAAGTGAGTTCCTGTGACCATTGCGTTCCGATGGGGAGGACAATTCTTCCGCCGATTCTCAGTTGATCGACCAGAGGTTCAGGAATTTCAGGGGCTGCTGCGGTCACAAGTATTTTATCGTAAGGACTTTCTTCAGGCCATCCTTCGGTTCCGTCTCCCAGATGAAATGAAATATTGTCGTACCCCAGTCTCGTCAAAGCCTCTTGTGCTTTATTCATCAAGTTTTCTATTCTTTCGACCGTGATGACCTCTTTCACGATTTCCGCCAGGACCGCAGCCTGATAACCTGAGCCTGTCCCGATTTCCAGGACCCTGTCTTCGGGCTGAGGGTCCAGAAGTTCGGTCATCATCGCAACGATGTAGGGCTGAGAAATAGTCTGTCCGTTTCCTACAGGAAGCGGAAAATCGCCGTAAGCTCGGTTTCTGTCGTGGGGAGGTACGAAACTGTGCCTGGGAGCACTCATCATCGCATTCAGAACCCGTTCGTTTCTGATGCCGCGTCTTCTCAACTGCGTTTCAACCATAAGCCGTCGCATCTCCAAATATGGGTCCTTGCGCTCATTCAAGTTCAATCTGAACAATACTCCTTTCCTCCCTGCAACAACTTTTTCCTGAATGGAAAACCAGTTCAAATCAGACAGCGCGGTGAACGGCAGTGGAAGTTGCGACGTCAATAATCAGCCCATACAGCAATTTGAAATGATAAAAAAATGGTCGGGGCGAGAGGATTTGAACCTCCGACACCTTGCACCCCATGCAAGTGCGCTAGCCAGACTGCGCCACGCCCCGACTAAAACTGAACTACTAATACACCATTCCACGAGATAATGCAAGATTTTTTTTCGCATGCCGCTTCAGTTCCGCTCATACTTCCGCAACGCCGATTGCAAGCTTTCCAGTTTACTTTTCAGATTTTTGAGCAGTTCTATAACCTCTTCGTCATCCTGTTTCGCCGTTATTGTTTGTTTATCATGTGAACTGCCCAGGGCCTCCCTGGCCCCGGATATGGTGAATTTCCTTTCATACAGCAGATGCTTTATTTTTTCCAGGAGTTCAATGTCTTTTTTTCTGTATATTCGCTGGCCCTTGGGACTTTTTTCAGGTTTCAACTGGGGAAATTCCGTTTCCCAATAGCGCAGCACATAGGATTCCAGGTCCAGCATACGACTGACCTGTCCTATTTTATATTCGCTTTTCTTATTCTCTTTTTTCATTTCGCTCATCCCATCGTCTCCAGTTGCGGAATTGAGAAATTCAGACTATTTTAGTCAATTTCATCCCGTATTAACAGTCGATTTTTCCAGGGTTTCCAGTTCGTCTTTTCTGAGGAAGCGATATTTCGCCGGGGGCAGTTTTCCCAGTTTAACAGGCCCCAGGGCGATTCTTTTAATTTTAAGGACATCTTTGCCTACGGCTTTGCACATGCGATGAATCTGCCGGTTAAGTCCTTCCCTGATGGTCATTTTTATCCAGGCGTTTTTACCGGTAAATTTCCTGAAATTCACCGCTGCGGAAATCCTCTTTTTATCGTTCAACAATACTCCGTTTTCAAGCCTGCGTATTTGATCGGGCGAAATTTTACCTCTTATTTTAACCATGTAGGTTCGAGGAAGCTGCGAGCGAGGATGAATAATTTTTTCCGCCCATTCTCCGTCGTCGGTCAAAATGATTAACCCTTCCGTATTGAAGTCGAGACGTCCGACGGTAAACAATCGGCCGTATTTGGGAGGCAGCAATTCAAAGACGGTTTTTCTTCCTTTTTCATCTTTACGGCTGGAAATATAGCCCCGCGGTTTATTCAACAGAAGGTAAACAGATGGTTTCTTGAGGATCAATATTTTGCCGTCGAGTTTAACGGCATCCTCACTGGGATTCACGGATGGTCCGGGCTTACGGATTATTCTTCCGTTAACTGTGACTCGCCCCTGTCTGATCATCCTTTCGCAGGCTCTTCTCGATCCCGCTCCCGCATAAGCCATGAATTTCTGTAACTTCATGCGTCATCACCCTTTTCATCATACGTCGACTCGCCGTCAACCTCCGGTTCATATTCCCTCTCGCATGCATCAGCCTGGCGGACGGCATCGCCTGAATCCGTTTTCTCCGAATCCTCTGACGCCGCTTCCGATTCTCCTGCTTCCTCAACCTTCTCCAGGCCTTCCTCGTCCCCGCCGGCGCCTTCATTTTTTTCTTCCAGGAAATACTCTTCCATTTCCTTGAGAGTCGGGAGGCTTGAGAGGTCTTTCAATCCGAAATGTTCCAGGAACGCTTCACTGGTCCCGTACATGATGGGTTTTCCAGGCACATCGCTTCTGCCCAGCACCTTTACTAGTCCTTTTTCAAGGAGATTCTTCAACACGCCCGTCGCGTCCACGCCCCGGATATCCTCAATCTCGGACCGAATGATAGGTTGCCGGTAGGCTATCACCGCCAACGTCTCCAGAGCCGCCTGGCTCAAACGGATTTTTTTTATCCTCGTTTTATATCGGCGCACCCACTCATCAAACTCTTCCCTCGATCGAAGCTGATATCCCCCGGCAATTTCGACTATTTTCAATCCCCCCATTCGCTCATTATATTGATGAACGAAAGTCTCCCAATCCAGCAGCAAATCTTCCAGATTCGCCTCTTCCATCACTTCCGTTATTCGTTCAAAAGTAAGAGGTCCGTCCGCAATAAACAACAGCGCCTCAAAAATTGACCAGCGTTGATCAGTAATCATACTCCTGAACCTCCTTCACGGCAGCGCGAACCCAAATGTCGCCGTCGTGTCTTTTCTGGGATACTTTAACCATTCTCAAACGAACAAGTTCCAGCAAAGCCAGAAAAAGCGCTATCATCTCCTGCTTTCCGGAAATATCTTCAAAAAGGGACGAAAATTTGACGCGTCTTTTTTCAGCCAGGTAATTCATTATTTCCGATATCTTTTCCTTGATGGAAAACTGATTGACTTCAACTTCATGAAATTCTTCCGTGGATTTCTCTTTCAGAAGACTCTGGAAGGCTTGAATAAGATCGTACAATCCGACATCGAAGACATATTCTTCATCCGGTTCTTCGTCATATAATTTTCCCCTGCCCCACAATTTATCCGCCATATCTTTATAAGACTTGAGTTTTTCGGCTGCACTCCGGTATCGCTCATATTCGAGCAACCGCTCAGCCAGTTCATGCCTGGGGTCTTCGCCTTCATCGTCTTCTTCAATTTCGTGCCTGGGCAGCAGAGATTTCGATTTAATGATGAGCAAATCCGCCGCGGTCACCAGGAAATCGCCGGCGATCTGCAAGTTCATTTCTTTCATAAAATTAAGGTATTCCATATACTGTCGGGTGATTTCAGCGATAGGGATATCATAAATATCCATTTTATTGTCGCGCACCAGGTGCAGAAGAAGCTCCATAGGTCCTTCAAAAACGGACAATTTAACCTTCCAGGCATCAATTTGTTCCGGCAGGGTCATCGCTTCCTCCAGGCATGATGATTACGTTTGAAAGCCGGATATGTCAAGGCAAACTATCATGCGCCAGTCCGAAAATCCACAGCGGCCGGCAGTCCGAGCCTCCCGAAGTAAAAATGGGCATTGATCAAAAGCGCACATTTCAAGATTACAATTTTTGCTGAATTGATTCAGAGTATTTACGAACAGCCATGACGCCAGATACTCTGTTATAGCCGTCGAAACGGAAATGTACTGCGCTCCTTCAGAGTTTTCATTTTTTCTGTCCTGACTCAGGGTTGCGCTCCGCTTCGCTTAATCATGGGCTTTGATACACTGCGCCTTGGGCGCTTAAGAGATTTTTGGATCGATCCGAATTGTAACCCACATTTGATCAGTCCTTAAAAATGAATCTAAGGCCAGACTTTTCTTCAGCGTATAAAATTAATGCCGGTCCGAAGCTGAGAGATAAATCTGTTGACAGGCAAGCGGACGCTTTTTATTATTACCCGTCGTCATTTACCCTCCCCGAAAGGATTTCAGTCGTGTTTGGCGTTCTAATCAATGAACTGGCGGGCAGACGCAAAAGTTGGGAGACCCGGTTAAGGCGTGCCTTTCCTGACCTGTTCGGGAACAATGAACTGGCAGCGGTAACCAAACGTCCGAAACAAGTGCCTTCAGAGATCGACAAAATGCTGAATGCAGGAATCGAATATCTGGTCATTTGCGGCGGCGACGGCACCATGCAGGTCAGCCTTTCCGAACTGATCAGCCAGTGTCGCGCCCGAAAAAGGGCGATTCCCGGGATAATTCCCCTGAAAGGCGGGACAATTAACAGCCTGGCACAAGCTCTGGGAGTTAATCTGGAGCCGGACCGCCATCTGCAGCGCTTTCTGGAATGCTATGAAACGAGGTCGTTTTCCAGGATAAAGAAGCATAAGCTGTTGCAAGTCGGCGACAGTTATGGATTCGTTCTGGGGATGGGTTCCATTGCTGAATTTATCCGTGTATATAATGAGAGCGGTCATTATGGACAGGGAGCCGTCATCCGCCTGATCGGCAAACTGGCCTTTTCCCTCTTTTTCAAAACATCATCCAGAAAACTTTTTCGTCCTATGAACGCAAAAGTCGCGGTAGACGGAGAAAAAACGTCATTCGAAAAACACACCGTCCTCATCGCCACTACGATAAAAAAAACCGGCTTCGGTCTTCATATCGGCTACAGACTCCAGGACGACTTTGATCGTTTTCATGTGTGGTGTACGCCCCGGCCGATAAAATACATGGCTCATCAATTCCCCAAATTCTATTTCGGACTTCCTCTCAAAACGAATCCGCTTTTGGACAAGCTTGCCGAACGAGTCGAGATCGACGTTAAGGAAAAAACAACCTACACGCTTGACGGCGAAATTTATTATACGGACAAAAAAATTGAAGTAACCTGGGGTCCTGGTATAGAATTCATATTGGGCTGACGCAACAAACGCCTCAGTCCTGGATTATTATGAAAAGCATCCGTCGTCTGGTTGAAATATTTTTAATCAGTGATAGCATTGTCGACGGAAGTTATTTTCTCTGGAGGAAGCTAAATGGTCAGAAAATACTTTTTCGCAATCATCGTCATGTCGCTTTTGACCGGTTACTATGCGACGGCTGACGGAGCCTCAAGGCAGTACAATATATTACTGGTGTCCATCGATACTCTTAGAGCGGATCATCTCTCCGTTTACGGATATCCCCGGCACACATCCCCGACGCTCGATAAGCTATGCAAAAAAGGCGTCGTCTTCCAATATCCCATCGTTCAATGTTCCTGGACGCTGCCCTCTCATATGTCTATTTTCACTTCGTTGTATCCCTCCGCTCATGGAGTCGAAACCGACGGTACCAAGTTGCCCGAAGAAAATGAAACTCTGGGCGAAATGCTTAATAAACGAGGTTACAAGACCGGGGCTGTAGTGAGTTCTGCTTATGTAGGAGCGGCTTTCGGTTTTAAACGCGGCTTTGATGACTTTGAAAAAATAGCCAAGCCCCTGGAGCAGGGTACGGAAAAGATCACGCAATTCGGACTGGACTGGTTGGATAAAAACGCTTCGGACGAACCTTTTCTCCTGTTTCTGCATTATCTTGATCCTCATACCCCTTATGATCCGCCGGCGCCTTTATCCGAAATCTATGATCCGGATTATACCGGTACGATGACGGGCTGGCCCAAGGACTTCCACAAGTATTTCCGAAGAAACGTGGATTTTGAAAACCCGGAGGACCTGGAGCATTTGATAGCGCTGTATGACGGCGAAATAAGACGAGTGGACGCCTCTTTCGGCAAAATAATTCAGAAATTAATTGAAAAGGGAGTATTCGACCGGACGATGATCATCATTTTTTCCGACCACGGGGAGGAATTCAAGGAACATGGCGGGATGGATCACGGACGCACGCTTTATGAAGAACAGGTACTGGTGCCGCTTATCATATCCTTGCCTGATTATGTGAAAGAAGTGAACATGGTGGTGCCGGACATGGTTCAGACTATCGACATACCGCCTACAATACTGGAAATATGCGATTTCCAGTTGAACCCGGAACTGCAGGGCAAATCACTGAAACCCCTGATGAAGCCGACCCTGATTCAGAAATTGACCTACACTCATTCTGAGAAGGCATACGCTGAGACATTCAGGATGAGAGACCCCATCAAGATGGTTCAGGATGACAAGTATAAATTCATATATGAACCGAAATATGAAACGAGGTCTCTGTTATTTGATATGAAAGAGGACCCGCAGGAGCAGAAAAACTTGTATAAGACGCACCCTGACGAGCGGAAGAGGCTTTATGAGGACATGGGCAATTATATAGCGGAGAATTATATGTTGCGGGGACAGACGCAGCCGGCTGAATTGAGTCTGGAAGAGATTGAGCAGTTACAGGCGATCGGTTACGCTTTTGCGGGTGTAGAACAGATGTCGAGGGAAAAGCTGAACGGCCCGGGTTCTTTGCTGACAGGCGACGATGAAATGTTGTACGTAGCCGATTATAATAATCATATGGTCAAAATAATGACCAGGGACGGAGAGGTCCAGAAGATACTGGGAAAAGGCTTCTCCGTGGACGAAGACGGAGTTGATTTAAGGCAACCGGAAGGTATAACCATGGACTCCAACCGTTGTCTTTACGTATCGAACAGCGCCGTGAACCAGGTCTTCAAACTCTCGCCGGACCTCAAATCCTACGCGAATGTCGTTAAAGCCATTGATTATCCCCTTATCTCGCCTGCGGGACTGACTGTCGACAGAAACGATAACCTCTATATATGCAGCGCAGGAAACAGCCGAATTCTGAAATTTAATCCTGACGGCGATTTTCTCACCGCTTTCAGCAAGCCGGGAGAAAAAACAGGCGAACTGAGATGGCCTACGAGCATCGCCCTGGATAACAAAGGCAACATGTTCGTCGTCGACCTGGGAAATACACGGATTCAACAATTCTCTCCCGACGGCGAATATGTCAGGTACTGGCGAGTTCCTTACTGGCCTCAAAGAATAAGACGCGGACAGAAAAGGTATCATCCTCATATCGCTTATTCTGAAAAAACCGATACCTTCTACATCACCGATCCCTACCGCGGAAACATCCTGGCTCTGGACCCTTATGACGAACGCCGCACTTCCGTCAGACCCGTTCGCTTGACGGAAGAACTTTCCCGCCCCATAGGCATTGCCGTTACTGGTGACGGCCAGGAATTAGTCGTTTCCGATTATTTCCTGAACAAAATCACCTTTTTCGACCTGGAAAAAATCGATCCTTTAGCTTTCCGTTCTATGGAAAAGAGAAAGCAAAAAGAAGAAGCTGAAAAAGAAAAAGCCAGGAAACGAAAAGAAAAAGAGAAAGAAAAAGAAAAGCAGGAAAAAAGCGAACAGGAAACCCGGGAAACCGAGAAAAAAGAAGAGCAGCAGAAACCGGATATTACGACCACATCGCGAGAAGCGGATTTAAACGACTGATAATTAAAGAAAAAGCTACGCATGAAAACAAGCGTCCGAACAATGCTCAACACATGTGACAAATCGCTTGATTGCCGTTATAGTGAAAGTCTAAAGGTTGCGCAACCTATGAAACATGAAATGCAAAACTTGATTGGGAATGAGGCGACGACCGTCGTCATTAATATTGCGGCCGGTCCGCAGTAACGGAGAATGACGGAATGAACCCCGACCGTCTTGAAAAGAGGTCTCCCATGTTGAGCAAAAGAATTCTTTTTTTGATTATTTTGCTGCTGTTTTCCGGTATTTCAGCATTCTCAGAAAACGCGGTCGACATTAAGGAAATAGTGCTGGAAACGTCGCGTAAAACGGAAAACGGACGCCCGACCGTTGTGAAATTGAATCATAATAATCACTCAGAAAAAACCCAATGCAGTTTCTGCCACGATTCGATCAAAAAAAAGATCGATCATCCGTCCAATAATGTGAAGAACATGCACGATGTATGCTGGAAATGTCACAAAAAAGGACTGTCGGCAGAAAGAATATCAAAATGCAGCGACTGCCATGTTAAAAAGAGATGATTTTTTATCCCGGCTTTTTATCGACAGGAGAACGGCAGGAAGAGGGATGATGAAAAGCCCTTGCGCCGAACGCCGGGCGAATCGTTTCCGGCGCTTAGGATTAGAATCAAGGCGGTGGATATTATGAGCGAAACATTTCCTGAGCTGGAGCGAGTCAGCAAGATAATCAAAAATGCGCAACACAAGAAGATATCTTTATTTCTAAGCGACAATCCGGACGGCATAATCAGCGGCATTTTGCTGAAGAAGGCATTGAAAAATTTCGACAGCTTCGTTAGAGTGAGCCTTCCTCCTCAGTTCATTTTGACGCCCAAGGAAATAGCGGCGCTGGGTTATAAACCCGACCTGCTGTTCATTGTGGGCAAAGGGTCCTTTTCCGAATATAATGAATTGCAGCCGCTGGCGGGAGAAGTGGTAGTCATTGACAATCACACGCCTGCAGCGGATTACGACAAGGCTATCATCTTGAACCCGAATGCATCAGGTTCCTGCCGTTGTTCCGTTTCGACAATAGTTCATAAACTGCTCAAGCACCTGGAAGTAAACGATATTTTTGACGATTTCCTGAACCTGGTAGGCCTGACCGGCGACTTCAATTTAAATACCGTTACCGACGATTATACCGAATTCGCCAGGAACTTCGTCAATGAAAGCCGTCAAAGATATGAGAACCTGTTCGAGCCCGATTGCGAAAAAGCCACCGTCTTCGACCTCAATCAGAGAAAACGCAGTTCCTTGCTTCACAGAATTACGGAATTCATTCATGCCGTAGCCGGGGGCGGTTACCAGTTCTTTTACAAGGAACGCGATCCCCGACTTCACGAACTGGATCCGCCAACCTATATCTTCAATCAACTGGACCGGTTGTCTGAATCAGGCGTAGACCCCAAATCCTGGGACGTTCTGGATGATTTTATCTGCTCTCTGCCGAATCCCGAACCCGGACGATTAATGTACGATTTTTTTCTAGCGGACTGGTCGCATTATCAGAAATTAATGGATGCATCCGTCAGATTGAACAAAAACGAAACGGCTGAAAATTATTTCTTCTGTTGCGAAAACATTAAATTAGGCCCCATGCTGGCGACGGTCAAAGCCCATGAGCTGAAACGTGAGTCTGAGCTGACGAGCATACTTTATATTTTACTCAACCTTACCGATAAAGCCGCCAAATTTTCTTTCAGAAGCCCTGGGCCAAACAACAAATTGTTTTCCGACAGATTGGCGACAGCTCTAGAAAATAAAATCAGGGACGCAGACCCCAGCAGCGCCGTCAGCACGACAGGATATCCAGACTCTGCAGAATGCTATATATCATCCGATTTATTGCCCATCACATCCATCCTGACAATTCTTTTCGATCTTCTTCCCGGAAACGAAAATTTACGCAAAGATTAAACTGACCGGGTGTCCGGAAATAATCAGTTTCAGGAAAAATTCGCTGTTTATGCAATTACAATTAAGGAATTTTTGGGAATTAGCAAAAGAGGCGGGAAATGCCGAGGGCCGGAATCGAACCGGCACGAGATCAAAATCTCGAGGGATTTTAAGTCCCTTGCGTCTCCCAGTTCCGCCACCCCGGCATTTTTATCTTAAATAAAAGGCGGCGACCGGATTCGAACCGGTGAATGGAGGTTTTGCAGACCTCTCCCTTAGCCACTTGGGTACGCCGCCGTTACGATGGAGCGGGAAACGGGATTCGAACCCGCGACAACTACGTTGGCAACGTAGGGCTCTACCAGCTGAGCTATTCCCGCTCGCTTCCACATCATATTAAATCAATTTTTCATTTTGTCAAGCAGAAAACGACCTATTTTTTCCTGTCCATAGCAGAATGCGCGGTTGCGGCCTTTAGTAAACGCGGGTTAGGCCAATGACGCGGAATCCAGACGAATCCAACGAATAAGAGGGACTGAATTGGCGTAAATAGCATGTCGTCCGAGTTTTCGACATAACTGACATATCCGTGAAATAATTCATCAAGGGACAGCGCTGCGACACGAGCAATAAGCCACAAAATACGGGGCAAGTAATTTTTCCGCGTCATCCGTCAATGACAACAGCGGAGCGTCTTCGACTCCGACCATTAAGACAACCCTTCTTTTTCGTGTGAATTCGTGAAGTTTCGCGGATGATATATAAACACAATTCCGGCATCTGCTAATATTTAAACGGTTTTCAGGATATTTTATCCGCGAAATCACGCGAATTTACTCGAAAAGAGAAGAGGGATTACTTTTTACGTCTCTTGGCCCTGATTTCTCATACAAAATCGTAGTGAGAGCTTTCAGATTCCCTCATATTTGGGCGTCGCGGGGACCTGAGGATTACGGAAGCATACCAGCGCTATCTTTAGCAAGTCCGTAGGTAGCGACGCTTGAAGGAACGGGGATATGGACATTCGTAAAACGTATCTTTCGAATAAGAGGGTTGATATTATCCTGAATCGCATGTCCTTCCGGTTTTCGGCATCATGAATATACTTGAAATAACTCATCAGTGTATATTGTCAAACTTTGAAAAATTTATGGAAGTCTAGAATCAGAACACCCAGGCGACTGGAATCCATTGCACAGGTTATTCAAACATGGATAGTAAAAATTGTTGCGTATAAGAGACGATGTGATTCGGAAAAATTGTAACTCCCTTCTGATCAATCCCGCCTGGAATTTGAGACTTGCGGTCCAGGTTGCATCGTTTCGGATTGAGTGATATATGAAAGCCGGTAAACGATTTTGATTGTATGTGAAGTGCAATCAAGGGCCTTGTCGTTTTCCTGACCGGACAAATTACAGCGCATTTTCAGCGTCGGAAGGACGGGATGAGATTAAATGGGCGTTTTGGATCACTCACGTAAAAAACTGTTTCTGGACTCTTCTCGTTTGACGCTCGACCAGGTGGTGAGCGTCGCTCGCAGCGGTTACCAGGTAGAGCTACGCGAAACGCAAGAGTATGTCGATTTCATCAACAGCGGTCATCGCTTTTTAATGCGGAGCCTTGAAGCCGGAGTTCCGGTATACGGAGTATCCACGGGTTTCGGGGATTCATGCCGTTTTAACGTAAGTCAGACAGACATGAGGAATCTGCAGAGCAACTTAATTAAATATCATCTTTGCGGCACGGGACCACCATTTCCAGAGGAGGCAGTCATTTCGACCATGCTTATCCGTCTGAATTCAAACAGTCAGGGATATTCGGGCATTCGCTACCTATTGCTGAAAGCGCTGAAGGACCTGATCAACAATCGGATAATCCCTGTTATTCCTTCCCAGGGTTCGGTGGGAGCGAGCGGCGATTTGACGCCTTTGGCTTACATTGCAGCGGCTTTGACCGGCACAGGCCGTGTATATGCCGAAACCGGTGTGACCGATGCGGCAATTGCACTGCAAGCAGCGAACCTTGAACCTGTTGTTCTGGAACCCAAGGAAGGCCTGGCACTGATAAACGGGACATCCGTCATGACAGCGCTCGCGACCCTGGCCGTTTATGATTCCCGGAGACTGGCGGAAATTGCTGAACGTTCGACGGCCCTGTGCATTGAAGCCCTTTACGGCAGTAAAATTCCTTTTGAGCCCAGAATTCACGAACTTAAATCTCATCCCGGCCAGATAATCTCAGCCCGTAACATATTTTCTTATCTGAAAGGCAGCAGACTGGCTCTTAACCAGGATGAACTGATTCAGCGCCTGAAAAGCGAAAGCAAACAAAACAAATGCGACGTTCAATTGCAGGACCCCTATTCCGTTCGATGCGCGCCTCAGGTCATCGGCGTTCTGCGCGATGTGCTCGAATGGACGGACCGCATTACCACGACAGAAATCAATTCTGTCAACGACAATCCCATCATCGATCCGCTTCAAGAGAAAATATACAATGGAGGCAACTTTTACGGCGGTCATATCGCTCAGGCCATGGACAGCCTTAAACCAGCCTTGGCCAACGTAGCGGACCTCCTCGACCGCCAGATAGCGCTGCTCGTTGATTCTCGATTCAACAGGGGCCTCCCCCATAATCTCATTCCTTCGCATGAGCAAGGATCCACAGATTTTTCTCATCACGGTTTCAAGGGGCTGCAGATTACTGCATCAGCGCTTGCCGCCGAAGCGTTGAAAACGGCCGCGCCCATTTCCGCTTTTTCCCGTTCCACGGAATGCCATAACCAGGATAAAGTCAGCATGGGCACTATTGCGGCAAGAGAAGCCGCCGCCATACTGGAACTTTGCAGAAAAACAGCCTCGATTCACGCCATGATAAGCTGTCAGGCTACAGAATTAAGGAACAGGCGGCTTTTATCAGCGGAATCGACGAAATTCTTTGAAAAAATACGTTCTACAGTCCCGTTCCTGGATAAAGACAGACCGTTGGACGAAGATATGGAAAAACTGAAAGATCAGCTTTTCCACACTGAAGACAACGATTTTTTTATTTCCGGGTAAATTATTTTACCGTTTCGATTCCGGGGAATGCGTTCCATGACGGCTATTCTCTTGGGTACCTTGTATTGCGCCAGTTTTTCTTTGCAATAGGCACGTATCCTTGTTTTCAGAGAGACGTCATCAACCTGCCGGCTTTTTTGAATGACGGCGAACAGCTCTGTTCCCGCGCTTCCGCCCAGACACTCGGCAACGACAGCGCAATCCTTCACCCAATCGATTTGAAGTATCACCTGTTCGATCTCCCGGGCCGATATCCTCCTGCCCCCGACCTTCATGATCTGCAGATCGCGACCCAGAAAAATGAAACGCGATTCATCCTTGTCGTTGCGCCGTATTATATCTCCCATGATGAACCATCCGTCGTCTGAAACTATTCTGACGGTATGGTTGCGGATGAGCTGCGCATGAGAAACGGCCGGAGAACGAACGATCAAGGAACCTTCGGCGCCTCCGGACTTAATTTTCCACTCCGTATAAGGGAAAGCGGACCATGACGTCATTTCACCCGCTTCATCATCCTGAATCCGCCAGGCGATTCCGCCTGTTTCCGTTGAACCGTATATCTCCAGTACTCCCCTTCCGTATGTTACAAAGAAATCCCGGAATATATCATTAGACAGAGCAGCTCCGGAACTGATGGGGGACAATTGGCTGAAGTCGCTCACCTTCCCCTTGTTCCCCAGCCTGCTTAAAGCCGCATAGTGAACCGGGACTCCCACCAGGATTGTCGGAAAATCTCTCCGTTTTCGCAACGCGGATATGATTTCCTGCGGCAACAAAGGCGTTTTCGAATGGACGGCCCCGCCGACCCGCAAAGGTAAAAAAACAGTGAACAAGAGTCCGTAAATATGGTGCCATGGAACCAGACCCAGGAAGATATGCCGGTCGCTGATCTTCAATATTCGAATCAACACCTCCAGTTCCGAAATAATATTGCCGTATGTCTTGACGATGCCGCTCTGCTCACCCGTGGAACCGGAAGTAAAAAGCACGCACATCGGCTCGTCGGCCTCATAGGTCCCGCTTAAATGAAATCCTCCCCCCTCTTTTATCCCGATATCATCGGGGTCTATAATACGAAAATCGAAATTTCCTGCTGATTCCTCAAAAATTTGCCGATTGGTCGAATCCGCTATGACATAGCGAGGCTCCACCGCACGGAGGACGGAATCCAGTTCCGATTTTCCTGCAGGATCGAGCAATACGGGCAATGCGCCGTTCTGCAACAGGGCGAAAAATACAGCCATAAACTGGAAACGATCCTTCAGGACTATGG
Source organism: uncultured bacterium (assembly GCA_964619725.1). Classification (GTDB taxonomy): domain Bacteria; phylum CSSED10-310; class CAZUFC01; order CAZUFC01; family CAZUFC01; genus CAZUFC01. The sequence continues at coordinate 60,947 of CAZUFC010000021.1, read as the reverse complement.
GAATCTTTTCACGATCCCGGAAATCCAGGCTTTTGAAATAGGAGGCGCAGGAAAGGATATTGTTTTTGAGTTCTCCATAGGTATAATTTTTCGATTTAAGAGAGGTTTGTTCGTCCAGGGAATCGCTGATGATGCATTCTCTATTTTTGTATTGAGGATTCAGCCATTTGAAAGGCAAAAGATTTTCGGAAGCATTCATTTAATAAGCCTGAAAAAATGGCGGAAGCGTGTGGGAATCGAACCCACCACGGACTTTTCTAGAGCCCGTTACTGGATTTGAAGTCCAGAGAGCCCACCAGGACTCTTCCGCTTCCGTATTTTTACTCTTTTCCTCTCATTGTTTCACATAAATGCGATAAACGTCTCCGGTTCGCAAGCCGTAACGTTTCGCTATTAAACCACAAGCCTCTTTAATGTTCAACCTGTAATTCTGAATAAGCATATTCGCTTCCTCTATCAGGTTTTCCTCGGGGATTTCCCTTTCCTCCCTCTTTTTTCCTCCTTCCACGATGACGACGTATTCACCTTGCGGCGGAACATCCTTCAGATGCTTCCTCGCTCCGCTCAACCGTCCCCGGTAAAACTTCTCATGCATCTTGGTCAACTCGCCGGCAATAATCGCCTCACGATCGTTAAACGCCTCCGTCAAATCATCCAGAAACGCCTCCAGTCGATGAGGAGCTTCAAAGAAGACCGCGGTAAGGCCCTGAGTCGCCAATTGAGCAAGCCGTTTCATTCTTTTGCCGCGCGTTCTGGGAAGAAAACCTTCAAAGATAAATCGGTCAACAGGAACATGACTGACGCTCAAGGCCGCAGTCAAAGCCGATACTCCCGGAATCGGCCTAACCTCTATATTTTCCGCGCAGGCTTCCCGGATGATATGGAAACCCGGATCGGAAATATTGGGGGTTCCGCTGTCCGTTACGAGGGCCGCATTATCGCCTTTTTTCAGCATCCTGATGATAGCGCCGGCGCACTTTGTTTTATTATGGTCGTGATAAGCGATAATTTTCGAATGAATGTTGAATTTTGAGAATAACTTTCTCGTTCTTCGCGTATCCTCGGCCGCCACGCAATCCACCAGCTTAAGCGCCTCAATCGCCCTGGGCGTCATGTCACCCAGATTCCCGATAGGGGTTCCCACGACGTACAAGCATGGTTTGATCAAGTCCAGGCCCATCATTCCGCTCCCAAAATACGCTGTCGTTTTTCGTCGCTGAGTCTAAACGGCATCGAAAGATTCCGAGGTCCAGGCGCCGTCGGGATCGATCTTTTCCAGGTAAATTTTTCCGTCATCCCGGGATAGTATGCTCTTGAGTTTTCCGAACACCGTCATTCCACGCCGGTAAATCTCTATTCCCTTTTCCAGAGATAAATCCTCCGCTTCCAATTCCCTGGCGCAAGTTTCCAGTTCAAACCTTAACCTGCTTATGTCCTCCTTGTCTGTCTTTTTCGAGGAATCATTTTGCATATTCAACCGTCCTGGTTTCCCTTATGCAGGTAACGCGAACTTCTCCAGGATATTCCAGGTCGTCTTCAATCTTGTTCGCTATGTCCTTGGCCAATACAGACATTTCGGGGTCGTTTATTTCATCCGGTTTGACGATGATCCTGATTTCTCTCCCCGCTTGAATGGCATAGGACTTATCGACCCCTTTGAACGAATCCGCCAGAGACTCCAACTTTTCAAGCCGCTTGATGTAAGTCTCAAGTATCTCACGTCGAGCCCCGGGACGCGCTGCTGAAAGCGCATCAGCGGCCTGCACCAGCACCGCTTCGATGGAATGCGGCTGTTTTTCTCCGTGATGACACGCTATCGCCTCGATAACTGCCGGAGATTCATTGAATTTTCTGGCCAGATCAGCCCCGATCTTGGCATGCGAACCCTCAACTTCGTGGTCCATGGCTTTTCCGATATCATGAAGCAAACCCGCTCGCCTCGCCACGGGAGAATCCACTCCCAGTTCGTCAGCCATTATGCCCGATAAAAAAGCGACTTCGATGGAATGATGCAGAACATTTTGCGCGTAACTGGTCCGGTACCGCAGTCGCCCCAGCAGCTTCACCGCATCAGGATGCAGACCCTGTATTCCGACTTCAAAAACGGCCTGCTCGCCTAATTCCTTTATGTTCGACTCCATCTCCTTTTCAACCTTCTTGACGATCTCTTCGATCCGCGCAGGATGAATGCGTCCGTCCGCAACCAGGCGCCTCAAGGATATAGCCGCTATCTCCCTTCTTATAGCATCAAAACCCGAAAGGATAACCGCTTCGGGAGTGTCGTCAATGATAAGATCAATACCTGTCGCTATTTCCAATGCCCTTATGTTGCGTCCTTCTCGGCCGATTATCCGGCCCTTCATCTCGTCGTTCGGCAAATCAACCACCGAAACCGTCGTCTCTACAACATGCTCCGATGCACACCTCTGAATCGCCTGGCTGATTATCTCTTTCGCCTTTTTATCCGATTCGTCTGACGCTCGGTCAATTATGCGCTTGATCGATACCGCCACATCCCTCCGGGCTTCCTCTTCCATGGAATCCATCAACATCTTCTTGGCATCCTGAGCCGTTAAACTGCTTATCCGCTCAAGCGTCGTCTGATGCTCCTTCAATATCCGATCTACCTCTTTCTCCTTGTTCTCCAGCTTGCGCTGCCGGCGATCCAGATCATTTTTTCTCTTGTGTAAGTTATGATCCTTCTGCTCCAGAAGACATAATTTGCGATCTATGTTCTCTTCCTTCTGATGAAATCGCTTCTCCATCGCCTGAAGCTCCTCACGACGATCCTTCGTCTGCTTCTCAAAATCTGACTTCATCGTGAAAAACTTCTCTTTTGCTTCCAATTTGGCTTCTTTAATCATAGTTTCAGCTTTATGCTCAGCCCTGGACAGTATTTTGCCGCGCTCCTCCTCAGTTTTATCGATTATTTTCGAAGTCTTCCTGCGGCTTATCACCTGTCCTAATAGAAAACTTACCGCTGTAACTACTATGAACACTATCGACGGTAAGACATAATTCAACTGAAGTCACCTCCTTAGAGTTGGAATAATTCCGATTCCTCCGGCCTTCCAGTTATTATTCTTTCTTTGCTTGATGAAATAAAAAATATACAACTATGAATCCAACCTCTTGAATTAACTGCGGTCATTATCATCGTCCAGACAACTTTGGGAGGCGGATTTACTTAAGTATCTTCGACCAGTCTATGAGAAAAAAATGAAGAGTCTCAGCTTTCCGTCAAAGGAAAAAGCGAATATAAGATAGAATAAATCCCCCGCTTGAGCCGTGTGAACGGAGTCATTGAACCTGGAAAACCAGGTGGGCGCCCTGTTGAAAATTTTGGAAGTCCTCCCGAAAGAGGCATGTCCGCTGTTTTCAAACTCAAGCTCCCTTTTATTAAGTGTTGGCTCAATATTTTCCAGCTCATCACGAACTCAGCAGGGGAATCTTCAAGTCATTCTCACTTTCATCTTCCGTCAAGCAGAAACGGTGATGAAATACGTTTATAAAAAATTTTCAGTTTATCCGCCGCCATTATCCAACGGTTTGGAATCGCGGATTCTTGACCCGGTTCCGTCCTCTATCAATTGTATTAAATCTGAACTCGTATCCTCAATAAAATTCTCTGTTCTTTTCGTCTCCCTTTCCAATTCAAGCATCTCGCTTGCCAGGTTAAGGGCAACCAGTACCGCCAGGTCTTCTCTGGGTTTGTTTTTCAGAATCTGAGACGTCTTCTTCAATCTGTCATCAACAAGCGCAGCCGCTACTTTCAACTGATCCATTCCTTCTCCCGTAAGCATATACCGCTTTCCGAATATTTCCACTTCCGCTTTGTCTCCGTTCATGCTCATCTTTTTAACCTCAGAATAAACCTGATCTATTCAAATCCTCCAACATTTCCTCAATGTTTTGCCTCAATTCCTCCCTTTCTTTCCGCCATTCCTCTTCTTTCTCCCGAAATCGTTCGAGCTCTTCATTATCAGATTCAAATTTCTTCAACAATTCATCCTGTTTATTCTTCGTTTCAGACAATTCTTCAATGTCGGTTTTCAATTTTTCGTTTTCCATTTGAAGCTCTTTATGGCGCTCGACCAATTCGATCACTTTCTCTTTTAATGTTTTTAAACTCTCTATCGCCACGTTTCGACCTCACTGTCAATATCAAACAACATGTGAAAGAAACTCATGTCTTCAAGCGTTTCCCACGCTTCCTTTTTCATAATAATGCAAGCTTTGCAATAAGTAAAATTTTTCCGGAAATGATTAATTTCGTCGATCGCTCAGCTTGCTCAGGCGCTTTTCAGCCTCTTTAATTCTTTATCGAACTCCTGAAAATTGACGTTCCTGCCGATGACAAGCAGCTTGTCGCCCGCTTCAATCCTCTCGTCGGCCATCGGAGCGATGTTGATTTCGCCTTTTGAAAAAGTTTTGGAAAGCCCCTTGGAGGGTTCATGCCTGATTCCGATGACGTTGATGCCGAAGCGAGCTCTCAAATCGAGGTCCCTTAGAGTTTTGGATAAAAATTGAGGCGGCGGGATGACCTCTTCGATGCTGTATTCTTTGGAGAGTTGTATATGATCGAAAATGGTAGGCGAAGCGAGTGTCTGCGCAATGCGTCTTCCCATATCTCTTTCCGGATAGACCACGCGATCTGCGCCCACTCTTTCCAGAATTTTACCGTGATGTTCCGAAGTCGCCTTGCTGATGACGTGATTAACGCCTAATTCCTTGAGATTCAGAGTCGCCATAATGGAAGCTTCCAGGTTTGTGCCTACGCCGACCACAGCGTAATCGAACATGGCCAGTCCCACTTCCTTTAAAGCCTTGGCATTGGTGGCATCAAGCTGGACGGCCTGAGTCAAAGCATCTTCGACGGCATTCACCTTCTCTTCATTCATATCGATGCCGAGCACCTGGCAGCGCTCCTTGGCCAGACTGACCGCCACGCTCATTCCGAAAGCGCCTAACCCTATCACGGCATACTGAGTCATTCGGCGGCTGAAGACGTCGTTCTGACTCGCTGAACGAGTTCTGAAAAGGCTTGCGGTTCATTTACGGATAAATCTGCCAGCACTTTTCGATCAATTTCTATTCCGAGTTCTTTCATTCCGTTCATGAAAGCTGAATAAGAGATGCCGTTCTGCCTGGCTGCGGCATTTATCCTGATTATCCAAAGCCTTCTGAAATTACGTTTCTTCTGTTTGCGATGAATATAAGCGTATTGCCTGGCCCTCCAGACAGACTCCTTTGCAGTTTTATACAGTCGTCTCCTTGATCCTGTAAATCCTTTCGCCTGCTTGATGATTTTCTTTTTGCGGCGCCGTGATGCCGGCGCTCCTTTCACTCGCGCCATGAATTCCTCCTTCGTTCAATATCCGACATAGCGATCATTCGCCAGCGTATTTTCAATCCTGTTTTAATATGAATATATCTCAACGCGGGATTTCTCGCAGCCGAACCTCAATTAACGACCGGCAGACAAATCCCCGTTGAAGGGACTAATTATAAGGCAATAACTTTTTTATCCTCTTTTCATCCACCTTGTGAAGGACCGTCGTTTTCCTCAACTTCCTTTTCCTGTTGGATGACTTTTTCGTCAATATATGCCTGTGATACGCTTTCTGACAACGAACCCGTCCCTTGCTCGTTATTTTGAATCGTTTAGCCGCACTTCGGCTCGTTTTCATTTTCGGCATTTCTTTACCCTTTGCTCCTGTAAGTATCCGTTCAGTCCTATTTCGGCGCCAGAATCATGCTCATGTTTCGGCCTTCCAACTTGGGCGGAGATTCAACCTGTCCCAGTTCCTCCACTTCTTCCGTTACTCGCTGGAGTATCTGCCGGCCGAAATCAGTGTAAGCCATTTCTCTGCCTCGAAACATTATGGTTGCTTTCACTTTGTTGCCGCTTTTCAGAAATCTCTGTACATGCTTTAACTTAAACTGATAATCATGCTCTTCCGTCTTGGGTCGAAATTTGACTTCCTTGACCTGAAAAGTCTTCTGTCGTTTTTTTGCGGCCTGATCTCTTTTGCTTTTCTGAAATTTATATTTCCCATAGTTCATTATCCGGCAAACAGGCGGGTCTGCCTGAGGCGCTACTTCCACTAAATCAAGCTTCTGCTCGGAAGCTATCCTCAAAGCCTCATCAATATTCGTTACTCCCAATTGATTGCCTTCACTGTCAATAAGCCTGACTTCCTTCGCTTTGATCATATCGTTGATCCGTACGTCAGGTTCCGGAGGTTTCCTTCTGCCTCCAATTCTCCTCCTTCTTCTCAAAGTACCACCTTTCTTAATTGAGTTACAGGCCTTAAAACTCAGCGCCTTCATGCTTTACTCGTCGTCATGAAAACATCCGATGACCTTTTCAATCATCCGCGAAATCACTCGGCTTTCGGCCCCATGATTTCCTTTTCTCTATAGGCACGGACGGTTTCGAACCGTCGACTTCTACCGCGTCAAGGTAGCGCTCTCCCCCTGAGCTACGTGCCTGAAAACCGGTAAAAAGTAAACCGGTAAGGCGACTTTACTCTTTCTGAGTCAAAAATGTCAAGAGAAAAATGTCTTCAATATTTTTCGGGAGTTTCTCCAGCAGAAAACTGAGACCCCGTTTGAAAACGGGCGCTTCTTTTGTCCATGTCGGTGAGCGGAAATTCTTTTATCAGCCGCAGCAATGCTTGAGTGTGGTTTCTTTCGGCTTTCCAGCAATTAAAAGTAATCCTCAGTATCCTCATCGCTTCAAGAGGATTAAGAATTAAAGCGGCTAGCTGCAGCCATTTCTTTTTTCCGCGATAATAACTAAATTGCGTTACTATTTTCGGCAGTTTTGCATGATAAGAATCGGAGACAGAACGAAGAATCAATATGGGAATCCCCTGAGAGTTCAAAACATTCAAAACCGCGCAAGACTCCATGTCGACCATACCCGCATAAGGATATTTTTTTTTGATTGAAACCTTCTGCTCCTTGTCGAAAACCCGGTCGACCGTCAGCCCGGAATGGGGATAATGAATGGGCAACTCCTTCAAGCAGGGTTTAATCAGTTCAATGATACGGTCGTCCAGAACCAGGGAAACTCCGTCCGCGCATCGGGTGATTCTAGTCGGAATAAGCAGGTCTCCTACCCTGAAATTTTCATTGAGGGCGCCGGCCCATCCTGATGAGATAACGAACGACGGCCTGATGGCGTTCAGAAATTTTCTTGCCGATTTTTCCGCCCGGCGTTCTCCGACTCCCGTCAAAATAACGAACAACTTCAAGCCTTCATATATCCCTTCATAAACCTTTAATCCGACCAGCGAATCCGATTTCTTCAAACCGGCCGCCTTGATCATGCCTTGCGCTTCTTTTTCCAACGAGAAAAAAACTGCTATCGAATAATCCGGCTTGGCTCTGTGGGTTGGAGACTTCATAGCCTTCTCAGATTAAGACATTCCTTCCTGATTGTCAATAAACAGGGGAACCGGATCAAAATTCGCCCTTAACCTCGCCTCCGCCAGTAACTGTATATAATGACAGGGGTAAATTTTCACATATCGTTCCAGTATGGAAGCAAACTCTCTGGCCGCCTTCGACAGGCCTTTGCGTCCCGAATCTGCAGGAATCTTTTCAATAGCCGGTTCAATCCTGCACAGGAATCCGCCGGACGGCCTTCTTATTACGAACAAAGGAAGAATGGGCGCACCGGAAATCCTGGATAACGAAAATGGTCCCGTCGAAATATTCAACTTCCGACGGAAAAATCGCGTTTCCAACCATTGCGTTCCCGCCCTTCCGTCAAACGCCATGATTAATATCTCGCCCCTGCGTAAACATTCCAGCGCCGGCCTCATCGTAGATCGGACAAATATGAAATTTACCGGCAGATGACTCTCCAGACGAAATCTCACGTCGAAAATCTTTCGCTCTATCTTCCGCGGTACTACCCGCGTCAGCTTATGCCAGTCCTCAGGCGCTCCAGCCAACTGATTGATCCGATATCCGGCATACCCCAATGCCGGCATGCATAACTGGTTCGCTCCAAAATGCGCCAATAACAGAATGACGCCGTTCCCACCCTCAAGAGCCCTGTCCAATAACTCCGTCCCTTCCGTCGTTATCACCCGGCAGATATTACGCTCCGTCAAACGCGGATATACGAAACTCAGCATTAATGACTCCATCGATAATACCGAACTCCTTCGCACTATCTCGTCCATCTCCCCTTCGCTCAATTCCTCCCCCGTTACCCGCCTGAATTCAGATCGCGCCGCATTCTTCTTACGAATCGATATGCCGCCGCGCAACATCCCCATCACACGCGCCGCCTTCGGTATATAACGGATCGGCAGCCTCGATAATACTTCCCTTACCGGAAACCAGAAAAACCAGCGACCTATGTCTAATATACAACGCCTCAATCCCGCTCGCCCATCCTTATCCGCTTCCGCTTCGCTTCCTCTTCCTCTCTCAGCCTCTCCAGCTCCTCACTATACTCCTTCTTCATCTGCTCCCGCTTCATGTGTATCTCCTCAGGACGCGTCCGGTCAGCCAACTTCCCCAGCTTCGCCTTCAACATTATCTCCAATTCTGCTCGCTTCGCCTTGTACTCCTTCCTCAACTCTTCCAGATTCCTTCGCTGCTCCTCCGTCAGCTTACCTTCTCGCTCCTTATCCATCCCAAGCTTCTCCATCGCTATTTCCCATGAACTTTTTATTTTTTCTTCCATCGATACCTCCTTCCTCAAAATTAGCTTCTTGATGCGTGAAGTTCAACTAAAAATCGTCGCTCGCCGATGCCGTGCGCTTTCGGCCGACTCAAATGCCATAATTGCGAAAATTACTTTTTTTTACATTTTTGCTTGATTTACCGTTTTTGTGGCGCTATATTGAAGGAAGTGGGGAGGGCCAGGGGCTCATTAATTTTCGCAGGCGGAAGGAAGCGGCAACCAGAGATACCGAAACGCCATTGCGAAAGGACAATCCCGCCGAACAGACACAAAACCCGATAAAAGCAGCAAGAAACGAATGATTGAATTGAGGATCAAGGTCGGCAGAGGGGCTGCCGGCTGAAAGCGGAAACATTTGTAGAAAGGACGGAAAAATGGGCGGGCTATGGATACACCTTTACGGGATAACGCGAGCATTTCCGATGAAAAACGGCGCAATAACGGGTATAGCGAACAGGCGAGTAGTATCAGTATCAGTTGACCGTTTTCAGGCGATTGTTTCCGAGCATACCGAGGAGGAGTTGGACCCGGATAATTCGATGGCGGAGTTTCAGCATCATCGAGTTGTTCGAGAGATATTTAATCAGACGAACGAGATGATACCGGTACGATTCGGATTAAAATTCGGTTCATCGTCTTCATTGCGTGAGACGTTGAAGCATCAGAGCGAGATAATCCAGGAGAGTCTGGACCGTTTGCACGGCATGGTGGAGTTCGGGATAAAGATACGTTTAGGCCGTATGAACGGGGATTCATTTTTATTTGCGGATTCCTCATCATCCCGCGACATATCATTGAGATTCGGTCCCGGGACTTTATATTTGAAGTCACATGAAGGGAGGGAATCAGGCAGCGATTCGGGATTAAAGAATTTGTTGCCTGTAATCCGGAAGGCGGGCAACGGAAAGCTGGTTGATTTCAACTGGGATTTTTCGAAGTCCGGCGGTCAGGTAATGGGGAATATAAACATATTATGCCGGAAGCAGGATGCTCAAAATTTCGTAGAATCGCTGGAGCAGGAATTCAAGTCGAAGGGAATAAGGTCCTTCGTGATCACGACGCCCTGGCCGCCGTGGAATTTTTCGACCTTCGATTTGCCGTCGGCGCCGATGTGATAATTAACCGGGCACGGGTATTGTAGATTTCGCTGTCGGTTACGAGATTTTAAGGAGTTTGGATAACATCAGCAGCGAGTCATAAGCTCAGGATAGCTCCAGGAAGAACAATCATCTCCCGACCCCGCATATTTAGATTCTGCTAATAGAATGAATCAGTAATAAATTTCCTGCGCATAGAGATTATTTGAGTTCAGCGGCTCTTTCATTATATCGAGGGCAGTTCCTGCAGCACTCGGGCAATTCGTTTTGCAGCATAGTTTTTCGTATGATTTGTGCTTTTTGGCCGTTCCAGACGGCGTTTAAATCTGATTTTTGCAGGTCTCCCAGGATATATTCCGGGTCTCTCATATAGCAGCAGAAGGATACTTTACCGTCTACGGTGATCATAAGCGAGGTCCAGGGTTTGGTGCACAGGATTCTTCTTTTTTTTTGAGTATTGTGTTTCACAGATCGAGTTCCTCGCTGGGCAAAGTTATTTCAATTCCTGCTGTTCGAGCTTTTTCGACAGCAGAAGCCAGGTATGCCTGGAAGTTTTTGGGCGTGTCGGGAATAATTTGGCTGTTATAATCGAAAAGGAAGTCTCCGTAATCCTGAATAATGTTTTTGTGGTGCCGGGGCAAGGGATTGAGCCGACTGAAGCGAACCATATAAGCGCCGACATCCTGAGCGAGGTCGATGAAGTCGGCTGCTTCATGAGCGTTTTCCTTCATGAGGATGAAGCTTAAAGAAAGCCTGGGTCTTTGAGCTTTCATTTCTTTTTTGATTTTCTGCACTCTTTTCAATTTTCTGATCAGAACATTCAAGCGATTCTTTCTCAATTTTGCATAAGTATCGGCTGTAGCGGCATCGACTGAGACATTCAATATTTCGATTTTTTTTCGTATCATCGCGCGAATCAGGGAATCGTACAGCAGCAGACCGTTGGTGCAGAAGTAGAGTCTGGTTTTTCCGGTATCGATTGAGTTGATGATTTCCTCAATCCGTGAATAGGCCAGCGGGTCTCCCCTGCCGTGCAAGGATACGGCGTCCGCTTTCTTAAGGAAGGGGCGGACTTGATTTAAAATGTTATCATGGAGTTCGCCGGCGAGTTCCTGTTCAGAGGCGAGAATCCTGGGGTAGCACATGACGCATGGAGGATTAATATTGCATCGATGAGTCGTTTCCAATTCAATGATCCTGGGATCATGCGACGCTTTGCGCCCCAGAGCGGAAATTTCAAATACGGCTATTCCGAGTTCCCTTGGGTCGCCGGTGGTCTTTTTCGTAAAGGGGTTATGAACTTCAATATCGACTCGGATCGTTTTTTTACGTGTTTCAATCGGATAAAACCGGCGCACCAGGGATGAATCAACTGAACTTGAACCCGCGGGTTTCCCGTTAACCCTTACCGTTATTTTCCTGTCGGGCTGATCAAAAAGCGGATTGTAGGCGAACAACTGGAGGACCGAGTTTCTCTCCTGCGGATCGTTTTTCAGCAGGCAGGAAGCTTTTGCGCTCGTCCATCGAACGCCGTGGTAAGCATCGTGAAAATATTCGACCTGATGCCAACCATCAAGCAAGCCCTCTTCGATCCTTCCCATTTTAATGAAGGTCGAGATTCCGCTTGGCGCATCTTTTAGATAACGCTCCTGTCTATATTTATGAAATTTTAAAAATGATGTCCATTTCATGCAAGCGAAAACTCCTGTGGGTCGAAGCGGAAAGCAATCCAAACCGGTCATTCCAGCCGATAAAGTTCCACTTCAACTCTGTAACCGCCCCCGGGTTCAGGCAATACTTTTATCAAATCCGCCGGCAAATCTTTCCTGGCGTATCTGGCGTATCTTTCTTCTCTGATCCAGGGACCGTCCATTTTAACCGGGATCATCAGATAATCGGGATCGAATCTCTTCACAGGATTCTCATTCAAAACCCTGTCAGCTTCTTCCCTCCCCCAGATGGCTATAGTCCTGGCCTTGTTTTCAAGGCACAGGGTATCTGCGGTACCGCCCAGTACGGTGACCGATTCATTAAAAATAGCGCGCAATTCCCGGGAAACGTCACGCAACGAATGAGTTCTGTAATAGAATCCATGGCCGTGCAGTGTTGCGACATAGGCCAAGAAAAGCAAAATCAAGACCTTTGTTTTATGGGGATGAAGCAAAAACCTGATCACCTGGATTCTGAAAAGAGAACCCACTAACAGGAAGAAAGCTGATGCAGCCGCAAGGGAGCCAGCGGCAATTGCCATGATGTGCATATGCGGCGGGGGCAAAGGCGCATTCCGTGAGATCATATTTAAAATCAGATTAGCCGGCAAAACAGAAAAAATGGTCCCCAGAGTAATCCCCAGGGGGAGCAGCGCCAGGATCATTTTAACCCTGTTCTCTGAATGACGCATCAGGCCTTTTTCTTCATATTCTTTTCTGCCGATTAGAAAGGTCGCTCCCAACATGACGGAAGGCGATATGAGAATTAGATATCTTCGCAGAGGTTTGGCGGTAAGGGGTAAAATGAAAAGAATAGCCCAGAGGAACCAGATAAGGAAATCCAGTTTTTCTATGTTCAGGTTTGTAAAGGTTTTTTTCAGGTTTTTCGCTTTCAGGAGCATTTTACACCAGAACAGGCTGAAAAGCAGCGGATAAAAGAAACCCAGATGGAAGAATTTTCTCGGGTGAACTTTGCCGTCTGAAATAAAAAAGAAGGTATTGACGATGTTTTTTAGAGCCTCTTTTCCTGATCGAGGAAAATTGCCGTCGGTCCATAAATGATACATTATTTTAAAATCGGACCAATAGGGGATCAGCAGGAGCAGAATCCAGGCAATAATAATGAGAAGGAATCCGGCGCCGAACAGAAAAAGACGTTTGAGGATCGTAAGGATTGCCTTTTTATTTATGAAACCTTCCGCTGCTGCGATCAGCAGCAGAAGAGGGCCGAAAAACAGGCTGTAAGACTTGGTTACGTATGCCAGGCCCAGACACAGACCGGAAATGAACGAAAAAAGAGTGCGTTTCCGGGAACTCTCCCAGAACGCGTAAACGCCCCAGACAAAAACAAGCATGAGCGAGTCCACGAAAGCAATCCGGTTTATGCTGATTAAAACGAAATCCAGTCCAGTCATAAGTCCTACTATGAGTCCGGTTTTAGCTCCCCACTTTTTTCCGGCCCATAAAGAACTCCATAACACGAAAACCGTGCCGGCCAGGGCGGACGTCATCCTGGCCGAGGTAAAACCAACTCCCATTATGGAAAAGAAAAACGCAGCGCTGAAACAGAACAACGGACTTATCAGCAGCGACTGGTTGAATTCATCAAGCACCCATTCTCCGAACAACACTTTATTTCTGGCATTGTGAACCCACCATCCTTCATCGGAAATAAAATGCAAACCCACAGAAGGCGGCGGATCGGCCGATAACTGATAAAAGCGAAGAACCACGGATAAAAGAATTATACCCAGGAAAAAAAACAGGAATTTCCGGTCAATTTCGTTTTTTCTGTTTTTCGGCGCCCTATTATTCTTTAAATTCACAGTAACCTTCTCCTGAATCCGATAAACGCTGCGGAAGAATCGCCCCTCATGTTGTATGGTCGATCCGAAAAAGTCAAATCAACACCGAACCCGTCGCACGCGCTTTACCCGTTCTGCATTCATCCGACGGTAAATTCCCGCGTATGCCGTCAGGAGTTCATATCTTCATATCTGGATAAAAAATCTCACGGTTTCTTTATTTAAATCGAGGAGCTTACGTGCTGCCGAGGCGGTGACGGGAACGAATTTCCTTTTTTTGTTTTCTTCATACTCGACGAATGCGGCTTCTCCCCTTTTCAGTTTAGAAGCGAGATTCTCCGATATGGAGGTCAGAACTATCTTTCCGGATTGCGCCGTTATATAGAACCGTTCTTTTCCCCGGGCGCCTTTCAGTATTTCTCCTGAGCGAACCGTCTCCTGAATCCTTCTTTTATAATCACTTTCTGTCTCGACTCGTTTCTTTTTCTCCTCAAGTTCCTGACTTCTCTTCCTCTGCTCCTCCAGTTTCCGCTCGTATTCCTGCTTTTTTCTCTGTTTTTCTTCCCGCAGCTTCTCCGCTCCCAGTTCCTTCTGTTTCATCCTCTGTTTCTGCTTTGTCTTGACATATTTTTTCTTGCTGACAAGCTTAGCTTTCAGCAATTGATCCTGTAAGCTGCCCATACGATGAAGCCTCCATGCTCGAAATATGTTCCAAACAATTCACAATTTTTCATCAAACAATGTCAGGATTCCAAACCTGTAATTATTTGATAAAAAATTCATTTTTTCCCACAATTTCATAAAACTGACCTTTTTGTTCTCCCTTGAACACCAGATAACCCGGTTTGTTTTCGTCCCCCGATTCCGACAATTTGTAAATTTCTCTAAAGATAACGGTTAAGGAACCGACGATGCATTCCTCTGTTTCTTCATCAGGAAATGTTATTCCTTCCTCTCTGAAGTATTCTCCTACAAAATCTTCTTTCAGAATCAGGGAAGGGTCTGCTCCCGACATTTTTTGCATTCGTTTCTTGTATTCAAGGGGTTGAATCATTACGAACCCGGCATTGGGATTGCGAGAAAGTATCCGGTCGGCGATGTTTCTCTCGTCTCCCCGGCGCTCTTTCGCTCTCCTGATATATTCCGTTACAGAGCCCCAGGACCCCAATACAACCTGCTTCTTTAATATGGTCGCGGCAATATTCACCTCGGCGAGCGGCATTCCCGGGGCTGCTTCACTCTTGTAGGTCATAACATGAACATCTTTCCCCTGGTAGTTTCGCTTTTCGTACATGACGCTGATAATCGGATTGGCTGATGCTTTGCTGAAAATTTCCGACAGAATAGTTGAAAAAGAGTCCGGATTCTTTATTCCCAGAAGAAACAGAAAACGAGGAAGACCGGTTTTCTGTTTTTGAAAAGTCATTTCCCCGGTTTCCTCATCAAAGGAAGGTAAATCGAGTTCAGTTTCATAAGCATCGATAAAACAATAGATGTCGTTGGACAGACCGCTGAATACTTCCGCAGGACGGTAACCGAACTGCATCCTGATCATTTCGAGAACCATCATAAGCTGTTGATTCATCTCCTGAGGAAGAATCCCCGTCAGAAGATTCCAGAGCCCGGCAACATCTATTCTTGTCATATAAAGATATCCTTCGTCCGTTTGCACTCCCGGAGCCTGCAATTTTTTACCGGAGTCCAGCAGCATTTTATAGAAGGGCGGAACAGGTTCATCGAACTTGCAGATAACCTTATACTCAGCCAGGTAACTCTGGTTTTTCTGTACCAGGTAAGCATTGATTCCTATGGTTCGCAGTTTATCCAGTTCCAGATGTTTTCTGCAGAGCAAAAAATAATCCAGCGTTTTCTTCGATTCTTCGACTTCTGCCATGTATTGCTGGTGTGCGATAGCCTTTTCTTCATCACTTTTTTTCCGGAATTCCTCCGATACCTCCGCATTCTTGAGTTCTTCCTGAGACTTTTCCAGGTCTTCTCTCAGAATATCCTCAATAGCAACGAGGATTTGATTGAAATTCATCATGATTTTAATATATCGCTGATCTTTGAGAGGCTCCTCTTCCAACCGTCGATAAACTTCATTTTGAGTCATATTTTTTTCTGGAGGAGCCGTTATGTTATTTATGATTTCTGTAGGAATTCCATTTGAAAAAATGATGTATTTTTCAACTCTGCCCATATAGAAATCGCTTTTCGTAATATAAATCATTTCTCCTTTTTCCATGTCGACGGACCTGTATGCCGGCTGCTCCTGACCGTTACTTTTTTCATTCAACTTTACAGCAAATTTTTTGGATTGCTCAATGAAATCAGCCGAAATCTTCTCATCAGTCTCCAATACAAGGACGGAAAGCGCTTCATAATCGCCCTTGTCTTCAGGAAGGCGACGATCTTTAGAAACGCCGCCCTTAGTCTCAACAGCATGCATCAAGAGGTAATAAACTTTCATTTTTTCGAGAGAATCAAACATCAGAGGACTGAAATCATAGCGTTTGCCGAGTTCTTTCAAGCATTCGGTCATCTTGTTCAAATGAAATGCAATTTTGTCAGTCGATTTTTCGTCTATTTTCCTCAGCGTTTTTTCGCTGGTTTTGAGGAAAACCTCAAAATCAAACTCAGCGAGTATCAAAACATCTTCAGGCGCTTTTTGCATGAAGGAGGACCCGGCCTGAGCGCAGCAGCACCAGATCAGAACCGTAAAAACCGAGACTCGGACAATTCTGTTTTTTTTCACGACAGCCATCCTTTACTTATTTGTTTTTGTTTACTAAGAAGCAGGGCTTCACTAATTATTGCGCATTTCATCATTCATTGAGGAAAATTCTTTTTGCAGATAAACGGCGATTCGATCATCCAGCATGAAAATCAGATCATTTTTACCATCTGCGTCCATATCAGCGACGGCAATTTCATCCGGAGACCGGACATATTCCATTTTGTCGTATTTTGATCGTTTTTTATCAAACAATCTGTGTCTCAAAACGGCCAGGGTTTCCTTCTCATTTAGCTGCTTATAGACTTCAAAAACGGCTTCTTTGGAGTCGAAAAGCAAAATTTCATCCCCTCCGTTTCCATCCAGGTCTGCGCAGTGAATTTTCCAGTATTGAAAGTAGTTTTGCCTGGCATTCAGCCGTATGGATTCATGAACTTCTAATCCAGGCAATCCCTCTTTAAAGATAAAAACAGCGCCTTTGCCGCTGAAAAGCATCTCATTACCCTTATTCTCCGCCACATCTCCGACCATGACGTTTTTAACGTTCAAGCCGTTCAAGTCAAAACTGTCGATGAGATCGAATTTGTTGTCGAGCTGATTCAACTGAACGACATAAGCCTGCTTTTCAGACATGACTATGAATTGAGGTTTATCCTGATCAGCGTTGAGGAGAGCCATACCGGAGATTTCTCCGAACTTCCAGTTGAACTGTTTTTCAACGTAAATTTTGTCTCGGTCGTCCACTCTCAATATCCGCAGGAAACCCGGTTTAACGAGTATCACGTCTTTTTTTCCCGAATTGTTCATATCTGCGGTAATAAGCCTTTGACCCTCATTTTGATCGAAGAGGTTTTCCTGATTCACTATTTCTCGATATTTACCGTCTTTCCGTGCCATAAACAGGCTTTCTTTACCGGAATAAGTCCAATAGATCAGAAGGTCTTTCAATTCATCCCGGTTAAAATCTGCGAATTCAAAAGCTGACGGTCTGTCCCGGAGAGAGTCTGTTTCGCTGTTTTCATAGGTAAAAGTTATGGTATCCGTCTGCACATTTATAGAGCCTGTACGATCCCGGTAAATTTCATCAACGATTTTCTCCAGAGACGTGGAGCGGATAAAGTAATCTGAATCCGCCTTTTCCAGCCAGAATAATCGAGGTTTGGATTCCTCATTATCGATTGCGTCAAGCGCGATATATTCCACCTGTCCCGCCGTATCTATAGGTCTGGGGTAAGCGACTCTTTCATTTTCAATCCGGCTCACGCCGAATATTTTATCTTTTCGCGACAGACTGAATACAGCGGGTTTGCCGACTCCAGTGTAAAGAATGCACTGATCGAGATCAGAAGGAGAAGGAGATTTTCTGAGCTTCAAATCGCCGTTTTTAAAATAATAGAGTAAAAATTCGTTTTTTTGTCTTTCCGAGGTCAACAGCACGAACTCATCGCTGTTTTTCGACAAGCGGCCTGCCTGAATTTTTCCTTCCATGCTTTGACCGGGTTGAACCGGGACCGAAAACATCGAACAGGTTTTCTTTTCTTTCCTTTCATTAACTCCACCGGGAACCAGGATCAACTCTCTGATACGATTTAAACCTTTATCCAAGGTCAGATATCTCCGTTTCTGATCAAGATTGTTAAACCGAGTCATCCCTGATATTTGCGACCTTACGGGATAATCGATTAAAAAATCGCCTTCCCTGTTCTGGAGCCTGACGTAAACTGCAAAATTATCATCCTCCGCAAAGAAGACTATGTCTTTTAATCCGTCCTCATCCGCATCGAAAAAATCGATATATTTTATTTTATTCTTGTAGGATGCGCCCAAAGGATATTCCATCCGTTCAGCATCCTGCCGGAATATCGTGAAATAGTCATTGCCCAGTATGAAAACCTCTTTCATTCCATCACCGTCAAAGTCAATCAACCTTAAAGCATCTTTACGTTCGCTCATTTCCACTTCATCTATTTTTCGAACCGGATTGAACGAACCGTTTTCGTTTCCTTCCAAAACGGCCAGTCCGTCCATATCGCCGAGAAATACTATGTCGGAATATCCGTCGCCGTTCAAATCCTCAACTACGAGAGAAATTATAAGATTGGAAACCGGTATGGAATCTCTTTGCAAATAATCGCTGCCCTTGAGTTCGTTGACGTCATGGAATTCCGGGAGCGCCTTTTTTGTTATCTGATCAGGCGTTTTCTGCCTGATTATCCCTATTTCCGATTTTATGTTGTCGGCGTAGATGATTTCTTCCCTGCCGTCTCCGTCGATATCTGCAGGGGTTAAACAGGAGGCTCCGGCGCCTGTTTTTATAAAATCCGATGAGACGAACTGAAAACTGTCGTCCATCGACATTATGGGCGCTTCCATGTATTTGATGCCTGAATTGGGATTATCCTCATCATAGGCGAAGGCTTCCACATTTTCTATGAATTCTTCCACATATTTCGCCGGCAGAACGAACACCAACCCGTCCAGAAGCAAATATCCCATCGTGACGACGCCGATGACTTCTCCTTTTCGATTGAATACGGGACCGCCGGAATTTCCCGGGGCAACCGGCGCGGTTATCTGCATGAAAAGCCTTCCGCCGAAATTACGGGCTTTTTTGCTGATTATTCCCTCCGATGTAGACCGTTCCAATCCCATGGGATTGCCTACAACGAATACTTGATCGCCCACGCTGACCGCTTCGGAATTACCCAATCGCAACGTCTTGTAAGGCAATTCTATATCTTCCTCTATTTTAAGCAAAGCCAGGTCAAGATTATGACTTACCGCGATTATCCGCACCTTTTTGAAAGACTGTTTTCGCACCCAATCGTTTTCTTTCTGATACATCGTTACCGTAATGGATCGCTCGCCCTCAATCACATGATTATTCGTTATGATGTAGCCGCCGCGATCAATGAACCAACCGGCTCCGGCGCCCACAGGCGTCTTTACCGTCACGACAGCCTTAATCAGTTCATCCGCATACTTTTGAGGGTCTTTTACCAGGGGATCGTCAGGCTTAAATTCGCCTTGTAAATTTTCCCCGGTTCCGTTCTTTGCTTCCGTTTCCTTTACTTCAGCGTTCCTGATCGACTTAATGTTCTTCCGGTCCAGCGCCGTAACAGACCCTCCCACAAAGATAAAAACTCCCTCTTCATTCCTTTTCAGTATCTCGCCCTGAATCATTCCGCCGTCTTTCGTCTCAATCGTCACTATCTCTCCCGCTCCGCCACAAAGAACCTCCATCGAAAAAATCATCGACAAAACAACCCACACAGGAAAAACTTTCATCGATCTTTTTCGGATGCCGGCCATGTTCGCCGCTCGCAGGCGACGGTCATCAGCCGCTCTCGAAATTAACTCGTATTCTTTTCTTCGACATGATTCCACATCAGCCTCTTCGATTCTCATAATTCAATATTCAAATTCAGTTTATGTTTACTGGATATTTTTGCTTTTACCCTCTCGGACGAGTAATTCCCCGGCAAAATCTTCAGTCGCTTTTCAAAACGCTCCTCATCTGCATAATTCACCCTTTTTCACCAAACACCGACAACTCATCGCCAATCCAGCTCACTTCCTTCTCACTCCTTATAAAAAGG
Organism: uncultured bacterium; assembly: GCA_964619725.1. GTDB lineage: Bacteria > CSSED10-310 > CAZUFC01 > CAZUFC01 > CAZUFC01 > CAZUFC01. The sequence goes on along the minus strand of CAZUFC010000021.1, from coordinate 41,293 downwards.
AGGTTTATTTTCAGTTTAAATCCCTCCTCATTTCAAGTCAAGACGAGCGCTGACTAAAATTCGGATACGGAAAAACGGCCTTTTCCGTATCCGAATTTTAGACCTTTTCTCTTTGACTTTTCTTTACTTTTCATTATTTTTAAGTGATGGGAGAGAAGTCCAGATGGGCGGGAAATCTTTACGACTCAAGGAAAATTACAAGACAGCCAAATGTTGCAATCCGGGACCCGAAGACCGCCTGAAAGGGTATATCAATTATGACAACATCGTTGTCGCTCACCGTTCTTCCTGTCCCAATCTTGAAAAAGTTGAAGCCGGGCGTCTCCTGGACCTGGAATGGAATCAGATAACGGCGGAGGAACCTGAAAAACCCGGTCCGGATTACGCCTCGCTGGATAAAACCGATTTTCGCATACTGAAGCATCATCGCGAATATGGCATCGATTATTCCATCACGGTTTCGAGCATGCTCAAACTTAAACGAAAAACGGTTTTCGACCGGCACGGCAAACTCCGCGGTCTGGGCTTGTTGTCCCGCGTTGAAAAGCTGATGATTCAATACCGTAAAAAAATAGTGAAAAACAAATGGATCAAGCATCGAAACCACACCTATTATGAATTGACGCCCAAAGGAGAACTTTATCTTGATTTTTATCTTAACAGCCGGAAATGAGTCGGGCACGGACATCATGAAAAAGCGAAAATGCTTTTCTGGTTATATTCTTACTGAAGTCTTCCCGCCGAATTGAATTTTTTTCGGGCAATGAACGAAAAACATCCGCCATGACGAACGGAAGAAAAAAAATTACAGCGCTTCTGCTGCCGATCGGCTTCCTTTTGGCCGTAGAACTGACGTTACGCCTGATGGGAGCGGCAGCGCCTTCGCCGCCGAGGTTTCCCAGCGGCGCCCGTTTCATGGAAGACGACAGACTTTTCTGGCGTTTAAAACCCGGTTATTTCCATGAGTTCAACTATGGAGGAGGGCGTGGCTCAGTCGTTCAAAGCATCAATACCGAGGGTTTCCGCGGTCCTGAACGGAACAGGAACAGCGAACGCCGCACGATCGTCTGCATGGGAGATTCGGTGACTTACGGAGTGAAAGTCGAATGGGAGGATTCTTATCCTGCTCAATTGCAATTTATCCTTGATCAAAATGGCGACGGCCTTAAATGGGAAGTGATAAACGCGGGCGTTCCCGGTCATACTTCCTATCAGGGAATGATGTATTTACCTGATATTATGAAGCTCAAGCCCGAAATAATCACACTGGCTTACGGCTTGAACGACTACCTGGAATCCTCGATTACCGACGAAAAACGGGGAAAACTTAACACCAGCAGCCTGACGAAAGCGAGTCATTATCTTCATCGCCTGCATTTTTACAACTTACTGGAAAGACTGATTTTGAACATCAGATTAAAAATTCACGGAATGAATCCCGGTCATGTCAGACGCAGGGTTTCACCAGAGGAATATTACAGTAATATAAGAACCATGGTTGAAATGATCAGGCGAGAGGGCATTGAACCTATCCTGGTTACGCAGGCAATCAAGTCGGGATTCAACATGCGGGATATTTCCTATGATTATTATCTTCCGAATTTGATTAAGGCGGCGGAAGAACTGGGCGTTCCCAAAGCTGATGTCGTCCGGCGCTATAAAAGAATTGAACTGACGCATCCTCATCGGGCCGCTTCTTTATTCATCGACGACATCCACGTAAACAGACAGGGAGCGCACATTTATGCTGAGACCATATACGAAGTCCTTTCCGGCAGCGGACTGCTTCGTGAAAACCGTCAGAAGATGCTCATTGATTCAAAGGATTCGAAATCATTGTCCGGGATTCAGGATTTATTGAACACGCACAAGAAAAAATGCCGGGAATTGCTCAGGCGATAAATCGGCGGCCGGAGGCATATCGAACTTTTGTCTGAAGACGAATTGACTTTTTTTGCAACATCAATGTAATCTTCGATCTGAGAGATCATCAGGATGTAGGGTGCAAAGCAGAAAGAGGCGATGATGAATGTAAAAACTGAAGATTTGAGCGTTACTGCAGTGATACCTTGCTATAACGGAAGCCGCTTTATCGGAGAAGCGATTGAACATATGCTGAATCAGACCCGTGCGCCGGACGAGGTGATCGTTGTTGATGACGGTTCTACGGACGGCAGTTACGAAATAATTCGCGGATATACTCAAGTTAAAGTTATTCGTCATACCAGGAACCTCGGTTTGCCTGCAGCCCGAAATAACGCCTGGCAGGCAGCCCGCGGCGACATTATCGTCTATGTGGACGTGGATGCTTATGCCGAAAGCGGATTAATAGAAAATATTCTGGCTGAGTATACTTCCGAAAAAATAGGCGGCGTCGGAGGCGCAGGATACGAAGTCAGAAGCGATAATGCTCCCAACCTCTGGCGGGGCAAGTATCTGTCCCAGAATCTCGGTCCAGAACGCGTGGAGAATCCGGAATTCCTTTACGGGATATGTTCTTCATACAGGAAATCGGTTCTGCAGGAATTGGGAGGATTCGATCCGCTGTTCGCGACTAACGGCGAGGACGTCGATCTCAGCATCAGAGTGCGTCAGAAAGGTTACACGCTCGTTTATACCCCCTATGCCGAGGTGCGCCATCACCGCAATGACTCCATCGTCACGCTGGCCGCCATGATTTATCGCTGGTGGCGCTGGGGTCATTACGCCCATCTGAAGAATAAAGTCCCTTACCTGCGACTACATCTGAAACAAACAATCATGATGTTCCGCTGGATTATGAAAACCTCCCTGAACGACAGGGATTGGAAACTGATTCCCGTCAACCTCGTTTTTTTATTTATGGGAATCAGGGGAATACTCGCCGCCAGGCTGGACCGTATGTCCAGTCCATCACAGGGACAAGCATCAAAAAGCGGCGATTATTCCGTCCGTGAAACAGCAGCTCCCGGTCCCAGGAATATTTCGTAAAACTTCCTAACAGGAATTGCAAAAAAATGAACGAACAAAAGCAACCGAGACTCAGCGTCATCATTCCGACTTACAACAGGTCCGATATCCTGCCTAAATGTTTGAACGCCCTCATATCGCAAGACATCCCCCTGACTGATTATGAAATAATAATCGTAGATGACGGCTCAACAGACGATACCCCGAAAACCGTTGAAACTTTTTTAAAAAACGGCGATTTTCCTGTCCATTACATCCGTCAGCCGAATCAGGGTCCTGCTGCAGCGCGCAACACGGGGATCAGGAAAGCTTCCGGCCGCATCGTTTGGATCACGGGAGACGATTACATTGCTGAAAAAAACTGCCTGTACGAGCATCTCCAATGGCAGGAAGAACGCTTTCCAGCCGAAGAAACCGTCGTGCTGGGATATTCGACCTGGCATCCTGACCTGGAAATTAACGACATAATGTATTGGGTGGAAAACGGGGGACCTCAGTTCTATTATCACACGCTGAAACACGGCGAAGAAATATCCTTCTTTCAATTCATCACATGCAATATTTCCTTTAAGCGCTCCTTTTTCGAAAAATACGGTCCGTTCGACGAGCGATATCCGTCGGCCATGGGCGAGGATACCGACCTGGGTCTTCAACTGGCCCTGAACGGAATGAGGTTCTATTACAACAGCAGGGCTGTCGCTTATCATTATCATCCCACATCGGAAGAGGACAGCAGGAAACGGGACCTGCTTCTGGGAGAAATGATGGTCCTTCAGGAGGAAAAATGGCCGAAACTCCATAATTTCTCCAGCTATCACCAGGAGGTTTACCGTCGTTTCGTTTACCGTTTGACTTTTATACTTGATACGGCGCTGAGGCCTGCCATCAGGGGTTTACCGTTAAAATACCGCCGGTTTATTCTGAAGCGCATCTTTCGCATATACCATTTTTACTATAAAAATCAGGGAATAAAAAAGGGGCTGGAAAATTTATACCGAAGAGGCAAAGAAAAGCCTTCGGGTGAATGTGTTCTGGTTATTCCCTGTGATGACATGGACACGTTTTACCGTCATATTTCAGACGTCAGAAATGATTTTCCCGCGCAATCCATAGTATTGCTCGGGAAAGACGAATTTTGCACCCGTGTCAGATTGAAACACCCATCGATCGACTGGTTCCTGCTCAATCCCGGCATGTTAAAACCCATTGTCACGGAGCCTCAACTGGCACACGAAATTAAAAAACTCAATTGCCGCACGGCCGTCTTCATCGAAGGAAGCCCTGAATTCGATACGGCCGCAGCTCTATACCTGAAACGCTGCGGCATTAAAAACCTTTATGCTTATAACACCCGCGGCAAAAAGATTAAAATCGACGCAAAAGAATGGAAACGGGCTTTCACGTCAATCAGACCGACCATTCAGACTACCCTGTGGGCCGGGCTGGGATTGATTCAACGATGGATAGCCCTGTTGCTTGAAACCTTTATGGTCCCGGTGAACGTCCTGAGATTTCTGCTGACCCGCATTTTCTATCGCTGATACCATGCCCGTGACGGAAAATTCATGAATGAGAAGGCCAAAACGACAAGTGAAAATAAAAAGGGTCGGCATGGACAGGCGCGTCTGGAACCTTCGTTGCTTCCGGCCAACTCCTCTCATTGCAGTTTTAAACTGATTTACACAGTCGGCGGACCGGGCATAAGGAAAGGCGGAGGCATCCGTTTTCTGTTTCCGTGCCAGGTCATTAATTATGAGGATAAAAAGAGGATTGAAGTTCCAGTCTTCAATAACTGGTGGTATACGCTGAATCCCTGGATGTATACGAAAAAATTCTATGGGACGGAGAGCCCCGCCGGCGTCAAAGTAAAGATTGAGGAAACGGGACTGATTAAATCAGCGAAATGGACGGGAAGATTTCTTTATACCACCTGGCGAGGCAAGCCCGTATTCAATTTAAAAGATATGCACCATGCCGTTTCTGCGGTTGGCATTCGAGTGGTTAAGGGAGAATTAGCTCCTGGGCAAGAAATAGCGATTCAGGTAGGCGCCGGCGACAGGCTCAAAACGCCCCATTATCCTACCGTAATTGACGTAGCCGTTGAAACCGATGCCGACGGCAGCGGCGATTATCAATTGATTGAAAAATCGCCTGCTTTAAAAACTTACGGCAGGGTCCGGGAATTGCTTGTTTTTGCTCCTTCAACGCCTCGTCCCGGCGAAAAATTCCAGGTCAAAGTAATGAGCGGCAGCGTAGATATTTATCCTGAACCCGACCCCACCTATACGGCGAAAATACAAATTGAATCGAACGGATTGCAATTGCCTTCCTCAGTAAATATCGGGAAAGGAGACGGCGGACAAAAAAGTTTCAAGGCTTCGGCGCCCCGGGATGGCCTGTATTGGATAACGGTTCGCGACGAAGCCGGCGGATTCCAGGCTCGAAGCAATCCCATAGAGTGCAGAAAAGAAGGCCCCAGGCTTTACTGGGGCGATATCCATACTCAAAGCATTCTCAGCGACGGCGAATGGAAACCCGAAACCGTATTCACTCACATGCGCGATCATGAGCATCTCGATTTTGCGGCCGTCACCGATCATGACCTTAATTTGGTAACATATTATATGGTTAAGGACAGAGATTTGAGCCGCATTCCGAAGGTCAGACATGAACTTTATAAATGGCGCTGCATGGAAAGGACAGCGGAAGCATTCGACAGCCCCGGTCAATTCGTCACCCTGGTCGCTTATGAATGGACTCATCACGAACAGGGCCACAGGAATATATATTTTAAACCCGGAACCGCCAGGCATTTCATCGATCATCTGGACGAACGGGGTTTAAACGCGGATAAGCTGCTGGATTCTTATAAGGATGCGCCTGTAATCATTATTCCTCATCATACGGCCTGGCGGGGCGGCGAAGAAATGGGCGATAAAATCGAATGGGGAAAAGCCGAACATAAAAACCAGAAATTACTGGAAATATATTCGCAGCACGGAGCGGACGAATTCCATGGGAACCCTTTTCCCATCCACGCCCGGTCCATTATGTTCCTGGCGTTGCCCAGGGGGACCGACGATGACGGGAATCCCAGCAGAAAACCGCCGTGGTACATCCCCATAAAGGGTTATCAACCCACGGATGCCGCTGAACCCGGGATCGACAGCTACGCCCAGGAAATACTGGCCAAAGGCAGAAAATTCACCCTCATTTGCGGAAGCGATGCCCATTACGCCAGTTACTATAAAATGTCTTATCCCAACGGCCGCATGGCAGCCTGGATGCAAGCGCTCAAATCCGAAAACCTGTGGAACGCCATGGATGCCGGACTGGTTTACGGAACCACCGGACCCAGGATCATCATGGAATTTTATGTCGCCGGCCGTCCCATGGGTTCGGAACTGGAACTCGTCTCTCCCCTTCCCTTGAAAGGAAAAGTCATCGGTACGCTTCCTTTAAAAACGGTCGAAGTCGTTCGCTATCATCAGAATAAATACGATACAGCGTTTTGCGAGTATCCGGAAAAAGAATACTATGAATTTGAATTCAATGATTACGAATTCAAAGGAAAAGGATTCTATTACCTCAGAACGACACAGACCGACGGAAACCAGGGTTGGGCCGGACCAGTCTGGATAAATGCAGCGACCGGTTCAGAACCGGTATAAAAGTCCCAGGTTCAATTCTCCCGCATAAGCTGTAGCCTTCCCGTCGGTCGGAGGACTCGTTTTTGAGTCGGTCACTTCCACTTTGTCGTATATGGTCGCAACAGCCGCAGCGCCCAACTGCATCCTGGGACCCAGGTCATGTTGAATACCCGCAGAAAAAAGGAACGCATCAGCATTGGGACTGTCAAGCGTATAGTACTCCTCTGGAATGGGAGACCAATCCCTGAGAATTCCGAAAAGGTATTGCGTACGTGCGTTTCTTTGGAACAGCAAACCCAATCCAATCCCGTAGGAATCATCATAATTCTTCTCAGAACTGAAATCCCCGAAAAATTCATCAACGCCCGTTTCGACCTTCTGTTCCTTGTAGTCGGAATATTTCCAGTAATTCAGGTCCATCGCAGCCTGCAGCCTCGGCGTAAACCAATAACTTAAACCCATCCGAATGCTCATAGGGATCAGCATCGATGTCGTCACATCAGTTTCAATAAACGTCGATCCGTTCGGCGCTTCCACATCCAGATCGCCTTCCGGCTCTACATCCTCACGAGGATAAAAACCTATCCCGAATCTCATTTTATCCGTAATCTGCCAGCGCATGCCTAAAGACCAGCTCAAAATCGAATCGTCAGCGTCAATAACGATGTTGTAATCCTGGTCCGGATCATTGTACTGAAAAAGATCGTATTTACGCTCCATGTTCAGATAAACGTAAATAAAATGACAAGAAGCGCCCAGGGAAATGTCCCCCGTCAATTCATACGACGCTCCCAGAGTATAATAACCTGTCAGGAATAAAGCCTTGTGACCGTGATATCTCGTTACCGCATCCTCCGGAAGCGCAGCGCCGTAACAATTAGGCAGATACAACGCTGATCCGAAATGCCATCTTTCCAGGCCCAGGTCGCTGCTTATCCCTATAAACGGCGTCAATCCGTCAGAAAGAGTCGGTTTAACCTCTTCCGATAATTCCCCGTTTTCCTGTCTGAGCCGGAACGTCGTTTCCACGTGAACGTATTTGTTGTAGAGGTACAATTCGGTTCCCTCCTGATCCGCCAGACAGGCCGGATTATGAAATACCGCCGTAGGATCGTCAGCATCGGACATGACCGTCATCATCCCGCTTCGCCGCACACCTATGCTGAGCACCGAGAAACCTCCCGCTCTGCATGTCGATGCCGCAATACCCTGTAAAATTAATACGAACACAATGATTCCTGATACTGAAAACAGTCCTGTGAGACGCCGTAAGCCCTTATGCAAATTTTTCATTTTCCTCCCCCCTTAAAAAAATTTAAATTAATGTCCGCCCTCCTTGCTGAACGGAAAGAGAATGAGTTATCGTTAATTTTAGAGAATATTTTTATAAGCGGCAAGGCTTTTTCCGATTGTCTGAATTTTAGGATGAGGAGGTTAAAATGCGGACTGATCAAACAGGCGTTATGGCTTCGTGCTCGTACTCAGCGAAGCGGCGCTCTGCCTGTCCCGCTGAAGCATTGGCGAAAGCGGATAATCGTAATCGAAACAAAATGATGGGATATTCTGTCGAATTATAACCTCAAAAGACGTATCTTTGATCGATTCCTAAAAATGAGAATTACAAGTACCCGGGACGACAGACGCCGGTTTGCACTACCCCCTGCTAGTAAACCCTCTGAGCGGTAAAACGCATGCATCGGGCGAGCAGTATTGCTCCGATGAACTTTTATAAGGCACGAAAGTCTGCCGAAAGGCGTTGTATAATTTCACAGTGTGTTTGGAGTTCAGAGCGGAATTTTCGTTTATCCTCCGTATCATAAGCTGGACGGAATTTTGTATTACGGCATAGAAATTGCTGATCAGAAATCGAGGTCGCTCTCGTTATTGAACAACTTAATTACGATCATTACGGAGGGAAAAGATGAAAACAATATCCTGGATTTCGGCAGCATTGGCGGCAACATCGTTATTTCTGATCAACGGCTGTTGTCCGCAACCTGAATGCAAGAATTTGGATACGTCGCAATTTCAGCAATGCATCTTTGATTTCAATCCCGTTGAAAACTCCAACAAAGACCACATATGCTTCGGCGACAGCATTGCCGTAGGCGGCTGGTGCTCGTCGACATGCGGTTTCATAGAGGAGCTGGAAAGGTTGACTGATACTGAAATCGCCAACTTCGGCATAGGGGGACATACGGCTGATAAGGAAGTGGGAGGTTGGAAGCATAAAAAGCGCGGCAATTTCGAGCCGTTCGCCCGAGTGGATTTGTCCGTTGAGAAGAATCCTGGAGCCAGGAGGGTTTACATGCACATTGGCGGCAATGATCTGCAATATTTTCTCAGGCAGAATCCTGCTGAAGCTCCTGTGCCTGCTGATGATTGTTTTATCAGCGATGCTCTGGCGGTCAAAATGGTGGAGATAACTGAGAACGTCAGGTTGATTGCGGAGCGTTACAGATATTTTCATGAGATTCCTGAAGTTGTGATCGGCTCAGTTCATCCGATTGAAGAAACCGCTGTTCACGGATTATCGTGCAAGGAGATGTTCCAGGCATGCAGCGGTCAGGGTTGTCATTTATGTTTAAATGAGTTGCTGGAATATTTTTCATTTGTATTGGAGGATATGACGGAAGCAATGGGCGGCGCTGAAGAAGGCATATATTTTGCCGATCACTTTCATGAATTCCCTGAAGCCCCCGGACCATGTTCTGTTTGTTGCGACTGCCTGCATTTGAACTGTCAGGGGCATATTATGATGGCCCAGATATGGTACGATGCTACGACAGAGTAATCATCGACAACAACGAAAAACCAGCGGGAAACGGCGGAATTTACCGCAGTTTCCCGTTATAATATAATGAGAAACCGGATATTTTGGAGGAGGATAAAAAATGAAGGCTTATATTATACTGCGGAAACTGTTTTTTGGGTCATCGATTATTGCCCTGGCTTTTTCTGTTCATTCGGCGGACCGTTATGTGCCTGATGAGTATCCAACGATTCAGGCCGCTGTGGATGCTGCAGAAGACGGCGATACGATTCATGTAGCGGCAGGGTCTTACGGTCGCGGGGTGACCGTTGAGGAGAAGGAGCTGACAATAAAAGGCGAAGGTTACGGGACCACGGTGATTGACGGAGAGAATACCGCTGATGACGTAATCAGCATAAGAAACGCGGAGCTGGAGTTGACCGGATTCAATATAACGGGTTCGTCAGACGATGGGGTAGATGCTGAAAATTCGGATGTTATGCTTATCGATAATTACATATACGAAAACGATGATGACGGAGTCGATTGCCTGGGAGAAGGAAGCCTGGTGATGATCCGTAATACCGTCGCACGGAACGGAAGCAATGGAGTCTTAAGCACGGGCGCATCAGTCCGAATGCATGAAAATCGCATTCTGAACAACGGCAACACAGGCATAGACACATATAATGTCGAACAGGCTTCTTTCCACGACAACACAATAGCTGACAACGGCGCAGACGGCATTAAAACAGTTAGCGTCTTCGGTTATCCTTCGGCTGAAGTCGAAGCGGTACGGAACCTTTTTGAAAACAACGGTGAAGCGGCGATACAAAACATCGGCGTACCGTATTTCAACTTCACGAACAACGTTATAACCAGGGCCGCAGACGCAGCCGGCCCTGCGCATGAAGGAGTAAGACTGGAAATGGTCGTTCAGGCAGATATAATCAATAATGTCATTAACAGGTGCAGTCGCGGCATCTATTACACCGACAATCTGATTCCTATTCCAGGTTCCTCGATATGCATCGTCAATAACGCTATAACGGAATGTTCGGAGGTCGGAGCCTTTCGAGCGGGGTTCTATTCGAGTTCGATCGATTTTAATTTATTTTATGATAATGAAGAGGACAACAAAGGCGTTTCTCTGGGCGAGCATAATTTGTTCGAGCATCCCGGTTTTACTCCGGCAACTGATTTTCATCCCCAAAGAGACAGTGTTCTTGTGGATGCGGGAGACCCTGAATTTGAAGACCCCGACGGCAGCCGCAGCGATATCGGAGCGTACGGCGGCCCTGAAGCGGACAGGCGATTGACGCCTCACCTGCATTTAAACCGGACCGTCTACAGGGCCGGGGATTACTTCCGGTTGGATATCGTACTGTCAAATTATTACCCCGACCGATCAGCCGATTTATACCTCCTTTTTGAAGCAAACGGCTCCTTTTTCTTCCATCCTGATTATACTCAGACTCCTCAGACCACAAGCGTACACCTGGAAGAGAAAACCCCGCAAAGGATGACGCTGCTGGATTTCGAAATGCCCGGCGATGTTGCGGCAGGAGGTCCTTTCCACTTTTATGCATTACTGACGGAGCCGGAAACTTACAAAGCGCTGGGTGATCTGAATGTCGCCGCATTTATGATTGAATAAATATGATGTTCTGCGCAGTGAACCGCAGACGCCTGCAGGAAGCCCCGTCTGACCTTATTTTTGTATACGTCCCTTTTTGATCCACAAGCTGCCGTTTTCGCTTCTTCGACGGGTATACGGTTGAAATCTCCTTCCTCCTTTAGCTTGAAAATTGTAATCGCGAACAGGAAATTTTTAATTTTTCGACAAATTAAAAATCTTCTGCTCATTTGAAGTTACGCTTCGGCCGTTAAGAAAACCCAGAACGAATCTGTTTTCAACCTCAATCTGTCCACCGCCGAATCGGTGAGGATGAAGGAAACTCATCACACAAATATAACCGAACCGCTACTCCGGATTTCGCATACAAAATCGTAGTGAGAGCGTTCAGATTCCCGTAAATTCAAGCGTGGCGGACTGCAGGACTGCAGAGAAACAGCAGCGCTATGTTGAGCAAGTCCTTAGGGAGCAGCGCTTGAAGGCGCCGGGATATAGACGCTCGTAACAGGTTTTGAATGAGAAATGTAAGGATGCTCCGTACATCTTTCCCGGTCAAATGGAACCCGGAGCCAGGAAGCCTGCTTCTTCACCTGCAAAATTGTATTTCAAAGAACCGAAATGAACAAATTTTATAGGTTCAGAGCTTTTCAAAGGAGTAACGCAATGCAGAACCTTGGCGTTCCAGTCAATTTTCTTTATTATGCCCAAAGCTGAACATACGTTTTGCGAGTTCGCCAGCCCTATCAGCGTCCCCTTTTCGTATCCTTCTTCAATTACCTTGGTCGTCCTGAATTCTTTTTTGATTTTCTGGATCGTTTCCGGGTCCGTATCCTTTTTCACCACGATATAAGCGCCTTCGAAACTCGGCAGTATTTCAGCATGAACTATTTCCGGCCGCCTCTCAAGATCGCTTCGAAAGGTTCCGGACCCTAAAAAAGCTCCGACCGCAGTAAACTCTGAAAAGGAAAAGCTCTTTTCCCCGCTATCTTTGAAGTAAGCTTTGGATGCCGTTTCTCTGAGATTTTTTCTTTCCGCCTTGGTAGCGATTAAACCTTTTTTGATTTTTACATGCAGTTTGAAGGCTTTCTCCTCTGGAACCATTTTATAAAGGTGCTCCAACTCGTTTTCCCTCTGCAGAAAGACAGTTAAATCCGGGTCCATAAATTCTATTTTCGCCCATTTTAAAGCCCTTCCGCTTTCGTTGACCCAGCCTGAAGTATTGACGATCAGCGTACTGCACATCTTCATGGCCTTGGTCACCAACCCGTGAAAACTCGTTATGACCTTTAGCATGTGCAAACCGGCAGAATGAGCGCCGATGAAGCCCAGGAGCGTCGGGTCTGATTCATTAATAAAAGTCAGGGGACGGACGACTTTCAGGAAACCGAGAGTTCCGGGAGGTCCGATATCCGATTGCCCCAGATCGCAATCCAGAATTCCAGGTTCCAGCCCCGAATAGAGCAGAGAATTGGCCAGATAGGTACAAAAAAACGATTTTCCCGTGTCCATTTCGCCTAATACCAATATCTTGCGAAGCTTCTGCTCTTTTATCCGTTTTACTATCTCAAGCCAGGTCTGGGGAATAGTAAAACTCTTTAAATTCGTTATGTTCTCTTCGTTTTCCGTTTCGCATCTTATCTGATCTTCTGAATCCAGCGCTAACGGGATTGATTTTCCGGGGGGAATCGATAAGCGGTATCCGCGCTCATGAGGATATCCTATTATCTCAACTTTTCCTTTGAGTATTTCTATTTCCGCAGGGCCTTTAATCTGTTTTAAATATTTTTTGTTCATTGTATTCACACCATCTGCTTTCACTATTCTATTTCTTTGGGTTCGAGAGTGGACCAATCTTCATAAAATGCATCCCTGTCCAACATCAAAACGTCGTCGTCCGCATCGACAAAATAAGAATCATGACGCTTCTCTTCAGTAACCTCAGATAATTTCATCTTACCCTCTTCCAGACCTTCAAACTTACCCGTGATCTTGACATCTCCCCTTTTTACGGAAACGATACACCCCTTCTTCAAATCATTGACACTAACATGCTTTTCAGCTTTAGCCGCCACCTCGGAAATAATCGCAGGATAAATCGGCGCAATGTTTTGCCAATTCAGGGCCAGTTCAATATATCCTGTTTTAAACGAATTTGAATGATCGCTTTTTATTATTCGCAAAAACTCATCCAAAAGTTTTGGAAAATCAGATTCGCTCCATGTCATCGTTCAACCTCATCACTTTCTGGTTCGCCATCCGACAAATTGCTGTAGAATCGTCTGATGCTTTTTAAAATTTTCTTTATTTTTCTAATGCGCTTTTTAACTTCTCTATCTCTTCAAACAATGCCTTCAATGTGTCTTTAGGAGTAAGCTTATCGGAAACGACAGTGCATTCCGAAGCTACCGGATGCCCTCCTCCTGCAATATTACCCGAAGAATCGATCTGTTTAAGATTTTGCGTCAACTGCCTGGCCAGCAGGTCCGCATCTACAGTTTTAGAGCCCGGGAATGTCCGGAATGAAAAACGATCCTGATCGGCTTTGATGTTATACATGATGATCAAAGCTTCTTTGAATTGCCTGTTCCGATGCAGTTCATGCAGCTTCACCGGAGCTATCATCGGCCCCAACTTGAAGTTTTCGCAGCAGAAAAGAAAAATCTCCTCATCCCTGATCTTCGCAAGCGGAATAACGGCATCAATCAACTGGCTGTAATAATCCCAATCCTGAAGGTAAAAATCATACATAAGACGACCCGGTTCAGGATTCGGTAAGGCAGCGATAAACTGATCAACCGATTCCCATGATTTGGGGTCTTCGCCGGAATTCATCAAACTGCTCAATTGCTTGAATATGTAGGTTGGCGGATCAATATCCTGCAGTCGGGGATCACGCTCGGAATAAAAAAACTGGAATCCTCCGCCGCTCACAGCATGAACAACCTCCGTCAATTGATGCAGCAGACTCGTCTTTTCCCGCTGCTCAACTTCAAACATAGTCGGACGCTGGACGGTCGGCTGAAATAAATTTTTAAAATTTTCCCGCATCCGCTTCACGAATTCACTATCAAATTCAGCATATTCTTCCGTTACAGAGTTAACCGCAAAATCGCCCGTCAGTCCCATCAAACTGTAAAAATCATCCCAGACGTCCGCCGTATTTATCGTTTCTATAAAACGCCGAATCACTGCCGAATTGGAACATCGAGTATATTCATACTTCGACGGATTATAAAACAACGCTTTTTCAGGCAAATCTCCCGGCGGATGATGATCTATAATAATCACCTTTTTTGCAGACCCGGAAAATTGATCGTAAGACTTGAATGTCCCTTTATCCAATATGAACATTAAATCCGTATTCTCACCCATTTCTGCCGCCTGCTCACTCGTCAATACAAAACCTTCGGGGAATTTAACTTCCACCACAGCCCCGATTTTTTTCAACAGGCGATTCAACATTATGGCGCTAGTTATTCCGTCAGGATCATCATGCGAAAAGATAACAACTTTTTTATTCCCTGAATTCTCAATCTTCTTTGTTATTGTTTTAAAGTCGTCGTTTTCATTTTTTTCTTTTTTTATTTTCATTGTCGCTCAATCCTTTCCAAATGAGCAGGAATGAATATCATCAAAGCAATAGCAAGTCAAGATAAAACGTTTTTAATTTTCCTGTTCCAGATATTCAAGAGTCTGTCTCACGGCGCCGGTCAAAAACGGATGAGACTCTTTTTTCAACAAACCCTGAAGCATATTAAGAGCGTTCTGCCTGTTTTCGCAGAATGCTGCGGCGCGTGCGGCATATGCCTTGAGTCTCCAGCCGGCATTTGAATTCGGATGTAAAACGCTTTCAGCCTTCCGGCATATTTTGTTTTTTTGGCATCGCAGATTCTCTGAATCTTTATCGCTGTTTTTTTTCAGATAATCCGTAAGGATTTCAAAGCGAAAGGCGTTTGCCGCAGAATTGATTTCTCTTCCATTTTCCAGGTCTATTATCAAATCGAATCCTGCATCTGCGACGGCATCAGCGGATAAACTGACTGCCGCAGCCTGACGAACGGTGCCCAGCGGATCATCAAGGGCATTGAGGAGCCGTTTAACGGTATCGATGTGCGGAATATATTTTAAGGCGACAGCAGCGGATAATCTCAGCGTTTGATCTTCATGATTGAGATAACCCGCAATCACTTCAATAAGGTCCGGGTCTCTGATTCGTGCGAGTGAATTCAACAGAGACCTGATCACCTTGTGATCATTTTCTGAATTCAAGGTTTTCAAAAGCGCATCTCTAATTTTCAAGTCTTCCTGGAGGGGGCCCAACAAGGCATCGTTTTCCATCGTTTCGACAAAGGTACACTCACCAAGCAGATAAACGGCATGCCGCCGGGCAGTTATATCTTCACTGTTCAGATATTCCAGCAGAGAATCTGCAGCAGGACTGCCTATTTCACTAACGATGGAATCCAGCGTAATACGTCTTCTGAGGTCCCTGGACGACAGATATTTTTCCAGGATGACAGGCAATATCCGAGCTCCCAGCTCAACTAGTTTCTCTTCGCTTTCGTACCTCACGTCCTGATGCTCGTCGTCCCATTCGCTGGCATTGATGAATAGTTCCAATACGGCATCTTCGACGATTTCCCCGTCACGAATGACCTCTATTTGATCCGGAGATCGGACCTCATCTTCTATTTCCGACTTACGCCCTTCACTTTCCGATCCGGCAAAAACAACGCTCATGTATACCGCAACGGCGCTGCATAAAAACAGGATAACGGCTTTTCGGCGCATTATTCACCTCCCTGATCGTCAATTCCCGGGATAATAAGCCGGCGAGGCGGTTCCACTTTAACGCCGGTCTCTTCATCTGTTTTTTGCTTTGAATCTTCCACAACATACCAGTCATCACCGACATCAATGCCGGCATACCATGATTGCAAGGTCCACCATTTTCCGTCGCCCGCTTCCGGATAAGAGTAGCTGTCCCTACCCTTCATATCGATCTGTATCCCAATATTGCCGTATCCTCTCGTCGTTTCCCCGTAACTCGATCCTTTTTTCGCATCCCGGCACAGATAGCCGTCGTCGCCCTCTCTGTCGATTATTCCCGCGGTGCTGTTTGTAACCGCGCAGCCCTGTGCGTTGGTTTTGGCGCTGTAATTGTCGTTTCCCGCTTCATCAATCAGCCAGCCGACGGAGAAATCGTGAGCGAAACCCTGGGCCTGATGATCGCATGTGTAATCATCATTACCCGACCGATCAAGCAGAATGCCCGCAGAAAGGTGAACTCCCGCTGCCTGCGAATATACTCCTGCAGTATATTGATCATTATCATTGTCGTCGATCAGCGCTCCAATGCCGTACCAGTAACTGCCTCCCTGGCTGAAAACTTCCGCCGAATAAAAATCTTTTCCGTTCCGGTCATGCAATATTCCAATGCCGCCGCTTGCGACAGGGCGTATTCCGAATGCATACCCCTGAGAACAACTCAGCATCCAGGTCCCCCAGGTCGGCCACGCGTCGTATTTCCCGGCTGCGTAATAATGATCGTACCCGTCACGGTCCGTCAGCATACCCCATCCCAGGGTGTAACCGAAACCCTGAGCATAAAAAGCAGCCTGGTAATTATCCCTGCCGGCAGAGTCCTGAAGCAGCCCGATGCCTGCAGCGCCTGCTCCCTGGACCAGCAGATCGGCATAGTAAATATCGTCTCCCCGGCGATCATCCAGTATGCCGACGCCGAAAAGACCACACCCCTGACTGAATTTGCCCGAACGGTAGATATCGTCCCCATCCAGATCATAATGAACCGCTATGCCTAATACGCCCGATCCTGCAGCGCGTTTTCCCTCGGCGATATACGTGTCGTCTCCGGAAATATCGATCAACAGGCTTATCAGCGGATTCTTCTCCCCGATAAAATTTCCGGCAGCACAGACCTGACCTCGATAAATATCGTTTCCCCCCGGATCGATCAGTATCGCAGCAGGCCCCCATTCTTCCATCAACCAAACGTCATCTCCCTCCGTCCCCATTAAAATGTTGCCGTAATCACGCTCTATCATCGTCTGAGTCTCTACTCCCCATTGTTCTCCATACTCCTCTATTCCGGGCAGCAGCTCCTCCAACGCACCGACCAGCTTCACGGCAGCTTTCAACAAAGCCTCTATATCATAATGTTCCATCGACTCCAGAAACATCTCATCCGCTCCGTACTCCTCCTCTTCCGGACATTCCACTCCCTCTAATTTTTCCTCCTCTTCGAACCGGCACAACAGATAACTCCGTAAAAACGCCAATTCCTCGTCCGTCAGACTCCCAAGAGCTTCCGCCTTCACCGCCTCCGAAGCATTTGAAACGGCATGCTCGGTCAACGAAAAATTGCGGCTCCATTCAGCAGTAAAACCGTATCTCGTCCAGGAACTTATCGTATGGTCGTCAGGAATAATCTTCCCGGCTTTCTTCTTCGTTATGCCGCAATCCAAGTCCCCGGCAGCCCGAAACAAAATGTCGCTTGTCGCTTTGCCTTCCAGTAAAAACGCATCCCATCCGTAATTCCACTCAATCAGCGATACAGGATCGTCCAAAGCCCTCTGTACCGCATCAAGCCTGTAAGGATCATCCACATAATCCTTCTTGAATCGCATATCCTCCCATTCCAGCAGTATGGAATGAAGCGCCGCCTCCCACACCCGGATTTCCTCACCCGTTAAAGAGCCGGCGGAAATTTCCGGCGCTGCGTAAGGCGGCGGTCCTTCCGCCCCTCCAACCATTCCTGCCGCAAGCAGAATTATGACCGGCAACATTCCCTTGATCCCTCGTCCTACGCCTCCCATCTTCTTCATTGAACCTCCCTTGAATACAATTTAAAACTCATCTTTACCGTTCAATCGCTCAAATCCCTCTCCCGACTTAATTGAACCTCGTGCCCCATTATCGCAATCCGATAATTAACCGCCCTATTGTACGTCTTTTTAACCTCCAGGAAAACAGGAAATTCCCAAAACTCCTATGAGATAATTCAGGACGGATCAAACCGGGGTTACACTGTTTCATAAAATTTTTGACTGTATGAAATTCCCGTAAAAACCGCTCCTGACCCAAAACTATCTCCTTGAAGAATGAACCGCCGTTTTTTCATCAATGACCGGCTGTTTCGGTATCGGTATCGATATCGGTATCGGTATCGGTATCGGTATCGGCATCGGCGCCGGTATCGGTATCGGGGTCGGGGTCGATATCGCAGTCGGTATCGCAATCGCAATCAAAACAAAATGATGGGAAATTCTGTAGAATCGTAACCTCAAAAGAGGCATTTTCGATCAATGCCGATTATTTCTATCCCCAACCACCTCCCGTCAGTAACTCTCTCAACGAACAAAATTTAATCCAGGACGGCAGCCGGCTTTCCCCCAAATGCTCGGCTCAAATAATACGCCGTTTGATTTTTCGTCAAGAAACGCCTAATATCAACTTGAAAGCGGCAAACTCACGCTTATACGCTTTCACCTTTTACCGCATATTTGATGCTTTGACTGTCCCAATACCATGAACGTGATATTAACATTAAATTTTTACATGTTTAACCCTTCTAGCCCCAGACTCACCTTTCGCCTGAAGCAAGTTCATAAGACAGAGAATCTCATGAATGCCCGACAAGGGTCAGATAAATTATTTAATCTGTTTATTTTCTTTTCAGCACATCCCGGCATGAAAAATAAGCATTTTCTGCCGCTCCTGAGTTATCCTGCATGCAGTGAGACTTTATTCAATAAAAACTCTGCTCGATTGTCCGATTTCAGCTTCATCAAACCATTCAAAATTTTTTCTCACGAAACGTCAGGAGCTCAGAACTCCCGCAAAGTAGATGAACATAATAGGAAATAAAGACGGCAAGCCTTTAGATCGTTCTAAAATAAAGAGGATAGTTTTCCCCTACAACGCCGGTGCGGCTGAAGTTATCATTCCAGCTAAAAATTTTGCCGGCATGATCTCCGCAAATAAAACCCCGCTCCGCAGCGAAAACACAATCTTAAAGGAAGCATTGCAAACACCCGTTTCCGGTCCTTCTTTTCATAACTTTTTAAAAACACCGGGTAGAACTCTCGTCCTAGTCAACGACGGCCAGCGCTCCACGCCCACCGCAAAAATACTCCGTCTTCTCCACAGCCGGTTGTCCGTATCCTCCGTCCGCTTCCTGGCGGCATCCGGGACTCACCCAAAACCGGATGAAGCGGCGCTTCGTTTTATTTTCGGAGATTTGTTGAGCGCTTATCATGATCGAATTTTCTTCCATGATTGTTATAACCCGAAAAACCTGGTCAAGATGGGAGTGACTCGACTCGGAACGCCCGTTTTGTTGAACAAAATGGTGACTGAAGCCGATAAAATCATTGTCATCGGGTCAGTGGAACCTCACTACTTTGCGGGTCATACTGGAGGCCGTAAAGCTTTTTTGCCGGGGACGGCTGGATTTGAAACGATCGAACAGAATCACAAACTTGCTCTGAGCGAAAATTCGCGTGTTTTAGCCTTGAAAGGGAATCCTGTTCATGAAGATATGGATGAGGCATTGAGATTTCTTGAGGAGAGGAAGATTTTTTCATTCATGACGACCCTGGATGCCGATGAAAACATTTATGCAGCATATTCCGGCGGCATCAGGGAATCCTTCTCGGCAGCGGTTCGGAAAACGGAGGAAATCTGGACCGTTAAGATCAAAGAAAAACCCGACGTCATTGTAGCCGGAGCGGCTCCTCCACTGGACAGAGACCTTTATCAGGCTCATAAATCGATTGAAAATACCAGGCATGTTCTGGCCGACGACGGAATAATGATCCTGGCAGCGGCCTGCGAAAAAGGTATCGGACCAGACACGTTTGTTCGACTGCTCGCTGAAGCCTCTAATCCTGAAGCCGTTAAGCGCCGAATCACTAAAAAGTATGCCCTGGGTTATCATAAATCGATGAAATTAGCTTCCCTTCTCCAATATGCGCAAATCTGGACCGTCTCTGAATTGCCCCCTGAAATTCTCAAGTCCATATTCTTCCGCCCCTTCAATACGCTGCAGGCCGCAGTCAATGCCGCTATCCTGGAAAAACCAGACGCCCGTATACTTTTTATACCCTCAGCAAGCGCCCTGGTTCCTCGTTTGCCCCATTCCAGTCTATAACCGGCGATTTTTCCCTGATGCTGCATCAGTCTCTGGATTAGCTCATTCAACGTTTCAGCAATAGGCGCTCCTTCGTAAATCCTTGCCTTCATTGCAATAAGAAAAATCGGCATTGATCAAACTTCTGTCTTGCGGAGAGTCGGATTATTTTTTATCCTGACAAAAGGAGCTGTCTTCGAGTGGAGAGCATATGCTGCATAGGCATCGATCCGTCGAAGGGCTATATGAGAGGAAAAAACTTAAAGGCGGGAGGATTGCGAAGATGACGGACAAGGAAATGAAGGAGTCGTTTGAAAAGGCGGCAGAAGCGATAAAAAATTCCGACGCGCTTTATATTACGGCCGGCGCCGGCATCGGCGTAGACTCGGGATTGCCCGATTTTCGCGGGAAACACGGATTCTGGCGAGCGTATCCGCCCATCGCCAGGCTTGGATTATCATTTGAACAAATGGCTTCGCCCGTTTGGTTCCATCGTAATCCCGAACTGGCCTGGGCTTTTTATGGACACAGACTGAACCTTTATCGCCGTACCATACCTCACGAGGGCTTTTATCATTTGCTGGAACTGGGAAAACAAAAACCGGGCGGCTATTTCGTCTTCACTTCCAATGTCGACGGACAATTTCAGAAAGCCGGTTATAAAGACGAAAGAGTAGAGGAATGCCACGGTTCCATTCATCATTTGCAATGCGTCGAACCTTGTAATGATGATATCTGGGATGCCTCCGATACGGAAGTAATCGTCAATAAAGAAAAATTCGTCGCTCGCCCGCCTCTTCCCCGTTGTCCGACCTGCGGAAAAACAGCCAGACCTAACGTTCTGATGTTCGGCGATTGGTTATGGCTGCCGGAGCGCAGTCACAGGCAGAGCACGCGTAAAAAAGCCTGGATAAGTTCTCTGACTCGTTCCGGTCGGCAACCTGTCATAATCGAAATCGGAGCCGGTCTGGCCGTTCCTACGGTCCGCTGGGAATCCGAACGTCTCGCTCAAAATCTCGACGCTCTCCTCATCAGAATTAATCCGCGTGACTTTTCCGTTCCTTCCGCAAAGCATATCTCGCTGCCGTCAGGCGCCCGTGAAGGAATAAACGGCATTCTGACGAATCTCTAGCACGCCTTTCTCCTCTTACGCAGAGCATACATAACACAATATCCGACGAACTTTTATGTTCTATTCTAATGCTGAATTCTTCAAATCCTGAGCTTCAGAATCGAAAAGGGAATAACCTGACGACCCTGTTGGTTGCCTTATAAATCAAAATTCTTCCTGCACTCAGCAGCCGGTAAAAGAAAACCCGAACCGGCTGCCTTCCCGTCTTGAAGGCGCCGTTCGGGTATAATTTCAATCAGAAAATATCAGTCGGACTTTTTCGCTTTGTCGATCAGTTGCTCCCTAACATGCGCAGGAACTGTGTCATAGTGGGAAAATTCAAGAGTAAAAGTGCCTTCGCCTCCGGTAATGGAACGCAGATCGTTCGTGTAACTTGAAACGTCGGCATAAGGAACTATGGCTTTAATGATGGATATGTCTCCGACCTGTTCCGAACCGCTGATCCTTCCTCGTCTGCTGTTCAAATCCGAAATGATGTCGCCCATATATTTGCTGGGTACGGAAACTTCGATGATAGCCAGAGGTTCCAGGAACGTGGGCGAGGCTCTCATGAAAGCATCTTTGAAAGCATCCCTGGCAGCGATCTGAAAAGCTATGTCCTTTGAATCCACAGGATGATGCTTTCCATCCCATAAATGCACCTTTACGTCCACAATAGGGTAACGGCCCAGAATTCCTTCTTCCATTATATTTACAATTCCTTTTTCGCAGGACGGTATGAACTGATTGGGTATGACTCCGCCCACGATCTCATCCAGAAATTCAAAGCCCTCTCCCCGTTCATTCGGCTCAATCCTAATGGCTACCTCAGCGAATTGTCCGGCGCCGCCGCTCTGCTTCTTATGACGATACCGGGCCTCGCTTCCGCTCGTTATCGTTTCAAGATAAGGAATCTTCGGCGGTTTGGTCGTCACTTCCACATCATATTTCCTTTTCATTTTCTGGAGCATAACATCCAAATGCAACGTTCCGAGACCGCTCATCACCAGTTCCTTCGTCTGACGATTTCTTTCGGCCTGGAACGTCACGTCCTCATCGGACAGACGCTTTAAGGCCGTCGTCATCTTCTGTTCGTCGCCCCTCGTTTTCGGTTCGATAGCCAGCGATATCATAGGATTGGGGAACCGTAATTCTGGAAACCTCAATTTCTCCGCATCACTCCCAAAAGAATCCCCAATGCCCAGATTATCCACCTTCGATACCGCTCCGATATCGCCGCAGATTAATTCATCCACATTGGTCATCTCTTTCCCGTTCAGTTTGGTCAACTGACTTATTTTTTCCGTCTTGTCCGTTGCCGATAACCATACGGTCGAATTCGATTTTATTACTCCGGAAAATACGCGGAATATATTAATCTTTCCTACAAACGGATCGACTATGGTTTTGAAAACGAATGCCGATGCAGGTCCATCAGAACTCTGCTCCAGCGTGATTTCTTCTTCATCTTTTATAGCTGTTCGCTCTCTTCTGACGGGCGAAGGTCCGTATGAGGCCAGAAAATCGAGTAAAACATCGAGTCCGATGTCTTTTATCGCGGAAACAGGTATAACAGGTATGACCGTCTTGGCTGTCAATGCCTTGGGAACAAGGTCGCCCAAAATATCCAGCGTCAGCTCCTCACCCTCAAGATATTTCTCCAGCAATTCGTCGTCCGCCTCAACCGCCGACTCCAAAAATTCTCCCTTATACTCTTCCATTTCGTCTGCAGCCGCAGGGTCCAGAACAGAGACGATCTTCGTCAATCCTCCGCCGGAAGAATCCGGAGCCGCATAAGGCTGACATTCATTCCCGAAAAGGTCCTTTATTGCACTTACTACCTCATCAAACTTTGCATGTTCGTGATCGCTCTTGGTCAGAACAAAAACCGTCGGCAAGTCATTCTGGATCGCCAGGTCCCAAAACCGACGGGTCCCGAATTCGATGCCCTTCGATGCATCAATCGTTATTACGGCTAAATCCGCCGCCCGAAACGGCCCGATGGCGCTGCCGTAAAAATCCTGGTAACCGGGCACGTCGATGAAATTTATTTCTTTGCCCTTATAATTAATATGGCAAACAGAAGAATTGATGGAATGAGTGCGTTCCTTTTCTTCCGGTTCGTAATCGCTGATCGTGTTCTTGTCCTCCACGCGACCCAGTCGATTCGTTACTCCAGCCTTATAAAGCATCCCTTCCATCAGAGTCGTCTTTCCCGATGATCCATGCCCGGCGAGCACCACGTTTCTCAAATCAGTTGTCTGGTAATTTGCCATTTTTCTGCCTCCATTCTCCAATTCTGTCGGGAACAACGGAAAATCTCCGCTTGCCCCCATGAAAATGCAATCATAGGAAAAACTTCACTTCGGATCAAGGAAAAAAGTCATTCTTTTTAATTTTTTATCTTTATATGAGTAAAAAAAGGATTTTTTCTGATGATCAATTTACAGAAATATGCTATGTTCCTCTTTGGCGTTTTTGAAATGGCCCATTTCACCGCCATGCGAAATTGTGAGTAACTCATAAATATCAGGCCTGCAGCGGAGGATGACCATGACCAAGAGAACCGAAGGACAAAGTCCTCGAAAAAAACCTGTAAAAACTGCCCCACAAACGAATAAGAAAACGGAGCAGGAACAGAAAACAATGTTTGACCTTAGAGAGTGGATCGAAAAAAATTATAAGATCATTTTCATCGTTCTGATCGCTCTTGCCGTTTTGACGAGGTTCTATCATCTTGACTACAAAGTTTTTCATCATGATGAAAGCCTCTATGCAAAATATGTGTGGGATTACTCAAAAGGCGGAAAACATATATATGATCCGCTAATGCACGGTCCCTTGCTCTTTCAGCTTAACGGCACCCTGATGCGATATATCGGGGATTCGGATTATACCGCCAGGGTCGTACCCGCTTTCCTGGGAGTTCTCACGGTCGCCGGATGCATGCTTATGACTCCCATTTTCGGAGCGACCGCTGCAGTGACAGCAGGAATCTTCATGACATTGTCCCCCAGCATTACCTATTTCACTCGATTTCTGCGAATGGATGCCTATGTCATAACCTTCACTTATTTCGCCATGATCTTTTTCATCTATTTCATTAAACGCAGCCAGTGGCGATGGCTGTATCTTTCTACGCTTTCTCTCGCTTTTCTCTTCTGCACCAAGGAAAATTCCTTTCTGCACACTTTTGAATTCGTCTCTTTTATGGTTTTAGTACAAATATATCCCATAGTCGTCAGGCTTCTGACGAAAAAGAAGATTTTCCCGGACAGCACGCTCGGAGAGTGGGTCAACCGGATGTTGAGATTCATCTGGCGTCATAAGTTCAAGGTTCTTATAGCTTTCGGACTTTTTTTCGGCATTTTTTATCTGTTATATACGGACTTTTTCAGGAATCCGAGAGGATTCATAGACGGCCTGGGTAGAAAAGCGATTCCTTATTGGAAGAATCAGAATAAAATAAGAAGGGTTCGCGGAGATTATCATTATCACCTGTGGAGAATGATCGCATACGAATTGCCGCTTATTGTGGGATTCCTCTGGATGCTTTGGACCGTATTCAAGAATAATTTCAAGCATCTGCGCGCCGCTCTCGCCGTTTCTTTCATTCTGCTCGTTCTATACACATTCACGGGACATTATCCATTACCGGCCTTTAAAATAGTGGGAGACTACGGTCATCTTTGGGACCATCCTCAGAAAGCGGCGGAACTGAGTATATTCTCCAAGGCGATTCATCACATGCATATGCAGTGCTGGGGACATGTATATCTGTTCCTGTTCGTGGCCGGATTAGGTTTCTGGTCCGTTCTGTTTCTTATTCATCAGGGCAAAAAATACAAGGCGTTTTTCATTTACTGGGCCGTATTCAGTTTTCTGTTGTATTCCTATCTGGGCGAGAAAGTGCCCTGGCTTACCATACATATATATCAGCCCTTGATTCTCGGATTCGCAGTTTTTTCCAGGGACCTTGTCAGAAAGAGTTCAAAAATTTTTCTGCCCATGATGGTAATCAGCATCGCTTTTATGGCTTATGCGAACTACGGGCTCAATTTTTACAAGGATGGCGTGAACGAAGCGAATCCGGCCGAGATCATCGTTTATACTCAGACGGACGATGAGATAGAAGAATTGAATGAAATAATTTACACGGCATCAGATGAAGTAACCGGCCTGGGGCATGACATGCCCATGTCGGTTCAAGGTGATGCGACCTGGCCCTATTCGTGGTATCTGCGCCATTACAAGCGATGGTTCTACGGACAGAACGTCACTCCCCCGGCGGACGCCATCATAGCCATCATGGACTGGAACAAACAGAATGATTACGGTTATATTTTCGGAGATCGTTACGTCATGGAAAGGAGAAAATTGCGATCCTGGTGCGTTCTGCCGAATCTTCATAAATCACGGGAGCAGCTTTCTTTCAACAAGGTACTTCGTTACATGCTGTTCCGGCTGGAAAGGGAACCGCTTGTACCGACCGGTTCGGTCGATGTTGCTGTTTACATCAGGAATGATGTGGCCGAGGGACGATACGACAAGGATTTCGGGAAGGATACGAAGGCCAAGGAAGAGTTTGAAAGAAGAGCGAGGGCGCTGAAACCGGTATTCATAACGTCGGAATCGACGTTCGGTTCCCGTGGAGACGGAACGGGGCAATTCAATGAACCCAGAGCTATTGCTGTGGATCAGCAGGGTAATATTTACGTAGCTGATACTCTGAATCATCGCATCCAGAAGTTTTCTCCCCAGGGCGAATTTCTCAAGGCCTGGGGTGAAGCCGGCAAAGAACAGGGACAGTTCGACAAGCCCAAGGGTATTGCCGTCGGTCCTGACGGTAATGTTTATGTGAGCGATACGTGGAATCACCGTATCCAGGTTTTTGATCCGGAAGGTAATTTTCTGAAAACCTGGGGCGAATCAGGTTGCGGACCTGATACCGCATTCTGGGCGCCCAAAGGCATGGACTTCGATGCAGACGGCAACATTTACTTGACAAACACCGGTTGCCATCAGATTCATAAGTTCACTAAAGATGGGGCGCCCATCAAGAAAGCAGGCTACAAGTCGGCTCAGGACACCGACGTGCTCGGCGGACTGCATGAACCTGTAGGACTCGCCGTCGGACCAAATCAAAAAATATATGTCTGCGATACGGCTAATCACCGAATACAAGTCTTCTCGAAAGACCTTAAACCACTCGATCAATATAAAGTCTGGGGATGGAACGACTTTTATACCGAACCCTTCGTCGTCATAGATGACAACGGCACGCTTTTCGTTTCCGATTCATCCAATAACAGAATCATGAAATTCTCCTCTGATGGAGAACTGGAAAAGGTCTGGGGAAGAAAAGGGACAGGTTCGGGGCAATTCAACCGTCCGAGAGGAATGGACATTAAAGACGGAAAACTCTATATCGTCGACTGCGACAATCATCGCATCCAGATTTTCGACCTGGAAAAAGTCTATCAGGCGACACAATAAACGTTTCAGCGCTTTTTCAGGACCAAAATATAAACGGAATTCATGTTCATTCTGCCGCGTTTACTGTCGCCAGGCCCCTTTGGTTCTTTGAACCGCTTCGGACCGCACAAACAACCGCATCCCTGCCGCTTCGCCTGCGACGAAGCCCACTAATGTCCGCTTATCCCGGTTCGAAAACATCGTCCAGGGCTTTAGCGGAATAATTCATCGGTTTTGCTATGCCCTCTTTCAGAGCTTTTTCCTCAAATTTGTCCTGGGCTTTCTGATTCACATGCTTGATGTAGCCCAACAGCATTTTAACCTGCTTAATTCCTTGATGCAGTTCTTCTTGAGTGTAGGGAGGCTTGTTGAAGTATCTGTCCTTAACGACAGGAATAATCATAATGATTATCAGAATTGCCGCGATTGCAGAGAAAGTCATCGACAGGTTCCTCGAATTAAAAGAGAGCAGGTCGGCAAATTTTGAACCGATTCCCTCCCGGTTTTTACTCTCGGCTGCAGTTATTTTGAATGCCCTGTCAGCAACTTCTTCCGGACATTTTTTTACTTCCATGCCGTGAAGCGAATCGATCATGACGCGATATTCTTCATACTGTTCCCGGCAGTCTGCGCAATCCTCCAGATGTCGCTGCAAGTCGCTTTTTTCTTTTTGCGAAAGATCGTCCTTAAAAAACAAATCTTTTATATGTCCGCAATCTCGCATCATCACCGCCTTACCTCCCTCTTCTCTCATATTGTAACATCTCAAAAAGCATTTTTCTACCGCGGTGAATATGGCTTTTCACGGTGTTGACCGGCTCTTCCATCGCCTGAGCTATCTCCTCGTATTTTAAATCCTGTATCTCTCTCAATACTATGGCCGTTCTCAACTTGGGCGGCAATAATCCTATGGCCCGATGAAGATGTTTCTTCAAATCCTGCGTTATAGTCAACCGTTCCGGGTTCGCGCTTTCATCAGTCTTTAACGGACCGAGACCGCCGCCCCCTTCTTCAAACCTGTCTGAGGGGGATGCCCATTCTTTGTTTCTCCTTATCAGGTCTATGCAGGCATTTTTTGTTGTTTTGATCAACCACACTTTTACGGCTTTCCTGTTTACATCGTCCATATTCTGCCAGAACTTGAGCATCACTTCCTGACTGATGTCGCAGGCATCGGCATGATTGCCCAGAACATAATACGCCTGATTGAAAATCAAATCCTTGTACTGATTTATCAGTTTTTTAAATTTTCTCTGTTTCAACCGGCTCATCACGCTTCCGATTTCCTTGTCGACGAACGACCATCAATGCCGCTCACCTTTGCTTTCAATCGTGAAATGATCCGGTTTCCCTGATCTTTCAGTTCTTCGCAAACCGGAAATTGCTCTGAAATGTTTTTCATTACCGCACGGCATGATGCAGTCAATTGAGAAATCATATTCTCATCTTTCGGATTATCGAAAGTAGAATCATATTCAATTATCTCTACATCCGAAAAATTCATAGCGAGGAGCATATCGCGGATACGTCGTTTTTTGAAGGTGTAATTGTGAATTCTTCCGTGCCTTCGATCTACATCAGCGATCCAGTGATGAAGCATGACGTGAGTTTTTTGGGCTTCACTCGTAAAATCAGAATACATTTCTCTGACTATAAAAGTTCCCCCCTTCTTGAGAACGCGCTTCAGCTCCAGCAGGGTCGAACTGACATTCGGAAGATGATGAAGAGAATTAGAAAAACAGACCGTATCGAATGTATCATCCGGAAAACCCAAGACAGCGGCATCCATGATGATGAAATTCACCTCTGTTTCCGGGTAATTTTTATCGAGCAATTCGCCGCATTTTTCACTCAGATCGACTGCCGTTATTTTTTCCAGCCGTTTAAATTTTTTTATGTAAGCTATGAACTCTCCCTTGCCGACGGCAACATCCAGCACATGTCCGCCTTCAACTGATTTCAATAATTCATCAATTTTATCCATGCGTCAGTTTTTTTCTGGATAAGGAGAGCATGCCGCCCAGCAGAAAAACAACCAGGATTATTCCAGCAGGAGTCATAGAGGGGACAGGCGCTTCGGTGGGCGCGGGAGTGAGCGTAGGAGTCCAGGTTGGCGGTACGGAAGTTGGAGTGTATGTAGGCGTTCCTGTCGGTGAGGGCTGCTGTGTGTTCGTAGGCGTAGCGGTAACGCTCTGCACCGTTAATGAAACGTTGATGGTCTGCGGATTATTATCGGCATTCGGGTCTGAAACGGTAATGACCGCGGAATACTCGCCGGCGGCCAGTTGGTCTGTGTCGTAAATGACGTCGATGACGTCATGTTCTCCTGAAGAAGTGCCGCTTGTCGGACTGCAAACCATCCAGTCGACTTCTCTGTTTATGCTGTTTGCTGCCGGTATCCATCCGTTGAGCGAATAGAAATTGCCTTTGTAACCATCTTTTGCCGGGTCATCGGGATCGAAGGCTGATGTTCCCCATTCGCTTCCTGAGCCGTCGCCGTTATCGTCGTACATGGAATGCTCGCCGGCGGCCTGTGACTTGGGGGCGATCCATTCGTATGCTTCGGTCAATGATATGTAACCGTCGTCATTTGTATCAGAAGGATCAGTGTCTGTACCTCCTCGAAGAGACTGACGCCATTTTCCGGCCCATCCCCAGGAATTGGGATGCGAGGCGTCCTGGGAGGTGACGGTAATAACGTCGTCATCAGAAATATCATCAATAACGCCGCCGCTGTAACAGGGATTGTAACCGCCGATGATCTGTTTCGCCGTGATCGGGTCCATCAGGTTGCCGAGTTGAGAATGCGTTATATTGCCGTCATGAGCCACGAAATAACTGGGGGAGCCATGGTCCACCCAGTAAATATACAGAAGATCGTCCGCTGTGCAATTCTGTTCAGCCCATTGATAGGCCGCAATTATATTGGCCGTCGTGCTCACTCCGTCGACAGCTTCGGGATGCTCGTCAGCGCTGGGTCCATACGACAGAAATTGAATGTTCTCCGCAGTGAATCCTCTGTCCGTCAGTTCCGTATACATCCCATACGTGTCTCCCCAATACCATACATACATCTGACCCGTCACGTTTCCACCCATGACGATTATCGCATACCTGTCTCCATAAGGCTGCCAGTCTCCTCCGGTCTCATTGCAGGTTATCGAATAATTCAAAACCGCATCCCCGCAATTCCAGACCTCAAAAGATTGGGCAGACGCATCCTGCCCCTCATAACAGGAATTCACCAGTGACGTCGGACTTAAACATATGCTCGGCTGCGGTTCAGCCTCCTCGTATTGAGTAGGATACACGGCCAGATAAAAAGTCCAGGCATCGGAAAAATCATTGCCGTCATGATCCCTTAACGCCAACGTGAAACCGCCTGAAGTATGATTCACCGGACAGGCCATTTTCGGCTCCCAGACATATTGAGCACAGGTCACCACATTCGGTTTCCCGGGAAACGAAACGTTGTACGCTACGTTGTCGTTATGGCTCCGCTGTCCGCAGTTTGCCTCTATCCGTAAATCAGAATCCGGGTCCACGTAATTATGAGGATACACCGCTATCCATTGCAGCCACGCATCGCTTACCGAATTGCCGTCATGATCCTGAATAGCGATGGAAAAACCGCTCGCAGAATGATTTACAGGACATGACATTTTGGCGACCCCGGAATATTGAGCCGAAGATACTACATTCGGAGTTCCCGCAAATGACTGATTGTATGAAATGGAATCCCCGTCTCCGACTACTCCGCACCTCGTCTCAATCGTCAATCCTGTATCAGGATCATGATATTCATGAGGATAAACGGCTATCCATAAAACCCAGGCATTGTCCACTGCATTTCCATTATGGTCGCGAACGGCTATATCAAAACCTGTCGATGAAATGTTCATCGCTGCCGCCATCTTGGGATCAAAACCATACTGAGCGCTCGCCACCACATGAGGCGTCCCCGGAAAATCCAGATTGTAAGTAATATGATCATAATCTCCGTATTGGCTGCATCGGGACTCAATCATCAATCCCGATTCCCGGTCGGCATAGCAATAATGAGAGGGCTTCAATTCTCCGTCACCCATCCCCGTCGACGTATATCCTTCACCGGTTATAAGCAATAAGGCGATCATTAAAATACAGGCAAAAATTCTCTTCCCCGCTCTAAAAATATTAAAGTCGTCAACCTTCATAAAATTCATTTCTTCTCCTCCCAATGCTTAATTGTTCCATTTTCGTACTAGCGCCTTTTTTATTCTTATGCAAGCTTTGGGCTCATTTTTTTTATTTTTTCATGACCGGCTTTTGAATTTTGAATTATGCGATTCATTTTGAGGTTGCAGGCAAATTGATTTTTGAATCCAAATGCTTATAATACATATATTGAAGCCTACGTGAGGCAGAATGGGATTCTCATGCAAACCGGTCAGATAAAAAAAGAGTTTTTCATCATTCCCGCCGCTAAAATTTCACCTCCCTCAATCGATTCTCTCAAAAACGTAATAGAGCGCCCGAAGCCGACTGAAAAAATATTAAAGAATCTGCACCGCAAAGCAACGCTGATTTCCGCCGGTGCAGGAGCCGGTAAGTCGGTTTTCCTCACCCGGCTGATCGGATCGATTGATAGAGACATCTACTGGATTAACCTGGACGAGAAAGATAATGAACTTCTCCGTTTCATTTATCTTATCCTTAAGGCCGTGCGGCAAAAAAATCCCTTATCTTCGGACGTTTTATCCCGCTACATGATCACTATGTTCAACCTGGAAGACAATATTGAACTCATCGGCGGATTATTGGCGGACATCCTCGCTTCATTGCCTTCTTTCCTGCTCGTAATAGAAGATTTCCATAAAGTCGAGAACAATGAACGCATTAGTGAACTGATGGATCGTATCGTCGGTCTTTTCCCCCCAGACGGGCACCTCATTATAAGCAACAGACGCAGTTTTTCGTTCAAGAACATTTCTCTAAACCGATCCAGGCAATGGTTGAACGAAATATTCGACAATGACCTCATCCTCACAAAAACAGACATAAAGATGCTGCTTTCACTCAGAAATGTCCCTCAACCTCATAGGCTCAAAGCCAACCGGCTCCATCAAATTTCCAGGGGATACGCAGGTCTGATTATGCTCCTGCTGGAACGAATGGAAACGATTTCCAATCCGTCGGAATACCTGGACAACCTATTGCCAGGCAATGATGAAATGCAAATATCCTCCTATGTTCTGGAAGAAACATTCAACGGATTTCCTCAGAATCTGAAAGATTTCGTCCTCACTTCTTCTCTTTTCGATCCTCTGATTCCTGACGAGCTGAATGAAATACTGAACAGAAACGACAGCCATGATCTACTGGAACAACTGGCAAACAATAATCTCCTGACTTTCAAAGTTTCATCCCAGCCGCTTGAATATCGCTATCATGACTTTTTGCGCACAAACGCTTATAACCTCCTGAAAAAACAAACCTCAAATTCCCATGTTCAAAAACTGCACCGGAAAGCGGCTCTGATGTTCAGGAAAAAAAAGAACCCGTCTCTTTCCGCCGAGCACTTTATTAAAGCCGGTATGCTTTCTGAGGCTGCAGATGTCTTTAACGGTTATTCCGTCAATGAGTTGAAATGTTTCGGCATTAACCGGCTG
This sequence comes from uncultured bacterium, assembly GCA_964619725.1. Taxonomy (GTDB): domain Bacteria; phylum CSSED10-310; class CAZUFC01; order CAZUFC01; family CAZUFC01; genus CAZUFC01. The sequence goes on along the minus strand of CAZUFC010000021.1, from coordinate 8,918 downwards.
CAGAATATATGCGCTGAACTTCCAGAGGAAAATTTGAAATGTCTTCCGGATATTCTCCTTGTAAAAGCCAGAGCGCTCATTCGGAACGACGATCTGGATCAAGCCCGTAAACTCATCGATAGAGCTTTGGATACTTTCAAAAATCAGAACAACGTTGAAGGTATGCTGAACGCCTATGCCCTGAAAGGATACTCTTATCAATACACTCTGCAATATGATGAACTGACCGAATTGTGCAGTAAAGCGCTGGAAATCGCCGGCGATAAGGTAACCAAATCTTCCTTGTTCCTCGAAACGCTTCAATGTCTATGCCCTGCCGCTGGTTGCAGCATCTCGGATAAAAAAAGAATACTGGAGAAAAACCTGAAATTCGCCCTGCAAACGAATGATAAACTGGACTATGCCAAAACATCCATGGATATCGTCAAACTCTGTCATGCCGAAGCGGGACAAAATGAAATCGTCGTAAGGCAATGTGAATCTCTGGCGCCGATATTTGAAAAATTCGGCCGTATCGATATGCTCTGCGATTGCCTCTCAACGGCAGGAGTCGCTTTTCGCGATATGGGGAGACTCAACGAAGCTGAAAATAAATTCGAAAAAGTCCTGGAACTGGCTGTAAAATACGGATCGAAACCATATTGGTTCGAATCGCTTTATTCGCTTGTCCTTATCGCGTTGAAAAAAAATATGTCCGCCGAGGCTTTCTCGCTGCTGAACCGGATGAAAAAGCGTCTCAGCCCCAGGCCTTTCTCCCGCCCTAAAGTCCTTTATCTGTCAGGCATGCAGAACTACTTTAAACATACGAAAGAAGAAGCTTCGGCGCTTTTTTATGCTGATGAATATCTCCGTTCAGCAGAACAGTCAGGAAATGACGAATACCTCGGTATGGCCCTTTATGCCAAAGCCAGAACAACGATAGATTTTCATAAAAATCCGGCGGAAACAGAAAAAAGGCTGCTCCAAAGCCTCGATATTTTCAAAAAACGAGAGAACTATCTTATGGTCGCATCAATATATTATCTCCTGGCCGTGAATTGTATGAATGAGAATGCCGAACCTGGACTGAAAAAATACATGAAAAAATGTCTTGAGCTAACCCGCATGCACGGTTTTCATCACATATTCACCGCCGGTTCCGGCACACGAAGCTCCCTAATCCTGGTCAGGGCCCTGGAGAAGGACATTGAAACGGATTATGCCGCCGGTCTTCTTCTTCAGTTGAAAAACAGGAAGTTCCTCAGCGAACTATTGGCTCATAAAAATCAACGTATACAAAAGGCGGCTCTTGCTGCGTTGGAGAATCTGGGGAAACTGGATGACCTCTATCCAGCGATACGACATTTAGCATCTGAAGGAGCCCCATCCGTAAAAAAAGCAGCGAACGAAATCTTAGTCCGGGACCGGGCTGAATCGATTAAGCCGCTAAAGATAAAATGTTTTGGGAAATTCCAGGTATGGATCGGCGATTCAGACAAGCCCATTGAAAATTCGATGTGGGTGACCGCCAAGGCCAAGAGCATATTCAAGTATCTGCTTATAAACAGAAGAAAACCTGTTCACAAAGAAGTGCTTATTGACATCATATGGCCGGATTCCGATCTGAAACAGGGCTACAATAAACTCAGAAACGCCATTTATTACATTAAGCGAGCCCTTCAGCCCAAACTCTCCAGTTACGCTCAGTCACCCTATATCCTTAACTGCGATCACCACTACACTTTTCTTCTGCCGGAAAATTCCAAAGTCGATTACACCATGTTCGAGAATAGAATCCAGTCCGTCAAAAGCGCTCTGGAACAGGGTGACCCCGTTTCCGGCTACAGGAAATTTAAAGACGCCGCCGAACTGTTCCAGGGAGAATTTCTCTCCGAAGACAGATATGAATCCTGGATAGAACCTTATCGTACCCGGTTTAACCTGGAATTCGCCAACACAGGACTGACGCTTGCTGAAAAAGCGCTTAAAGCCGGATTCACGCACGATGCTCTCAAAGTCGCCGAACTCATCCACAACATCGACCCCCTTAATGACGACGTCGTTGCCGTCATAATGAAGGCTCATGCACAATCAGGTCATTCATCCGCTGCCGTAGCCGCCTATCATCAATTCGCTGAATTCCTGCGCAAGGAACTGGATTGCGAACCTGCTGAATATCTCAAACAACTTTATCAATCGATTAATTCGGAAAGGGCTGTTTTATCCTGACGGAAGGGTGTAGAATCGTATCGCTGACTGATGCTGAAATAACCGCTAAAGTCCACTGCATGACGAGAGGAAGGAAATTACGATGAAAGATGATCTCAAACAAGCTTTTTATGATGCTTATGTCGGAGAAGCCAAAGCCGCATTAAGGCTGAAAGTTTTCGCGGAAAAGGCTGACGAAGAAGGCTATCCTCAAATAGCGAGTTTGTTCAGAGCTATAGCGCGTTCGGAAGAAATTCACGGAGAACGCACCTACAAGATGCTGGCGCCGATAAAAAGTACCGAGGAAAACCTGGAATCGGGCTTCGAAGCTGAAACCCAGATTGCGGGAGTAGCCTATGATGAATTCATTAAACTGGCCGCTGAAGCCAATGATTCTAAAGCAGGCATAATATTCGCTCAGGCCAGAGACGTTGAAAACGTGCATGCCGAATTATACAAAAAAGCTATGGCTCATCTGATGGAGGAAACGGAAACCACCTATTATATCTGCACCGTGTGCGGCTATATCGCGGATGGTCATCTTCCGGACGTATGCCCGGTATGCGGCGTCAAGAAAGATAAATTCATATCAGAAAAATGAACAAATTCACGCAAGCTCTCAAGAAATTCGGAAAATCCCTTACCGTAGCGCCCGGTGAAGTTATAATACGACAAGGAACGATGGGCGATTCGATATACTACCTGGAAAGCGGCCGTTTGGGGATGTATCGGGAAGAGAAGAACACATTTCATTACCTTTCCGACATCATGCCGGGAGAAATCGTCGGAGAACCCGCGGTCAGACCGGGGCACGTACGTTCGATTACCGTTATGGCGAAAGAAAAATCGAACATCTTTATGCTGCCGAAGGAACAGTTCAGGAAAGCCCTAAATGAGAATCCCGAACTAGCGATAACCCTGGTGTTTCGCCTTATGGATCGACTTTCAGAATCAGACGTATCGCGTATAAGCCTGGGGCGCTCCTTCGTGCTGGCTCAAGGTCGAGTAAAAGCCCTGTATACGGAAAAGGAACGTCTGAAAGAAATGCTGAGGCTAAGGGAAGAACTGGCCGACATGATCGTGCATGATCTCAAGAACCCTTTAGGTTTGATTTCCGGCAGCCTTTCCATACTCAAACATCTGATGCCTTCGGAAAATCAAACCGACGAAACTGATGAACTCTTTGGAACTATCGAACGGTCCGTAAAACGAATGTTGAGGCTCGTGGAGACGCTCCTGCAGATGGCCCGCTTTGAAGAAGGGAAAATGCATTTGGACCTTCAGCCTATCGCGGTTAAAGAAATAATCGATCAGGTCATCGAAGATGAGTCAATACTGCTGGAGGACGATGAAATATCCGTTCGTACTGAAATTCCGGAAAATCTGCCCCGCATTAAGGCCGATCAGGAAATACTTCAACGAATACTGTTCAACCTGCTGGACAATGCCGCAAAATATACTCCGACCGGTGAAAATATCGTCATTGAAGCCTCAGATAAAAACGATTACGTCGAGTTTCACGTAATGGACAAAGGGCCTGGCGTTCCTCCGGACGAAAGAAAAAGGATATTCGAGAAGTTTACGCATCTGCCGGGACGAAAAGGCGCCAGGAAAGGAGCAGGACTCGGGCTGGCATTCTGCCGCATGGCCGTAGAATCACACGGGGGATACATTTACGTCGAAGACGGTCCTCAAGGACAGGGAAGTCGGTTCGTTTTCTCCATCCCGGCGCTTCGGGACGCTGACTAGCGCCTGTCCCGCCTTAAAAATGTGAGATCGTTCAGACGCTGGTTGAAAAAAACGGGACTGATCAGAACAGGATGACAAAATGTATTGCTTTCCTGATCTACCCGTTTTCGATCATTGACGAATTCTATTTTTAAAAAGTCGGAAGAGTAAAATAAAAAATGGCCCCTTTGCCCGGTTCAGACTCTGCCCAGACCTGACCTTTGTGCTTTTCGATTATCCTTTTTATTATCGCCAGTCCTACGCCCGTACCCGCGAACTCTGTTTGAGGATGCAATCGATAGAAAACTTGAAACAAACGATCCGCATATATCATGTCGAATCCCACACCGTTGTCTTCAACGGAATAAACGTTTTGATCCCGTTCAGCATGACCTTTAATTTTTATGATGGATTTCTGCTCCTTGCCGGAAAACTTCAGAGCATTGGAAATCAGGTTAACCAGGACCTGCCTTATCAGGGACTGATCCCCTAAGGCGCGAGGCAATTTACTGCATTCAAATATTGCATTTTTGGTATTTGCATGCTGAGTTGTCTCTTTCAGAACAATTTCCAGAAGTTTATCCATATCGATATTCGTCATGATTAATTCCTGACGGCCCAGCCTGGAAAAAGTCAACAGGTCGTCTATAAGCTGCCCCATTCTGACTGCTTCATTATTTATCTGGGTCAGATAAATTTCACTTTTCCCGTCAAGCTTTTCAGAATGGTCCTGCAGAAGCATTTCCGAATACCCGTGTATGCTTCTTAGTGGTGACCGGAGATCGTGGGAAACCGTGTAAGTGAAAGATTTTAAATCCTTTACAGCATTTTCCAGCTCCTCCGTCCTCTGCCTTACCCTATCCTCCATCTGCTCGTAAGCTCGACACAATTCCTCCTCTGCAGTTACCCTGTCCGTTATGTCGATCGCCATTTCGTATCTCACCTCACGACCGTCCGGCCACTTTATCGCCCTGTCTATGCAGTGATACCACCGGTTATTGATTTTATTCCGGAATTCCCAAATATATACCTCGCTCCGGTTTTCCCCGAAAATATATTTATTCGTGCAGAAAGAACATGGAGCATCCAGGCCCTGGAGCGCTTTATAGCATTTACGTCCGACAGCATCGCCCACCACTTTCTGCAATGCCTTATTCGCATAAAGTATCTCAAAATCCTGCGGATCGCTCACATAAATCGGCTCGTCTATACTGTCGAAGATCGACAACAATTGCTTACGCTCCTGATTCAATGCTTTCAAGGCTCTGCGCTTTGCGGTCACGTCGCGGGAAATTCCGAGCATTCCCACGATCCTGCCGTTCCTGTAAAGCTGTTTGCAGTTGATCTCGACAAGCATATTCTCACCCTTGACGGTCTTGTAAGTGAGATCGTACGGCCCCACATCTTCTCCGGCCATTAACCGTTTAAATTTTTCCTCTATCTTCGGCCTTTCTTCCGGAATCACGACATCCATGAAATTTAATTGAGTAAATTCCCGGCCTGGAATCCCTGAACGCTTTTCAATCACCTCATTGATGAAAGTAAAATCGCCCTTTTCATTCAATATGAAAACGCCGTCGTTAATGGCGTTAAGAATGCCGTTTAATCCCTGCATCCGGTCGCTTTCATTTAGGGAAGGATCATCTGGATGCCCGAAAAGCTGAGCCGATAACTCAAAAGTTTCCAGACGCTTCATAAGCGCTCTGATATCGGATATCAACTCTTCCTTTGATTTACTTTCATATTCCAAATATTTTACCCTTGCACGTTCATTTCGTCGGCGGACAATCATATGTAATCGTCAGGTCGAAAGCCTTCCGGCGGCGTTTCAACATTACAAATTTTAATTCAAAACCTGCTTGTTTTCAAGTTCCCGGACTGCATTATACCTGAATGGTCTCTGTCCGTAAGCGGCGAATCTTTCCTGCTGCTCCGTCCGGCAGCAGAATTTTAATTGCATACGACTTTATGGACAGGCGCCGCCTGATCTTTATAAGACCATCGAAAGAATGACGGCAAGCAGTTATCCTCAATCATGGTCGGCCCGACCGAAATATATGAAAAAGAGGGTTTGCCGTGAATTCACTATCCTTCCCGAACCGCTCTGTTTCGTATCTGATCAAGAGCGGTCGGCGGTCTGACTCAATGCCCCGGTTTCATAAATAACTTCTGAGAGAGTCGTTACACCGTTCATTACCGCAGTGATCCCGTCATCAAGAAGAAAGCGATGTTTATCGGGAAGTGATTTTCTCATTTCATCTGCCGCAGCGTTTCGCGACAGAAGCGACTTCAGTGCATTGTCAGGTTCGAGGAATTCATGCAGCGGAATTCTTCCCTTGAATCCAATATTATTGCATTGCTTGCATCCCACAGGCTTGTAAAACGTCGCTTCCGAATTTTTCAGATATTCCGGTAATTCTTGCCGCTCATTTGCTGACAGCGATTTCTTGCACTTATCGCACAGTTTACGCACCAGTCTCTGCGCTATAATCATCATATTCATTCCATTTAACAAATAAGCGGGAACACCGAGGTCTTTCAGCAGCCTAAGAGCCGATACGCAATCTCCGGCATGCAGTTGAGTCAATGCCAGATGTCCCGTTTGCACGATTTTCGCTATCAGAAGGGCAGTCTCCGGGTCTCTGACCTCCCCGATACATATCACGTCAGGGTCCTGACGCAATATCGAACGGCCGGCGGATGAAAAAGTAAGTCCAATCGACGGATTTATCCGCATCTGATTGACGCCCGGCAATAGAACCTCCACAGGTTCTTCCAGGGATATTACGTTTCTGTTTTGCTGCTTTGCCGTCTCGCTTAGAAGCATCAGCAGTGTAGTCGTCTTGCCTGATCCTGAAGGCCCCGTGACCACCAGCAATCCATCCGGACGTTCGATGAAGTTTTTTGCTGATTTAAGTTTATCGCCCGTTAATCCTATCTTTTCAAGCCTGTCCGGAAACACATTCTGATCCAGAAACCTGATAACGACTTTTTCGCCATGAAAGAAAGGACAAATCGATACGCTTAGATGCATTTTTCCTTTTTCTTTATCCATGCCGCCCAATTCGCTTCTCGATACTGTTATTTTCCCGGATTGAGGAAGTTTTTTCTCCGCTGCGTCCATACCCGACATTATCTTTATACGGCTTACGACAGCTCGCAATATCCCTGCCTTTACTCTCTCCGGTCGCGGATGAAGCCTTCCGTCGATTCTGTACCTGATAGCGGCCCCGGCTCCATCAGGCTCAATGTGTAAATCCGTCGCCCCGGCGCCGAACGCTTTTCGTATAATTTCCTCTACCAGATCAGGCGCCTTTTCACTCTCATCCGATATCGCCTTTTCAGCGATTTTCGCCGTTTTCAAGGGCAATCCTACCGCGAAATCACCGCTTCTTATGCAGTCCGTCACTGATGAAAGAACCTCATCCAGACGCCCCTTCTCCTCCGCATTCGCCAGCAGCGTCAGAAGCTCATCCGGGAACATCCCTACAGCGCCTGCAGCTTCAGAAAAAGTTCTGCCGTATTCTATACTGTCGGTCATAAAATTCATCAGCTCAGAAGCCTTCCCCTCCGTAAACCTTTCCTTCATCAGAACTCTCATCGCAGACACTAATGGAGCGCCGTTAGTCAACAATCTTCCTAATCTTTCAAAAAGCTCAATCGTGAATTCCCTTGATTCTTCTTTATTCATTACATCATCCTTTCCATAAAATTCCATTCTCCTGAGCGTCGACATCAGGTTCTTCCGCTCCCCCTTCGATAACGAAAAACCTTTTCTCCGAACCGAATGTATGCGCCGCCCGCTCCATCATAAGCTTGCGTTCACGCTCTCGTGCCCATTCAAGAAGTCGCTCCCTGAGAAACCTTATCCGACCGTTAACCTCAAAAGCAGGCAGTTCATCCAGCATATCCGCCAGAGCGGTCACCGGTAAACTTAACAGGCGCGCCGCACCTTCGAGGTCTAATACGGAGTCCCTCTCTGACCACCGGCTCAGGGCGGCATTCAATCTCCGTCTTATCTCCAGGTCTACCTCATCAGGAAGCCTGCAATCAAAAAGTTCAGGGAGCCTCTCAGACAATTGCTTAAACGACTCAAATCGCTTCCTGCATTTCCTGCAAGCTTTCATATGTTTTTCAAACCCATCAGCTTGAATTTCATCAAGCTCATTATCTAAATATCTCTGGATTAACCTACAATGTTCTCTATCCTCTTTTTCCCTCATTGCTTTTTCTCCAGGTTATTCAAAACATCGATCATTTTTTTTCTTCCCCTGTGCAAATGAACCCTGATGTTTCCAGACGACATATCCAGGCAGTTCGCTATACTGCGCACATCCATGCCTTCAACTTCTTTTAAAAGAAGAATCATCCTCTGAGTATCCGACAGGCAGCTCAATGATTCCCCAAGAAGCTCCAGGTGCAGCATTCTTTTCAGTTGATTGCCTTGTTCGCTGTTCATTGGGGTGGTTACGTCAATTTTGCCGTTTGGACGGGCGCTTTTTTCATCTCTCCTTTTTTTCATCAATGTTCTGATTCGATTTCCCGCTATTTGAAAAATCCATTCTTTGAATCTTCCCCGGGATTGATAGCGTGATGCGGAAATAATTACTCGCATAAATACGTCCTGAACCACATCCTTAGCCTCTTCACGGCTCCTGGTCGAGGTCAGAGCAAACCGGTAAATTCTCTCTTTGTATCTTTCATAGAGCATATCGAAAGCTTCATCTGCTCCTGACTTAAACATTATCATTAATTCTTCATCGCCCAGTTTCATCGCCGCTCCTCATTAGTAAAACTTCTCATCCTTTAAAAAGTTACATGATAGCCGAATTTTTCAGACGAGAAAGGCAAAAATTTACGAGTTAGTGTCTGTCCATAAACTCGAATCTCGATTCAAAATTTAATGCTGGACAGTCACTGCGGTTTTTGATCCATAAACGGGCGAATCTTTCTTAAGACATGGATGGTAAGGATTTGCGAGGCAGGGGCGGCGCTTATACTTT
>CAZUFC010000020.1:54944-81140 GCA_964619725.1 uncultured bacterium | reverse complement strand
TGTCGATGAATGCACGGGTCCTGCTGTAGCTGAATGGCTTAGAGAACAATCTTATGAGAAATTCGGAAGAATTTTAACCTCAAAAGACACATTCTTAATCGATGCCTTAATTTAATAAATCGGCATTTTTATCATAATGCCGCAGCCGCTTGCTGTCGAATATGGGTGTGCGCTTTCTATGAAGTCACATTTCCATTAGATTAATGTTCAAAATGTTTTTTATCATTCAGTCCTGATTCCGCCATGCATTTCAGGAAGTTGTCGGATTCTTCGCATCGAAGTTCGGTGAGTATCAGGATTGCTGCCTGCTTCAAGTCTTCCGTTGAATCTTCAATGATTTCCTTGAGAGGAGGGATTATTTCTTTACCCAGATTAAGCAGGGCGTTTTCAGCATCCCGGCGAACGCTCCAGTAAGGGTCGTTCATCGCTTTGAGCAGAGGAACGATGGATTCCGGCAGAAGGTGTCTGCCCAGGATTTTTGCAGCTCTGGAGCGAACCCTGTGGTCAGGGTCCTGGAGCAGGGAGAGCGCCAGTCGGGAAATCTGCTGATCGTAGGGTTTAATTTCGGAGGCGGCTCTGAGGGCATCTCTGCGCAGATAACCCATTTCATCGTTTTGCGTTACTTTCAGGAGAGGTTGAATAGCCTGTTCGTTTTTGAGAGATGCCAGTGCCCTGACGGCTTCTTCTCTGACGTCGTCCGAGGAATGATCGAGGTAATAGATGATGACGTTGAGGGTTTTCTGGATATTCATTTCGCCCAGGACGGTTAAAATGGAGGCGCGGCGCCAGGCGGCGCAACCGATTTTTTCGAGCGCGGTTTCAACTTCGTGAGCGATATCCGGCGGACAATCCTCCAGCATTTTCTTCAAAGTTTTTACGGCGACATGTTTTTTCAGTTCTCCGAGGGCTCTGACGACGCGAACGATAACATGTTTATTTGTTTCTCTGTCGAGTATATCCAGGAAAGGTTGAATGGATACGTCAACGGGAGCGAGATATTCCATGAGTTCATCGACTATTCTTTCGCCGAAGGGAACGAGAGCATTGATGGCGGCTTTACGATTGACGTAGTAGGAGTCTCCGAGGTGTTCGATAAGGGCTTTGACGGATTCCGGGGCCTGGATAAGCCCCAATGTTTCCAGAGTTTTTTGGACATGAGTTCTGTTTTTGACATACTGGAGACTGGTCAACAGGCCTTTCACGGCGCGTTTGCCGTATCTGGAAATGGATTCTTTGGCCGCCTCCCTGACTTCCGGCGAGTTGTCGCATAACATTTCGATCAAATCCTTGAGGGCCTGGTGACTCCTTATTTCTCCCAATGCCGCTACAGCGTTCCGGCGTATTTCGGCATCGTCGTCTTTCAACGCTTTAATCAACCCCGGAACAGCCCGCTCTTCCCGCAAGTGTCCTATGGCTTCAATGACTCCGAGTCTCACGGAATCGCTTTGAGATTCCAGAGCATCCAGCAACTGGTCTTTTATTTGGGAACCGACGCGGCAGAGACCATCCACAATTTTGTTGTGCAATTCACGGTTTTCAACGGATAACAAGCGCAAAAGGGCTTTGGCCGAATCCGGCGATTTTTCCGCAACCAGGCTCTCTATTTTTTTCTCCAACGCAGAGATGCTCTCATTTCTAACCATCCAGTCTTCATCATGCACTTTGGTTGCGATGTATTCGAGCACCCTGGGTTCGTCAAACCGGCTCAAAGCTTTTATGGCGGCCCATCGAAGCTTGGGGTCCTCAGCATTCATAATGCGGGCGGTGTAAATTTCGTCAATGACTGACGGATCGCCCAGACGTCCCAGCGCAACGACAGCGCCGTGCTGCACTTCGTCATCAGGGTCGTTCAGCGCGGCTTTGAGCGCCTGAACTGCAGCTTGTTCCGTGAAATAACCGAGTCTAACCGCTGCCAGACGTCGTTCACGCCAATCATCAGCATATTTCAAATCCTTTATGTTTTCTTCCAGGCTTTTAGTCATTTCTCACAACCTCTCGGCATTAACCGATTCAAGTAATTCCAGGCATTTTTCTCTCATTCAACAGTTTGAATTCCATTTCAGTCGGCGATCAACCCGTTTTCGACGCAGCATCGCCTCCGTTTTTCAAATTATACCCGCTCGACAAATCCTTCGCATGCCCCTTCTACTCCCACCGACACTACTTCGTAGTTGCAGTCGATGTTGATGAGCAGTTTAGCCGCAGCCGCAAAACAACCTAATCTTGCGCATGTCAGTTGCTTCAGAGAAAAGCCTTCCTTGAGCAGGTCCTTGCAGCTCGAACGATAAGGGCACAGGTGAACTTTTATTTCCAATTTGTTCGGATTCACTTCTTCCAGGTCAAAATTGCTGGCATCCTTAAAGATGCCCATTTTAACGCCGAGCGCTATGTAATTTTCTATGGCTTCTTTGATCGTATCTGAGCGGGGAATTTCAATGCCGTATTCGTTTTCCAGGATGCGCAACCATATGGCCGTGGCATGTTCATAGGCTCTAGAACAGAAGCTTTTGGGCCGTCTTCCATGGAAGTCGCGAGCGGTATGTTCCAGCGCGGTCAGCCATGACCGGGCGACCAGCCAGCCCGCTTCTTCTTTGGATATATTTTTGATGTTCATTTTACAATCCTTGTGAGAACACTAGAGTTTCTGGGTAACTATCATCATTCGTCATGATGATGCAAAGGTTAATATTTAATGAACTTCGATCAAATCCAGGCTTTCCAGTTCCTTTTTGATCCTGTCAGGCGTTATTTTTCTGCCGAATTCTCTGCTCAATTGAGCCGATAATTCTTCAACGGAACGAGAAGAGTCTTTGGCCCAGGTGACGAGAAGGAATTTCCGTTGTTCTCTGGAAAGGGCCGGTATTTGCCCTGCCTCTTCCGTATCGGCATCCGAAGCTCTTTGCTTGTGAACCACTTTAACGGTATCCCGCGCTATTTCCAGTTCTTCATTTGTCGGGACGACGAGAATCTGTACTTTGCCTTTTCCAATGCTTAACTGGTGTTCCCGGTTCTTGTCGTCGTCCAGTTCAATGCCCATGAATTCGAGCCCTTCAAGGCTGTTTTTCCTTACCATGTCAGAGTTTTCACCGATGCCGCCGGTGAAGACAAGTATGTCTAAGCCGCCGAGGATAGCCGCATAGGCGCCGATATACTGTTTGACTCTGTGGCAGAATATCTTCAGCGCCAGTTTGTGCTGTTCGTTCCCCTGGGTCGCTTCTTCCTCTATTTCCCGGAAATCGTTCGAGCTTTCGGTTATGCCGAGCATTCCGCTGGATTTATTCATCAGATTGTCGACCTGGTCCGGAGTAAGATTTTCCCGTTTGATGAGGTAAGAGACTAACGCGGGGTCAATGCTTCCGCATCGGGTGCCCATGACGAGTCCCTCAAGCGGCGTGAATCCCATGCTGGTGTCGACCGATATGCCGTTTTTTATGGCCGCTATGCTGGCGCCGTTGCCGAGATGGCAGGTTACAATTTTAAGGTCTTCAACTGGGCGGTCCAGTATTTCCGCAGCTTTCCGTGAAACGAATTTATGAGACGTTCCGTGGAATCCGTAGCGTCGTATGCCCAATTTCCGGTAAAGGGCATAAGGCAATCCGTAGATGTAGGATTCAGCAGGCATCGTTTGATGAAATGCCGTGTCGAATACGCCTACATTCGGCACTCCGGGTATCGCTTCCTTGCAGATTTCCACTCCCTTGAGGTTATGCGGATTATGCAATGGAGCGAATTGACTGCAATACTCTATACTTTCTATGACCTTTTCGTCTATCAGAACAGATGATGAGAATTCTTCACCGCCGTGTACCAGGCGATGCCCTATGGCGTCTATTTCTGAAATTTCCTGGATAGAACCGGTCTTGGGGTCCGTCATTGCCCTTATGGCAAGATGGATCGCAGTTCTATGGTCGGATATTTCCTGTACTTCCCGAATCTTGTTCTTTCCCTCACTCTGATAAGAAAGAATCGCATGACTGGAACCTATTTTCTCTACCAGTCCCTTCGTCAAAACTGCTTCCGTTTCCATGTCCAACAATTGAAATTTCACGGAAGAACTTCCGCAATTCAAAACAAGTACTTTCATCACTCACTCTCCCGGTTTTCATACTCTCAGGAAAAACCTTCACCAGGTTTCTCCGAAAAACGGACCGTAGTATAAATCATTTTATTCCAGAATACAAACAATTTGCGGTTGCGAAAAAAGAAACTGAAATTTTGATTTTTAAAATCAATCCTTTATAATGAAAGAAGCTGAACGATTGAAGGACATAAACTCTGAATAATAATGTCCCGGGAGTATGGGGCTGTTTCCTGGAATAATTCATAGGAGTTAAAAGGGGGAAGGGATGAAAAAAAAATCAATGACCCGGAAAATGTCTGCGTTTTTTGTTGCGTTAATATTTCTGTGGCCGGTCGGGACCGTATGGGGAACTTTGACGGCTCATTTTTCTGTATATGAGATAAGGAACCTGTGCAATGCCGAGGAAGATTATGATCCCTGGCCTTATGAGCCGCCTGAACCTCAGTACCGAGCGTCAATACTGGATGTTTACGGCGACAGTTATCATGATGACTGCGGGTTTCCGGACGACCGTTGCGGGTCGTGGAATTTTTCGGATTACACGGTCGTAAGGGCGATACCGGGCAGCAGCATAGCCTGGTTTTATTTCGGGTTGTTCGATTCGGACTATGATTCAGACGACGTGATCGGCAATCATTGGAAACATCCCTGGACATCCATGAGCGGCGCCGCCTGGGAATGGAACAACGATAATGCTCATCCCGATTATTCGCCGGTGTGCGACGACAACGAATCTGACGGATACGCCTACAATTACGAATTGCGTCACAGAATATGGTACCAGGATGATACGGCGCCTGCAGGCTTATCCGCACCGCTTCACGAGGATGACGCTCTTTCCGACACTTACTATGACAACGATACGAGGCTTGATTTCACCTGGTCGCTTGCTTCAGACCCTGATTCGGGAATATCCGGGTATTTTTTCAAGCTGCGGGACAACACGACAGGGCAATTTCTTTACAGTTCTGAACCCGCTCCGGCAGACGGCAGCATATCCTTATGTCCGTCCGGCTGCGACAAATATTTGAATCCGGTTCACAATCATGAGTATAGATTCAGTTACGGAGCGGCCAACGGCAATTATCCGCAGGTCTCTAACCCGCAGACGTCCTGGTCTGTCAATGTGTATGCGCTGGTGGACCTGGTGAATCCTTCTTCCAGCATAACCGCTCCGCCTGCCTCTTCCTGGCACAGGTCGGATATGACGGTGACTTTCGTTGATTCGGATGACGGTTCGGGATTGGACGAAACGGGTTGTCGATGGAGAGTGGTCAGCGACGGAGTAACGCAACTGGATTGGACATCCAGACCGTGCAACGGTGAAAAGACTGTTTCCGTAGGTCCGGCAGGACTCTGCCGGGACCAGGGCCAGGATATATGCGAAATATGCGCAGACTCGCAGGACCTCTCACGCCGCAGTTCAACCGTGACATTCAGAACTTTCGGAATAGACTGGTCAAGCGATACCGTGGAATATATCGGGGCCAGGACAGAAGAGTCAGGGGAATTCATAATCGAGGGCGAATGGACGTCTGATCGGGACCCTTACTTTTTCTGGTTCATCGATACGGATAATCGGTATGCTCCTATAATCGGTTACTCGTGGGCCCTCAACAATGATCCGGATTGCGTGACCCTTGAACTGACGGGAGGCGACATGGGTGAGTTGCAATTACAGGATAATGCTCTGGAAGAAGGAACGACCTTTTTTAAAATTCGGAGCGCGGATGAAGCGGGGAACTGCGGAAACGTCGCACAATTCATAATGAAAGTGGATGCTACCGAAGATACGATATTAAATTTGACGGCTTATACGGAAGAAGGCGGATTCGTCATTCCCGAAGAAACATGGCAACAGGACAATGATCCCTTTATTTCCTGGGAACCGTCTCAATCCACGGCGCCCATTGACGGATACGCTGTCTCTGCGGATATCACGCCTCCATGCGAACCCTCCGTCGCAAATAATTATTACCAGTTTCCACAGGATGCTTTGACTGACGGACAACACATCATCTATGTTCGCGCTATGGATGAAGCCGGTAATTGCGGACCCGCCGCAGAATACCATGTCTGGGTCCAGACCAACGCCACCACCGACATTCCTGATCCGACACCGACTCCTACCCCAACCCCGGATATTACCATTCCGACTGTTTCGATTTCAGGTATGCTGATTTTTCTGTTTATCCCGCTGTTTTTGTTGAAAAGAAGAAAATAGAGCTTCACGACCTCACACACCGGCTTCATCGCCCTGGATGCATGCTGGGCGTGTGTTAAATGGTTGGCGGGAACAATATCAGGAGAAAACTACATCAAAATTGATTGTTAATCCGGCAAGCGCCGTCGATTCAATCTTACCTTTAAAGTGATAAAATTTCGGCGTTTCGTATTTTCCGTCACGACGCAAGACGCGAACCGTTACCACTCGATCATTAGGATGAACAATCCAGTATTCTCTCACTCCGCTTTTTTCATACAAAGCCGTTTTTTCTATCTGGTCCTTGGCTGCAGTTGCCGGTGAAACGATTTCAATGATGAAATCTGGGGCGCCCAGACATCCTCTCTCATCAAGCTTGTCCATATCGCAAACAACGACAATATCAGGTTGCACCACTGTCATTATTTCATAATCGGCTATGGATTCCTTTTGGTTGTCTGCTTCCGGTATTCTAACGTCAAAGGGCGCAAAATAAACTTCACATTCTTTATCATCAAGATACAGGGCAATCTGTTTGAATAATTCACCGGCGACTTTCTGGTGCAGCCGGGAAGGCGCAGGCGTCATATTATAAATATTTCCGTCGATAATTTCATATCGCCGGTCATCCGGCCAATTTAAATAATCACTGTACGTGTAGGATTTTTTAAACGCCGGATCAGGCATAGTCGATATCACTCCCTTCCATTGATGATTATAGTGTAGAATAAACATATTTTCAATTCAGCGCCGGAAGCGTTCTTTTGATCCGCCGGCCTGTATTCGCCTTCGATAAACAGTCTTTCAATTTGTTTGAACGATTACCTTGTTATATACTGATAAAGAGTTTTTGAAGCTTGCTTCCGGCTTTGGGGGATACTATGGAGAGATCGAACAAGTTTGAAAGTAAAAATCCTGCAATTTTCATTTTTTTCCTTGTATTAATCCCCTGTTTTGAATGTATGGGCGGGACTATACCTGATTCCCGCAATTTCACGGAGGCCTGGCATGCTGCAGGCTATCCGGGTGAAATACCCAACAGGGCCGGGGTTGCTGTGACTCATTTCGGGGCCGTGGGAGACGGAACAACAGATGATACTCAGGCGATCATTGATGCGTTGAACTGGACGCAGGGGGTTCCTGACGTTTATATGGCGTATTTTCCTGCGGGGACCTACAAAGTCACCTCAACGATCAATCTTCCTGCGGGTGCGGTTTTGCGGGGTGAGCGAGACCCTTCCGGCAATCTTGCATGTCTGGAGTTTGATTTCAGCGGAGGCAACGGGCATTGCATCAGTATTTCAGGAAGTTCGGGAGGTTCCTATCAGAGTTTTTCACCTCAGAGCATGCATGCGGAATGGATTGACGTGGAGGATGCGTCGGAGTTCAACGTAGGCGATTATGTGGAATTGAGGCAGGACAATGATCCGGCGTGGGATAACGGGGATACCTGGGCCCAGCGGGCTGTCGGTCAGATATTGCAGATAACGGGAATTTCGGGGAACAGGTTGCATCTTGAGCATGAGTTGCGGGCGGATTACATTGCGCAGTTTAACCCGGAAGTGCGCAAGGTGAATCTTCGCGAAAATGCAGGCATCGATAACCTTAAAATTATTCGAACAGACGGAACGACGCCGACTAACGGCAATCATATCAGTTTTTATCTTGCTGGAAGCTGCTGGGTGCGCGGGGTGGAGATGGAAAATTGCGTCTCTCGATTGGTAAACATGCGCAGCAGCACGAAAATCGAAATAACGGGATGTTATCTGCATCATGCATTCGATTATGGAGGCGGCGGGCATGCCTACGGCACGGAATGTTCCGCTCAAACAGGAGATTGCCTGATTGAAAACAACATTTTCGTTCATCTGCGGCATTCCATGCTTATTCAGAACGGCGGCAACGGCAATGTTTTCGGATATAATTATTCCACGGACCCCTATCGCAATGAAATACCGCATGATTACGCTTCTGACATAGCGTTGCACGGCAACCGGGGATTCGCTAACCTTTTTGAGGGCAATATCGTTTATAATCTGATTTTCGACGGATCGCACGGAGAACCTGCCGGGCCTTACAACACGGCTTTTCGCAACAGCGCCGGTCATTACGGCTTAATGATAACGACAGCCTGCGACGATCAGAATATTGTCGGAAACGACATTACGGACGGATTGCTGGGGCAGTATATTTTATTGGGATCGGGGCATTTCGAGTGGGGTAACAGGGAAAAGCGCTGGCCCTGGAGCGGATACAACGTTATCCCGGAAGGATCGGAATCCCTTCCGGATTATTCTTATTATTTATCTGACGATCCTTTTGAGCCGGCGGAACCTGATTTCTGGACTATATCCGAGTCCCTACCGACCATCGGCAGCGGAGCGACCGTCGAATTCGGGACCAAGGCGAATCCCGCTCGATACAGGTATCTGGGACCCGGACCTTACACCGTCGGAACAGACGATCCCCTCATCCTGGTTTCGACCACTCCCAGTCCGACGCCATCTCATTCGCCCACCATAACTCCGACAACGACAACCACGGAAACGCCGAGTCGAACTCCCAGTCCTGAACAGACGTCGGCGCCGACGAAAACGCCGACTCTCACTCCATCGTTTTCTCCCACAGCTTCAAACACTCCAGCCGAAACCTCCACACCCTCTCCGACATTCACGGCATCGCCTTCTCCACCTGTTCCCAGCCTCCAGACAGCCGGCATTATTCTGCTTATTCTTATGCTCATGCCGTTTGTTAATCCTCGCAGCTCAGGAATCAATCAGTCCGCTCCGCAAAAACGATTGGAATGAATCTGCGGCATTTGCTTCAAAGCATAGCCCCGGAATTAGAGGATTATTCAGGCGTATTTTGCCCAGTCGTACAACCAAAAAGGTGCACTTTGAGCCCGCAACCGAATGACGTGAAAAACGGTTGCAGAAGATGGACCGCTTAATTCATTATTAACAAAGCTTTTAAGACATTTTCTTCCAGAAATGAAAAATGATATGATTAAGGCATGAAAATTGCCCTTATGTGGAGTTGTTTTCAGACTCTGAAAGGAGAAAGGGTATGCTGAGAATAATGATGATATTAAATTTATTATGCGTTTTATTCTGGAGTGTCGCTGCAGAGACAAGCGCGGCGGTGATACATGTTCCTGGCGACGAGCCGGACATACAGGCGGGGATAGATGCGGCAGAGGATGGGGATACTGTGCTTGCGGCGGACGGCACATATACGGAGAGAGGTCTGGACTTTCTGGGCAAAGCCATTACTGTGGCATCCGAAAACGGTCCGGAGAATTGCATTGTAGATTGTCAGGGATATGGCCGCGGATTCCATTTTCACTGGGGAGAGGAAGCGGATTCCGTATTGGAGGGATTCACGATACGGAACGGCGAGATGAATGTAGGCGGCGGCATATATTGTCAAACATCATCGCCGATGATAAAGAACTGTAATGTAGTCAACAACGGTTTCACGGGATGCGCCGGATTCGGCGGCGGAATCGCATGCAGTTACTCATCCGCGCATATAGTGAATTGCACGATTGCCGACAACACGATTGACGGATGCGATTTATTCGGCGGCGGAATATACACGGAGTATTCAACGATAACGGTGACGGGCAGCCGTATTGCCGGCAATCAGGCGTTGTGCGTGCAGACTATAGGCGTGGGATACGGAGGCGGCGTCTATTCCATGGACGGACTGATAACGATCAACGACACGGTTATTTCCGGCAATTATGCGGGTTATGAAGAAGGAATGTACATTGATGCCGAAGGGGGCGGACTGTATTGCGATGCGAGCGGGGCTTTATTAACGAACTGCTTAATCACGGGCAACGTTTCGAACGGAGACGGCTATGGCGGAGAGGGAGTCGGAAAAGGGGGCGGAATAAGATGCGCATCAATAGAAATGTACAATTGCACGATTGCGGACAATTATGCAAGCGATCATGGAGACGGTATAGACGGCAGCGGAGCGATAATCGAAAATTCCATTATTTGGGACGGACTGAATCTTAATGCCGATTCAATCACATATTCGGACGTTATGGGAGGCTATGAAGGTGAGGGAAACATCGATCTGGACCCGCTTTTCGTTGTGGGGCCGGAGGGTGATTATTATTTAAGCAGCGAGGAGGCCGGTCAGCCTGAAGACAGCCCCTGCATAGACGCCGGCGGTCAGGATGCCCAGGATGTATGCTTTACCGCTGTAGGCGAAACCTTATGCATGAATGAATTGACGACCGTCGCCGGCGGTGAGACCGATTCCGGCATAGTGGACATGGGTCGCCATTATCCCGTTCCGCCCCAATTAACTCCAACCCCCTTCCCGACATGCACGCCCGGCGTAACCCATACTCCCACTCCGGAAATATTCTTAGGGGTCGGACTTCAAATGCCCGGCGATTACTTTTCATTCCAGGACCCCGTATGGCTGAAAGCGCTGCTTTACAACTACATCGAGCCTCCCGCATCCGTGCCCCTGTTCGTCATCCTGGATATACAGGGCCAATACTGGTACTGGGACGAATGGACACAGGAGATCGACTTCAATTACATCGAACTTCCCCAGCCCACGGACGAGCTGATGATCATTTCGGAATTTTCATGGCCTGATACCGGACAGGAAACCATGTCAGGCCTGCATTTCTGGGCAGCCATGCTGAATTCCTCCATGACGGATATCCTGGGCGGAGAACAAGGCCTGGCACTCTGGACCTTCGGTTTCGGTCCTCCCGATATTTGAAAACATAAAAAAATTTGACTTTTATAATATCACTGAATAATTAAAAAATGTAGGGCCTTTCTGCCGATATGTCGTAAAGGGTTGAAAGAGAAAATTCCTTTTTAAGGGTTGAAGGTTTTTTCGATTTCGTAAAGGTAGGGGGAAAAACATGAGAAAGGTTTGGCTGTTTGCGGTTATTTTGTGTTTTCTGCAGACGTTTGAAACCCCGGCTTCACATTTTCGGGTTGAGTCGTCCGGAAAAGAGGTCGAAACTTTGAAGACCGCGGTTGAAATCGTCAGAAGCGACCCGGATGAGATTCTCATAGACCTCGAATTTGGCGGATTCGATGTGCAAGAGCATGATGCCGGAGATCAGGTCTTCCAGAAGGTTGTTCTGCCCGGGGAAGATGAAATCAGGAAACCTGGATATCCTGCTTTGCCGAGGATACTGAGGAAACTTATTATCGACGACAGGAAGCGACCGGTAATTGAGATACTTGATCAGGAAGAGGTAATTCACGACGGTTATAATATTCTGCCGGCGCCGGAACCTCGAATGGATGATTCGTCGTCTGTCTCATTTGAGTTGAACGAACGTGTATATGACTCATTGGAGCCTTATCCCCTCCAGTCGGCGCGAATAAGGAGCGTATCCGTCTGGCGGGACTTCAGGATCGCTGATATCGAAATATTTCCAGTAAGGGCTGTTCCGCGTGAAAACCGTCTTTTGGTAACGCTGCGCATGCGAATAGCGATCCGCTACGACGGAGAAGGCGGAGAAAACGTCAAATTATCCGATGCAGGACCCATATCGCCTCTTCGAGATCGCTTGTATGAGACTGCGCTGATGAATTACAGGGACATACGGCCTTCTGTGGCTGCAGACCGTTCAGAGATACCTTCGTATTTGATTATCGCCGCGGACGAGTATTCATCCGGGATCGAACCTCTGGCTGAATACTACCGGAGTTGCGGATTCCAGGTAAAGATCAGTCCGTTATCTGAAACAGGAAACGAAAAAGAGGATATTCATGAGTCCATAAGACGCGTTTATGAAACTGAAGGATTGGATTATTGTCTGCTGGCGGGCGATATTGCACGAATCCCCATACATGAATGCTACAGTCATATGGGCGATCATTATTACGCATGCTTGGAAGGCGACGATCCATACCCTGAAATATCGGTGGGCCGCTTTTCCGTCACATCGCTCGAAGAACTTTCCCACCAGGTGCAAAGGACCTTGAACTATCTCCTGGAACCCGAGGATGCAAGCTTTTGGGAATACACTCTGTTGTGCGCACACGAGGAGGAATACCCTTTGTCCTATACGAAAGATAAGAACCTTATAGCGGAGTATCCGTACAGCCGGCAGATGCCTGTGGCGATCAAGGTATATCCGCCGGAAGGAGGGACCCGGGAGGACGTTATTGATGCTTTATGTTCGGGTGTAGGGCTTGTGAATTACCGGGGGCACGGTTCGAGTTATTCCTGGACCTGGGACCCGGGTTGGGATACTGATGACGTAGACTTACTGGAAAACGGAGCACGCACGCCGCATGTCTTCAATATTGCATGTCACAATGCGAGCCTGGATGCGGACAGCCCATGCCTGGCTGAAGCCTGGCTTTCCACGGGCAGCGATGGCCAAAATGGAGCCGTAACGGCTTTGGCGGCGACGCGCGCTTCATTTACAGATGAAAACAGCGCGTATGATAAGGAAATATACAAACTGATTTTTGATGCCGGAACAGGACGAATCGGCGATGTGGTTTATTCAGCTAAATCTGTGATGATTCCCATGAGCGAAATGGGCGAGTTTAACGCCAGGACTTACCTGCTGCTGGGTGATCCGGCCTGTTGCGTCCGTACAATGCAGCCTTCGGAGCTGACGGTCGATTATCCGGAAAGCATGTATCCGGGCTCAGCAGAATTTTCCGTAACAGTGACGGAAAATGGTTCGCCGTCGGCGGGGACGCTCGTTTGCGTTAGCCTGGATGAACAAAAAGTTCAGGCTCAATATACGGATGAGCAGGGGCAGGCTGAGTTCAATTTTTACATGAGGTCTCTCGGTGAGTTGATCATAACAGCGACGGCTCAAAATTCTTATCAGTATCAGGGCACGGTCGGTATAATTCCTCCAGAATGCGGAGTCATGGCATTCGACAGGGATTATTATGGGTGCGAGGATCAGGCTTATCTAACGGTATGGGATACGGGGCTTAATGTTGATCCTTATGAAGCGGAAACCGTTTCCGTTTCCATCAGCTCGACGACTGATTCGGAAGGATTGACCGTTCTCCTTGTTGAAACCGGCATGAATACTTCTGAATTTGCCGGTTCTGTCGTTTTTTCCTGTGAGACGTCGCCGGAGACGCTCCAGGTGTCCCACGGGGATGCGGTGACGGCTTTATATGAGGATGCCGACTGCAATGGATCATCCGAGATCGCTGAAGCGGAGTCGACGATCGATTGCGAGAGTCCTGCGATTTACGATCTGAACATCACGGACATTGAAAACGACAATTTTACGGTGGAGTGGACGACGGATGAACCCGCTTCGACAGTCATTACTTACGGACCGTCCGTTCCTCCGGGATTTGAATACCGGTCGGACGAACTGGTGACGGAACATTTCGCGGAGATCAGAGGACTGAACGAGGACACTTGCTATTATGCTTCTTTCGGGAGCTCGGATGCTGCCGGCAACAGAACTCTCGACGATGCCGGAGGACAGTTTCATGTCGTCAGGACCCGGAAGCTGCAGGTCGTCCTGGAGGATCATTTTGAAACTTATTCGGGTTGGGTGGAAGAAGGCGACGGACAATGGGAAAACGCTAAACCCGAAGGAAAAGGACAGTGGATGTTCGGCGCTCCCGATCCGGACCACGATCACACATCAGGTGAAGGAAAAATATGGGGAACGGACGTGACAGAAGACGGACGCTATGATCTGGAGTCGGATTGTTCACTGATCTCGCCACCCTTCTGTTGTTCAAATATAAGTCATACCCGCTTATACTACTGGGACTGGTTGAACCTGACCTACAAGTCAGGTTTGACCAAAGTTTTTCTGGACATTGACGCCGGTGAAGGCTGGCAAAACATCTGGACTTCCGCCGGCAACATCTCAACAGGCGATTGGGACCACCGGGAATTCGACATTTCCTCCTGGGCAGACGGCCGTCCCGTCGTCCGTATCAGGTTTAGGCTGTATTCCCACGGACGTACCGCAGCGAACAGCGGCTGGAATATAGACGATTTGAAAATTCAAGGATACTTCGTCGAACCGTCTCAGGACCTGCCGTCCAATCTGGGCGTCGATCTGGATATTTCAAAAAACATCTTCTGTCCCGGCGACGAATTTATCCTGAAAGCCATAATCGGAAGCGACGGCCAGGACAGAGGCGGAATGCCCCTCGCAGTCCTTCTGGAAGCGATGGGTGAATACTGGGTATGGCCTGATTGGGTCCCCTTTCCGGCAAATTTCCAATTCGTGATGACCGCTCCCGGAAAGTACGGACTTGAATTAAACGTGCTGGGACCTTTCAATTGGCCTGATACCGGCAGGGAAACGGTCTCCGGTCTTTATTTTCACGGCGCCTTACTCAACAGCGCGTTCAACGATATCCAGGGAGAATGGGACAGCGTCCAATTCGGTTACGCTCCGGAATAGCAGCCCTTCACTCAAGAGGTCACTTTCAGAACTCCCGTGATGTGAAGTTCGGCATAACGGGAGTTTTGAATCTCAGTTTTGGACATAGTTTACACAATCATTCAGACGGGATCGTTATCGCAAAAGAAACCAGTAATAACCAGGAGCTTTCCGAAAACAAACAGTTTCAATACGATGATATTGAACTCCTGACCCGTAATGGCTCCGCCAAACGTAAAAATTCATCATTATGCTCTTCTCTTTTCGCGTAAATTTGCGTGATTTCGCGGATAATAATTCTTAGGAAATGCTTTAATTATTTAAAGATATCGGAGGGGGCTTTTTTGATCCGCGAAATTTCGCGAATTCACGCGAAAGGATAGAGACCCAGAAGGCGATCGGTTGATGTGAAACGCTTGAGGTTCATCACATCATTTGAAGAAACGGATTTGCCGGAAAATTAAGAACACGATGCTGTTCGCTGTCTTTTTCCCTGGAATTTACGGCAGTAGTCAAAAATGTGTCTTTTGGATTCTGGGGTTGCAATTCTACAGAATGTCTCATCATTGTGTTTCGATTTCGATCCCGATACCGTCCCCGATTACAGAAACAAACTGTCGAAAGTTTTGATAGAATTGTAACTTCTGTTTGATCAGTCCCGAATTTACTCGTATCGAATTATTTGGCAGACTACATGATAGTGATTCATGGTTTCTCTATTAACAACAGTTTGAATGAAATCAACCCTCCCTGAATTGACAATGGATTATCAACTCAGATTTGCAGCCGCCAGTCAGGCGTGAACAATCTTCGTGACGCGAATTTGAGGATAAGGATTGATGTAACGGCGACGGAGGCTGATATGGCCAGCATGATGGCTAGCTGGTATTTTATGGCTACCAGGGGAGGACTGCCGCCCAGGATTTGACCCGTCATCATGCCCGGCAGGAAAACCAGACCCATGCCTGCCATGTTGCTCAGCATTGGCGTCAACGCGGAGCGAAAAGAGGATTGAAAGGCATCCTGAGCTGCCTCAGCAGGCGATGCGCCCAGGGATAGTTTCGTTTCAACGAGTTTCACGTTGTTTTTCAGCTCATGATAATAACGGTCGAGAGCCAGTGCGCTTCCGTTCATTGAATTGCCCATGATCATGCCCGCCAGAGGAATTACGTAACGGGCGTTAAAAAAAGGATCGGGTTTGACGATTATGAACAGGAAGTAACAGATAACCCCGCCGCCGCCTGCAGCCACAGACAGCAAAATATATATCCAGATGCCTTTCAAACCTGTTTTTGACCTTTGCAGTATTATCCTGGAAGCGAAAAGCGCCATCATCATAAACACGGCCAGGGTCAACCAGGCCCGGTCCCATTTGAAAAGATACTCCAGAAAGAAACCCATTATGGTGAGTTGCACCGTACACCGCGCCAGGGCAATGAAAAAGTCTTTTACCTGTCCCGATCCCACGAAATGCATTAAAAGCGCTGTTAAAAATGAAAGTCCGTAAGCGAAAATAAGAGCGGGATAAGTGATGTCTACGGCGCCGTTCATTTTTTTTCCTTCTCATTAATTTCAGAGGCCGCATTTATTTCAGATTCTCTGAGAATTCCTGCAGTCATCACGTAGGTCCTGGAAAAATGCTTCATCAGCTCAGCAGCGTGAGTAACGGCGATGATGGTCATTTCCGTTCTTTTTTGAGCAATGCGGGAGAGAATGTCGAGAGCGGTTTCAATATCTAGGGCTGAAGTGGGTTCGTCAAGTAGGAGAATTTCCGGATTCAACAGAAGCGTGCGCGCAATGGCGACTCGCTGTTTTTCACCTCCGGAAAGTTTGCTGACAGGTCGATCCAAGGAGAGACTTTCAAAGCGGCATTCCTGCCGGATACTTTCGAGTTCTTTTTGATCCGGATATTTCCATTTTACGGCTTTCAGGTTGAAAGCCCAGGTTAAATTATGACGTATGGTTCCCTGAAGCAGCGCTGGTTCCTGGTGCACCAGACCCGCTCGAATCCTCAATTCTCCCCGGTGAATATCTGAAATTTCGGTATCGCCGATGTATATTCTGCCTTTATCGGGAACGGCCAAACCGTTAATGATGCGCAGAAAAGTCGTTTTTCCGCTTCCTGACGGTCCTGTGACGGCCGCTCTTTCTCCCCTTTTCGCTTCAAAAGCGATATTTTTTAATATCTGTTTACCGTCGGAAGAAAAAGCGACCGACTCCAGGCGAATATGCAGGTCATTACTTTTCAAAACCTTTTAACGCAATGGCTGACTAAATAAAGTCGGATGTGATGAATTCGTTTCCAAATCAGTCGGAAAGCTCGATTAAATTATAACGGGTTTGACCCAGCCCTATTTTTTCTCCATAAGTCAATTGAACTGACCAGTCCACTTTTTTATAAAGTCCCCGAAATTTGTCCTGTCCCGGTTTAAAGTTGTTTTTAAGGGCTGAATCTTTCATGCCCGGCTGTTTGTTCACCATATCGACGCAGGCTTTATCCAGGGCGACGGGATCGACGGAAGCGGCAATGCCGACATCGGGCACGATGGGAACGTCGCTCCAGGGCATGCAGTCGCAATCCGGCGTTACATCCAGGACGAAGTTGACGTAAAGGGCTTTGTTTCTTTTGTTATTGACGACGGCCAGCGCTGTTTCCGCCATTTTTTCCTGGAGATTATCGGAAGTTTCGTTCCAGAGTATTCTGAGCGCTCCTGTAGGGCAGTTCGTGATGCATTCGGCGCAGCCTATGCATTCTTCAAATATGAATTCGGGATGCTCGTCCTTCATCCTGACGGCATCAGCCGGACATACGCTCACGCAACGTCCGCAACTGATGCACAATTTAACATTCTTGAATTCCGGTTTCACTTCGGCATGCATCCTCTGTTTCATAGCGCGGGAGCCTAATCCCATAGACAGATTTTTAATGGCGCCGCCGAATCCTGTAGCCAGGTGTCCCTTGAAATGACTCAACGCGATGAGACTGTCGGCGTAGTATGCATTGCTTGCAATCTGCACGCTTTTGAAGTGTTTGAGGTTATCGAGAGGCACGTCCACAATGTCTTTTGATTTTATGCCGTCGGCTATGATTACGGGTGCATTGACCGTCGCATAATTGAATCCGTGCAGGGCCGCCTGGACCATGTAATCGACCCCGTTAGACCTCATCCCCCGATATAAAGTCGAAGTGTCAGTCAGAAAGGGTTTGCCCTTTTTTTCTTTTATTTTTTCGACTACTTTGCCGACAAAAACAGGACTGAGGAATTTCGTCGTCCCTTTCTCGCCGAAATGCATTTTGACCGCAGCTAAAGCGCCGGGAGAGATAAAATCGAGTCCTGCCCGGTCCAGCATTATTCCGAGCCGGTCTATCAGGCTGTTCCGGGTGGACCTCGCAGAAATAAAATAAACGTCAGACATCTCTGAATCCTTTCATTGATTAACGGTATGCCGGTATTTGAATTTTTAAAACAGTGCGACCCACTTCGCTCACCCGGGCATTGGGATAATTCCTGCGGACTCTCTCCAGAACAGGCTTGACCACTTCATCCCTGGCATCGACTATGTTGAGCGGAAAATAAAAAGTCGAGGGCCGGAAACTCCGGGGCGACTGGTCCAAATCTTGAACCAATGACTGAAAATCGGCATCCTGAAAATACAAATGCATGGGATGAGACTCAGGTTTCTGCCTTTCCTCATAAGTTTCTATCCTGATTACGCCCTCATCATAAAAATACCAGGAAGCATAAACCACATATACCGGGTTTTTCATTATTTCCTGTTCAATATCGTATGCCGTCGTATGAGGAGCTCGCCACGTTTTTTCCTTGTCGGCGGGATCGAAAAATTCTCCCACTTCACATGTCGATATCCCGGTTATGAATACCGCCAGAAGAACGAGATTTACTAGGCGTCCGAACCATTTCCCCAGGATTACCCGTATTTCCGACAACAGCATGGTGAAAGTATGCGCGATCAATATGAACATCGGTATCAGCGCCGGCAGGGGACGACCCGGAGTGACCAGGTTCGAACCCAGCGTGGGAAATATGCCGTTGAAACCCCATAAAAGCAACAACCAGTATCGAGCCTGCAGTATCCTGGAAAGTCCGATGTATACTCCGCATATCAGAAACGGAAATAAATAAGGATTAAGAAAATTATGATAATGCAACGCCACACGCGCCTCCATCAGGCCCGAAAAATTCCGCAGCAGCTCACGCGTGTTTTTCGTCACGATACGTCTTACCGCATCCAGACGCTTCATCAACGAATAGGGCGGTTGTCCCGGGTCTTCATCAAATATCTGCTCCATGTACCAGTATGAACGCGTCATGTTGAATATCTGTTCTCCCCGGCCGCTGAAAAAATTGCGGACAGGATATCCCGGCTTCTCATATTGCGGAAGCGATGTCGGGATCATTCCCGTGAATAATAACTGTGGCGTTGTGGGTGGGATGATGCCTGCAAATAAAAAAATGATCGGCAATATTGCATTTTTAAGATAAAAATTGAACCTTCGGATCTCCTTCAATTTCCATAACGCATTTATCAATAGAATAAATATTAAAAAGAAAGGAAGAAAACGGTTTACGGAATAAAAATAAGGGATAATCGAACAGACGATCCCGGCCCAGAAGAAATAAACTCTTCTTTTTTCAATGAATCCATTCATAAAAGCCCACACAGCAAGTAACCCCAGGGGCATGGTGAAGAAGACGTGCGTTTCCGAGCGAGTGTAAAGATTGTACCAGGGAGAAAAACCCATCAGGAAAACCGTTAAGATACCGATTTTGGAGTTGTAATAGCGTCTGCAGAAACGGTAAACGAGCCCCAGGGTGATGAAACCGGCAATAGCGTTCAATAATCTCAGGGTCAGAACACGAACGCCGAAGATTTTAAAAAAGGAAAAGGACATAGCCACGTAAATGATATTTTCGCCGGAAGTGGTTTCCCGTCCCTGGCCCCAGACTACGGCGTGTTTAAAAACATCTCTTTCACCGGTCCAGTATGTCATCAGGTCATAGAAATTCGGCTGGGACCAGGAAAAAAAATCAATCGTCCATATGTCCAGGCGATAAAAGAGAAAAGTAAAGCTTACGGCCATGGCCAACCCGAAAAGAATCCAACGCGTTATTAATGAAAGCGGATTCTTGTTAAGAATGTCCCCGGTCAGCCTGATAACAGCCAGGATGATCGGCAGACCGCTCCAGATGTGACACCAGGTTCCGATGAAAACCAGGTCCTTGATGATCAGATACTGCCCTAACCCGCTGAATAATAATCCTGTCAAAATCAAAGGCAAAGTCCTCAGTTTTTTGAACCGGATCAGGGCTATGTTCCAGATTAATACGGTAAATATCCCGAAACCGATTGCAATCAGCGATGCCTGATGAGGCGCCCAGTCCTGCAGGTTCTGCCCCGATACGATCCATTTTTCAAAGGGACCTGACAGAATTTTCAAAAGATAGGGATGTTGCGTTCGGGCCCTTATCAGCAGATAAACAAAAATTCCCAGGCCCGCCAAAGTCCAGATCAGAAGAGCTAAAAGTTTTTCCCGTTTATGATTTTCTTTCATGACTCCGATTACCTCGACGATGCTCTGTCACTCACGCATCAATTCCTCTGACCCTGAAGATTAAAATTATTCTAAAATAAGGTCAACCCTTTTCTATAAGAAACACGGCGTTCGTTTATGAGACAATGTGGTTGCGATTAATGAGATCATTGGATACATGAGGGAGGGAATTGGGAATGTCTTTTCAGTTAATGTATTGAATTACGGGCATTTTGAGGGTATTGAGTTGTTCCAATATGGGGTTTTGAAGGATTGTTTGTTTTTTTTCCTGATTTCGGCGGAATTCGCAGATTCTGAACATCAATTTGGAAGAGGATATTTTACGAGGAACGGTTTGAAGCATCTTTTTCGCGGACGTTTTTCAGTAAATTCTGCATGGTATGAACGAATTCCGGTTCGCCGGCCTCACTGGCGGTTTCTTCGAGCATCCTGTTCAAATGACCCTCTTTAATGTGATGGAATTTTCCGGAAGCCCGGGCGAAAATTTTGCCGTCATCGTCCTGGATATGTCCTCTGGCCGTGCTGAAATACCCGTAATCTTTAACTATTTCAGCGATGACCCGGTATGTTCCTGGGGATTTTAAAGGTTTGATGAATTTAACTTTCAATTCGGCCGTCACGGTCATATTACCCACGACCATTGTAACGGCCCATCCGAGCGCTTCATCCAGGACCGCGCTCTGAATGCCGCCGTGCACGATTCCCTTGTAACCGTTAGTATATTCGTCAAGCCGAACTTTCGTATCGATCCGGTCTCCGTCCCAGGTGAATTGAATCCCCAGGGCCGACGGATTATGTTTTTTATTGCCGCATACTATACAATTCGGATAAACGGGCAACTCGATCATTTTTTTCATTCGCTTCTCCCTGCTGCAATCTTGTTTGAGCTCGTTGCCGCTGTTTCCGTGAAGAA
The DNA here is from genome assembly GCA_964619725.1 of uncultured bacterium. GTDB lineage: Bacteria > CSSED10-310 > CAZUFC01 > CAZUFC01 > CAZUFC01 > CAZUFC01. The sequence continues at coordinate 59,979 of CAZUFC010000020.1, read as the reverse complement.
CATCCGAAAACGCGGAGGCTCATATAGAGTAACCGAATTTGAGAATCGAATCAAACCAGGAAATGGCCTGAAAAGGTTGAATATTGCGGAGCCGTTGAAGTAATGCGTTCCTGATTCATTGCGGGAAAACCATAAACATTGTATACTTAGTGATAATCTGCCGGAGGCCGTCAGACGGGAATAAATCGAATTGAACGGGACGGTTGCCGGTTCTGCTGCTCAGGCGCTGTTTTTCTTTTTACCAGGGAGATATCGACAGTTTTTTTGAGCGACATGAGAATGCGGCGTAATGGCAGTTGAGGATTCTGGAATAGATCAGATGAGAAATGGAAGGTTATAAGGTCACATATCCTGACATTGACGGATAAAAAAGTGTGAAAAGTTTGACGAGAATCCAGCAATCGATCAAAAAATTACAAGTAAAAACAAGTCCCCGCGCTTGCGGGGGGATTTAGTGGGGGGGGCAAAGAACTGCCCAATTTTTATGCTGAGACTAAGTGCAAAAAAATCAATTGATCTCAATATCTTAGGTTGTCCTTATCAGGAGTTCTGAAGATGGAAAAGTATAATTATGATTTATCTGGAAAGGTATGCCTGGTGACTGGAGGAAGCCGGGGCATAGGACGCGCTGCAGCGGTCGGGTTGGCGAAGTGCGGAGCTGACGTGGCTGTTGCGGCTCGCACGCGTGAAGATTTAATGGATACGGTCGACCTGATAGAGAATGAGGGGGTCCGGGTTTTGCCGTTGAGGGTCGATCTTGCGGACCCGGAGAAACCGCTGTATGTTGTTTCGAAGATTTTACGTGAGTTCGGATGTTTGGACGTGTTGATCAACAGCGCCGGCACATTGGGGGCGTTAGAGTATCTGACCGATGTATCCGAAAAGGAGTGGGACAGAGTGATGGCTGTAAATGTAAAAGCGCCGTTTATGCTTTCGCAGGCGGCGGCCAGGCATATGATGAGCAAGCGATACGGCCGCATCGTCAACATGGTTTCCGGGTTAGGCTGGAAGCCCCTTCCACGTTTCGGCGCTTATTCGGTATCCAAGGCGGGGCTGATACAAATGACCCGGATACTGGCGTTAGAACTGAAGGATTTCGGTATAACCGTCAACGGGATAGACCCGGGACAGGTTGACACAACGATGCAGGAAGAGGTCAGGCTTGCCTTCCGGGATGAAGGGGAAGGAAAAGCTAAGCCGAAGCAGGAATTGAAGACGCCGGAAACGGTTGTACCTGCAATTCTTTACCTGGCTTCAGAGTCCAGCGGCGAAACGACCGGGGAAATAGGCAATATCGAGCATTTCCTCGATAAACGATGACGCTGGTAATAATTTTGACTTATTGAATTCTGATGTCTATAAAAAACACGGAGTTATTCCCGCCGGCGCGTCAAGGATGGGAAAACCAGGATAAAAAAAAGAGCGGTTTTTTGATTGCTTCAAAAAAAGAAGACTGAAAGGATGAGTTCTGAGAATTTTTTTCAAAGGATAGACGCTCGCAGCAAGATCATAGCGGTCATAGCGGCGCTGTTCATATCTGCATTCAGCCGCAGTGGACCGTTCTGGCTGCATGCGGGCAATGCTGCGGTCGCTGTATCTTTGTTTGCCGTCAGCGGCGCATCCCGAAGATTCAATATAAAACGGTTCGGTATGTTTTCGTTTCTGCTGCTTTTTGCTGCAGGATATTTTATTGTCTACGGTTTTTTTCTCAGCTGGTCCGGAGATATTTCTCATCCCCTGCGTGCGATGACGTATCTGATATCTTCAATTATTTGCGGCGTAGCTTTCGGGGGATTCCTGGCGGGGACGACGAAAACCCTGGAGATCGCTGAAGCTCTCAGCCGCTTGAAATTTCCGCCCCGCGCCGTCTGGATGATTCACCTGGCCCTTCGATATATTCCCTTGCTGAAAGATGAGCTGCTCAGAACTGCGGCTGCAGCCCGGCTGAGGGGATTTCGATTCCGAAAGGGTCGAATACGCGACATCGGGAACATTACCGCTGCGTTGACGGTGCGGGCTTACGAACGCGCTTTGCGTGTGGGAGATGCTATGGAATTGAGGGCATACCGGATGTCGAGCATTCCGGCGAGCATCATGCGATTAAAGATTTCAGACGTTGCTTTCGCTTTTACTTTGCCGGCGTTTTTTTTCATTCTGAGGCTGATGTGGATATGATGAATTCAGACGTTTTACAGCTCCAGAATATTCATTACACCTATCCGGACGGCACCGTTGCAGTAAAGAACATCAGTTTCAACCTGAAGCAGGGACAGAAAACGGCTCTTTTCGGGCAGAACGGAGCCGGTAAAACTACCGTGCTGCATCTACTCGCCGGTTTAATTAAACCTCAGAAGGGAAAACTTGAATTATTAAATGAAACACCGAATTCACAAAAAGGCGACAGACTCGGCAGTCAGGTGGGACTTTTATTCCAGAATCCCGACGATCAGCTTTTCAACCCGACGTTATGGCAGGATGTGACATTCGGACCCCGAAACCTGGGATACTCCGAAGAACGGATATATGAATCCGCTAAAAAAGCCCTGGAAATGGTCGCCATGTGGCGCAAAAGAGACAAGGAACCCTGGCGGTTGAGTTTTGGAGAAAAAAAACGGGGAGCCCTGGCGACCGTTCTGGCCATGCAGCCTGATATTCTTTTGCTGGATGAACCTACGACTTTCCTTGACAGCATAGCGCGGCGCACCTTCATAAACATATTGACAAAATTGAAAGCAACAATGATCATGGCGACCCAGGACATTCCTGCGGCTTATGAGTTGTGTTCGAATGCGATGATTCTGGATTCCGGGGAAATGAGCGAATATGATTCAATAGAGAGGTTGTTGAGGGAATCGGATTATTTCAATTCCGAAAGAAAAAGCTGGGCGGAAGCGGTAAGGATGGGCGAAAAACTCGGCTGGCGGGAAAGGCAAGAAGGAAAAATAAGGTATGATGAGTAAGACGGGAAAAAATGATTATCAGGAAAAAACAGTGAATCAGCCGCCTGGGGCTCGGGCGAAAGGGCTTTATGATGTGAAAGATGATAATGTTGCGCAGAGGAACGACAATCATTCGACGGCCAGAGAAATAGCCGTCGGAGGATTGTTTCTGGCATTGGCGATAGTGATACCCGTGCTATTTCACCTGGTCGGACTGGGTAAAATGTTCCTGCCCATGTTTTTGCCGATTCTGACCCTGGGATTCCTGACGCAATGGAGAACCGCCGCTGCAGCTGGCTTGCTGGCGCCGCTCGTCTCTTCGCTGTTTACCGGCATGCCGCCCCTTATGCCTCCCGTCGCTCCCATGATGATGGTCGAACTGGCGGCCCTCGCCGGAATAGCCTCAGCCGTCTACAGGAAATTAAAATGGGGATTCTGGCCGGCTTTCATCATCGCAGTCGTCACAGCGAGATTCATAAGCTTCCTGGAACATCTCCTTCTGGCGGAGCTGTTTCACATTCCCAACATCACCTGGGGAGTCATCAACCTGATAAGCGGTATACCCGGTCTCATATTGCAGATCGTTGCCGTTCCGGTTATCATTAAACTGATCGAAAAACGTTACCCCGATATGAAACCCTCCAGGACCATCTGAAACCATGAGCCATGGAGTAAACTTTTATGCAAACTGCCTATGAAAACAAGGAAAAAACCCTCTTTTTCGATTCCCATGCCGATACCTGGGACACCGATACTTACGATGCGGAGCAGCGCCTCAAAATCAGGCGCATTATTGCCGACATGCCTCTTTTTAAGAATCAGGACATACTGGACGTAGGTTGCGGAACAGGCATCCTGGTTCCTCTTATCAGGGAAAAAATCGGCGAAAAAGGAAAACTCATCGGACTGGACATATCAAAAGGAATGTTGAAAACAGCCCGAAGGAAATACAGGCAGAATTCCCCGCACCTCATTTGCGCGTGCGCGGAAAGCATCCCCCTGAAAAATGAATGCATAGACGCTACGCTATGTTTTTCTGTTTTTCCTCACTTCAACCATCATCCCAGGGCATTGAAAGAATTGCTGAGGGTCGTGCGCAATGACGGCAAGCTTTACATAATTCATCTGGAAGGCTCAGAAACTTTGAACTCCTTTCATAAAAATGTCGGAGGGGCCGTCAGACACGACAAACTTCCGGACGCTTCACGGATGCAATCCCTGTTGAAGAAATGCGGATGGATGCCTGAACACGTCCGGGATGACGCAGGCGGTTATTTCGTTGAAGCGCTGAAGAGGAATTAATGCGCTTGAATCAGCGCCTTTTGAATAGTCAGTCCAGAAAAAATTGCTGCCGTTGAATCGGTATTTTTGATTTTCGCCAGAATTTGATTTAACGGAATATTTTAGTATTAATAATTAAGGAGATTTTACTGATATTTCGCCTAAATCGAAAAAAGGATTCAAGAAGGAGGAACAAATGCATTGTAAAGTCGTTTTAACGTTTCTTTTAGGGTTTTTTCTCTCAGTGATGCCTGCAAAAGCGATAATTCCGCATCAGTTGAATTATCAGGGGCAATTGACGGATGAAACAGGACTGCCGTTGAATGGAAGTTACGAATTCATGTTCAGCATCTACGATGCTGTAACGGAAGGAAATAATCTTTGGTCGGAGATTCAACAGGATGTGACTGTAACTGAAGGACTTTTTAATGTTTCACTGGGTTCCGTAAATCCAGTGGACATTGATTTCAGCGGCGAGTTCTGGCTGGAAGTTATGGTTGAGGGGGAAACGCTTGAACCGCGACTGGCGCTCACAAGCTCAGGACAGGCTTATTATGCGGAAGATGCAGAAGACGTATACGATCAGGATATTCACCCTCACAGCGTAAGCATAACCGGATACGGTGAGGTCATTGATGCCGCTGGTCATTGGGTCGGTGATCCAACGGATTTAACAGGGCCTACAGGACCACAGGGCGATACTGGCCTGATGGGCCCTCAAGGTGACACAGGTTTGATGGGACTGCAAGGAAATACCGGTCCGATGGGTCCGCAGGGCGACACCGGTACAGCAGGCCCTCAAGGCGACACAGGTC
>CAZUFC010000020.1:0-54844 GCA_964619725.1 uncultured bacterium | reverse complement strand
GTCCGATGGGACTGCAAGGAAATACGGGTCCGATGGGTCCGCAGGGCGACACCGGTACAGCAGGCCCTCAAGGCGACACAGGTCCGATGGGACTGCAAGGAAATACGGGTCCGATGGGTCCGCAGGGCGACACCGGAATAGCAGGTCCGCAGGGCGACACCGGCCTGATGGGCCCGCATGGCGCTACGGGATTGACTGGACCTCAAGGTTCGACCGGTCCGATAGGTCCGCAGGGCGATACGGGATTGGCCGGTCCGACAGGCCCGCAGGGAGATACGGGTCCGGAGGGACCTTCGGGATCAATCGGGGGTTCGGATACTCAAATGATATACAATAACGGAGGTTCTGCAGAGGGAGCGGAAGTATATTACATCAATTCTACGGAGTCTGTGGGAATAGGAACGTCCAGTCCCTCGGAAAAACTTCACGTTGAAGGAAATATGCAAATTTCAGGAGACGGAGCGGAAACGCGTATAGGGACAGCCGGCCGTTTAGCCATAGGAGTCGGGGCTACGGCTCCCGGGAACAATCCCAACGTTGCGATTGGAAACGGCGCAACATCCAATGGTTCTCACTCGAGCGGCATGACGGGACCTGCTACTGTTGCCATAGGCCATAACGCTTATGCAGGACCGAGATATGCTTCAGCGATTGGAGCATACGCCCGGGCCAGTTCACCGAACTATGCCGCCACCGCTTATGGATCAAATGCGCGTGCTACGGGTGACGGAGCTATATCGATCGGCAATCAGAGCGCCGCAGGCGGCTGGGGCGGTATTGCTATAGGCAGTCATGACGGACAGATAAATCTCGGCGGAGCTAATGCCGGCGGCTGGCGAGCGCTTGCAATAGGCACAGGAACAAACGTTTCAGCAAACTATTCCATCGGCTTGGGTTGCGATGCCGACGTAAACGCCCAATATTCTGCCGCTTTCGGTTACCAGGCGCAAATTACCAACTCCGGTCATTCCTACGCTTTTGTTTTTGGAAGAGGAACGGTTGCGGGAAGCGCCAATCAATTCATTATAGGCAATGCATCCTATCCGATGAATGTAGGCATCGGCACCAACACCCCCGGAACGCCGTTGGCCGTGGCCGGTCTCTCGGCTACATCCAGTTATAACTACGTGCGCGTCGACACGGCTACAGGTGATTTTTACTATGACGGCTCGTCTGAACGCTACAAGGAAAAAATCGAACCGTTAAAAGCAAGCTTTCAGGACATCCTGAAGGCACAACCGCGCTCATATACAGATACAAGGAGCGGACAATACGAAATCGGATACGTCGCAGAAGAATTGGATGCCTTGAACCTGGAAAACTTGGTGATTTATGATGCCGAAGGGAGACCTGACGGAGTCAAATACGACAGAATAAGTCTTTACCTTTTAGAAATAATAAAAAAACAAGGCGACGAAATAGAAAAATTAAAATCAAAATTCGCTGTCCTGGAACAGAATTTTTAACGGTTAGGCCTGTAATTCAGTAAATATTCGGTCTAAATCAAATTCATAGGCTTGTAAACGAACTTTAATAATACTGGTGTAGACGGCGCCTTTTTAAAAATTCGTCTTTTCAAATCCATATCCTGTAACTTTTAAGCGAATCGATCTTGAAAGGTTCATCAATGGCATCGGAAAGATAAAACCAGATGAAAATGTCCTCGTTGATCAAAAACCGCAGTGACTGTCCGGCATTAAATTTTGAATCGAGAATCGAGTTTATGGACAGTCACTATTTAGTCCAACATTTCAATATTTCTCTTTCTTCCTCGATATTCCTGCGCTCAGCAACGCCCAAACCATCAGCAATGTCAGGAGTCCGGCGCCGAAAGAGTTAACGGCGGGTATAGGCGGCGGCGACGGTTCAGGGGTAAGTGTTGGTGTCGGCGGAACAGGCGTTTCCGTGGGAGTGGTTGTGGGAGTAGGCGTATCGGCAGGAATTTCAGCTTCAGTCGCAGCGCCGTTGATCGAATAAGAGGGCAGAACCGAATCGAAGGTAAAGGCTCGATAGTATTGAGTGGAACCCTGCTGCACATTTTCATCTGTCCATGGCGTGACGGAATGATCGTCCGTTCCTTTATAAACGATTTCCACTCCAGGAGAAACCCGGTTGCCGGGTACGACGTGATAATGTTGTCTGTCCGAAGGCCGCCAGGTAATGGACGATCCAGACTTCACGATCAAAACGCCGCCGAAATCAACCTCCGGCGGATTCGTCCAGGTGAGATCAACCGTGTGATGAGAAACGCCGTGAACCGTAAAATCGATCGCTTCGTCAGGCGACGTGGTTTTCTGCTGCTGATTGGGAAAATAAAACATACCGTTGCTGCGGCCGTATATTATGTCCTTCTTGCCGTCTTCATCCCAATCGACGATATCATGCATGAAATGCCCGTTCGATCCCACATAACCGTAGACGGCTTCCAGAAAGCCCTCGTCTTCCAACTGCGGCGCCCCGGGCACGCCCGTATTCGCAATTTTTCTAACGTAATCACGGGATTCATCGGTCCTCATAAGAACGTCGAATATTCCATCCTCTTCATAGTCCCAGATATGAGGATTGCTGGGGTCTGCCCCGTGAATGGGGGTTCCGTATCCGTATCCTGTTCCGTGTCTTAATAATGTTCCGGAAGAAAACAAGGGTGCGGCATCCGTTCCCTGATTTATGTAGACATACTGGTACCTTTGTTCATGCGGCTGCCAATAGTGTTCCGAACCGAGCAGGAGGTCCTTTTTGCCGTCCGAATTCCAGTCGAAAACTTCCACGCCGCATGTTCGAATTGGTCCCAGGTCTTCGCCGTCGGCGGTTAATTTGATGGGAGCGTTAAATTCCGAATCGTAATTTTCTCCCGAGTTCAAGAAAAGCAGAACATCCCCCGGTCCATAATGATCGCCTGTCACGGTCAGGACGTCCTTTTTCCCGTCATTGTTCCAATCAGTAACTTCCGGGCAATAATATGAACCGCCTGCGGTAATTGTTAATTTCAATTCTTTGGTAAATTTGGGTTCCGTCTGTGTTCCCGTGTTGAATATCACGTAATGGCGGTCAGGAAGGCCCACATTCATGAATATATCTTTCAATCCGTCTTCATCCCAGTCGACTATTCTGGGAACCTTCAATTGCCAGATAAAATCAGTGGGATCATTGCCAGGTATATATTCGCCTATTTTATAGAGTCTTTCGGCGTTTGTACCATTGTTGGGATAATACAGAACAGCGCCCATGCATTGAACCTGGATCAGGTCTCTTTTTGAGTCGTTATTCATATCGGCGAAAGCGAAACCGGCGCTGTTGCCGAAGCCGACCGGGCCGACAGGGTGATACAGAACGATTTCCGGACCTAATGCCGGATTCTCATTAGTACCGATGTTTTCGAACAAAAACAGATGATTGTTGGCTGAACCCATTTGATCGCCGAGAACGACAAGATCGTTTTTTCCGTCCCCGTTCCAGTCTTCGACGCGGGGCGCCGCTTCTCTGCCGACGTCGATCGTTCCATAGCCGTTAGATAGTCTTATTCCCGCATCGAGGCTGGGGGATTGTGCTGTCCCGACATTGATGAACAGGGAAACATAACCCTCGCTGTCTCCTACGAGCAGATCATGGACTCCGTCGTTGTTCCAGTCTACGGCGAAAGGTTCTGAATACCATCCGACATCCAGAGTTTGATATCCGGCCTGGAGCGGAATTCCTGTTTCAAACAGGGGTGAGGAATCGCTGCCCTGGTTTTCATAATAGAGGACCTCACCTTCCCTGTATCCAATAATAAGGTCTCTTTTGCCGTCGGCATTCCAATCGAAATGAACCGGCGAAGTACTGTAACCGGGATTTAAGTCGCCGTAAGCATCCTGTACCCAGACCTGATCGTCCAGTTTCGGCGACTCTTCAGCGCCGATATTCCGGCAAAACGCGATTCGTCCTTGAGCCGTACCGAGCAACAGGTCTATTTTACCGTCTTTGTCCCAATCGGTCGGCCAGGGTGATCCGGCCCAGATGATATGGAAGGCTTCCCGTTTGATCTCCAGGGGTTGGTCGTATACGGGCGGTCCTGCCGGGCCGGGAGTCGGGGTATCGGTGGGAAGAGGCGTCGCTGTCGGCGGGGCGGGAGTAGGAGTGTCGCCGGAAGTAAAAGCGGAAACTTCAATTCCGTTTAAGCTGTAAGCCGGAAGTATTTCATCGTAACTGAAGGCTTTATAATAGTAGGTATGAGCCGGCGAGAGGCCCGAATCCGTCCAGGGCGTTGCAGAATGGTCTGCGTCTGAATTGTAGACAACGGTTACGCCCGGTGAAACTTCAACTCCGGGTATTACATGATAGCGCTGACGGTCTGAGGGTTTCCAGGATATGCTCGATTCAGAACGAACGATCAGAACGCCGGCGAAATCGTCATCCGGCGGGTTGCTCCAGGTTAACGATACCGTGTTATCCGAAGCGGAAGATACCGTGAAACCCGAAATTTCCTGCGGAGAGGTCATATTCGATTGATTGTTGGGAAAATAATACATTCCATGAAAAACGCCCGCCAGAATGTCCTTTTTGCCGTTTTCATCCCAGTCAGCTATATCGAAAATGAAACGCGAATTCAGGTCCACGAATCCATAACCGGCCTCCAGGTAGCCCTGGTCCGTCAGATGTGGACTCCCCGGGGTTCCGTCGTTGACGTAAAGTTTCAATTTGTCCTGGTCAATCCCCGAATTGATGACGATATCGGGGTCTCCGTCCTCTTCATAGTCCCAAACCTGCGGTGTGGACATCCAGGCGCCGGGAATCAGCTCTTCATAACCTGCAGGTCCGTATTTCAAGGCCGTGCCGCCGGCGAACTCCGGCGATGCGTCTGTGCCGACATTCAGATAAACATAGGAGAGTTTTCCAAGTCCTACGTGCTTTTCCGAACTGACCAGCATGTCCTTCTTGCCGTCCTGGTTCCAATCCGTTACGGTGACGCCCAGGGTTCTTTGAGGTCCGATGTCTAGGTATCCCGAAACAAGCTTCTGCGGATCGCCGAATTCCGGACTGTAATTTTCTCCCGTGTTCAAATAGAGATAAATATCTCCTGAAGAGCCGTTATCCGGTCGATTGACTATCAGGTCCTTTTTCCCGTCATTGTTCCAGTCGGTCACTTCAGGGCTGTGATATCCCTGGGAAAAACCTACCCGTTCGCCGGTCGTTGTGGTGAGAAGCAGATGCTTCCCGAATTCAGGCGTAGCATCCGTATTCGTATTGAACACGACGTAATGGCGGTCCCTGGCCGCATCCGTCGGATTGACCACCAGGTCCTTGCGTCCGTCCTCATCCCAGTCTATGATGCGGGGTGATTTGAGTTTATCGTAGAAGGAACCGGGAGTCGTTCCCGGAATATAATGACATTCCTCGTAAATCCGGTTTGAATTCGTGCCTTTATTGGGATGATAGGTCGCATAGCTGTATCCGCTTGCGTTGAACAGGTCCTCTTTTGCATCGCCGTTAACGTCGCCGAACGTCCATTTCGGCGCGCTGCGGATAATGATCGGCGAATTCTGATCATACAGCACGGTTTCAGCATCAAAAGAGGGAGTTGCATCCGTTCCTGTATTTTCAAATAAAGAAATTTTTGTCGTGCCTCCCGCTATCAAATCTTTTTTGCCGTCGCCGTTCCAGTCCGTGACCCACGCTTTCGCATCATGACCCACGTCAATAGCGCTGTACCCCATCTGAATGGGATTGCCGGCGCCTAATACCGGTGTACTCTGGCTTCCCTCATTTATAAAAAGATGAACCTGGCCGCTTGATGCGCCCACGACCAGATCGTCCTTTCCGTCGTTATTCCAGTCCACGACAAAGGGATGCGCTTCATTTCCCACATCCAGCGAAGAACCGCCCGCCTGCAGGGTTACTGCCGATGCAAAAACCGGATTGTCGTCCGCACCGGTATTCTCAAAGAAAAGCACATGACCGCCGCTCTCACCCGACAAGAGATCGCGTTTGCCGTCGGCATTCCAGTCAATATGCACCGGAGATGCATGCCAACCCACATCAATGGTGGTGTAACCGCTCTGGAGCTGAATCCCGTCCTCCAACTGCGGTTCAGTCGACGTTCCGCTGTTCAGACACAGTAAAATATTGCCATGGCTCGTACCGGCCAGAAGGTCCGGGTCGCCGTCGTTGTCCCAGTCGCTCAACCAGGGAGCACAACGGAATTGATCGTCAATACGGAAAATATTCTTGTGGACCTTTACCGCATCCCCCAGTTCAGGCGGTCCGGCAGCATCACGCGTACCTGCTCCGGCGCCGGCGCCGGCGCAGTAAATTAATCCCTGTAAACAAATTGCCATTCCGGCAATGACTAAAACGCTGAAACGGTTCATTAACCTTACTTTTAAATTTTTTTTCATCTGACTCCCCTTTTAAATAAGCTCCGGAAATTAAATTCTTAATCGTTACAGTTCACGAAGAACCTATCCGTCCGGAATCTACATAACGGATGCAGCCAGGTTCCCTCTGGCGGCAAGACAGGAAAACTTGAAATATTGGATCACCAGGCAATATTATGGATTTTTTTTGAAAGGAAATTCCAAGGTTTACCTGATCTCCAAATTCCGCAAAACAAACAGCAATATCCCCGCTTTGAGAGATAGAACGAAATGATGCGACGCATTCGTTTTGAGACCGGTTAAGAAATTAATTCCCAGGATCAATGGCGGAGAAAGCATCTCATTTCTTTATTAAGAATCGCAAGCGCTGATGTCAAGATTTCAGGGCAGGATAAATAAGGCAGGTTCCGAAGAACAGGGAAATTCAAGCATATCCAGGAATAAGGGGTGTAATGAAATCCTCTGTATCTTGCCCCAGAATATCTTTTCGGCAAAATCTGCATCGTTTTTTTCGAGAGCATTCTATATAGGTATCGCAATCGCAATCGAAACAAAATATTTAAATTACCTTTCTGAAAAAAGGAGACTGATATAATGGGGGTTAAGATTTTCGCGAATCGCTTCTTCTCTTATCCGTGATAATCCGTGTTTACAAGGAATCAGGAGCCGGTATCTTTCATGAGGGGGTCGAGGGCATCCCTCAGGCCGTCGCCCAGGAAGTTAAGTGAGAAGAGAGTGAGGGCCAGGGCCAGTCCCGGGAACAGAATGAGCCACCAGTATATGTCGATGGGGTTTATTGCTGCGGCGCCTTCTGTGGCCAGCGATCCCCAACTGGCTTGCGGGGGTTGAACGCCCAGCCCCAGGAACGACAGAAAGGATTCCTCCAGGATGACGCGAGGCACGGTCAATGTGGCGTAGACGATAACAGGCCCGAGGAGGTTGGGGATCAAATGCTGAAACAGAATTTTAGCGCTGGATGCGCCTAACGCCCTTCCCGCTTCTATGAATTCTTTTTCCTTCAGGGACAGGACCTGTCCTCTGGTTATTCTGGCCATGGTAAGCCATGAAATAGCTCCGAGAGCGATGAACAGATTGTAAATTTCACGGCCGAAAAAAACCACCAGCAGGATAACGAGGAACATGAACGGCAGAGAATAGAGTATGTCGACAATACGCATCATGAGGTTATCCAGTTTTCCACCCACATATCCTGAAACTGCGCCGTAGGTAATGCCGATGATCAGGGCGACGCCCGTGGCCAGAAAACCGACCAGTAATGATATTCTCGCACCGTACATCACGCGGGTCATCAGGTCGCGACCTTTGCCGTCGGTCCCGAACCAGTGTTGGGAGGAAGGAGGCTGATACTGGTTTTTGAGGTCCTGTTCCGAATAATCATAGGGGGCTATCCAGGGTGTCAGGACAGCTATGGTAAAGATAAAAAGCAGGATAACGCCGCTTGCCGTCGCCGCTTTATTGCGCAACAGTCTTTTCCAGGCATCGGCCCACAGGGAATGCCCTTTTATGGTAAATGCAGCGGTCAAAATTCCGGAATAGAGGATGAAAAGCCCGGCGACAGGCAGCACTTCAATGCCTGTTATAAACGCAGCGACCACGGCAATCGCAGAAGCGCCGAAAAATATTCGTTTCGGTTTCATTTCAGCTCTATCCTCGGATCGATAAAGGTATAGGCGATATCCACCGCGAGATTGAACAGGATCAAGAGCGATGCGTAAAGCAATCCAACGCCCAGCACCACTGTATAGTCACGATTGATCGCTCCCTGTACGAAAAATGTCCCCATGCCCGGTACGTTGAATATCTGTTCCACAACCATGCTTCCTGAAAAAATGCCTGCCGTCGCCGGTCCTAAAAAAGAAATCACCGGCAATACTGCAGACTTCAAAGCATGCTTCAATATCACGTCTCGTTCGCTTAATCCCTTGGAACGTGCCGTTCGGATAAAATCTTTCCTGATCACTTCAAGCATGCCGGTTCGACTCAGGCGCGCGATATAAGCTGCGTAAGGGGCGGCGAGAACGAGCGAGGGAAGGACTACATGATAAACGGTCCCCCAACCCGCGACGGGAAGCAGGTCCAGATAGAAGACAAAAACTAATATAAAGAGCGGACCCAGGACGAAATTGGGTATGGATACCCCCAGGAGACTGACCGCCATGGCCGTGTAATCCACATAATTGTTCTGTCGGACTGCAGCGATGACGCCGGCGGTCACGCCTAAGAGTGAGGCTATGATTAAAGCGATTCCTCCCAGCGTTAAAGAGACGGGAAAGCTCTGTCTGATAATTTCCGCAACGGTTCTGTTTCGGTACTTGAAGGAAGGCCCCAGGTCTCCCTTCAAAAGGTCCTTCATGTAATAATAATACTGAGCCGTCAGAGGTTCATCCAGTCGGTACTTGGCCTTCAAATTACGTTCAATCTCCGGCGGCACCTTCTTTTCCAGGTCGAAAGGTCCCCCGGGCGCCATACGCATCAGGAAAAAGGATATCGTCGCAATAATCCAGAGTATCAAAGGAAGCTGCAACAGTCGACGTATGATGTAAGCGCTCATTACTGAATCTTCCTGACTCCGCCCGATGGTTGAAAATTGTTGGTCGGTTCGCTTAAAGCGTCCGCTCCTCCTCTTCTACATTAATAGAAAAAAAGAGTCATTGTCCAATGGGAATCCATCATTCGTTTCGATTGCGGCAGCGATGCTGATAAATGATACCGAATACCGCCGGCTGCTGCTTGTGGCTGATTATCGTAATCGTTTGAACTCAAACCCTCTGATAAACTAATGCTGAGACTTCGACCGGATCAACAAAATCCCCTAACCAGTCATAAAACAACCCAATATTACTCCCCCACTCCATTCATGGAGAGGGGGCCGGGGGGTGAGGTCAAACCACCAACAACCATCAAAATTCCAAGTCGGTTAGCAGGCAAATATTTTGTTTCGATTGTGATCCCGATCCAGATTACTGAAACAAACTATCAAAAGTTATGGAAGACGCGTCGCCCCGGTTTGATCAATCCTACTTATTGCAATAAATCCCCTTAGAAATTATACTTCCTCAAACTGTGGAGGCCCGGGAAGTTGATTCGCAATCAAAACAGAAAATTTTTTCACTTCATTTGCTTAGCTTTCGTTCTGAGTTTTTCTTTCCTGTTCTGGAAGGGGAGTCTGGATGATTTTTTCGCGCAGGACGATTTTATTTTTTTCGAGGGGTTAAAACATTTGACGGGAGATCGGTCTGAACTGATCGAAGCCCTGGCGAAAGTCGGTCCTGTAGATAACACCTATCGTCCGATCAGCACCGTCCTTTATTTCACAGTGATGCAGGAAATTGCAGATTTGAACGCATTCGCTTATCATGCCTTCAATGTTGCTATCCATGCCTTTTCCGCCGTTATCCTCTACATCACGGCTCTTATGCTGTTCGGCAGCATAACGGCTGCTTTGTGGTGCGCAATTTTTTTCGCTTCCAGAAGCCTGGCTTATGTACCGGTTTATTGGGTCTCCGGAATACAGGAATTAACGGCAGGTTTTTTCTCATTCCTTTTCGCAGTATGCATCGTTTTACTTGTAAAGAAAAAAAATTATAAACATGCGTTGACCTCGCTGCTTCTTTATATTCTCGCCGCAGGATCGAAAGAAGGCGCCTTCTGCATAATAGCAACGCTTATCCCTTTATGGCTCCTCGTAAGGCCGCCGGCAAAGGGACATGACCTGCAGCGAATGATCATAATAACAGCCGCTTTTTTCATTACAGGAATTTCACTCTGGACTATGCGGACTCAAATAACGGCAGGCTATGAAACGGTTTACGAAATTGGAAATTTCAATCCCCTGAAAATAATGCATCTCATCTGCTGGACACTCTACGGAATAAAAATTTCTGACCCTCACACACTCTGGTTCGCAGGCTCTTGTTTTATCATAGCGCTTCTCGTCCCCGGCCTTATCCGCCTTACCTCCCGAAAAACGCCCTCTTCTTATGCTTCAGGCGGATTACTGCTCTTCTCAGCAGCTCTCCTTGCTTCTATTCCGATGCTCCTTTTAAAAGGCAGAACCATCCATTATTACCTCTACATCCCCTCATTTTTCATATCGTTAAGCGCTGTTTCCTTTTTTACTGCCTTTACTGACCGTTCGAAAAAAACGAAAACGGCGGTATGGACGATTGCATACTGCCTGCTGGCGGTTTCAGCTTTTCTTGAATACAGGATTATTCAAGCAAAGGATCAGACGAGCTGGAAACAGGTAATGGTTATGACGCAAGACGGTCGAAAGATCAAGCAATATGTAAAAAATGAAAAGTATATCAATGCGAAATGGCTGAACGCCGATTTCAGACTTAGAACCAGGAACATCTATAATGATCTCACCGAAATAGTACCGGCAAAATTCCCGCCTCAAACGACACTATTCATGGTTGGCTGGATCGAATACTATGTGGGGAGCAATATACGCTCCGGCGGAAAAAACTCGACTCCATTTCTCCCACGGAATCCATGCTGCGGGTGTTCTTCCGTTCGCCGGACCTGAAAATGAGATTCGTCATCCCCTATAAAGGATTCGACACCGACCCCAAGCACGCTCCTTACAACATATTGCCCTCTGATTTGACGGAGCTGATTGACGAGAAACCGGAAGGCATAATCGTTATTTTCACTGAACCTTTCACCGGCCGTATTCTGCAATTCCTGCCCGCGGACCTGGCGCCGGTTCAGGAATTACCCGGGATGATAACGAATTTTTTCCGACGTTACGGTTTTACTAGGAAATGATGACGTTCCGCAGATTTTTTTCTGTTGGATCAATAGGCGTCTTTTAAAGACATGCCCTATCTGTGAAGCTCCTTTATGGACTGGTATTCCTGCCTCATACCGTCGATTAAATTTTCCCTTTGTTCTCTTGTTTTTCGTTCTGTCACGTGCGGAAGCAGTTCAGCTTCGAGCAGGATAATCAGTTCCTTGGAGTTTTCTTCCACGCGGTTGTATCCGAAGATGAATTTGAGTCCAAACACCCACCAGGGAAGGTCTTTAAGAAAGGGAACGCCTTTTCTGAGTTTCTTTTTTTCGGTATTGTAAAGACCGCCGATAACGGTCTGTTCGCCATTCGAAAGGTATAGGGTTGAATCGGCCTGTACTTTGTTGATCGTCGTGCTCTGCGCACCGGGTACTATTGAGCTTCTTTCAACGTGGACCAGTAACCTTATGCAGTTTTCGCCGTTTTCCGAGGTCATAACCTCCGGGGTCACTTCAAGGATGGTGCCGGTGCTGTAGAATTCATCAATGGTATTTCCAGCATAATCCACGGTTTGAATGGAGAAGTCCTGACCCACCTGTATTCTTCCTTTTTCTTCCGATTTTACTACTATCTGGGGATTGGCTATAATTTCGCCCCAGTCGTTCGATTCGATGACTTTCAGAAGCGTATTCACATTAATGTAATTATCGCCTTTTTTAAATTGCGCTTCGTATTCCCCGGAAATAAAAGCTTCGCTTACTGAGTCGGCCCCGCCGGCTCCCAGGCTGAAATTGACGAGTCCGTTTTTCAGCGTGCTCCAGTTAATCCCGGTTTCTTCTAAAATTTCTCTGTCGGCTTCCAGAAAAACAGCTTTAATTCTGACTTCACGTTCAATCGCATTGGTTTCGTTTTCCTTTTGTTTTTCGCTTTCCGACTCAGGGTCTATCACTTCGAAGTAAGTATCAAGTTCCGCCAGAGCGAGCCCGTTGGATTGAAGTATGACCTTAAGGGCCTGTCGCCAGTGCAACCGATCTATTTTTATTCCTATTTCTCCAGTGTGATGCCCCGGATCTACGACCACCTTACCTGCATGTTCCATAGCCATTTTGCTTAGTATGGACAATGCCGCAGCTATATCCGTATCGGCGGAAAAAGAGACCATTTCATCTACAGAAGTATAATTGTCGGGGGGAAATTTCCTTGCTTTGCAGGGATCGATGCAAAATGCACCGGAAATCATAAAGAGCAGAGATACCGTAATTACAAGATATTTGCCTGCGCCTTCCATTTTCAATTGTAATGTCTTGTTTTTCTGCGCCGTTTTGCCGTTGTTCAGAGAAAAAACGGCAGGGAAACGCGGCCGAATTTGAATGAACTTTTTTTTCCATTTTTTATTGGAAATCATTGACCAATTCACGAGCCCCCTCCCAATGTCGAGCTGACTATTTAAATCGTTTGATCACCCGGAACTTTTCTCCAGGAAAAGCTTTATTTTTTCCAGGAAACCGCCTTTATTTAAAGTAAACAGGCAGGCATTCTTTTCGAGGTCCAGCCCGGTCAATTTCCCGAGATAGACTTCATTGCCTTCCGTCAGTTTAACCAGTTTTCCATTTTGATCCTCAATATAGGCCCATTTTGAAGTCAGAGCCATCAGTCTGCTTTTTTCGACGTTCACCAGCCCCCGGACGTTACAGGGCAGTTTGTCTTTAACCAGAGGATAAAAGGGGTGGCCGGTTTCAGGAAAATTGACGGGTTCTAATTTTCCTTCCTGTTCATATTCGCCGGGTCCTCCGTAATAAGCTTTGACGACGAGTCTGAAGGAAAGGCCATGAAAAGGTTCGTCGGTAAATTCAGTTTCAATTTCGGCTGCAGAGACGTCCAGAGTGTGAATTTCGTAGAAAAGCTCCAGGTTTTCCAGTGCGTGAATGAACCGATAAAAGGCTTTGAATGTTGATTCGCCTTTGATTTCGTATAGAGAATAATAATATTGATTATGAGCGCCGGAACCTGTGTGATCGAAATTATAAACCAGGTAGGAATCGCACATTTCAGCGATCTTATTGAAATAAGCGTATGTAAAGGTAGTACTTTCCTGTGCCGGGATAATTTTTTTCCTGTTTTTCCAGTCACTTTTGAGTTTTTTAAGCGCCGACTCAGTTTTTTCGAATTCGACGATTTCGGCGTGTATTTTTTCCATTTTTTCTTCTATTTCTTTGTTCTGTAGTCTGGCTGCAGTGACTTTACCGTCAAGATTTCCGTAAACCCAGTATAGTCCGACCGAGGACAACAGAATCCAGAAAACCCCTATGATGAGCGTAGTTCTGACTGCTTGAGACATGTGTTTTCCTCCTTATCCCAGCCTGAGTTCGGGTTCCTGATTATCGTCAGCGGGGAGATTATCCTCATTGACGTTCGATCGAATGATATCGTTATTCATATCTTCAGGCCGCTTGACGACTTCCGGCAGTATAATTTCGAAATAAAAACGGTATAGATAGCGATCTCTGACATTCATGCGTTCGACGTTTTTAATGATGACGTCTGGATAGTCGTCTGCCAGTTTGGAGACTGCTTTTCTGTTGTAGGAAAGGCCGATAATGTCGAAACCTTTATTTGTTGATATCAATTGTTTGATCCAGAGGACTCTATTGTCCCGAATAAACTTGTCCAGGTCATGGATGACCATGTGCCAGTCGACGACTCTTTTCTGCAGTTCGGTAGTCGAATTGTAGTAATTTTCGTACACGGCGATTTCTTCCAGCATACGTTCGAGCCTGTCTTTAATGATGAGCCAGGAGTCGAGAGTGGTTTGTTTTTCAGCGATGGTATCCTGCAGAATTTTAAGTTGCCTGGTGCGTTCGAGCCCCTGGAAGACCAGTAATGTAATGATGATGAAAATGATACCCAGCATGAGCAGTCCGTGCCAGGCAATTTTAAAGAGTTTTTGTTCTTCAGCGATTTTGGCGGGAAGGAAATTGCTGGGGAGGATGCGGTGTTTGGGTTTTTTAAGGGCTTTAACGGCCAGGGAAATGGGGACGGCGAAGGGAGCCAGCATGGAATTGGTATCCTGGTCTGTTTTGACATAGTGCACGAAATCCTGGAATTTAACGATTTTGTCCTCTCCGAATTTTTCTGTCAGGTCCTGTTCAATATTGCAGTAGTGGAAATCGCCGCAAAGGATGATACGTTTGAATTCAGGGAGACGCCCTGAATCCTGTTCCAGGAGTATTGTGCGGTAGATTCGTCCGGCGATGTTGGGCGAGGCGTACCCCTGGTTGAGAAGCGGCAGAATGCGCAGCAGATTTCTACCCTGCATGAAGAAAATATGGGAATGTTCCTGTTCTATCAAAGCAACGGCCCTGACGTCAGCGTCCTCTTCCGGAATAGCTGATCCGAGCGATTCCAGTAGAGCGCACTCTTCGGTATCCAGGAGTCTGACAGGAGGAAGCCGGCGACCGAGGACAGGTTTGAGCTCCAGGGTATCGTCCAGGGTTTTCAGTCCGCCTTCACGAATCATTTCCAGTACAGTTCCATTGCCCGTACTGACGATTTGAATGCTTTCGGAATCTATTTCCCGTCCGTTTTCCTCCTCATAATTATGGAGCGCCTCTTTTCTCATTTTTTTAAGAGAGGCTCCGTTTTGATCAGATTCGTAGAAGTTAAAGGAGACGGAAGCTTTGGCGAGGTTGAGCGCCAGAGAACAGTCTTCAATGGGAAAACGATGAAGAAGGTCCATGATATAATTCTTGTTTTCAGTTTCCAGGCTTTCAACTTGCTGTTCAGGTTTTTCGTCAGTTGAGTTTTGTTCCACGGCTTCTTGAAATATCTGTTCCAGTCCGAAGGGATCGCCTTCATTTTCGTCGTTGCTTCCGGAAGGACTGGAGCCGTTGAAGCTGATGGCTTCAAGTTGTTTCACAAAAAAACCTGATCCTGTTTTTTCCAATAATGCGCCTTTAATTTCGTTGGACTCCAGGCAGACAGCCAAAATTTTTTTGTTTCTTTTCACAATAGAGTTCCTTTGTCGAGAAGGTCTTTAATGCGTTTTTTATGATTCGCCTGATTAATGGCTTCTTCTGCGGTTATCAGACGTTGTTTGACCAGGCGGCTGAGGTCCTGTTCGAGGGTATTCATACCCTGTGAGGAGCCTTCAGCCATCATCTGATAAATTTCATCCAGGTTATTGTTTTTAATGGCGGCGCGAACGGACGAGGTAACCAGGAGTATTTCTTTGGTCAGCACTCTTTTGCCGCTGCGACCGGTACATAACTTTTGTGAAATGACGATATTGAGAACGTCGGAGAGTCTGTTGCGTACTCTGTGCTGATCTCCAGGCGGGCATTCGGCGATGATCCTGTCAATGCTTTCGACGGCTGAGCTGGTGTGCAGCGTGGAGAAGACCTTATGGCCCGTGTCGGTGACTTCGAGCGCCGTCATTATGGTTTCAGGATCGCGCATTTCCCCTATGACTATGATGTCGGGGTCCTGACGCAGAGCCTGTATGGTTCCTTCTTTGAAGGAATTGACGTCTCGACCTACCTCCCTGTGACGAACGATGGCTTTGCTGGAATCATGGAAATACTCGACAGGATTCCCGATAATGACTATGTGACATTCAGCAGTTTTATTATTGGCATCGATAATGCTGTCCAGCGTTGTGCTTTTTCCCGATCCTGTTATCCCGGTCAGTAGTATTAATCCCTGCTTTCGATACTGCCAGCTCAGGTTCCTGGTGATTTCCGGGTGAAAACCATACTGGCGAAACGGATATATTGTATTTGTGATGAAGCGCATATTCAGGGCCGGACGACCCATATCAAGATAAACAGCGCCTCTGAATCGAAGTCGCCGGTCATCCTTCATTATCTGATAAGAAAAATCGACCGCTTTGTCGGCCTTAAGAATATCCATCTGATCAGGGGTCAGAAGGTTGAGGATAAGCAGGTCGGAAATGAGTTCCGAATAAGCGCCCAGGTCTTCTTTCGGACTTTTCAATCCCTGGATGCGGAACCAGACGCGACCCCGGGACCCTGTGCCGCCGAAATCAATATCCGATGCCTCCAGGGGAACCATTAAGTGCAGCCATTTTTCGAGTTTTGTTTTCAGGAATTGCAGGATATCGGGTTCGCAGTCATCCAGAATTTTTCTAAGCAGATTCAGCCGGTTGGTTTTGTGAGTGGATTCGGGCATCATTTTACGAAGCCTGCTTTTGATGATTTCGTCCATGGAGAGGGCTTGAGTTGTTTGATCGAAAGCTTTATTTGGTTTCATAAGAATGCTCCTTTGGTCTGGGGAGGTCAATCTTCCGCCGTAGCGAAAGCAATTTCCTGTAATGTGGAGACGCCCTCCTTGATACGTTCTCTGCCTGCGGCTCTGAGGTTGGTCATGCCCTGCTCAATGCCGGTTTGTCTTATTTTTTCTTCATTGATGTCGCCTTTGGCATCCAGGATAATTTGCCGGATTTCCTTTGTAAAAACCAAGGCTTCGTGTATGCCTGTTCGGCCGCGATAGCCGTTGCGGCAGCTTTCGCAACCCACGGCTGTATAAAAATCGGTTTTCTCGACTTCTTCCTTGGTGAATCCAAGGCTCAACGGGATGTTCGGTTCAGGTTCATAGACTTGTTTGCACTGGTGACAGAGCGTTCTTACGAGTCTTTGAGCGACGACGATATTGATGGCGTTGGCTATCAGAAACGGTTCGATGCCCATTTTGTAAAGGCGCGAGACCGCACTCGGCGCATCGTTCGTGTGTAAAGTGGAAAAGGTCAAATGCCCGGTGTTGGCCAGCTTGATGGCTATTTCCGCAGTCGGCCTGTCTCGCATCTCGCCCACCATCACGATGTCCGGATCGTGACGCAATATGGAACGCATGGCGGCATCAAAATCCATGCGGGGATTTATCTTGAGCTGTCGCGCCCCTCTGATCAGGTATTCTACAGGGTCTTCGACCGTCAATATGTTCAGTTCGGGCGTCATTACCTGGTGTAGCGCAGCCACCAGAGTGGTGCTTTTTCCGCTTCCTGTGGGACCGGTTAATATGACTATGCCCTGGGGTTTCGTTATGGCCTTCATGAAATCAGATTTGGCCTGAGATGAGAGGCCCAGCTTATCCAGGTCCGTGATGACTTTGCGGTCGTCCAGCACCCTTATGACTACGCTCTCGAATCGACGTCGAAATTCTGCCGAAACGATCGGCAATATGGATACGCGATACCTGATCAGATGATTGTCTACCATTCGCTGAATGAATCCATCCTGCGCTATGTCCCATTCAAACCGATCAGCATTCTTGGTCCTGTCCTTGATGATCGCCGCAATGGACTCCGGACGGCAATTCTCATGCCTGTGCCATAAAAATAACCGGCCATCCTTCCGAAAATAAAACCCCGTCTTCGTCTTATCCTCCGGTATGATGTGTATATCGCTTATCCCCTGACGGACAGCCTCCACCAGGCAACCCTCAACCAGATTCGTCAGCATGCTCTGGTTGATCTCCGCCTCCAAAAGCTCATCATCAAAATCCTCATCATCCTCATCCTGAAGGTCTAATTCCGTCTCCTCGTTCGCTTCCTTGAAAATCTCTAAAAATTCATTCGTCGGAGTCGCCGTCTGGTCCAGTATCTGCATAAAATCGCTCAACGGACAATACGTTATCTCAAAAAAACGCTCCCCTATCTCCTTGATTAAATCCGATAACTCCAGTCGCGTCGGTTCCGGCGTTATGAATATCACTGAATTGTGACGGGACGGATCAATCTTGAACGGTATGATCTGCTTCCTGATGCATTCGTCTCTGATTTTTTTGGGCATGCTTTCCAGTCGTTCCCTTATAAATTCCAATGCTTTCTCGTCTACACGTTCCTCTGAAAGGTTTATCTCACGAAATCCATAAAATTCCGCAATTTCCCGGTGAATAAGATCATGGTCGATATTGAAATGCTCGATCAATACCCGACTCAAGTCCAAATCCGGCGACTCATCTGATATCTTCTGCGCTTTTTCCAGCAACTCCTGAGATATTATCCCCCGATTTATCAATATGCCGCCTAATCTCTGTTCATTCATCGGTTCGTCGAAATCACATCGTCATTCCGGGTATTTTGGGTCTCACAATGGCCGTTTCAGATGATACGACGGTTATTATGATCAGAACTAAAGCTATAACCACTGCCACAAGCACCTGTATCCAATCTACCGCTGCTTTTAACTTGTACTTCGTCTCCTTCTCGTAAAAATTCGCAACCTGAAGAGCTGCCGTTTTCAACGTCCCGGTTTCCGCTCCCGACTTCAGCCTCGTCAAGGCATTCTCCGTGAACACGCCGGACGCTTTGAGCGATTCTATCAACCCCTTTCCCTCTTTCAGCATCAACGGTATGCTGACGTCCTTGATCCTTTTCATGATATGCTTGTTGCGGCAGGCTTCAGCCGCAACCTGAATAACTTCTATGTTGTCTGCAGAACCGCTGTACAGAGAATAAAAAACCCTGCAGAATATCTCTATGCTCGTCTTGTGAAACAGATCGCCCAAAACAGGCAACCTTATCAGCTTCGAATCAAGCCAGAGCTTGCCTTTTTCCGAAGAGAAAAATCTCCACGCTGCAATCCCCAGAATCAAAACCGTCCCGACGAGAATCAGTGCATACTCTTTTAAAAAGCGACTTAAATCCAGCGCCGCGGACGTCATCGGAGGTAAAGGAATATTATACCTCACGAACATCTCTGCGGTCTTCGGAAATATATATCCGATGTAAAACAGCACCGTTAAAAAAAGAAAAAAAAGCGTCACGCTCGGCATTATCAGCGCACTCCGTAACGACTTCTTGAAATCCTGTATCCTCTCCATAAATTTCGCCGTCGATTCATATATCTCAGCCATGTTGCCGCTTTGAGACGCCACTCCCAACATATAGGCAGGAAAATGTCCCAGCATCTTCTCCTGCCTGGCGAAAACTTCCTTGCCCTCCTTGCCGTCCTTCAAATCCTTGCAGATTTCACGGATCGCCTTCTGTAAATTCTTGTGAGACACGTCATTCGCTAATAGCTGAAGCGCCTCGTCATAGGGATACTTTTCACGGATTAAATCAGCGCTCAAACGGATAAACAGCACTACGTCCTTCACTGGCGGGGGAACACGGTAATTGAATAACCTCTTCCTTATCCCCAGTATCTTGTATCCCATTCGGGAAAAGGCAGATGCAATCTCATCCGAAGAAAAAGCCTCCATTTCCCCCTTGATTACAGCCTCACCAGATTTGCGCACCCGATATACATAAGTCCTCTTCGGCTGTACCTTCGTTACCTGGATTCTCCTCTTCCAAGCCGCTTCCTTTATCCGCTCGTCCGCTTCCCGCCGATTCTTCGCCTTGATTACTCCCTGTATCGATTGCCGGCTCGGACTGATTCCCGTATATCGATATTCCGGCATGAAATATCGCCCCCCTCATTGCTCTGGCTTATGTTTGATTTCCCCAAAAAATTCCCCACCTGACACTGATATGAAATTTTAACCGATACGCAAATATGGCGAAGGGCCGCCGGCGGCCCCTCGCCCTCTTGACTTTTTCGTCAACCCTTATTGTTCTGATTCGCCCCTTGACTGCTAGTTGTTGACAGTGGTCGTTATCGTCGTCGGCGATACCACCGCAACTACCGTTACCGCATTGCCGTCAGCATCTTCCGCCTGGGCGCAAGTACCCGTGATCGTTACCTGATTCGCATTGTCCACAACTACTGCGAATGAATCTCCGTTCGCATTGCTCGCTGAACCGAGGTCAGCAATCGCCAGCCCCGTGAATGCACGGCCGCCGCCGCCCATCGCCGTCGGCTTCATGTAATACTGTTGCGCCTTCGACGCCATGTTTACCACATCGTTCGTCACCGAATCGATGTTTGCCGCCTCAGCGCCTTCGTTGAACATGTTGATCCCTACTACTATGGCCATGCCTACGACGATGACGCTTAATACGACTAAAAGAAGTTGTTGCTGTCCCATGATCCCCTCCTTGGGTGTGGCTGTTTATGTTTAAAGATCACTTTGCATGAGTTCAACTCACTCCGTTTCTTCTTATCCAACTTTTGTGCCGGCTTCGCTTTTTTTTGCTCCTCTCTCCACAAACCTCCACTTCTCAATACATTATAACGTCTCTTGCGTTTTTTGCCGGCTTTCCCGAAATTGCATCATTTTCGAACATGTTCATTTTCGGTACGAAAATTTTCGCTTGAAAACGCCAGATCGCCTTAACAAATTGAATCTATTGATAAAAAAAATTTTGCTCAGAGATTGGACACAGAAGCTGTGAAACTCACATAATGAACAAGGTTGAATCAGAAACGTCTGAGATCACCTTTTGTTAATATAAAAAAGTGGGTGATGATCAAAAATACCTCTTTTGCGGTTACAATTCGAGAGAATACCCCATCATTTCGTTTCGATTTCGATCCCGATACCGACTCCGATTACTAAAACAAACTGTCAGAAGTTTTGAAAGTAGCGTAACCTCGAATTGATCAGTCCTAAAAAATTTAACCTGTATCTGATCAGTCCCGAAAACTTACGGCATAACGACAGCGCAGGATTTTAACCTGAACAAAAAAATATTGAGGTTAAGAGACGATCAGAAGACGGGACTGGCGGGCAGTCCGAGAAGTGTGGTGAGAAGCGGAATAAGCAGAAAAGGAAGGAGAATGTAAAACCATGTGCGGCTGACAATCTGTGAGAAACTCATGAAGTGACCTCCGGGAGTGAGGAAACGATTTTCATAACCATTAAACGAAAAAAAAAGTGAAAGTCAAATATGATGTTGAGCGGGGGATAGTGTTCCAGGTATGGTAAAACAAGGTTTTGATGAGCGTTCGTTGATAGAGGAGGTATCAGAACCGGCCAGACCTGAGGATGGAGACGAGGAGCCAGATACCGATGATGCCGGCGAGGCTGTATCCGATGATGCCGAATGCGGGGTAGCCGAGGAGCGTGGGGCCTTTATCGGAGATGATAATGAGGGAAGAGCCTATGACGAGAGAGGCGATGATGAGGCTGAGGGAGACGCGGTTGCCCAGTCGATCTAATTCTCTGAGCAAATTTTCCAGGCCTGAGTGAAAGAAGTTGATTTTCAGGTCATCGTTTTTAAGTTTATCGAGGACCTGTGCCGCCTGTTTAGGGAAATTTTTGGCATAGATGTTGATCTCGGAGATATTTTTGTACATCTCCATCATGATTCTTTTAGGATGCATTCTTTTCTGGATAATTTCAGTAGCCATGGGGGCTCCGAGAGCGACGAGGTCCATTTCGGGATCGAGTGTTCGGCCGACGCCTTCCAGGATGACGATGGAGCGAGTAAGCAGCAGAAAAGAAGGAGGGACTCTGATACGCAGGTTAAAGGTGATGTCGACGATTCTGGTGACGACGGCGCTCATGGAGATATTTTTCAATTCGCGACCGTAATAGGGTTCGATAAGGTCTCTGAGTTCAGTTTTAAATTGTTTTTGCAAATCTTCTTCTATTTTAAAGTCGAGAGCGATTAGTTGCTGGACCATAGCGTCATAGTCCTGTGTAATGAGGGCAATAAGCAAGTTGGCCAGATTTTCTTTCTGTTCGGGTTCCAATCTTCCTACGAGACCGAAATCGAGCATGGCAATGACGCCGCCGTCGGCCAGGAGGAAATTGCCGGGATGGGGGTCGGCATGAAAGAAGCCGTGTTCCAGCACCATTCGAAGAAATATCGTACCGCCTTTTTCTGCAATGACTTTGGGGTCATGACCTTTTTCGACGATGGTATCGACGTCGTCAAGCGGAATGCCGTCAAGACGTTCAAGGGTGAGGATATGAGCGCCTGAAAGGTCCCAGTAGACGTGAGGAATTTTAACATCCGGGTTATCTTGAAAAATATGAGCGAATCTATCTGTATTTCTGGCTTCAAGGGTGAAATTCATCTCTTTTTTGATAGATTCGGCGAACTCCTCAACGATGGCGGTGGGCTGGTACAGCCGGCTTTCCTCTATATATTTTTCCATTAATTCCGCCAGATTATAAAGGATGGCCGAATCCGTGTTCACCAGGTCCACAATGCCCGGCCTTTGAACTTTGATCACGACGGGGGAACCGTCCTGAAGAGCGGCTTCATGAACTTGAGCGATAGAAGCGGAGGCGAAGGGGAACTGATTGAATTTTGAAAAGAGGGATTCGAGCGGACCGTCGAGTTCTTTTTCTACTTTTTCTTTGACTTCTTCGAAGGGGAAGGGAGGAACGTCGTCCTGCAATTTTTTAAATTCAGCGATGAATTCCCGCGGTATGATATCGGGACGGGTGGAGAGGACCTGACCGAATTTCACGAAACAGGGACCCAGTTCTTCCATGACCATCCTCAGGCGTTCGGGAGCGGAATACTGGGGTCGCACTGATTCCTGGTATCTTCCGAATTTAACGATCATTCTTCCGAATCCCACGGCATTCTGCAGATTGAGCTGTTCGACGAGTTGACCGAAGCCGTGTTTCAGAAGCACGTTGACGATTGTTCTGAGTCTTTTAAGGTTTTTATATGTTTTTGTAATTCCGAATATACTCCGGGGCATTTTCCGCGCCTTTTGTTTCGTCGGTCCTCGACTATCTTCAAGCATAGTGAATATTCAGTGATTGTCAATCGACTAGTTGAGAAATATGAACGAATCTGAAGCCGTTCTTTTCGGATTGCGGAACGAGTCTTTTCAAAGCGGAAAAAGAAGAGGATCGAGCATGAGCGATACCGACGGCTGCTCCGG
Organism: uncultured bacterium; assembly: GCA_964619725.1. Taxonomy (GTDB): domain Bacteria; phylum CSSED10-310; class CAZUFC01; order CAZUFC01; family CAZUFC01; genus CAZUFC01. The sequence goes on along the minus strand of CAZUFC010000020.1, from coordinate 31,985 downwards.
CTGCTTTTGCTTTATTTTGAAGCGCATGCATCATGTCCGCAATGCTGTTGAAGGCGGAATCGTTATCCAGGAATACGTCCCTTTTTATTGTTTTAATACCCATTTTTTTTGCTTCGTCGAAAGCGACGGAATCTCCGCTGGTTCTGCTGTCGACGAAAAACAGGTTTCTTTTTCTGATTTCTTCCAGAACAGGCTTCAGGGCTTCGGGATCGGAAGTGAAGCGCGAACCCATGTGATTATTTACGCCTTGAACGTATGGGACGCTCTCAAAGTCAGTATTGAATGCCCGTTTCAATTCAGGAGGGCTCATGGCAACGAGAAGCTTTCCCGGTCCGGGGTCTATCCTGGGATAGTCTCTTGGTTCCATCGGCAGGTGAAGCATGATGCCCTGGCCCGCCTCATGAGCGGAAATGGCTGCGCTTCTTGAAAACTTAAGATGAGGAAGTACGGCAAGCGTTATGGGGATGTCCAGGCTGAGGAAATCCCGGGCGGTTTTTAAAGCGGAACCTACGTCGTCTATGATGAGGGCGATTCTGGGTTGGGAATGGGAGGAAGTAGATAATTTGGAGGTATCAGCTTTTTTTTTTGATCGGGGCGATGACATGTTGGAGTAAGGTCGGTGTTTTTTTCCGGAGGAGTCGGAGCGTTTTGCCGAGGCGTGGGATGAAACAAGTTTTATTATATGCGTGGGCCGTTCAGACGTTCCGGCGACTATGCAGGCTGCCGCCTTTCCCGCAGCATTTTTCTTTAAATCGTCATAAATCTTTAATCCGCAGGTTTTAAAAGCTGTTCTGAGTTTTTGCACCAGGCGGTTTTCCGAAGCATCCCCTGGAATGCTTATTTGTATCTCAATGAGCAGTTTGCCGCTTATGAATCTTTTTTTTTCAGAAATTACATCAGCCGAAGAAATGCCGTTATTAAAAAAGCAGTGATGTATGAGGACTTCAGCATCATCGGGTGAGGCTGGTATGGGCAGTCCCAGGTAATTGGGCAGTCTGCCTGCGCCTATCAAATAAATGAAGGCTGATACGAGGGCCAGGAAGAACAGGAAAAGAGGAGTAATGATCCACCTAATGCGCAGCCGTTTGCTTTTTTTACCTTTTCTGGCGGAGCTTTTTGATTTTCGTGCAGCCATTATTCCTTATGCGTTGTAAGATATTCAACAGCTTTTTGCACCATAACGTCCCGCGTCGGGAGAGACGCTTCGCCCTCTGCGGCAGGCTTTTCCGCACCTTCTTCGGGCGTCGGAACCTTATCTTGAACGACCAGGTCAGGAATTACCCCATGGTCCTGGATGCGGGTATCGCCGACCACGTAATAGCCGACCGTCAGAAGAATTTCTCCTCCGTTGCTCAATGTGAAGTTTTCCTGGTGAATGCCTTTGCCGAAAGACTTTCTGCCGATGATGCGCGCCCTGTCATGCGCCTGGAGCGCCGCCGCCATGATTTCAGCCGGGCCTGCGGTGGATTCATTCACCAGAAGAACCAACGGCGTTTTTTTCAGTTTATTCCGGTCGCCTGCCGTCAGTTCAAAGATTATTTCGCCTTCGCCGTTTTGTATGGTGCACATTTTTGTCTCGGATTTAAGAAATATATCGGCTGCAGTCGTTCCGTCCCTCTCAAAACCGCAACAATTATTCCGAAGATCGATTATCCAGCCTCGTGTACTTATGAATTCGCCGGCGGACAAAGTTTGAAGAATTTTATCGATAACCCGTTCGTTGATTACAGAAGGTATCTTTATGTACGCAATGTTTTCCTGAAGCAGAACAGGCTGAAAAACGGGAGGAATATCGAGTTTCTTTGATACGATGTCCAGGTCAATGCGTTTTCCTTCTTCAGCGATACGCTCGATCACCTCTTCTCCGGGTTCCTCGATTTCTGTTTCAGGTTCCGGCGCTGTCCCTCGCCAGAAACGAAGCTGGACTCCCTGACCTTCGGGAGGATTGGCGGCTTCATGGATTTCCTTTATAGTCATATATCCGGTGAAAGTGTCGTTGATGGACCAAATGATGTCGCCGGGACGAATTTCGTGTTCCGCCGCCGGCGAATTCTCCATAACGTCTATGACTGTCGGGTCCGTTCCTTTTCTTATGCCTACGATGATCCCTGAACCGGAGCCGGTGCGAGACCATTCCACATCAATCATTTCGTTTGGACCGAAATATATGCCGTATTTGTCGGCCTTCAGCAGCATGCCTTTGACAGCTCCCTCGGACAGTATATCCGTGTTCACCGGTTCTACGTAACTGTCCTTTACAAGCTTAAAGACCTGTGTGAAAATTTCAAAACTTTCATAAACGGCGTCTTCGGGCGATTCTTCCCTGGTCTCAAATCGGCGCTGATCTTCTCCCAGGGCCGGAACCGCCGAAAGCCATCCCATTAAAAAGATCAGAAGTAGTTTCTTTATTGTTTTACCTCTTTTCATAAAGTTCTCCCTGAAATGTGCTGCGCCGTCACGGCGAACATCATCAATATTTCATATTGCATTTTAATCATACCCATTCTCTGAAATGAAAAAATAAGCAGGAACTCCGGTTCGGCGCCGGTTTGCGTGTCTCAAGGTAAATCAAGTCAGAGATTGTGTCAAGTTTACCGTTTTTTTCTGGTGAGGGACACAGCCGGATAAAAAAGATTTTTATGGATGGAGAACAGTGAATGGGGGTTTACAAAATGTCGAATTGGATTTATGATTAAAAAAGCGAAAAGATGCGAGGCAATTGTTAATTGCAAAAAGGAGGTGCAAAATCATGAAAAAAGCTGTTGTTTTATTTCTGATCGTTTTTGCTTGCCCTGTGTGGGCTGCGGAAGTTTATTACGATCTGTTCGATACTCCTTATTCCTTTGGAGTGCAGGTTTTTCAGAAGGTACGGCCTGCGAACAGAGGTGAGGCGGTTTTGATGAGTTCCTCAGATTTGACGGAGTTTTACGATTATTCAGCGAGATTGACTGATACGGAACGTTATTTGCCTGTGGAAGTGAGATATGATCCGCATCCCATGATGGCGGCTCAGATTGACGACGTGGATGCGAGTAACCGGCCGGTGGAGATAGAATTCGATGCGGTGTACTATGATACTGAGGCGTTTGATTATTCGGACCCGTATGTGGTTTTCACGAGGAAAACGAACATCAACGACGTCAGCATCATTTTACCGGAAGGATACGCGCTGATTTACATGGATCAGCCGGGAACGGTGAATTATCGTGATGGTCGCGTGATGCTGAACATCCAGAATCCCAGGCGACAGTTGATGGAAATAACTGTGGTCGCCCAGATGACCTGGAGCGTTCCCGAAGAGCAGATAATGCTGGAGCAGGATGCCTATGAGGAGGAAACTCTGAGGGAGCGTTGATACAAAAGAATATAAAGAAAAGATGAGCCGGATGGAAATGTTTGGATTTTCCGTTCGGCTCATTTTATGGATAAGGAAAGCGGGATGAAAAAGAGTAAGCTAAGAGAGATATTCAGCTATGAAGTGGAAGTCCGCTTTTTTGTGGTATTAATGGTTCTCTTTTTAGTCCTGCTTAATCAGGGATTCATTGCGTTACTGGATTTAACGCTGGAAGGACTCGAAAGAAGTCATGCATATCGACTGACGACCACGACCCGAATTATCGCTCAGTATCTTGACAAGACCGCCCGGCGCGGATTCATGGGCTGGTCATATCTGGACAAGGAGCGCCGTCTGGAGATCAACAACGAGATATCCGCTCTGCAAAAGGACGCTGCCGGTTTAATGATAAGGGTAAGGAACACGGAGGGCCGGGTAACGGCGCCTTTTGTGCGTCCTGACCTGTCGTTGAGCGATCAGCAGCAGGATATAATCGATAGAGGAATGGAAAAGGCGTTGTTGAAGGAAACGTATCGGTCCGGCTGGTATCAGAACGCGTACGGATATCTGGTAAAGTCCTTTTTTTATCCATTAATTGAGAACGATGAGACAGCGGTAGTCGTGGAGGGTTCTCTGGTTTCGTCCGAAGTGGTCCAATTGAACAATTACCGCAAATATGCGGGATGGTTTCGAACAGGCAGCATAATATTAACGATATTACTTTCCATCATATATATAAGGCATGTCTTGTTGCCTTATCGCATCATATCTAAAAAGGCATCGGATTTCATGAATTCTTACCCCACCCGGATAAAGAGAAGCCGTTATAAATCGGACGTCCAGTTCGTTGTGGATATGTTCGAAGAGTCCATCAACAGCCTGAAGGAAAAAGAAAAGGAGCTGCAGGGGCTTTATGCCGCGGCAGACGACCGGGCAAGGGCCATCGAATTATATAATGACTACATATTGAGATGCATTGACTGCGGAGTGATTACTTTTGATAAGGAAGGCAGAATAACTACTTTCAACACTTATGCCCAGCAACTGTTCCAATTGAACGAAGAGGATGTCCTGGAACATTCGGGCGAACAGATACTGGGATCGGATTCGCATATAATGACACTTGTGAACCGGTGTTTTGAGCAAGACGATCCCAGGGCTGAATCCGAATGGTATTTCGTTGATCCGGGCGGTTCGGCGCATCATCTTGAGCTGACCGCTTCGCCGTTGAAAAACGCGGAAGGAGGATTCATCGGCGTCACCGTCCTGATACAGGATGTGACGGACAAAAAAGAAATGATGAACCGCATTCAGCAGAAGAAAAGGATCGAAGCGCTGGGCGAAATGGCGGCTGGGATCGCTCATGAATTCCGTAATCCTCTCGCAACCATTATGGGTTATGCCCAGATGATCAAGAAGGAAATGTCTCCTCATGATGAAATGCACGCTTATGCGAAAGAGTTGCTGGATAATGCGCAGCAACTGAATCATATCATGGAGAGTTTTTTGAATTATGTGAGGCCTGCTGAACCGCGACTGGACAGGATAGACATCAGGGAATTTATTGAGGAAACGCTCCGAAACGAAAAAAGCAAGCTTGATGAATCCCGTAAAATCGGCGTTACTGTCCGCGGGAATAAAGGGCTTATGGTGGAAGGCGATACCAGTCAGTTAACGCAGGTGTTCGTAAATCTGTTCACTAATGCCGTCGAAGCAATGACTGAAGGCGGAAATATTATCGTCGACATCAGGAAAAACATGATGCAGGCCGCGCCTATGGCTGAAATCGGTTTTCACAATACAGGCACGGAGTTAAGTCAGAAAGTAATGGAAAAAATATTTCAGCCTTTCTTTACGACAAAAGAGGGCGGTACGGGATTGGGCATGGCCATTGTGCAGAAGATCATCGTCAATCATAACGGACGGATCGAAGCAGAAAACAAACCTGGCGCGGGGCCGCTTTTCGTGATATATCTGCCTGCCGGCGAACAGGTTGAAGAATGATTTCTAAAAAAACTCCGCTGCAGAGACTTTACGGCATTTCGTCCTGCAGCTTTTCGATTCTTTTTTTTCGTCGTTCTTCATCCTCTTTGTCGATTCGCAAACTCATTTTTAATGCCGCTCCCTCTTTGATTCCTTCAGGCAGCAATTCCAGGGGGAACCAGGTATATAGGCGTCCTTCAATTTCCAGGGCGGCCTGGTCTTTTTCAATTCTGTCCACCACTGCAGAAATAGTTCTTTCATCTTTTCCCATAATGACCTCCCATAGCCGTCAGGCGAGTGAAGCCAATTGTACCAGAACGCATAATTCTTAACAATATTTGAATGCAGTTTACCATGAAAAGACCGGAAAAAAAGGGACCGCGAATATTAATGGTCAATCCCTCGATACACGATTTTTCCGCCTTTAATCTCTGGTATCGGCCGCTGGGCGCCGTCATCATTTCAGAGGCGTTACGACGCCGCGGGTGCCGGATAGAAACGGTGGATTGTCTTGATCCGGAGCATCCCGGATTGCCTTCGGGATGGCGGAACAAAAAAAAGAGAACGGGCCGAAGCCGTTTTTATTCTGAAACGATCTCTAAACCGGCTTCTTTAGCGGATATTCCCCGTAAATTTAAGAGATACGGCGCGCCGATTGAGTCTGTCAGAGCCGAGATGAAAGACCTGGCGATTCCTGATGCCGTACTTATAACCTCCGGCATGACTTACTGGTATCCCGGCATCATTGAAGTCGTCGAGCTTGTAAAAGAAATTATGGGGGATGTTCCCGTCGTTTTAGGCGGCGTCTATCCCACATTATGTCCGGAGCATGCTTCACGGGTTATGCCTGTCGATCATATTATCAGAGGTCCTGGAGAGGAAAAAATATTCGAGGCGCTGGAAATTTTGGGAATAGGCGTTCCGCAGAATGAACCGGAAGAGCGAAATCGTGTTCCCTTGCAGAAAAACGATTGCTGTTTCGTGCGAAAGGATTATCTCGTCCTGCTCACCAGGAGAGGGTGCCCTTACAGATGTCCTTATTGCGCCTCCAATAAATTGTTTAAGGGCGTCGAAAATATGTTGACGCCCAAGCAGATCAAGTCCGCCGTAAATGATCACTATCACCTCAACAAAAACAAAAACGCTGTTTTATATGATGATGCCTTCCTTTATAAATCTGACGAGCATGCCGAACCGGTATTGAAAAAATTGCTTGAACTGCCTTTCCGTCCTTCAATTCATTCGCCGAATGCCCTGTCAGCCCGTGACGTCAATCCCGCTATCGCACAGTTGATGTTTGCTGCAGGATTCGAGAATCCCTATCTCAGCATACCTGAATCCCCTGAATCCCTGAATACCGCAGAAGGACTGCGAATATTGAAAAACGCAGTCGAATGCCTTCAGAGAGCAGGTTATCGCTCCGCAGACATTCATGTTTATATCCTGACCGGAGAGCCTGAACAGGAATTCCGGGAAATTAGGGATATTCTCTGGCGCGTCCATTTCATCGGAGCCAACCCGGAAATAGCTTTTTACAGCCCCATACCGGGTACGCCCGACGGTGACCGCACGGCGCGTATTTTAAACATAGATATAAAAAAGGAACCTCTGCTGACCAACAAAGCCGTCTCACGTTATTTTCATCCCAACTGGACCCCGGAACAGTTCCAGGAATTACAGAACCTCTGCCGTGTCTTTCAGTATGCCACCAGTATGAACGTCATCCTGAAGTATGCTGAAGCTCTCTCATAGCAGCTTCTGACCTGGCCCGAACGGCAAGGCGCCGACAAATAAGCAGAGCTCACCGCAATGCTGGTTTTGATGGTCCGACAGGGGTTTGCCAGGGGGGCAGAGCCCTTCGCAAAGGTCTTATTACCCGATGTCGCTAAAATTTATGAACAGCTTTGCTTAGGTCCGGGATCAGCCCTGGGCAAGGAAAGGGCTTTTTTCCAGCAACCTAACAATTTTTCTTCGGGATGGTCGCCGCTGCCCAGAAACTGAATTTTGCCGGCTTCATTTTGCCTGTTGAGAATTTGATTTTCCTGCAGGATTTTTTTCAATTGACGCGCCGTACCTTTGTTCCCGTCCAGGATTTTTACATGAGCCGGGATAAAGGATTTCAAGGCAGAGATGAGGAAGTTGAAGTGAGTGCAACCTAGGACGATCACGTCGGCTCCCGCGTTTAGGGTGGGTTCCAGCAGAGATTGGAGTTTTGCAGCGATACTCGGACTAAGATAATCTTCGTTTTCAATGCAACTTACCAGTTCGCCGCACGGAACGGGGATGATTTTTTTTTCGCTTTTGAAGCGGCGGGCCAGAGCGGAATATTTTTCTTCTCTCAGGGTCAATGGCGTGGCCAGAACAGCGATTAAACCGGTTTGCGATATTTCAACAGCAGGTTTAAGCGCAGGTTCCATGCCGATGATCGAAATCGGGAATGTGCGCCGCAGGTCTGCGACTGCGGCTGAAGTTGCGGTATTGCACGCCAGCGTGACGGCCTTAATCCCCTTTTCATATAGTTGCTGCGTTATGGTCGAGACCTGACGGCTTATCTGGCGTTTCGATTTTATTCCGTAAGGCACGCAAAGAAAATCAGCAAAATATATATAATTTTCCTTCGGCAACAATTCTCGAAGCTCAACAAGAAGCGATAAACCTCCAATGCCGGAGTCCAGCACCGCAACAGGGAATTGATAAGTTTCTGGGGCCGTTCTTTTCATCTGGGCATAGCGATAAAATGTTCCAAATCAATGCACAACTCTTGGTCGGCGGTTTCTATATTCTAAAATCGCTGAAATCGTGTCAAGTTTTCAAAATGATGCTTCTCGTTTTAACTTGAAAAACTCGTCAGGTTCGCCTAAGATATCTCCTTACCGGCGTCGCCGGAAAAAAGGTGAATCCTTTTCCCTTCTTTCAATGAACATGATTAAACCAGGTTCCATCCTAAACGATATCGAATTAAAAAATCTGTGCAGACAACTGATTCAGAATGCGGTTTTCTTTTCAGGTTTAATTTTTGCCGGTAAAGTGGGCGAACCGCGCAGCGTTTTGCTCTCAATCGTCGGATTTATGCTCTTGAGCGCTCTGACGGTCGTCGTTGTCGTCGGCAGTTCATCGATGCTGGCCAGAAAAAGATCTGTTTCTCATCCTTTCAATTCTTTCACCAGGCATCCCCTTTTATTGCTGATGATAAGTTTGATACTCATTCTGGCTTGCTGCTTCTTTATCAGAATTGAATTCGGAATACTTTGTTTGCTTTACGTTCTTGTCAGTTTCTGTCATGACGTTTTCCTGACCCCGGTAGTTCTGATCGATGTGATGGTCCTGGGCGTGGAATTTTCCATAAAAGCTTCAGGCGGCGCCGCTATTCTGGACGTCAGCGTCTCCCCCTGGCTGCTTATCTGCACCTTTCTCGCCGCCTTGATCGTGTCGCTCGGTAAACGCAGAAACGAACTGGTGACCGGGAGCACGGAATTCGGCATCAAGAGACCCGTCCTGGGACACTACAGCCGAAAACTGCTCGACCAGATGATAGCTATCGTAGGATCAGCCGTTCTGATAGCCTATACCCTCTATACCGTATCGGATCACGTCAGATACGACCTGGGCGCTGAGAATCTCCTCTATACCCTCCCTTTCGTCGTCTACGGAGTGCTGCGTTACCTCTACCTGATACATCGCAGAGACCTGAAAACCGGCAGCGAACTCGTCATTATCCGGGATGCCCCCATGATGATTAACACCACTGTCTGGCTTACAACCGTTTTTCTCGCTCTTTATATCTAGGATGAAATTATGTTACGTTTAATTCTTCAAACAATGAGACCCAAACAATGGACTAAAAACGCCTTCGTCTTCGCAGGTCTGCTCTTTTCAAAAAATATCTTCCAACTCCTGCTTCTGGGCAAAGTCATCGCTGCCTTTCTCCTCTTCTGCGCCGTATCCGGCTCCGTCTACATCATTAACGACATCATCGATGCTGAAAAAGACAGAAACCATCCCGAAAAGAAAAAAAGACCCATCGCTTCCGGTAAACTCGGAAGAATACCCGCAGGAATTATCGCAGGATTCATCATCATACTCTCCTTCTTCTCCGCATTCCTGCTCCATACCGAATTCGGAATAATCTGCCTGGTCTACTTCTTCATGAATCTGGGATACTCCTTTTATCTCAAAAATCAGGTCATCGTTGATGTCCTCACCATTGCCGTCGGATTCGTCCTCAGAGCCGTCGCCGGCGCCGTCGTCATCGACGTCGAAATCTCTCCATGGCTACTCGTCTGCACTCTGCTGCTCGCACTATTCCTCGGTCTATGCAAAAGAAGAAATGAACTCATGCTCGCTAATGAAATGCCCTCTAAACACAGACTCGTACTCGAAGAATACTCTGACGAACTCCTCGACCAGATGATTGCCGTCGTTACAGCCTCAGCTTTCATGTCATACGCACTCTATACCATCTCAGAAAAAGTTCGCACTGAATTCCATACCACTAATCTCCAGTTCACCATACCCTTCGTTCTCTTCGGCATCTTCCGATACCTCTACCTCGTACATAAAAAAAATCTCGGCGGAAGCCCGGAACTAATCCTGCTCAGCGATAAACCCATGATTATCGATTTGTCTCTCTGGATACTCTCCGTCACAGCCATACTTTATTTTTCATGATATTAACTCTCCAGTACGTGTCTTTTTTGCAACACTTCATTGTGTCGTTTTCGACACGATTCAAAATTAATAGGTCAAATCAGCTCTTCTTTTTACTCTCTCATCTCCCGTTATGCCTGTCCCTAATTATTTGTAAATCAAACTCTAACGAATAAAATACAAATGAGCGGACTTTTTGTTTTCTTTTTCGGTACGATAATTGCTACATGCATGGCCGGAATGAATTTCGGAACGCTTTGACAGGAGTGAGGTTGTAGAACGAAAATGAGTCCGATGACAAAAAAAATCAAGGCAATTCAAAAAATGTCCTCTCAAGCGCCTAAATTGCTGGCCAGGACGCTTTTTAAAGAATTAAATGAAAATGGTTTTTCAGACTCTCAGATTATTCAGTTTACGGCTGAGTTAATATCCTGCGTAACTGAGAACAACAAATGCAACGGCAGTGCGGGATCGAACGGGAAGAACGGCAAAGCCCCCGGTAAGCATTTGACTTCAGAGTTGGTGGAGTGCGGAAATTAGCGAGTTTTTTTACACAAAGGCTTTATGAAAGATATATCCATTAACGGGCAGGTACTGAGGTTTCTGAAAAAACAAGCAGCAGCGGGAATCATCCCGAATCAAGGGGCGAACAAGGAAGGGGCGGCGCATGTTTTGGGGGATCGTTGTTGCGAAACCTGTCAGCAATCGGTGAGTTGGCTTAAAGGCATATGTCAGGCTGAGCGAATGGTGCATTTCACATGATTGCGGCCGCTGTAATTTCAGGTTACTGTGAAATTTGCCGTTAAGGGGCAAACGAACTGGGCGATTTTTAAAAAAAATTCTGTGCGATCCTGATATCAGTAAAAAAATTTGACTCTCAAATTATATGGAATTATTATATTAGAGTAAAAGGTTACGAGACTTTCAAGGGTTTGGTTTGATACGCTGAAAATTGTCTAGGGTGGGGAAAAAAGATGGATAAAATATCTTCGGTAAAAAGAGGAACCGGCGCCTGGCCGAAAGAGGCTTGCACGGGAACTAAATCCCCTAAAAAGGGTAAATCTAAAGATCATGGATATTCGTCCCGTCATAATGAGGACCCGGTAGTATTGTATTTTAAGGACATGAAAGTTCAAAGCGGATTAAACCGGGAGGATGAGGGGCGATTGGCCCGTAAGCGGGAGCGCCTGGTGAAGATGAAGAACGGAGTATTAACGAAATGGGACCCGTTTATTGAGGCGGTCATCAGTTATTTCAGGGAGTTTGATGAAGAGAAGAGGCCGAGTGAATATTTTGCGGCGAGCCGTGTGGATTTGTTTGCGCCTCGCGATAAAAAGAAGAAGGACCGCTGGGTCATGGAGCAGATTGAGGAACTGGAGACTTTATTTTATAAGAAGCGCGCATTGATTGCGTCTGGCAAAGAGGAGCGAATGATAATGCGCAAGTTGAGTGCGCGGATATTGAAGTTATTCAGTGAGTTGGAGCCGCGGAATTCATTTGTATTTTTAATTGAGAAGCGATTAAAGAGGAATTTGGAGTACCGGAGCGCGGAATATCAGGAGAAATTTTACGGGACTTTCAAGCGATACCGTAAGTTGCAGTATTATTTGCGGAAAACGGAAGACAGGATGACGTTAGGTAATTTACGATTGGTAGTGAGTATAGCGAAGCGATACTGCAACAGGGGGATACCTTTTTCGGATTTATTGCAGGAAGGCAACATGGGATTGATGAAGGCAGTGCAGAAGTTTGATTTCAGGAAGGGATGCCGATTTTCCACTTATGCAACGTGGTGGATAAAGCAGTCGATCAAGCGGGCGTTGTCTAATCAGAGTCGATTGATCAGGTTGCCGGTGCATTTGAATGAGATAATAAACACTATTTCACGAGTGCAGAACAGGATATTGCAGGAAGAGCAGAGGAAGCCGTCGATGGGCGAACTGGGTGAACTTCTGGGGAAGTCGCCGGAAATTTTGCACCAGGTCATCAATATTGATCGTCACATTTTTTCGCTTTTTGCGCCTTTCAATGACGAGGAGGACGGGAGCTTACAGGACGTGCTGGTGGACAAGAACAGCTTGCATCCGGAGGAGAAGGCGGGACTGGAAGAATTGAAGCGTCACGTCCGGGAGGTGATTAATCTGTTGTCGGAAAAAGAGAGGACGGTATTGCAGTTAAGATATGGGATAGACGAAGAAAAGGAATGGACGTTGGATGAAATAGGCCGGCATATCGGATTGACGCGGGAGAGGGTAAGGCAGATAGAGGCGGGAGCGTTGAAGAAATTGAGAAGTCCTTGTCGATCAGCGTCTTTGATGAGTTTTGCGAAGTGATCAAGCTGATCGGTCGTTCGGTTTGACGGGGAACGATTCAAAAAAATATTCAGTTTACGGTCCGGAAGCGGAGCAGCAGTTACAGCGGTTCTGAATGATGGATGTGAGGGGATAGGTTATTAATAGTGCGGGAGTCTGAAGAATGCGTTATAGGAAACTTTTTCTTTTAGATGCTTACAATTTGCTTTACAGGGCGCATTATGCTCTGGGTAATGCGAACTTACAGAATAAAAAGGGAATGGAAACGGGCGTATGTTACGGTTTTACGCGCATGCTGATAAAGCTGTTGAAGGAGTATAATCCGGAGTATCTGGGGATTGCTTTTGACTCTAAGGAAAAAACCATAAGAAAGAAGGCATTCGAGGACTACAAGAAGGACAGGCCGCCCATGCCGGAACCGATACGGAATCAATTGTCGTGGGTCAGGAAGATCATCGAGGGTTATCGATTGAATATTCTGGAAAAACCGGGATATGAAGCGGATGATCTGATCGGAACCGTCGCGGGTAAATTCGCAGATCAAGGTTATCAGGTTATCATCGTATCGGGAGATAAAGACCTGCTTCAATTAATATCTTCCAATGTAAGTGTTCTTTTCATTCGCAAGGGAATATCCGACCTGGAACATTACGGGCCGGGCGAAGTGAAAGAAAAATACGGCGTTGAGCCTGCCAAGATACCTGATTTGTTGGCCATAATGGGCGACAAAAGCGACAATATTCCGGGAATTCCAGGCGTAGGTCCGGTGACCGCCGTCAAACTCATCAAACAATTCGGCGATGTTGAAACTTTGCTGGAAAATATCGATCAGGTCAAAAACAAGAGCGTTCGCAAAAAGCTGGAGGCCTATGAAAAAGATTTGCCGTTGTGGAAATACCTGGCGGAGATTAGAACAGATGTGGAAATGGACGTTGCTACACAAACCTTAAAGGTTCGTAAGGCTGCTTCAGACGAACTGCGCAATGTTTTTATGGAACTGGATTTCAGAAATTTACTGGATGAATTGAACGTCCCTCTGTTGAAGAAGGATGCCGACTACAGAGTGATCGATTCTGCGGAGGGGCTGCATTCTCTGCGAAAAAAATTGGATGAGGCGGAATATTTTTCGATCGATACGGAAACGACCTCCACGGATGCCGTTTCGGCCGATCTTGTAGGAATTTCCATCAGCATTCAGGAAAATGCCGCTTTTTATATTCCTGTCGGGCATAAAAAGGTCGAAAAGCAATTGTCCATCGAAGAAGTTACCGCCGTTTTGAAACCCGTGCTGGAGAATGAACGAACGGGGAAAATCGGACATAATATAAAATATGATTTACACGTTTTAAAAAGGGCCGGGTTAACTATAAAAAATGTGATTTTCGATACGATGCTGGCCTCCTATTTGCTCGAACCGGAGCGAAGACGCCATAACCTGGATGATCTGACCCTGGACCGTCTCAATGCGCAGAAAACGTCGATTAAAGAACTGATAGGAACGGGCAAAAAGCAGATATGCATGGATGAGACGAGTATTAAGGCGGCGGCGGAGTATGCGGGCGAGGATTCTGATGCGACGTTGAGATTGTATAATATATATAAGGAGGAACTGTCAGAAGAAGGACTGATGGGATTATTCCAGGAGCTTGAGTTGCCGTTGATCGAGGTTTTAAGGGGAATGGAGGAGACGGGAGTAAAGGTTGATCCGGTGATATTGGAGGAGTTGTCGAAGGAATTGGAGTTGGAGATCGGAAAGCTGGAGAAGGAGATATACATGCTTGCGGGAGAGGAGTTCAATCTGAATTCTTCGAAGCAGATGAGTCATATTTTATATGAAAAGCTCAACATGCCGACAGATGGAATAAGAAAAACGGTGCATGGATGGTCGACGGATGAGAAGGCTTTGTCGAAGCTTGCGAGCATGAGTTATTTTCATGGATTGATCCCGAAGAAGGTTCTGGAATACAGGAATTTCGCAAAGCTGAAGTCGACGTATGTGGATTCATTGTTGTCGCTGATAAATGAGCGAACAGGGAGGATACATACGACTTATAATCAGGCGGTAGCGGAGACGGGGCGCTTGAGCAGCAGTTCGCCTAATTTGCAGAATATACCGATAAGAGGCGAATGGGGATCGAAGATAAGGCGCGTTTTCATACCGGGGACTTCCGATGCGCTGTTGATGTCAGCGGATTATTCTCAGATGGAATTGCGCATTTTAGCTCATATGTCCGAGGACGCTGTTATGATGAAAAATTTTAAGTCGGATGCGGACATTCATGCGGCGACGGCATCCGAATTATTCGGTACGCCTCTGGATGAGGTGGATGTCGAGGAGAGACGAAAGGCCAAGACGGTTAATTTCGGGATCGACTACGGTATGACGGCGTATGGACTTTCGCAGAGGTTGGGAATACCTGTGATAGAGGCGCAGCATTATATAGATCGATATTTTGAGCGGTTTTCCGGCGTGAAGGAATTCATAGAAAAAACGGTCAGAAAGGCGACGGAAACAGGATATGTTGAGACATTGATGGGTCGAAAGCGGAGAATACCGGAGTTGCAGAGCGAACGCAGCAATGTTTTCGAGATGGGCAAGCGACGAGCCATCAATATGCCTGTTCAGGGAACGGCCGCGGACATCATAAAGAAGGCTATGATTGAAATAGATGCGGAACTGAAAAAGCGCGGAATGCGTTCCCGGATCATCATGCAGGTGCATGACGAGCTGGTATTCGAATTACCGGAAAACGAGGCGGATGATCTGAAAGAAATCGTCGTCGAAATCATGGAGAGCGCCGTAAAACTTAGCATACCGCTGAAGGTGGACGTACGCGCAGGCAAGAATTGGGACGAAGCGCATTGATTTGACTATTCCCGGAGAGCAATGCATAATTAGACTGGAGTTCATTACGAACCGAGGCGATAGTCAGTTGACCAGATGCAAATCCAACGATAAAAAAGTTCTGCACGTAGGTTTGACAGGCGGAATAGCTTCAGGCAAATCCCTCGCCGCTTCATTTTTCAGATGCGAATCGATCCCTGTGGTCGACGCAGACCGGTTGGCGCATCAGGTGATGGCCCCGGGAGGGAAAGTGAGCGGTCTGCTCAAACGGATTTTCGGCAGCAATATCTGCTCGGATTCCGGCGAAATAGACCGTTCCAAATTGCGCAAAATTGTCCTCAGCGATAATTCCGCCATGAAAAAGCTCAACGCAATAACGCATCCCTTCATTATCCGGGCCATGGAAGAGCAAATAGAATACTACGAAAAAGAACGTAATGACCTCATTATGTGCGAAACTCCCTTATTGTTCGAGACGGGTCTCCAGGACAAGTTCGATAAAATCATAGTCGTTTTTTCTTATGAAGGGGATCAGTTGATGCGGTTGACGCAAAAGAGAGGTTTAAGCATGACGGAAGCCCGCAAGATGCTGAGGACTCAGATGCCGTTGAAAGAAAAGGTCGACCGGGCTGATTACGTCATTTACAATACTAAATCAAAAAAAGACCTGCTGCAACAATGCAGGAAAATTTCCTGTGAGTTGAAGTCCTGTAAGTGAACGGAATTACTCCCAATGAAAAACGACTTGCCATTCGCCCAATATTTTTTGCTCTATCAGATTTTCAACGTTCCTTGAACAATCAAGACTGCATGCGAATTGTTGCCGTTAAACCTGCATTTTTGATCATTGCCGGAATAGTTAATTTCAAGCGGTTATCATGAGAGACATTTCTCTGGCGCCGGCATCGAGTGCATTCAGGTTGCTTTCCAGGAATTTCGGCGGCGATATTTTACGGACGGTTTCTTTCAACTGATCTATCGTCAACGGAAAGTCGCGTAAAATGGTTGCAGCTCCGAGAAGAACCAGGTTGGCAGATTTAGGCCCTCCCAGTTCAAAAGCAATCTTGAAAGCGTCGAACCCGTCGGCTTTAATGGATTTTTTTTCAATATACTCAGAGATGGAGTAAGGCATTTCCGCGTCAGCAGATTTATTAAAGATGCATGCGCCGCCCGGTTTGAGGAAGCTAAGGTTTTTAAGAGTTTCTTCAAAGGAGAACCCGAACATGATATCAGCGGAACCTTCAGCGATGAGGGGACCGTTAAAGCGGCCAATTTTAAGATGAGAGATAACGAAGCCGCCTCTCTGGCTCATTCCGTGGGTTTCTGAACCAATGACTCCATGACCCAGGCTCATGGCAGTTTCTCCGATGGTGCGTCCGGCGAAGAGTATTCCCTGGCCGCCGATTCCTACAAGAACGATACGGCAATTCACGATAATTTCTCCTTTACGAATCGCAGAGCATGGTTAGGGCAGACCTGGATGCAAACCCCGCATTTAACGCACAGCGGATGGTCGATTTCGACCCTGGACTCATCTGCGTTGAATTTAAGAGCGGGGCATTCAAAGGCGGAAATGCAGCAGCCGCAGCCGTCGCATTCTTCGGTAACGACGAGTTTCATACCGGTTTTATCGCCCAGCGATCCGGGGTCGTGGAGCACGCAGGGACGCCGGGAGATAATGACTGCCGGTCCGCCTTCTTCTGAATTGACGTATTCATGAGCTTCCTTCAGGACATTCTGGAATTTTTTTGTCCGATAAGGATCGACAGTGCGTATGAACTTTACGTTTAATCCTTCGACGGCTTTTTCCAGAAGTAATTCATTTCCCTGGGAGCCGTCGGCGAGCATTCCTGATGTGGGGACCGGTTGACCGCCGGTCATGGCTGTAATGGAATTGTCGAGTATGACCAGGATGATTCTGGCATCGGTATAGACGGCGTTAGCCAGGCCGGTCAAGCCTGAATGGAAAAATGTGGAATCGCCGATGGTCGCGATAATCGGCGGTACGGCAGCATCATCCTGTTTAAAAGCATGATAGAAGCCGGAAGCCATGCTGACCGATGCCCCCATGTCCACACAGGTATCTACGGCCTGCTGATTTCGACCCAGCGTATAACAGCCTATATCAGAAGCGAAAATGCCTTCAGGAAAAGATTTTTTGATCGACCAGAAGGAGGCTCGATGCGGACAGCCTGCGCAAAGGACAGCATGCCGCACCGGCAATTCTAGTCCTTCGAGGGCTAGGGCCTTCGCCGGCTCCTCGTCATCAGGCGACGATTCCGGAACATCAAGAAAATCGGAAATAAGTTTGTTGAGCAAACCGGCCGTCAATTCTCCTTCGGAGGGCACGGTCCCGTCCAGGCGTCCGTTGATTTTATTCCTGAGCGTAATCTGTTCTTCAACTGCAACGTCAGGGTCTTCCAGAATTAGCACCCGGTCAAGTTCATCAACAAAAAGTTCTATTTCATGCACGTTGAGCGGCACAGGCATGCCTATTTTCATCACGGGAACTTCATCGAGCATACCCAGCTCATCAAGCCTGTCCGTCAGCATAGCGTAGGCTACGCCGCAGGCGATAATGCCTTTTTTGCCGGTACCCTGTTTGATGAAGTTCAGCTTGACGTTGATTTCTTTAGAATTTTTCAGTTCGTACAGTTTTTCATTTAATTCTTTATGCAACTTAAAACGTTCAGGAGGAGTCGCTGCCCAACGGTTGGGGTCTTTGACGAATTGAGCCGGCTTTTCTTCCCTTTCGATACGGCTGTAACGGATGTTTTGCTTGGCATGACAGATGCGCAGTGAAGGACGCAGGATAACGGGAATCCGGTATTTTTCGGAAATACGGAAGGCATCGCCCAACATATCGACAGCTTCGGCAGGCGATGACGGGTCCAATACCGGAACCTTGGCGAACCTCCCGAAAATGCGCGTATCCTGTTCCGTCTGCGAAGAATGAGGCCCCGGATCGTCCGCGGATATGACGACAAATCCGCCGACTACTCCCGTATAAGCCGCGCTCAAAAGAGGATCAGCCGCCACGTTTAGTCCCACCTGTTTCATGATGGCTGCCGAGCGTTTTCCTGTGAGAGAAGAAGCCAGGGCTGTTTCCACGGCCACTTTTTCATTCACCGACCATTCCGTATAAATCGATGCTTTAAAACGATCAGCCAGATAAGCCGTTGCTTTTAATATTTCCGAACTGGGGGTTCCCGGATAGGAGGCAGCGAAGCGGCAGTCGTGTTTTATCAGTCCCCAGGCCATGGCCGCGTTGCCTAAAAGAAACTCCTGTTCAGTTTCAATTTTCGTTTTTTCAGTTACTTGAGACATGTTTCATTCCTTTTTAATCCCGATGTTTTATCGGATTTTTTACTCCGCCGTTTTTACGCCTATCAGCCCCAGCAGGATGGAATTAAATTTGTCTGCATCGCTGGATGCCCGGGATAAAAGTACAATAGGGGTCCTTCCGCCTACGATGACTCCACCGGCTTCCGCTCCGGCCAGGTGGATCAGGGTCTTGCCCAGTATGTTGCCCCCTATCATGTCCGGAACGATCCAAATATCGAATTTTCCAGAAAAAGAATCGTCAACGTTTTTAATGCGCGCTGCTTCCGGCGACAAGGCTATTGAGACGTCTATGGGGCCTTGAATGTTCGCACCGTGAAATACGCCGCGGTCTGCCATTTCCATTATTCTCGCTGCATCGAGACTGTCGGGCATCGCAGGATTGGGCTTTTCCGTCGCAGAAACCAGGCCAACGTTGGGTTTTTCTATACCGGCTCGCCTCATAAAATCAATCGCATTGCGGACGATGGCGACTCTTTCCTCAAATGAAGGCTGAATAACCAGCCCCGTATCGCTTAAACACAAAAGACGGTCGTAAACCGGAACTTGAAATACCGCCACATGCGTCAGCAGGCTTCCCGTTACGAATCCATTCTGCTTTTTCAGCACCCCTTTCATCAGATCGCCCGTGCCGATTTTTCCTTTCATGATTAGATCAGCCTCTTTTTCCCTCACGGCCCGGCAAGCCCTATCAATAGCCTCCGCAGAATTATGAACGTTAATGATGCTTTCGTTAGGGAAATCCCAATTCAGCTCTTGCAGGCTCCTGCTGATCTTCGCAGAGTCGCCGATAAGCAAAGCGTCGGCCAGTTTTTCCCGTTTCATTCTATATAATGCCTTAAGCGCAGCTTCATCAGCCGCTTCCACCAGCGCTACCACGGGTTTTGGCCCCTTCAGCGCCCTCTGTTTTAAATCTTCATATCTCATTTTATAATCTCAGCAGCATAATCCCTGGGTTTTTCCAATCCGGCGAGGACCCGGTACGCTCCCTGGGCCAACGCCAGCAATTCATCTTCACCGGGATAAATTTTTACCGGCGCTATCCACTCTATCGCTTCCTTCAATTCTTCGGCGAAATCTTCATCAAACAACAATCCGCCGCCTATGACAATAAGATCGACTTTTCCGTCCAGGACTCCTGCATAGGCAGCTATTTCCTTCTTTAATTGATGCAATAATCCTTTGTAAATCATAAACGCCTTTCCATCACCCTTGTCCATCAGTTTTTTCAGCTCTGGAAACGAATCCGTCCCTATATACGCGAATATCCCACTTCTCTGTAAGAGAGTCTTTTCCATGTATCTCAGCCCGTTGCCGGTCCTGAACAGCCACTTGATCAATTCACGGCACGGTAAGCCGCCGCTTCGTTGGGTGCAGAAAGGCCCTTCGCCGCTTGAATCATTGGCATCAATTATTTTGCCCGATATATGAGCGCTTACGGAGGCTCCGCTGCCCAGATGCACCGCTACTATACGCAATTCTTCATATCTCCTGTTCATCTCAACAGCCGCCCGGCGACACATCGCTTTTAAATTTAATGCATGCGTCAAACTGCGGCGCTGTATCTCCGGATGACCGCTGATCCTCGATTCCGCTATGAACTCGTCTGTGCATACCGGGTCTACTATATAACTGGGTACGCCCGCCTTGTCGGCAAAAGTCCTCGCCAACGGCGCCCCCAGCAGACTGGGATGCTCTGCCTGATAATCGCCCTTCTCCATATCACGGATCATGTAGTCGGAAACAGCGTAAACGCCGCCCGGCAAGGGGCGAAAAGGTCCCCCTCGGCCCGCCGCTGCCGATAACGCCCCCCAGTCCATTCCCCGCGCTTCGCAAATATCGCCGATTAAATCCCGACGCCATTCCCACTGCTCCAATACGCTCTCAAACCGGGATAATTCCTCTCGCGTGTGACGGATCGTTTCCTTCCAAATTACTTCCTCAACCTCGCCGAATCGAAAAAGACCGACCTTCGTCGAACCCCCGCCCGGATTAATCGACAGTACCTGGTAAGTCATTCAAACTCCTTTGAAAAAAAAGGAAATTAAAAAACCATGACTAATACTAAAGAAATTTTTCTTAAAAAGCAAAAGGATTCTGGGTCGCGGATGCTGGATAGCGATTGTTGGACCCATTTTTATTCATGCTTTCCGGCAGCGAGCGCTTTCCTCTTTCAATCGGACCATTCAGCTAAATTTGCATAAGCATTTAAAAAAAAGATGAGAAAAATTTGACTTTACTGAAAAAATCATTATAAAAAAATGATATCTACAAAAGATCATCACTGACGCTTTCTGTGAGGCAAGTAAAAGATATCCTTCCGGTCTTTTCCATAATCGCTTTTCCGTAAAGGAACTGAGAAGCATGGTGTTTCCAGGGGAAGTATCGAGATATGAGTTCAGGAAAGGAGGTGAACTTCGGACTGACTGCCGCATAACCACACTATGGTAAATGAGAGATTTCGAGTGCGGTTAATGGCATGACTTAGGACTAATCAGAATAACGGTTTCGCTCGATCTTGAATGAGCGATCCAGTAGGAGAAGGAAAAATAGGAGGTGTAAGTTGTCGGAATTAAGGAAAAAATCAAGTATTTTTTTGGCGGGAATACTTTTCGTATTCTGTGCTGCGGGAGTTAACGGTTCGGTGGACGTTTCAGGAGATATTTCTGCGGATGCGACATGGGGATTGACCTCACCTGCGCCGGACGGGACTTATATAGTGACGGGCGACGTGACGGTGACGGATGGAGCAGAATTGACGATAGAAGCGGGAGTGGAAGTTCGATTCAATCAGAACGTGAATTTATACGTGGGCGGGTCATCCGGGGAATACGGGAGCTTGCAGTGCGACGGTACAATTGCTCAACCGGTGACGATGACGTCGAATCAGGCGACGCATACGCCCGGATACTGGCGTAGTCTGTATTTTCGGGAGAACTCGGACGACAGCGTTCTGGATTACACGATCATAGAATACGGAGGCAACGCCAACAGCGCTCTTGTATTTCTTGACGACTCTGATGCTGGATTCATGCATTGCCATATAGGCCACAGCAGCACGTCAGGCGTGCGAACGATGGGGGAGAGCGATCCGTCGTTTTCATTCAGCACGGTGCACGACAACGGTTCTTATGGATTCGCTTTTGAAGGTTCGGGAATTCCTGCGGTATCGGATTCTTTCTGTCAGAGCAACGGGGACGACGGTATATACATTTCAGCGACCGGTTTTCCGGAGATCAGCGATACGGAGATCAGCGACAATAACGGGTATGGGATATACTGCAGCGCTGCGTATTCCATGATCACGGTGACGGATTGCGTAATAAGCGGCAACAGTTCCATCCCGGTGCGTGTTGGAGCAAACAGGGCCGGGTTTTTGTCAGGCAATACGTTTTCCGCCAACGGAGCCGACTATATAGAAGTTATCGGGGCTACCGCGACTCATGACTGCGTATGGGAGGATCAGGGTTTACCGTTTCGTATAAGCGGTGAGATATACGTCAGGGGGCAGGACGGTCCTGATCTCGTAACGACGATGTATTTTCAGGAAGGCGTTGAACTACAATTCGAATCGGGCTTTGGCATCACGGTGGGACACGACAGCCAGTCCGGGCAAACCGGGGCTTTGTCCGCGGACGGTTCAGGCGGCGATCAGATTATCTTTACGGGAACAGGCGTTTCAACAACCTGGAACGGGATATACTTTTCTCAATACAGCGGCGATAATTCAATGCTGAATAATTGCCTGATCGAATACAGCAATACTCACGGAATAACATCCAACAGCGCATCGCTCTCCCTGGTCGACTGCGAGATAAACGAATCGAACGGGCATGGGATTCATGTAACGGGAGGTCCCTGTTTGGTCTCAATCTCAAGCAGCATAATAAGCGATAACACAGGACATGGGGTATACTGCAACGATTCGACCAGCGGAATCCAGATCAGCGGCGGCAATATAATTAACAACGCCGCCGATTATTCCTTAAGGCTTTACGCCGGTTACTGCGGAAATATTACAGGCGTAACTCTTGACAAGGACATTGACGTCATTGCTCAGAATATTACTGACGATACGACCTGGGAAGGTCAGGATACCGATTATATCCTGTCAGCCGGCATGACCGTCAGCGGTCAATCAGGACCGGACAACGTTACGACCCTGACGATCCTTGAAGGCGCTGTCCTCCGATTTCCCTCGCAGGCGAGACTGTATATCGGGCATGACAGCGACGGCAGCAGGCCCGGAGGCTTAATCATTGAGGGAACAGAAATGAACCCGGTTATTTTGACGGCCGACAGTGATACGCCCGGTCCCGGTTCGTGGGGAGACGTTTATTTTGCGCGGTACGCTGACGACACACTCTGTGAACTTAATTACGCGACCATCGAGTATGCAGGGCAAAATTTTTCAGGCTCCGACCATTATGCGGTACATTGCAATTACGTGAGTCCCGTGCTTTACGGTTGCGTAATACGACATGCAGAACACATGGGCATATACATAGATCACGGAGCGCCTATAATCGAACAGTGCACCATTTTCGATACGGGCGAACATTGCATTTATTTTAATGAAAGCGACGGCTACGTTCTGGATGGAGTGGTTTCTGATCCCGGACCGTCGCATGATTGCATTCGTTTAACCGGCGCCTGCGAACCGGAAATCAGCGGTAATTTCATCGCTTATGGAAGCAATTACGGTATTTATTGTCAGAACGAGATATCCGCTCCCTACATCAACGGCAATACTTTTACCCAGCACCATCATGCTCCGGTCTATATTTACGCCAGGAACGTCACCAGAATGGGACCGCCCGCAAACGTGATCATCGAATCGCCCCTGACGGACTGGATATATGTCGTCGGAGACACGATCAATTCCGATTCGATTTGGCGCGATCACGGAACGCCCTATTATATTTCCAACAATATTTATGTAAGGGGAAAGGATGGTCCGGACAATGTAACGACATTAACGCTGGAACCAGGTGTTGAACTCCAGTTCTATTATGATAGAAGATTGCATATCGGCTCCACCACAATAGATGATCCCGGCGCTCTCATCGCCGTCGGTACGGATACCGAACGCATTACGTTCACCGGCGCCTATTCCCTGGAAAATTACTGGCAGGGAATATATTTCGACGATTATACCGACGATTCTATATGTCTTATGGAATACTGCGATGTCTACTACGGAGGGCGGAGCTATGAAAATATCCATTGCAACGCTTCTTCGCCTACTTTCAGACATTGCCGGTCCTTTTTCGGAACGGGACCAGGATTCTACGCATACAACTGGTCGAATCCTGTGCTGGAAAACTGCGAATTTGCTTATAATTCGAATCACGGTCTTTACATTGACGCAAATTCGAATGTCATCCTCGCCGATTGTTACTTTCATCATAATGAAAGCTCAGGAGTCCATGTCAACAATTCCTCAAACGCGGATATGACCGATACTGTTCTTTCTCACAACTACTATGGACTATACTGCAACGGTTACGCCGATACGGCGAGCTTCACTGGGTGCTCCTTCCTTTACAATACTTATCCGGTGAGAATCAACGCTGCGCAGGCGCATGCTGTGGTTCTGGCAGGCAACAGCTACACCGGAAACGACAACCAGGTCCTGTACATCGGTGGAGGAACAATCACCCAGGATACGCTTTGGGAACAATATTCACTGCTGCCTTACTATGTGGGAGGCGATATTAATGTGCGCGGAACCCACGGACCCGATAATGTGACTACACTGACTCTGGAGCCGGGCATTGAACTGCGATTCGGTCAGTATTATCAACTGTACATCGGCAGCAATGATTCTGCAACGGACACAGGCGCCTTGCATGCCGTGGGCGAGGCCGGGAATCGTATTCTCTTCACTACCCAGTGCGATTACCCCATACCGGGCGAATGGGACGGCATTTATTTCGGACGCTATGCTGACGATGCTTTGTGCATAATGGAATACTGCGATGTGGAATACGGCGGATACGGTTCCTATGAGAATATCTATTGCTATGATTCATCTCCGACAATCAGGAATTGTCGTATTATGTACGGCGAAGGAAACAATATCTACTGTACCAATAATGCAGCGCCCAATATTGAAAATTGCGAGATCGCCTATGCCTCCTCGTCAGGGATTTACAGCACCAACAACGCTGCTCCTCAAGTAACCGGCTGCGACATCTACCATAATTCCAGTTACGGAATTTACTCTTACAGCAACGGGAATCCGACAATTTCATCTTCAACGATAAGATTCAATTCAAGTTACGGGATATACACCAATGGAACCAGTTACTTGAACCTTGTTGACTGCACTATAGATCGTAACGGCAGGAATGGTTTATACTGCAACAGCACGTCAGACGAGGTGATCGTTAACGGTTGCGCATTCACCAATCACGGCGAATATCCCGTTTCGCTCTATGCCGACCAGGCAGACGGAATACAGAACTGCACGTTCAGCGGGAATATAAACGAAGAAATTGAGGTCAGGGGCGGTTACATTTATGAGGACTGCTACTGGCAGAATGCGTTACCCTATTATGTCAGCAGTCATATTTACATCGAAGGCACGGACGGTCCCGATAATGTTACGACGCTGACGCTTCAGGAAGGATGCGAATTGCGGTTTTCCGGCCACTATCTTTATGTCGGTGACGATTCTAACTTTTATCAGCCGGGAGCTCTCGTCGCAGTCGGTACTGCATCGGAGCCAATAATAATTACTTCGCACAATCGTCACCCATCACCCGGGAATTGGAGCGGCATACACATCCGGCGTTATGCGGACGACTCCATCTGTATGCTGGACCATTGCGAGATTTCCTATGCAAGCCATAATGTACAATGTACCTATGCATCCCCGACGATACGCAACTGTAAGATATTATTCGCTAGCAGCAGCAACATCTATTCGAATAACTACTCCAGTCCCGTTATAGAAAACTGCGAGATAAGCAGAAGCAACAGTTACGGCGTTTATTGCAATGGGAATGCAGAAGCTGAAATAACGAACAGCTCCGTTGAAGAAAACTCTTCGCACGGAATATACGTCACAAGCACGTCGAACGTATCTGTTTCAAACACAAGCATATCCCGCAACGGCAGTTACGGGTTATACTGCACAGGCGCCAATGATTCAGCGATTGTGTCTAACTGTGCATTTATCTCAAACAACAGTTATCCCATAAGGATGCATGCGCAGAAATTACAGGGAATAACCGACTGCACTTACATCGATAACGGCAACCAGATAATCTACGTGACTGCAGAAAACATAAGCCAGGATACGATATGGCCGAGTCAGGACATACCTTATTATATAACCGGTCATATCTATGTTCGGGGTCAGGACGGCGGGGATAACGTTACTGCATTGACGATCGAACCGGGCGCTGTCGTCATGTTTTCAGGGAACTACTATTTCTACATCGGTCATGATTCGAACAGTTCGGAGCCAGGGGCTTTAATTGCGGAAGGGTCAGCGATGGAGCCGATAGTGTTTACTACAGCATCATTTCCGCCCAGTCTCGGAAGCTGGAAAGGATTATACTTTGCGAAATACTGCGATGATCTAGTGACTTCGCTGAAGCATGTTATCGTTGAATATGGCGGCAACAGTGATCCTTACGACAATGTCTGCTGCAACGGGTCTTCGCCTGTGCTGGAGAATTGCGAACTGAGGTTCGGAAGCGGCCACGGAGTGAATTGCAGCGCCAGCGATGCGAATCCGACTTTGATCGACTGCCACATCCACGATAATACCTCTTCCGGGGTTTACGCCAGTCCCGGCAACGTCCAGATCAGCGGCGGTATCATTGAGTTGAATCCGCAATACGGAGTATATATCAGTCCGGGGACGTCAGGCTCTTCCAGTTCCGTCGTGGGCACTCAAATTCGCTACAATCACGGCGGATACGGCATTTACGTCAACGGAAGCAATGCTGCTCCGCTTATCAGAAACTGCAACATTCACGACAACAATTCTGGAGGTCTGGGAGTCGGTGTTTACGTTACGGGTTCGGCGCTTCCGATTATCGGCGGCTTCGCGTCGCAGAGGAATTCGTTCAGCAATCATGTGGGTTACGCTGTCTACAATGATACTTCGAGCACATGCGTGGATGCGAGATACAATTTTTGGGGAATGGCCGGCGGACCGCGAGACAACTGGTTCGTCGCAGACGGATGCATGAATGACGGCAACGAGAATCCAGGAGCTGAAAGGGTTTCCGACGATGTGGATTACAGCGGATGGATAGACTTTGACTTCACTCCGACCCCCATACTCACCGAAATACCGACGCCGGTACCGACGACGACGCCGAGCTGGGCTCCGACTTTCACCGCTACTCCTGCCTGCATCAACGATGGAGACGTCAACAACGACGGCGTCATCACCATTGAGGATGCTCAGATCACTTACATGATTGTGCTCGGCGAATATACCCCCACCTTTGAAGAAACATGTTCAGCCGATTGCACGGGTGAGGGAGAAATAACCATAGGCGATGCCCAGTGCATGTACATGTTCTACCTGGGTTTGGCCTGCGAATGCGCCGATTCGATACCCGACGGCAAGAAATCCGGTGATGCGAAGAGTCCTCTGAAAAATGCCGATGTCCTGTCGGCCGGTTACCTGTCCGTGAATCTCAATGAAATAGATGTTATGCAGATCGCTGAAATGATTGAAAGCGATTACGCTGTATGGATCGAAAATATTTCAGGCTGCGAAGGCGATTTGATTGAGATTCCCATCAGAATCGGCGGAAACGACCAGGCGATCGATGCATTCGGATTCTCACTGCATTACTGCACGGATATGCTGGAATATGTCGGTTTCGAGACGGGAAGACCCGATCTGGAATGGATCATGATCGGCTGCAATGAACCCGCAACAGGTGAAATACGTTCAGCCGGTTTCCTGCACCCGGATGATGCTCTGCCCGCTGAAAGCAATGAAATATTGATGACCCTAAAATTCAAGGTTTCATGCGCAGAATGCCGTATCGGAGAACGCTGTGAATTGCAGTTTTCCTATCTGACGGACGATCTGTCAGAAGCGAACGGATTGGGCGCTTCATTCGTCTACTGTGAATTAACGTCCTCGCAATTGACTGAAGAATATCTGGATGGAAGGACTTTATTGATGCCGATGAGAGCCCTGAAACAATAACAGCTGGATTAAAATTCCAGACCGTGACGATATGCCTGAGATCATGATCATGAAAATAACAGAAGAATCAGTTTTAACAGGAAGGGAAATGCGCGTTCTTTCGAGAAATAAGATGAAAAGACAGGCAAAGTCGTCAGGAAAGGAGACCGATGATATATGAAACGCTATAGCTTTTGGGTCGGTATTTTAATCGGCTGCGTTTTGTCGTCGGCTTTCGGGAGCTTTCACGGTGATGCAAGAGCTTCCGGAGGCCAGGAGCCGCCCTTCAATGGAGACATGATTTGGATTGAGGATTTTTCCGGTTGCATGGGCGATATGATCGAAGTAAACGTTATGATTTCGAATGCGGATACGCCTGTGGATGCATTCGGCTGCTATATTCATTACGATGCAGGAATGCTGGATTACATCGAGTGCGCTGAAGGCGACCTTGATCCGGGATGGGTTCTGTTCGGCTGCAATGAACCAGAGGAAGGAGAAATCAGGACGACGGCTTTTGCCTATCCTGGAGTCATACCCGCCGGCAGCAACGGCAGCATCATAACGTTGACATTTCAGGTCACTTGTTGGCATTGCATCATGAATGACCAATCCATCGTATCATTGTCTGACTTGACTGCAGATATCGATGGATGGGAACAACAGGGTGCAGTTTTTACTTACTCATGCCCCCCGACTCCCACTCCAACGACCAACGATCTCGTGTGGATTGAAGACGCTCAGGGATGCTCGGACGACACGATAATGATGACAGTTATGTTGACCAATCCAGATACGGCTGTGGATGCTTTCGGACTTTACGCCGGATATGATGCCGATGCCCTGGAATTTCTTAATTGCACCGAAGGCGATCTGGACCCTGACTGGACCATGTTCGGCTGCAATGAACCGGTCCCGAGACAAATAAGAGCTACAGGCTTTTCTCATTCCGGCAGCATCCCCGCAGGAAGCTCCGGCAGCTTGGCGGCGCTGAGGTTCCGCGTTAAATGCGAATCATGCAGTATCGGGGATGAGTTTGAGGTTACTCTGTTCAATCTGACGGATGATTTTTCCGGCTGGATCGGACAAGCCGGGACCTTCGTCTATTATTGCACTCCGACGCCGACCGCTACGCCGACGCCTGCTGACGTCATCATGCTGGAAAACTTTACTGGATGCACGCAGGAAACCATTGACGTCGATGTCGTGATTTCTAATCCGGAAACCCCGGTGGATGCGTTCGGTTTCTATCTTCAGTATTGCACCGATATGATGCAGTATATGGGATGTTCTGAAGGCGAGTTGGACCCTGGCTGGACGATGTTCGGCTGCAATGAATCGGAAAGCGGGGAAATTCGAGCCACAGGATTTGTGCATCCCGACGATGCTGTTCCCGCCGGCAGTTCAGGCAGCCTGGTGACGCTTACATTTCAGATCACATGCCCGGAGTGCGTGCCGGGCGCCGAATGCGAACTTGCATTTTCCAATTTGACGGCTGATCTTGACGGTTGGACTATCCAAAACGGTTCGTTCGCATACTTTTGCACGCCGACGCCGTTCCCGACGCCTGCTACATATGATGGCATCACTGTGAGTGACTTCGCGGGATGCCACGGCGATACGGTTAATGTCCCGGTGAACATTTCCAATCCGGATACTCCCGTTGATGCGTTCGGTTTTCACCTGGTCTATTGTACGGATCAGCTTCAATACGTCGAATGCAGCCCGGGAACTCTGGACCCCGGATGGGTTATGTTCGGCTGCAATGAACCGGTAGCAGGAGAGATTCGGACGACAGGATTCGTTCATCCGGATGACGCTATTCCGGCAGACAGTTCCGGCAGCCTGGTTGTTTTTACCTTTCAGGTCAATTGTCCGGACTGCATTAACGGCGATGAGTGCGAACTTTTCATTTCACACTTGACCGATGATCTGGAAGGATGGGGCAGAGAATCCGGAACATTCTCCTATTACTGCGGAACGTCGACGCCTACGGCGTCCCCGACGAATTCTCCCACAGTTACCCTAACCCCGACGCCCCCGCCGACAAATTCACCCACATCAACCGCGACATTCACCCCGTCACCCACATTTTCACCCACGGATACGCCGACTGAGACGCCTACCGCCTCACCGACGCATACGCCGGTTCCATCAATGTGTCCGGATAACGCTCCCGTGAATCCGGGCTTCGAAAACTGGTACGAAAACGGTCCTTTTGGTCCGCCGGACAACTGGCATATCGGCGCCGTCATCGGATATTCCGCTATCAGGGAAACCGGCAGAGTGTTCGATGGAAATTATTCCTGCAGGCTGGCATGGACCAATACGCTGACTAAGGAACTTTACCAGGTTTTCGCTGTCTATCCCAATGAATCGTATGACTTCAGGTTGCGATATCTGGATGATGATACCGCAGGCCGCATCAGATACTGGATACGCTGGGAAGACGCAACTGGAGGACTGATCGATACCGTTGATGGGGGATACTCCAGGGATTCAGAACAGTGGCAGATGTTTGAGATGACGGATGAAACTTCCCCGGCATCTGCGGCATTCTGCCGGGTTCAAATAAGGATGTACGACGTTCCCGATTTCTGGGACGGCAATGCACAAGTTATCGTCGATAACGTGGAAGTCTGCGGAAATATTCCCCATACGCCTACTCCATCACCCACCTTCACTCATACGCCTTCTCGAACGCCGACTCTTTCGCCCAGCAATACGCCCAGCCCCACGCCCACCGACTCCCCGACTCCCACCGCATCACCTACCTTAACCCCTTCACCGCTTCCGACCGATACCCCGACCGCTACTCCTGTTCCGACTATGTGCGATAATAACGCATTAGAGAATCCAGGATTCGAGTCGTGGATTGAACACGGCTCCGGTGGGCCGCCCGATGACTGGCGCCTCAGCGATACAAACGGATTCCATGCATTGATGGAATCGGATATGGTCTGGGACGGCAATGCCGCATGCGCCCTGGAATGGACCAGCGACAGCACCAGAGAACTTTACCAGAGAACGGAAATCATACCCGGAGAATTATACGATGTTAAACTCCGGTGTTACGATTTCGACCCCGCAGGACGCATCAGGTTATGGATCGTATGGGAAGACAGCGAAGGATATATCCTGGATGTCGTCGACGGCGGATACTCCATCGATATGGACGATTGGCAAACCTTCGATATTTTGCAGCAGGAAGCCCCTCTCGATGCCGCTTATTGCGTTTTTCAGATTCGCATGTACGACGTTTCCGAAGGCTGGGACGGCGATGCTTCAGTAATTGTCGATAACGCAGAATTATGCGGCGGTCCCGTCGGTACCCCCACACAGGGGCCGACCCTCGCTCCGACTCCCGTTCCAACTGATGCGCCCACCGAAATGCCGACCGAACCCCCTACCACCGTCCCCACTGAAGCTCCGACCATCGAACCGTCACCTTCTGCAGAACCCACCCGGGAACCGACGACAACCGGCCAACCTACCGGAACGCCTACCACAGAACCGACCCCGGAACCGTCAATGACCCCTTCACAATTCCCCACAGAAATACCCACCGTGCACTTCACCGAAACCCCCTTCCTTTCCCCTACTCCCGAAATATCACGAACCCCCACACAGATTCCCACCCAGGCGCCCATACCGGCATTATCCACTGAAGGCTCTCTGCTGCTGATCCTCCTTCTCGGAATGATCTTTCATACCGTTAGGAAGAAAAAAAACTGAACGAAAAACCTTTGATCATTTATTGAGTGAAAGGACTTTCGACATTGTGTTGAAAGTCCTTTTTGCTCTCTATTTATAACGGAGGAACCGGGTCCGATGGGGGGCTCCATGGGGGGCAGAGCGCTTCCGGGATATAAATTAATGTTTGTCTTTTTCTCGACGAACCGTATGGACCGCAGCCTGCCGCAGCATTAGGTAAAATGAGACTGATCAAGCCGGGGTTACAATTCTTTCAAAACTTTTGACAATTTGTGTCGACATCGCAATCGGTATCGGGGTCGGTATCGCAATCGTGATCGAAATCGAAACAAAATGACAGACGATTCTGTCGCATTGTAACCTCAAAAGAGGCGTTTTTGATCAATACCGGAAAAATTTGCCTTTTATGGAGAGAAAAATTAACACTGCGCTTGACCAGGGGCTATCTGCAACAGCTCGGGACAACTGTTCTTGAGCGCCTGATAACGTATTAGAAAATCAAAGTCGTTATACGGATAGTCCAGGAATATGCAAGCTTTCTCCAGTACCTCGGTCAGATATGAAAAATAAGCGCTTATCCTGATCTTCAGAGTTCGTTAAAAAAGTTGCCCTGAAGGCAACAGAAAATCCATTAAGCAT
>CAZUFC010000019.1:1160-83695 GCA_964619725.1 uncultured bacterium | reverse complement strand
CTTCTGTCCCTTAGGTCCCTTAGGTCCCTTAGGTCCCTTGGTCCCTTTGTCCTTTTGTATCAAGGCCCTTACCAAATTCAATCAAATCGTAATCGCTCCTGACAAGGTACGGAAGGGACCAAAGAGACCAAAGGGACCAAAGGGACCGAAAGGACAACATAATTCATTCGTTTATGGATCAAAAACCAAAGTGACTATCCAGCATTAAATTTTGAATCGAGATTTGAGTTTGTGGACAGGTTCTCGCTGGATTCGAGAGATTCGTGGTTGATTACCAACAGGTTTCCTTCACCATAGTCAAGCCGCTTCACTCTACCTCTTTTACTCCCGCTTCAGTAGTGGCATAGCGTGCCTTGTTTTCTGGCGTATCTTACTGCGCCGGCGAATGCTCCGGCTGCAGCAGGCACGGCTGCCGCAGCGAATATTATCAGGATTTTAATGTTTATCCAGGCGGTGGGATTGAATAATTCAAGGCCCTGAAAAATGTACATTCGGGCGCCTTTTAAGAAATATGTGGTTGGAATGCAATAGGATAGCCAGCGAAAAACCCAGGGCAGTCTTTCAAAAGGAAAGAAGGCGCCTGTGAAGACGAAGGCTGATGCGGCGAGGAAAGGGGTGATGGGATCGCCTTTTTTAAAGATGATGACGAAAGTCGCTGACAGGAAAGCCAGGGCTTGCATGCAAAATATGGAAACAAAGGCTATAACGATGAAACCGGTCCAGTTGGCGTTTTGAAAATCAGCGCCCAGAAAAAAATATCCCAGGCCCAATTGCAGGCAGGCTATCGTGGTGCTTTCGATGAGCGGAAACAGAGATGCCCCTGTTGCAATCCAGACGGGTGAAACGGGACTGCTCATCACCGGTTCGACGGTTCCGATCAGTTGATCGTCCCTTAAAGTGCGCGAAAGAGCGACCAGGATCATGCTGAGATAATGAGACAACGTAAAACCGACCAGGGTATAGGAAAAATAGTCTGTCTTACCGGAAAGGGGTTTTGTTTCAATGTAGGAACCGAGATAAAAAAGGAAAAAAACGCCCATCAATCCGGCGCCGTATCTCACCAGATAGTCAAAACCCAGCTTGATGCAGGCATAGGCCAGTGCGCTTTTTCCCGAACCGCTCTGACCGGTCAGGACTATGCCCCGGCCGTCATAAGCGACAGCGGCTGCATGAATATAAGGCATTTTCAGCCAGGAGATCAGTACAAGCGACGGCGCTTCAATAAAAAGAGATTTTACGAACATAGGGGAGCTTGAAATCCATCGCGGGTCAAGTCTTATAACCGCCTTGCCGTTTTTTTCATCAACTTCGACCGTATCTTCGTCAAAAACGCGAAGAATAAACCGGCTGTCTTCAATCCGGTAGTCATGATCGCGCGAGCCAAAGGAGGAATGAGGCGAATCAATAAGCCTGAATGACAAAATCAACGGATTATCTCTAACTACAGGTTCCTGATTGGTTGGAAAGGTCTCTTCGATAAGCTCCATAATTCCCGGCAGCTCCGTTTCGACTGAGAAAGCGACGCCGTACGCGGAGAATGAAAAATATTTCGTATCTTTCAACGTGTAATTTCTCCCGATAATGGTAACGAGGATTGCGACGATCTTTGTCTTTTCAATTGTAATGACTCAAAATGAAATGAACAAGACGGCGTCCGGCAGCAAACTCGTTCAGCAGATAGAATATTATGCTGGACTAGCGCTGCGAGTTTTTGATCCATAATCGGGCGAAATTTCTCAAAACAGGGAAGGCAAGGATTTGTGAAGGTAGCGTATTGCTTGAACGTTGTCTGAGAAAATCCGCAGCCAGACGCAGTATCATGGAAATTCAATAATCCTCATATCGGGAAAACGTGCGGGAGAAAGTTGTAAACGCCCTTCTTATTTTCATTAAACAGTTATCCAGACGTGCGTGATCATCAGGATTGCTCACCGAGGTTTCAGCAAGCTCTATACTGGCTTTGAGCAAACTGAAAGCTGGAGAAACGATCGGCGGTTGACCGCCGCCTCCTTTCATTTTTTTTGCCGCCTTCGCCATTTTTTTCAGCTCGGGCGCATAGTCGACAGAGGGCTTTTTCGGTTTGACTTTTGCGGAACCAGCAGTTTTCTTGTCGAAAGTTTCTATAATTTTGTCCTGATACTTGGCTTTCATGTAGATTTCTTTCAAATGTCTCCTGAGTCCGCCGCCGAAATATACGTTGTAAAAGTTGAATAACCCGTCATAGATTACTTTGCCCTTGAACGGCAAGAGAACGGTTTTTATCAGGATGGGCGGGGACAAGAACTCAAGCATTTCTTCAAAAGACTCGGTCAAAGCTAATACTCCGTAGACCTTGGAATCCTCAGAAAGCAAAACCGTGTATTTCTTTAAATATCTTTCAATGTAGAATGATCCCGAAACGTAATTTTTCCAACCCTTGACGATGTTCAATTCCTGCTGTGGGAGGTTATAAGGATTCTCTCGGACAAAATCATCAATTATCTCGATTTTTTCATACAATTTGTCGCGAACTTTTCTTTTCTCGTCCGTCGTTAGTTCAAGATATTCGGGAAGCGAATCGATTTCCGGCATTACCTGGTATTTTTTGTTGACGAAAGACTGGATAGCGTTCATCAGTTTGTAGAATAGGGTGACGTCAGGTTTTGAAAGTTTCATGATTTATTTCTCCTGTCTGCATAGGGATTTAAAAGATGTTTCGA
Source organism: uncultured bacterium (assembly GCA_964619725.1). Classification (GTDB taxonomy): domain Bacteria; phylum CSSED10-310; class CAZUFC01; order CAZUFC01; family CAZUFC01; genus CAZUFC01. The sequence goes on along the minus strand of CAZUFC010000019.1, from coordinate 80,996 downwards.
TAGCCTCGGCAACGTCGCATAAAAATAACGTGAAAATCCTTAAATGTCCATGCAGCATAATACGAATAAATGCAACAAAACCGGATTCTTCTCATCCGGAAAAAAGCATTGCTCGTTGATGGATCAAAACAGCAGCGTCTGTCCATCCGTAAAATTTTAATTGGGAATCGAGTTTTTAGAGAGTCTCTGACTAAGAAAAAGGGAACTGATTTTGTCGATTTTATTCGTTAATGATTTGATGCAGTTCCTCCAGGAGTTTCTTTTCCGGCGTTTCAGTTTCCAGGAGTTGAGTTTCGGCGTATCCTTTTTTCGCCGGTGAGGTTTCGGTTTGCATCAATTCGCAGGCCAGGCGCCGGGGATGAGTTTTAATATTTATGTAAGCGCGCAAGAGATTGGCTATCGTCGCTTCCTGGAGTATGAGGGTTTCGTCTTCCAGTTCAACAACGGTTCTGATGTGTTTATGTTTTGGGGGAATTCCGGTTACTATGCGTTTAACCGCGCCGTTGGGGATGATCTTCTTCTTCTTTTTCAATTCCCTCTCATCCGCTTGAAAATGTCCTCAAAAGGGTTTGAGGATGAAGATGAAGACGAAGAACTTGAGCCTGATCCGCGGCTTGAACGGTTCGAATAACCGTACGAACTCCTGCTGGAACTGGAACCTCCGCCGAGCGAGCTGCTGCCGGAACCCAGGGAACTATTGTCGGACCTTCCTCGTTCAAACGAGCTTCCCGTGTATCCTCTGTTGCCCCATCCTGACGATCCGCCCCTGGAAGAAATTCCTACGGTGGTGACGTTGCCCACGAAGAAATTAACGGCAATGCCGTCATCTTCGGGGATATTGCTTATCGAACCGGCATTCTCAAATATGATTGATCTTTCGATGTTTTCATAGGCTACTTTCTGAGTTCCGTCAAGGGTCGCTTCGACTATTCTATCCAAACGTTCCAGCGGGAAGGTTATTTTCATTCCGCTGCCTAGTGTTCTAACTGTAATGGCCGGGGGTTGCTCTACAAAGGAGTAGGAAGAGACGTAAAGGTTCCTGTCGTTGCTCATTTCGAGCACATAAATCGTCGTGTTCTGCCGTTCCGTTTCCGTCTCCTGGGATGCTCCGGCGCTGGGTATAATACTCATCGCCGTTGCCGCAGCAATAATTATGATCAAAAAATTTTTCATGGTCGTTCCTCCAAAATCCATCCAAAAATCATTATAACAGTCTCATTCCGATTAATCAAACAGGCTGCAAGCTGTCGAATTTAAAAAGTTACAGTTTCTGCAAGCAAGCAGCAGTGGTCTTTCCGCCCAGGCATGCCGAGTTTGAATTGATTTTGCGGCCGGTCGCTAGTATAGAATAATAGGGGAAAAGGAAGTAATTATGATAAAGGGAATCGGCATAGATATCGTGTCTGTGGAACGTATAAAAAGGAGCGTAAAGAGATTCGGAGACCGGTTTGCCGGACGCATTATGACGGAGAGGGAAGCTGAAACGGGTCAGGGCCGGCGTGATTATGCGAATTGGCTGGCGGGACGATGGGCAGCGAAGGAGTCTGCCGCTAAGGCTTTAGGAAGCGGATTCGGCAGAGGCATAGGATGGAAGGACATTGAGGTGATAAAAGATGCTGCGGGTTGTCCGTCGATCCGGTATCACGGAAAAGCGCTTGAGAAGGTGCAGGAATTGAAAATTGTCCGAACGCATTTAAGCATAACGCATGATGCTGGAAGCGCGGCTGCAGTGGTCATACTGGAAAGCCGTGATGCGGGTGGATCGGAGGATAGTGCAAATTGAAGCTTCATATTTTTTCAAAGAAATTGTAAAATTCGTCCGGAATTTTTTTTTCGGATTAAAAATTCGACGGCGGAGGTGAATTTTGTTATCGAAAAGGTTTTATCCTCGGGATTGGCAGGATGCGGCGGAAATAATCGAGCAAGAGGGCATACAATCGATCGATTTAAAGTTTACGGATTTCAGCGGTAGATGGCGTCACGTCACGATGCCTGTTTCTGCGTTCGACGAAGGGACGATCAATGAGGGCATCGGATTTGACGGTTCATCGGTGAGCAGTTTTCGACGGGTGGAATCAGGCGACATGTGCTTATTACCTGATCTGGATTTCGTCATACTTGACCCGTTTTGGGATTACCCCACTTTAAGTTTCAACTGCAGAATAGTGGAAGCCGATACCAAGAAAGCTTTCGCTGCAGATTCCAGAGAGATAGCGCGCAAAGCCGAGAACCTGGTGAAAAAAATGGGTTTGGCGGAAAAAGCGTTGTTCGGTCCCGAACTGGAATTTCATTTATTCCATCAGGTAGCGTATGACAACCGCCTGAACGCATCTTTTTATTCGGTCAACTCGGAGGAAGCCTTCTGGAATTCCGGGGAGCCCGACGCTTCTCTCCAGGGGGCTCACATCGGCTTAAAACAGGGTTATCACGCTGCTCCTCCCCGCGATCTGTATTTCAACTTGCGAGCTGAGTTCGTTCGGATCATAGAGGAAGGCGGCGTAAAGATAAAGTATCATCATCATGAAGTCGGCGGTCCTTCGCAGATGGAGATAGAGATGTTCTTCGATACGCTGGTAAAATCCGCGGATGCCGTTATGTGGATGAAATACGTCATTAAGAACGTTTCCCGGCGATTTGGACTCTCGGCCACTTTCATGCCTAAACCCCTTTTCGAGGAAGCGGGTAACGGCATGCACGTCCATCAGCTTCTGCTGGGTCCGAATGACGAACCCATTTTTCATGATGAAAAAGGATATGCCGGCTTGAGCCGCACAGCTTCGCATTATATCGCCGGCATCCTGAAACACGGACGGGCCCTGTGCGGACTGACCAATCCTTCCACCAATTCTTATAAAAGACTCGTGCCGGGATACGAAGCGCCCACGCTGCTGTTTTATTCCCTGGGAAACCGGGCCTCAGCCATCCGAATTCCTAAATATGCCGTCAAACCTCAGAAGAAAAGACTCGAATTCAGAACGCCCGACGCTTCCTGTAATCCTTTCCTGGCTTTCGCCGCAATGCTCATGGCCGGCATCGACGGAATCGCCGGGAAAATAGAGCCGGAAAAAAATAATATGGGACCTTTCGATATTTCCATCAGGGAACTCGACCCTGAAATAAGAGATGCCGTCAAACCCGTCCCCGAAGACCTGGAAAGAGCCCTGGACTCACTCGAGCGGGATCACGACTTCCTGCTCAGGGACGGCGTCTTTCCCAAACGATTAATTGAAAACTGGATCAAAGAAAAACGGAATAGAGAAGTCCGGCAAATGAGGATGCGTCCTACTCCCTATGAATTTGAATTGTACTATGACATATAAAGAGGTGATCCCCGATCAGAAATAAAGTCTGAGCCCTGCTCCGAATTCCAGGCTGTCCTCGTCGAAATCTTCTACTTCATCCCAATCCCAGGTATTAAAGTGGTAATTGGCATTGATGTCCAATTTCAGGTTCCTGCCGAAAATAGGAAATATCAATCCCGCTCTTGCCTGATAGGAAAGGTCGGACCATTCCGAAGAATTGTCGAAAATTCTCTTGCCGTCTTCGTTCCAGGTATAATGATAGAAAAGGAATCCCAGGCCGATATAAAAGGGGCGTCCCAGCAGCACAAAGAGTTTAGGGGCATAAGCTTTTTCAGCCAGGTAGAATCCGGCCGGATAGGCCTGCGCCATAAATTCAAAAGCAAGCGGTCCTTGCGGGCTGAAACGATAGGAAACATTGTAACCCAGACCGGCGTCTTCAAATTCCCAGTCTTCTTCGATTTCGCCCAGAGCATAAAAATAATGCGCTCCGAAACCTATGCTGTGCCTATAATCCTGGGCCGATGCCGCCCCGGAACCGATCAATAGAGTTATAACCAATAATGCTAAACCAAATTTCTTACCAAACTTGAATTCTCTCATTTCTTCTCCTTTCAATTCAGTAACGAACAAATTATAATAAAAAAAAAGACAAAGCACAAATGTTCGGAAAATGGCGGATTACGTGTTAAATATTAACTCTATTTTTAGGGACTGATCAAACAGTGGCAGCACTTCTTTCAAAACTTTCGACAGTTTGTTTCAGTAATCGGGATCGGGGTCGGTATCGCAATCGCAATCGAAACTAAAGGGGGAAATTCGGAATAATTGTAACCTCAAAAGACCCATTTTTGATCAATGCCGTCTTTTCTCTTATAAGATTTTCAAGGCTGCGATGGAGGCGTCTCATTTATAGACGTTATCAATATAGGCCTGGAAGTAGTCCTGGAGGTAGTGATATTTCAGGCGGCGATAGCAGTCGGCCAGGTATTGCACTGATTTTCTGTCGCGATTTCCGTAGGTCCAGAGGTCGAGGAAGGTTTCCTTGGCCTGCATTAATCTCCCCGTCTGGTATTGAACGACGCCGAGGTAATGGCGGAATCGGTCGTAGTCGGGGAATTCTTTTATTTTTTGTCTGAGCATGGTTTCTGCTTCATCGAAGCGGTCCAGGTACATCAGGCATGCTGCTTTTGCGTTGATGTCCTCGATGGAAGCCGGTGCGTTTTTCAGGCGATTTTCTATGGAATCCAGGGCAGCTTCGTAATTGCCCATGTTGAAATACAGCAATTCCTTTTCCATAATGGCTGTGATGCTATCAGGATTTTGTTTCAATGCTGTTTCGATTTTTTCCAGATTTTCTGCGATTCTTTTATGATTTTCGGTCCAGTCTGCGGCGGGGTTGGCGGGAAGAACTGCTGCTTTGGCTATGATGAGGGTTCCGATCAGGAATAGGGGTACGAGGGCTGTGGTCGATTCATTGAAGTCTTCTAGTTTTTTGAAGTACGGCTGGATCAGGGCGCCGGCGGCGATGATTATCAGGAAGACGATTATAGGAATGGTCAGTTCGGGACCCCGGGTATTGAGCAGACCCTGTTTAAGTATGATGTCCAGGGCATGATTCAGGTTGCCGGCGCATTTTCTGACGGCATCGAATACTTCGCCGTAGGTGACGTAAGTTTCGCCTGGAACGAGGTTAATGCGAAAAGCGAGCATCAGAATAAGGGTCCAGATGGAACAGGCTGCAGCGATCAGGTACACGATCTTCATGACGAACCATGACCTTGCTTTGGAGCAGCAGGCGAACAGGGCGCTCAGGGCGGCGGCTGAGATGACGGAGCAGTCTGTCAGGCGCCTTATGCCGAAGGATCGGCCTCCGTGGGGATTGAACGCGGAATTGACGTATATCTGGAAAGTGAGGAACAGGGTAAGCGGAATGCCGACGGCTGGTTTTTTGATGCAGAAAATTATGAGGCCGATGAATATGAGGGAGTAGAGGGGCGTCCAGAACAGCAGTCCGTGATGGGAGGAGACAAGGGTGGCGAAGAAGTCGGGATTGAGCCAGTAAATGGGTTTCTGTTGCGGTTTAAGAAACGGCGAGTTATAAAGTGTGGTCCAGACCATCAGTTGGGGAAGCAGGGCTATGAATGCTCCTCCGGCATAAACCGCCGCTTTTTTCAAGGGCGGTCTTTTTTTGATGAAGGAGGCGACAGGTATGACGAGGATGATCAGTTCCTGCCACCGGATAAGGGCGGCGAGTCCGCCGGCGAAGCCCAGCAGGAACCATTTACGGGGATTGTTTTTATCTTTAATTCTGTCCCACAGGTCGACGAAGAGCGCTACGGCGAGACCGGACAAGACATGGGAATTTATCGTTTCGGTGAAGAGGTAAAAGATCAGCGGGGTTCCTGCGATGAGGGTTATTATGGTTAGATAGGGTTTGCCGTTGGGGAGGTTTCTTTTGAGGAAGCGTATAATGACGGCGAACATGAGTGCGCCGAACAGCAGTGTGGATAGATGTATCCATAAAACCGAGCCCATTTCTAAAATCATGGGGTCTTCTCCGGCCAGGAGGGTGAACAGGTAAAAGGGCGACCAGAGAATGGCGGGACCGACGGCAATGGAATTAACGATATACTCGATATTATTTTTCACGGGATGATTCCAGAAGGGAGGAACTTCCCACGCCTCGAATTCGTCTCCGAAATAAAGGTTGCCGTCACGAACGGCTGAAATGATGTAGGCGGCGTATTCGGCTGAGTCGGGCGATACGGCGGTGGGCTTGGATATAATGACGGATATGACGAGTAAAATCAGAAAAGCGACCGCCATATTGAGAGAGGTTTTCATTCCGTCAGCTCCTCGGTGGGTTGCGTCAGGGTTTTAATGATCCAGTTTCTGACCCTGATCTGACCGGGTTCAATCAAAAGCGATCTTTCCCAGTATTCGACGGATCGAATTCTTTCGCCCTGTTTTTTCATGACGATACCGAGATTATTCAGCGCTTTAACGTAATGGGGGTCTATTTCCACGGCCTGACGCCATGCGGCGACGGCATGATCCAGAAAATCATGCTCCGCAAGCATACTGGCGAAGTTGTTCAGGGTTTGAGGTATATCCTGAGAAACTTCAACGCCCTTGAGGGCATCCTTCAGGCCGTCCTGTTTTCCCAGGTAGAGCAGTCTGGCGGCTTTAAAAAAGAAAACATTGCTCCATATCATTTTTTCAAAATAGTGATCGGTCGCTTTTTCATGAGGTTGGATCAGCCGGGACCTTAAATATTCCCAGAATGAACCGATATCGAAGGAGGGCGGGCCGTCGATGTGATAGGAGAACATCTCCGGCGTATAGGCGTATTGTCCTAGAGAAGAAAGTTTGTTCGTTGCGTAGAGCGTAACGCCGGCCGGGATGTCTCTGACATATCCGAAAATGTCCGGACCTTCAGGCACATTGGCATCCATTACAATAACGTCCGTTCTGTAGTTTTCGATTGACTGGAGGTAGGCTGCAGAGAAAAATTCGTAATCGCCCTGGGCATATACCGCTGAATTGCGATTCAGTTCGCGCAGCATCTCCTTGCCGTAGTCCGGGGTGAGGTAATTTTTGCTTTCATTAACGTGTTGAAGACCCCAGACCAGGTTGTAACCGATACCGAATGCGAGCCAGAGGCTTAAAAGGGGCAGCGCCCATTTTTTTATTTTATCGGGGTAGAAGGTGAAACGGTTGAAAGCGACCAGAATACCCGCGGCAAAACAGATGAATGACGGGATGAAGTAAACGTCTATTTCCAGCAGTTGTTCTCCGAAAAGAAGACCGGTTAATGCCAGCAGATAAAATGGTCCCAGTATGATAAAAGCGGTAAAAAAGCGGTGAGACATTCGCCTGTTTTGAGCCGGAGCAACTAAAAAACCATATAGCGGCAATAGAAAGAGAAAAAAAGGAAATTGATTGCGGACGACGGTAAGGAATTCCGGACCAGTTTTCAGCAATTGCTTCATGCGCCGGAGATAGAACCCGCCGTACTGAGAACGAGTGACATGCTTGACGAACGCTGCTGCATTGTCAGGTATGCCCCAGTTCATGGCGGGGGCTCGTGCCGCTCTTATCGGTAGGAAGAGGTATATGGAAAAACCGGCCAGGAAAAACAGAAAAAGGATTAAAAACTTCGAGGGAACGAACCTTATCCTTCGTTTGAAAAATTCAAAAACGACCAGGACGATCACTGAAAATAAAAAAACGAGTAAGGTCTGATGATTGGTCAACCCCAGTCCGAACAGAAAAGCGGCGGCGTATCCGTAGCGGGCATCCCGGCTCCTTTCCCAGTTAAAAAGCAGCAGAATCAGAAGAACGGTCAAGGAGGCATTTAAGGCGTATACTTCAATTATAACGGCCTGGGACCAGAAAACCCGGTCTGCGGCTATCAGAAGCGCTGCCCCCAGCGCCGGCGCCCAATGAAAACAGTAATTTGAGAAGATTAAAAACAGGATGCTGACGGCAAGCGCAGCGAAGAATGCAGAACCCAGGGCGGCACGATGAGCCGCATTAGCGAACGGCAGAAATGTGAAAGCTCGCGTCGCCAAACACCATCCGGGATAACCCGGCGGATGTGCGCTCCCCAGGCTCCAGGCTGCAGCCGTCAGTTCGCCGCCGTCTCCCAGGGAAAGATCAGGCGTGCAGCAGACCACATAAATGAAAAAAACAGATAAAAAAACAAGCGAGCAGGCAAGCGCTCTCTGCCTGGGGCTTAACTGATGTTTTTCTTCGATTTTGTTCATCATATATGCTTAGTTTAAATCATTGTTCCTGACAAGAGTTCGCTGACCTAAATTTGTAAATATATAAGTGAAGATTTCGTCATCGAAAGCTGAAAATTCAGTGTAAAAGTGATGGGAAAGATTTTCTGAATGATATGAAGGCCCCCCCTTTGTCCCCCCGCAAGCGGGGGGATGGAAAGATAGGACACGCGCGGGGGGATGGAAACATGGGATAGGCGCGGAACGTGGAAACTTGCGAAACACACGGAGGGATTGAAAACATGGAGCACGCGCTGGAACGGGAAACTTGCGAAACACACGGAGGGAATGAAAACATGGAGCACGCGCTGGAACGGGAAACTTGCGAAACACACGGGGGGAATGAAAACATGGAGCACGGGCGGGACGTGGAAATTGGTGACAGACACAGGTGAAATGAAACATAGATCACGTCCTGGACGTGGAAAATTGAAGCAGGCGCAGGGGCTGCAAACTTAAGGATGCAGTCAAGGGGTTGCACAGAAAAGGAGTTTGCTGAATCATAATAAAAACCTCCTGTCGATCTACCAAACTACCAACCGTCCTCCCATTCTTTCACTTCTCACATTCTTCCCTTCTTCCACCCATCCAATCTTCCAATCCTTCCATCCTTCCATTCTTCCAATCTTCCCTCCTCCCCTTCTTCAAAACCTCATGTATTCAGCAACGAAGTCCGTGGCCGGATTTGTTTTGAGTTCATCGAGCGGTCCTGACTGGTGTATGGTTCCGTCATATATTACGGCAACGTTATCGGCGAGGGCTTCCGCTTCATTGGGGTGGTGCGTGACGTAAACTGCCGTGACGCCTTCTTTTTTCGTCAGGGTTCTGATCAGGGGAGTGAGTGATCGTATGAGTCTGTGGTCCAGGTTGGCCAGGGGTTCGTCCAGGAGAAGCATCCGTGGTTTGGGCGCCAGGGCTCTTGCTATGGCCAGGCGTTGTTGTTCACCTCCTGACAACTGATCGGGATACCGTTTGCCGGGATTCAGCTTAACCGCGTCAAGGACTTCTTCGATGCGTTCTTGCTGCCGGTTTCGATCCCAATGTTTCTTTCGCAGGCCGAAGCGTATATTCTCTTTTGCGGTCATGTGAGGCCAGAGGGCGAGGTCCTGAAAGACCATGCCTATTTTTCTTTCGTAGGGCGGTATGCTGAAGTTTCCGTCGGTGCATGTCTTATCGTTGATGACGACGCTTCCCCGGTCGGGTTCGAGGAGACCGGCGATGATCATGAGCAACGTGCTTTTTCCGCTGCCCGAAGGACCGAAAAGGACGGTCAGTTCACCTGGGTTGACCGTGAGGTTGAGGTTATTCAATATCGTTTTTTTTCCGTAAGATTTGCTGATATTCTGCAATTGAATCATTTTGCTGTCCGTTTTTACGTTTTAAGTTGGCTGAAGCGGAGAAACAGCATGGCGGCCGCTATAGGGAGGAGCATGACGAGCATTTGAACTATGCCTAGCATGGAGACCATTTCGGATGCTCCGTAATGCATGAGGGAATAAATACGAATCGAGACGGTTTCATTACCCGGAGGTATGACCAGCAGAGTTCCGCTCAGTTCTCTGAAGCAGAGTATCCAGGCCGTGATGAAGGCTGTAACTATGCCTCTTCGTGTGAGAGGGACGACGATTTTTCTTATTCTGGTGAAAGCGGAGGGTGAGTGGAGATGGGCGGCATCCAGGAGATGTCTGTTGATTTGTCTGAATGCGGCGGAGAGGATAAGGAAGACGAAGGGGAAGAATCTGCCGGCATAGAGGATGAGGAGTATGAACGAGCTTGCGTATACGGGATTGGTGACGGGATTGTTCCAGGCGTAGATCAGGCCGATGCCGAAGGCCGTACCAGGGAAGGCCAGGGGAAGGACGGACATGAGTTTGAGCGCATTAAGGCGGAATCCTTGAGCGAAGGAGAGCGTATAACCGGTAAAAAGCGCGAGAATAACGATGAAGACGGAGGCGGGCAAGGAAACCTGAAAGGTATAAACAAGCGCTTTTCGGGCGGCATTAATGCCGGCGATGAGGTCGGAGGATTGAGCGGCTTCTGCGATCAGGGAGATCAGGGGAACGACCGCTCCAGCGCCTGTCAATGCGAAAGCGACTATTCCCAGAACGGCCCTGGGTAATGGCGAAGGCAGCCTTTTCAAGCTGCCTGGATTCCTTTGAAACGTGAAGTAGGACCTGTTTTTCATCAGAAGATAAAGGAAGACCACCGCGGCGACTCCCGTAAAAGTCAACGGCAGTGAAGCGTTCACAGCGGCCTGTTCGTCGTAGAACGCGCTGAAGCGGCTGAATATTTCAACCGGATAGGTATTGACCGACAACAATGAGGGGACCCCGTATTCGCCCAGCGAAAGGATGAAAATAATGAGTCCGGCGCCGAAAAGAAAGGGTTTCAGGAGTGCCAGGACAATATGCCGTAATACTTTGAAAGGCGATTGCTGCAGCAGAGCCGATTCCCACAGAGAGGAATTGATGGACCTTAAGCCGGCCCGGATAATTTCCGTGGCGACAGGATAAAACGCCAGGGTCATGACGAAAATGACGCCGCCCAGACCGTAGATAGAAAAAAAATTGCCTGACAGAGTCGAAACGTCTTTCATATCGGTCGGTCTGAAGAGTCCTCCTCCCAGAACGGTGATCCAGGCTATGGCGTGCAGGTAGGGAGGAATGAGCAGCGGAAACCAGCTCAGGACCGAACATATTCTGGCGGCGCGGGAATCCGACAATTCTATGAAAAACGCGGTAAAAAGCCCGGCGACTACAGCGGCAACGCCTGCTGATACGGAAAGGATGAGGCTTCTCAGGAAAAGCCTCCAGGGCCTTTTAGTATGGAAAAGTTCCAGAAAAGCTTCGAGTCCCCCCGGAGTCAGCAGGGTCCTAAAGACCATAATGAACAGGGGCAATATGACGATGATTCCCAGAATAAGCACAAGAACGGCAATATTTATTTTTTTCGCTGTCGTCCTGGTCAAATTACGATGCTCGCTGTAATCAATCCTGTTTCCATCCGTATTCTGTCGCTTTTAAGCTTCGCTGCTCGCTGACGCGTTGCTTGAGGCCGCACATTAATCTAAAAAAGTATCCCTGATGAATTCCGCCGTTTCGTCCATTTTTTCCGCGGCCTTCTCAAAATCGACTTCCATCAGCTTAAGAGTATTCAGATCGGGAACCCTTTCCGGCGGCTTTACTTCCGGACGCAGTGGAATATTTACTGATTCTGACTGAGCGAGTTTCGCTTCCACTTCAGGACTCAGGAGATAATCGATCACTTTCTTTGCGGTTTCCGGGTGCGGAGCGCCTTTAATAAGGGCCACGGTATTGGGAATAACGAGCGTTCCCATGCCTTCCTGATCGGGAAAGACCCATTCTACCGGCAGGTCTTTTTCAAAAGCCACGTTCACATCGTCGGTATCGGTCATTCCGAATGCCGCCTGTCCGGCAGCCACGCGGTCCCTGACGTTTGAGTTTCCGGGAAGCATGCCGACGTCGTTTTCCTTGACTTTTAAAAAGTAATCCTTCGCTTTTTCCGCTCCCCATTCCGCGAACAGAACAGCGGCATGCGTTGCGGTGGTCCCGAATAAAGGCGTCGCCATGACCGCCTTCCCTTTCCATTTGGGGTCCGTGAGGTCCAGGATGGACTGAGGCGGTTCCATCTCCTTCATTAAATCCGTGTTGTAAATAATGACGCGGGCCCTGGTCGCGAAACCGGCCCAATACCCTTCAGGATCGACGAAAGATTTCGGCAGATCGGCAGCCGCAGGCGAACTGTACGGAGCCAATACGCCCTTCTTCTTCAACGTCAATGTTCGGGTTATCTCGCTGTTCCAGAATACGTCAGCCTGGGGATTCGACTTTTCCGCTATTAAACGGTTCACCAGTCCTGTCGTCTTCGAGGCTTCCGTATCGAACACAGGATGCATTTTTATTCCCGTTTTCTGCTCAAATTCCTTCAATATCGGCTCGGAAAATATCTGGTCCACTGACGTGTAAACAACCACTTCTTCCTGCTCCGGCTGCTTCGACGTCGAACATGAAAAAATCACAAGAAACAGCGCCGTCACGGTAATCAATGCGAAATAAAAACTGACCGGTTTTTTCGTTTTCATACTTCTTGACCTCCCTTTAAAAGTTTTTTCGTGTAATCGGTTCGTTCAATTTAAACCGAAAATTCGCCGATCCAAAAACGAAATTTCTCCTCATAAAATTATGAATCATTCCATGAAATGTCAAAGGCGCTTTTTCGCAAGTAATCCTTGTTTTTTACAAATATTTTCCTTAAATAATAGTATATGGACTGTGTCAACGACGATTAAAATCATCAGCCAGGAAGAGAGTAAGAAAATTATGAAAAGAATGATGAATCCGAAGTCATCCCATTATTTTTCAAGGTTTCGCATTTTTTGTTTCTGCTTTTGTTTAATTGCGGGGATTCTTTTTGAGGTTGCATCGGAAGCAGGATATCGGCATTGCGAGATGGGGAAAGCAGCCGAAATTGGGCATAAAGCGGCCCTGCAGGCAGGCGCAGCGATTCCAAGTTTTCGGCTCACAGATTTAAACGGCGAAGAAGTTTTTTCGGATGAAATGTTTCATTCCCGTACGCTCTTGTTTTTCGGTTCTGTTCGGTGCCCTGGCTGTCTTGCCGGAATAAAGGCGCTGAGCCGGATATCCTCGAAGGAGTTTGAGGAACCGGAAGGTGCAGAAGTTATCTTCGTGGCTGTGGGAGACTCTGCAGAGCAATTAAGAAAATCATTTCCGGCGGAGAATGCAGCATTCAAAAGATATGTCGATCCCGAAGGGGCTGTTGCCGATATGTTCGGAGTAGAGCGGGCGCCTCACTTTTTCATCGTCAACGGCCGACGTATCATCGAATATTCCAGTATGGACGGGAATGGCCGTTATTCATCGCTGCAGGAATCGTTCGGCCGATTTTTCCATGAAGCGGGCATTTCGAGAGCGGTCCAGGGAGCGATTTGCCGGGAAAGGGAGCCTTTTTTGCATCACAGATCGTCTCTGGCCGTCAGACCCGGAGAGTATTTCAAAGAGGAGATACACATCGATTTTTGCGACTGTCCGGCAGAAGGAAGAGTATATCATCTGGATATGGACGGGGACGGGAGGTATGAAATTTCGGGAGAGCCGGAAAAGGATTCTTTTTTCATTGAAGGGATTGCCGGCGATTACGGGAATCATCCCACAGGTATATTGGTCGAAGACGCTTACGGGAAAACGGAAAGTTTGATTGATATTTACGTGACGGACAGGATAATGACTCCTGAAGAGGTCAGGAAGGAGATATATCCATTTCTTTATGGGAGCGATAGAAAGGGGAGGCCGAAATCGAGCGGGAAATCAGGCAAGGGAGACGGTATAAGAGACCGCAGAGCTGTTCTTTTTCTGGGCAGCGCGGAAGAGCGGTTCTGGATCGACATTAATCTTGCGTATCACGTGCTGCAGGATAAATATGGATTCACGGATGCCGAGATCATATTGCTGACGCCTGATACGAATGTACCGGGCAGTTTGACTCAGTTCGATCCGTCCTGGATAGACGGAACGAGCGATTTAACGACGCTGGAGAACACGTTTGCGGGTCTGGCTTCGGAAATTGACGATGATGATTTACTTTTATTCGTTTTCGACGGACATGGAAGCGGTTATTACGGGCCCAGGACCAGACGACCCTACTGGAACGGCAAATCGCCTGATGCGGTTTATGAGGGGCCCATAGATGAGGAGCAATATGACGATCCGGACTACCGGGAAGACGAATTCAAGACGGAATTCATCGAAAGCGGACAGGTAAACTGCGTTAAATATGATTACGTACCGAAAGGTATGGAGACTTTCGTTCCCTGTTTTACATATTATCCTTTCGCCATCAGCGCCGGTGATTCTTATTATCGCTTCAAGCTGGTCAGTCATTTCGTCGATTTGCCTCTGATCGGCGGCGGCACGGCATCGGACAGCGATATTTACATTGAAAAAATAATCAGTTACGCTCAATGCGATTTGAACCGCAACACGATAATCGAGGAGGATGAAGTCGATCTGTGCGATTGGGACGATGACGGAGACGTTTTGATGTCCTCGTCGCCCTGGGCGTTCGACGAAGACGACTGGTTCGATGCATACAGCCTGGAACAGGGATATCACCCATACTACGCGGTCAACGGAAAGTATTATTGTCTGGTGGACAAGGCCCTTGACGACACGCTCGATATGATCGGTTTCGATTCCGATTCCGATCCGCTCTATCTCGCCTGTCTGGCGCAGACGGCCGATCCCGAAGACCTCATCCCCTCAGCGACTGATACCGACAATGACGGATACTCCGACAACATGGACTACAACCTGGACGGCGACTGGTCGGACTACCTCTCTTTCGACGAAACGCTGAGCTTCGCCGGCTCCATAACCGACGATGAAATGGCCGATCTTTTCGCCATGATAAACCCGGAAGCCGTTAAAATTTTCTTCACGGAAAGCTGTTTCGGGGGCGGATTCATGAGGGATTTATCGAACGCTTACGTGGTTTCCATGGGCGCTGCGGAAGAAGATGACACATCTTCAGGAAATTATTTCATCAGGCATTTCTTCATGGCTTTGAATCAGGGATGCGAGCAATTCGGCTCTTCGACCGCATATCCCGGTTATGACTGCGAAAGCAGCTTATACGACGGTATCGAACTGGGGCTTGATCTGGACGGCGACGGACTGGCTTCCGTTTCTGAATGCTTCAGGAAAGCGTATGAAAAAAAAGTAAATTCCGACTACCCGGTGTTCGATGACAACGCCGATCTGATCGAAAGCTACGGCGATGCTTTGACATTCCTTCATGAACTGCCCTATGTAATCACTCATGGCCTGCTCGAAGGGTTATTCGGAGACACGGTTTTCCTGGATGCTGAATTCTTCGGCGATATTAACGCTGTATCATGCTTCGATTTCGACGGGCCGTTAAACTTCGACGCTCTCAGTTACATCGTCCATTCGGGACTATACGAATACGACTACATCAATTCACAGGGCAAAATCGATTTCGTATGCGACGGCAGCAGCTACACCAGCTTCCTTTTTCCCCTGGCTTCGCCCACAGCAGGAACGCCGGCCCCGACGCCCCAAACTCCCTCCCCTTCAGCAACTCCCACTGCATTAAATATCCCCGCATCATCACCCGCAGGCTCCATGCTCCTCATGGTTTTCATGTCCCTCACATTGTTCTCGATCATTCGATCCGCCGTTGATCGGAAATAGTCTCCCGCGTCATTTAATACGACATATTTTAAGGCGATTGGAAGGCTGAAGCTCTATGGAACCGGTAGAGCGCTGCATCGGGTACGAAATAGAACCTCTGTGAGCTGAACGTGTAAGCCAGAATTATTTGTTTTTGATCAACGCCGACATTTTCGATCTATACCGAAACAACGCTGTTGCTGAAAATATTTAAGGATGAGAAGGGCTCCGCCGAAGCCGTCCATCCGTCCAACCGACAATAGTCTCTTCACTCCAATTTTCACAATTTGCCGAACTGCCGCCCCTCATTCCTCCAAACATCCAATCCTCCATCCATTTTCCCGACAGCCGTTCATTTTTTTACATTTGCTATTGACTTATGCAAAAAAGCCGGTGTATAATGAAATCGTCAATACATTTTAAATGAACCGAAATCAGGTTGATATCGATTCATTCAAAAGCTGGAAAGGCTTTTTGAGTTCGGAATGATGGACGGAATTCAAGTGATCGACATTGTGCATGAAGCGCCTGCGAACAGGGCGACAGAGAGGGATGAGTCTTTCATGAACAAGTTTCGCAATGGTGGAGCTTTTTCCGTTTTGGCATCGAGTCAGCGAAGGAGGTAGAGAATCCGGTTAAGCCCCGGATTCTTTATATTTTAAGGATATGGCTAATCAAATTTTAAACATTCAAGAAATGGAGGAGGATACGAGATGGAGAAAAGAGGAGTGAGCCCGTATCAAATTTTTTTATTGGCATTGGGGGTATTGTTTCTGATAGTCCCGATGAATTCGGCGGATGCTCAATGCAATTATTACGTTGATCAGGAGTTCGGGGACGACGGCAACGACGGATTGAGCTGGGGAAATGCGAAGGCGACGATAGGAGCGGCGTTGACGTTGATTTCGTCGGCCTGCACGGTTCATGTTGCCGAGGGATATTATTATGAGAGGCTGACGCTTGATATTGACGGCATCGTCTTGTTGGGCGGGTATCCGAACGGCGGCGGCACGCGCAATCCGGCGATCTATGAAACAGGAATAGACGGATCGAGCGGCGGAACGACCCTGACGATATCTTCGGCATCCAACGTCGAAGTGGACGGATTCACTATCCGAGCGGGCGCTGCGGCGACGGGTGCGGGATTATTATGCACATCCGGCGTCTCTGCCGTGATAAACGATTGCATCATCGAGGAGAATGCGGCGACGACTTCAGGCGGCGGAGCGGCTTTTCAGGATTCGACCGCGACATTCACGAATAATGAAGTTTTAAACAACACGTGTTCGGGTACATCAGGCGGAGCGGGCATAATACTGTTGAATTCGACCGTAACGATGACGGACAACGTAATAAGCGGCAACATAAACACGGCTTCGAACGCTTACGGAGGGGGCATTTACGCCGATGCAACCAGCGAATTGCCGATGACGAACAACACGATATCGAACAACACGGCATATTCGACCGGCGGCCACGGAACTTATGCAGAGGGCGGAGGCCTGTACACAGTCTGTGAAACGACCCTGATCAACAACACGTTTACAGGCAACTGGGTTTATTCTTATAGCAGCGCCAATTATAACGGTACGAAGCAGAAGTATGCGTTTGGGGGAGCTATTTTTTGTTCAAGCGGGAGCGATGTTCTGTTATCCGGCAACATGATAAACAACAACACGGCGTATGCGGACAATCGAAACAATAGTCAGCAGCGATACACATACGGTTATGGATACGGCGGAGGCGTTTATTGTGATGACGGCAGCGTGACGGATTTCAACAACGACCATCTGGAAGGCAATTTAGCTTATGCGTATGGACAGGATACGGCGTATAACGGCCGGGGATACGGGTACGCATATGGCGGAGCGATAGCATGTAAAAGTAATTCCGTCGTCAGCATAGGCCTGGGAGTTGAAGTTGTCAGCAATCATGCTTATGCCGTCGGCGCCGGCTACAGTTCTTATGATTATGCGTATGCTTACGGCGGAGGAATTGCAGCTTGGGGCGCCGGTTCAGACATTGACATAGACGGCGTTTATGTGCGTTTCAATAAAATTACGGCAAGTCCCAACAATGCTTCATGCGGCGAGGGCATTTATATTCTTGACGCTCCGGCAAATATATATAATTCCATTATCGTGGAAAACTATGGGGAAGGCGTTTATCTTCAGGATTCGAATACTGTAATGATGAATGACACGATCTCTTACAATGGGGGAATAGGAATTCGGGGTTACGGCGGAACGCCGACGATAAGAAACTGTATTCTCTGGGGCAATGCAGACGATTTATATGATGTAACGGCGACTTACAGCAACATTCAGGACGCTGATCCGGGCGAAGGCAATCTTAATCCGCCGTGCGATCCTTTATTCATAGGCGACGGCGATTACCATATTTACCCGAATTCCTGCTGCGTGGACAGGGGCACTTCGGACCTGATATGGGACCATGATTTCGACGGCGAGAGCCGGCCGTATAATTTCGGCATACCCGACATCGGCGCTGATGAGACGACGAATCTGAATCCAACGCCGACTGTTTACATTACTCCGGCGGGAACATATACTCCCGTGCCGACGCCGGCCAATGACTTTTACGTAAACGGTCAGACCGGAGATGATTCGAACAACGGTTTAAGCTGGGGAACGGCAAAGGCGAGCATTTCGGCTGCAGTGGAAATGGCGGCTGCTGCGGGCAACGGCAACATTCATGTAGCGACCGCAACCTATGTGGAGAATCTGGTTTTGGGAAACAACATGGTATTGCTGGGCGGTTATTCGCAGAGCGGCCTCGAGAGGAACCCGGACGTTTATTTAACTATCATCGACGGGTCTGCATTACTGCCTGTGATAAGGATCAGTGAAGTATCCAACGTTGTTGTAGACGGATTCAACGTCAAAAACGGACGCGGCGATTACGGCGGCGGCATTCATGTCAGCCGTTCGCAGAACGTCACTATAAACAACAACTGGATCACCGAAAATACGGCATACGGCAGCCCGGTTTTGCCTAATCTGGCGCTGGGAGGCGGAATTTACATTTCAGGTGCAGATATACAAGTCACCGACAACGATATTGACTATAACCTGGCGACGGGAAGCACGTCCTACGGGGCCGGATTGTATTGCGGAGCCGGATACAGCCATTACATCGGCGGAAACACTATCGGACACAATACTTCATCCTTTGCCGGAGGCGGTGCAGCATTCGGCAATCCCGATTCAACGGTAATGTTTGAGAATAATGTCGTGGAATTTAATTTATGTTCCTCTGTTAATGCTATCGGCGGCGGAATTCTCGTAGGCTCGATGTCCACGGTCTATATGATCGGTAATGTTATCTCAGACAATACCATCCAGAGCATCAACTCGACCAACAAAACCGTCAGGGGAGGGGCCGTCTACTGCAGCGGAAATTTAACGATGGTGAACGGCGTCATTGAGCGGAATCTGGCTTATAATTATTTCAACGGAGGTTACGGCGCCACTTTGACAGAGTGTTCTTACGGCGGCGCGCTATATTGCGCTGACGGCGGTATAGTTCATTCCATCGGCAACATTTATAATGAAAATCTTGCACACGCTGAAGGGCGCAACAGCAGTCAGGGTTATTACGGACAGGGTTTCGCCTACGGAGGCGCGGTATTCTGCGAAGGCGGCGGAGATGTGACGTTAAGCGGCGATACGCTGTCGGCGAACACCTGTTACGCTTACGGGGTGAATACGGCCTACAACGGTCGCGGTTCCGGTTATGCATACGGCGGAGGCGTCCACTGTGCCGACTTATCGACCGTCAACATCAATTTAAAATCCATAGTTGAAGACAACCGGTGTCAGGCTGCGGGCGCAGGGTACAGCAGCTATGATTATGCTTATTCCCGGGGCGGCGGCATAGCGGTTTACGGACCGGATTGTGATGTGGATATCGACAGCGCCGTAATCCGCGGCAACAATATTACGGCCAGTCCTGCCACGCAGCTTCGCGGCTACGGCCTGTACATATCGGATGTCAGCGTAGATATTTACAATTCGATCATCGCAGAACATCCTGATACGGCGGTTTATCTTTATTCGAGCAATTCGATGATCATCAACGATACTATAGTCTATAACGACGGTTACGGAATCTATGGAACAGAAGGAAGCGCTCCAGTGATACGAAATTGCATATTGTGGGGCAATCTCGATGATCTGGAAGGCGTTTCCGCCACATACAGCAATATACAGGGCAAGGATCCCGGCGAAGGCAACTTAAGTCCGCCATGCGATCCTCTGTTCGTCGGCGGCGGAGACTATCATTTGCAGCCGCAATCCTGTTGTGTCGACAGGGGGAGTTACGACGACATTCGCGATCATGATTTCGACGACGATCCTCGTCCCTATGCAGGAGGCATTCCCGATCTGGGGGCGGATGAAGTCGACGTCATCAATCCCTCACCGACGGCCTACGCAACGCCGGCCGTAACGCCGACGCCTGAACCGACGCCTTCGGACCATTATTACGTTGACGGATTATACGGCGACGATTTGAATGACGGATTAAGCTGGGGAACGGCCAAGGCGAGCATAACCGCGGCGATTGAACTGGCTGAAGCGGCCGGCGGCGCTTACGTCCATGTGACGGGGCATGTTTACGTGGAAAACCTGGTGTGCACGGATAACCTCTATTTATGGGGCGGGTATCCCCCGGGCGGAGGAATTAGGAATCCTGACGTTTATCCTTCGGTAGTCGACGGCGATGCTTATGATCCCGTGATGACGGTATCGGAGGTTAAAAATGTTGAAATAGACGGCTTTATGGTCACGAACGGCGTTGGAGATTATGGAGCAGGCATTACTGTAAGCCGTTCTGAAAACGTCAACATCACCAATAATAAAATCCAGGAAAACGTCACTTACGGCAGTCCCGGCGCCCGTAATCTGGCATGCGGCGGCGGCCTTTATCTTGAGGGCGTTAATATATTCGTAGGCGACAATCTGATCGAGAACAACATAGCTGAGGGTGATGCAGCATACGGAGCCGGAATTTACTGCGGCGGCGGATATAAAATCGTCATTAGCGGTAACGAGATACTCGCCAACACATCAGGTCACGCCGGCGGCGGAGTATCGGTGCACGCAGCGGATTCGACGGTTCATCTGGAAGACAATACAATCGAGAACAACCTCTGTTACGGGGGCTCCACCAGCAATCGCGGCGGCGGTCTTTACGTACACTCTGCAGGCTCCTGTTACGCTGAAGGTAACTCGATTTCCAACAACACGATTCAAATACTTAATGCTCAAGGCAGAACTACGAGAGGCGGCGGCATTTATTGCGACGGAGAATTAACGCTCCAGTCCAACACCATTTCCGACAACCTGGCTTATACGTATTATAGCGGCGGATATGGCTCTACGCTCACGGAGTATGCTTACGGCGGAGCATTGTACTGTGCGGACGGTTGCACGGTGAAATCCTGGGGAAATGTCTATGAGAATAACAAGGCGCATGCTGATGCCAGGAACACTTCCCAGGGGTATTACGGTCAGGGAATTGCTTACGGCGGTACAGTATTTTGCGATGCAGGATGCGATCTGGAGATGAAAGGCGATATTATAAGAAGCAGTACAGCTCAAGCCTACGGACAGAATACGTCTTACAATGGTCGCGGCAGGGGCTACGCATACGGCGGCGGCATTTACATCACCGACGAAACAGTAGCGTTTATCGGCGGAAGCACGAGGATTGAAGGCAGTCTTTGTACAGCTTCAGGCGCAGGATACGGTTCCTATGATTATGCATATGCCCGCGGAGGCGGAGTCTACATCAATGGGGGGTTAAACGATGTAGAGTTTGACGGGGCGCTGATAAAAAACAATAATTTAAGCGCTTCTCCGAATAACGCTTCTACTGGATACGGCCTTTACATTCAGGAGTCATCAGCCAGAGTATACAACACATTTGTGGTCGAAAATGCGGGCACCGGCATATACCTTTACGGAGGCACGCCTGAATTCGTTAACGACACTATCGCTTACAATCCCGGATACGGCATAAGAGGGACGGAAGGAGCGGTTCCCACGATTCGGAATTGCATCCTCTGGGGGAACAACGATGACCTGGAAGCTGTAACAGCGACCTACAGCAATATTCAGGGCGGCGATCCGGGACAGGGAAACCTGACGCCGCCTTGCAATCCTGAATTCGTCGGCATTGACGACTATCACATCTTGCCGAGCTCCTGCTGCGTGGATCGGGGGCTAAACACCCTGGCGCCATTGACCGATTATGACGGAGATACGCGCCCATACAACGGTCTTATCGTCGATATCGGAGCGGATGAGACCCAGTCGATCAATCCGACGCCGCAACCGAGCGTAACGCCGAACACTCCGACGCCTGTCGGAACATATACGGCAACGCCGGCGGCAAATTTCTATGTGGACAAAGTTAACGGCAACGACAGTAATAACGGCCTCAGTTGGGCGACGGCCAAGGCGAGCATTAACGGCGCCTTAAGCATCGCCGGTCCTGATTCCTTTATTCATGTGGCTCGTGCGGTCTACCATGAAAATATTGAGATCGGCAGCGACACCACGGTTCTGGGCGGTTATCCCATAGGCGGCGGAGAACGCGATCCCCATGCAAATATAACTCTGATAGACGGCGGTTACAGGAATTCAGTCGTAATGATCCAGGGCGCCGCCGACGTCATTTTTGACGGATTTACCGTCAGACATGGTGAAGAAAATGCGGGAGCTGGATTATTCGTTTACGACTGCGAACATGTTATCGTGAGGAATTGCGTTTTTGAGACCAATATCGGCGGCGAAAGCGGCAATTACGTAAGAGGAGGCGGAGCGTATTTCGGTCGTTGTTACGCATTCTGGGTACACGATTGCAGCTTTATGTACAACAGCGTCGTTGGGACTGAAGCAGGATACGGCGGCGGATTATTTATTGAAACGTCGGCTTTGGGCGCGGTTGAGGATAACCTTTTCCTGGAAAATACCTCTTCCTTCGTCGGCG
This sequence comes from uncultured bacterium, assembly GCA_964619725.1. GTDB lineage: Bacteria > CSSED10-310 > CAZUFC01 > CAZUFC01 > CAZUFC01 > CAZUFC01. Next base: position 58,661 of record CAZUFC010000019.1, on the reverse strand, counting down.
GCGGATTAGCCTGCATCGATGTAGACGATACAGTGATCATTTCCGGCAATGCCTTTTCAGGGAATATGGCTAGCAATGCCTTCACGTCATCAATCGTATACGGCGGGGGGCTCTTCTGTTCCGATACGGCCTCACCTCAGATTCTAAACAATGAATTCGACGGCAACTGGGCTTATTCAACCGGTCGCAATTCCAGCGGCAGGGGCGGAGCGATCTGCATGAACGGCGATTCACAGGTATACGGAAACACATTTACCGCCAACCAGGCTCGTTGTTATATCTCCCAGAACTACGGCGGACACATCTACGGTTATAGCTACGGAGGCGCTGTTTACATTGGACTTGAAGGAGCCCCTGATATTGACGCTAATTACTTCACAGGGAACTGGGCTTACAGTTATGTCTCAAACAGCAATCAAGGGCGATATTCGTACGGATATTCTTACGGCGCAGCGCTCTTCTGTAATTCAACGGCTGAAACGATGACTATCAGTCATTGCATCATAAAGGAAAACACCTCCTACGCCTATGGTCATAACACGGCATATAACGGTCGAGGTTACGGTTACGGGTATGCCGGCGGTATTTTCATCAACACTGATGCCAAGGTTGAGGTAATTGAGAATACTCTGATTTATGATAATGTCGCCAAGGGTCAGGGATCAGGTTACAGCTCATATGATTATGGATACGGCTACGGTGCAGGAATATACATAAACGACGACGTATCATCGGTGACTCTTGACAGACTTAATATCGACGGCAACGATTCCACAGCAATTCCCAACAATTGGTCGGGCGGCGACGGAATATACAGTTATTCAGACGACACGGTCATACTGACCAACTCATTCATCACTAATAACGGCGGACATGGCATATACTGGCATACGGGAGGGCCCAACGTCGATATCGTCAACAACACGATAGTCAGCAACGGTAATTACGGCATATACAAGAATGCAGGCTCCCTGAACATCATCAACTGCATCGTCTGGGACCACAGCGACGATATCGAAGGCGTTTCAGCGACTTACAGCGACATACAGGACGGGGATGCCGGCATAGGAAATATTTCTGCCGATCCCTTATTCGTAGGCCAAGGCGATTACCACATACAGATGCTTTCACCATGCATAGATTTCGGTTCTAATGTCGCCGAACCCTCGACGACTCTTTACGACTACGATGGAAACGACCGCTTCTTCTTCTACGACATAGGCGCTGACGAATATGCAGGACCGCCGACTTTCAATCTGACGGCATACCTGGATGGTTTTTATCTTGTGGGAAGCCAGCGGCCCACCACGATCGATATAGAGTTTCGTTTCGGAACCACGCCTGAGACGGCTGATACAGTTGTGGCTTCTTATGAAGACATACCGCTGAATGCGAATGGGCAGACCGGGAATATCGATTTGACGGGTTGTCCCGGCGGCGATCTCTTTTTGACTGTTTCTCATCTGAATCACCTGAAAGTAATCACCGAGAACATGGTCAACGTGAATTACGGAACGACGGCCAACATTAACCTTTCTGACGAAGACGATCTGACGTTCGAGCCATGCTACGGTATTGATCCTCTGGGCGATGAAGTTGACGGAATGATTTCATTGCGGGGCGGCAATGCCAACGGAGATGCTTACGTTAACGCATCGATCGATTTCATTATCTGGCTGCTCGCCAACGGCAGTACGCCCGGATCAGGAAACTGGGATGAAAGAGCGGACTTCAACGGCGACTCTGCAGTCAATTCAGCGGACTATTCCGAATGGTTGAATCAGAACGGACGGGTCTCTTTCGCACCGGGATTCCCGGCAAAAGACATGGCTTCAGAAAAAACCGATTCAGGAGAATTTGAACTGAAAGTAAGGGAGACAGGCGTCGCTGATTGGCCTTACATAGAAGTTGACGTCATTTACAACGCTGAATCCCCGGATACTCTAATCGCCGTCGATGCCGCCATAGCTTATGATCCGGCATTTCTCGGAAAACCTCAAATGACGGCAGACTTTTTGACGAAAGGCATGACCGATTTCTCGAAGGGGCTCGGAGCTCCAGACTTGCCTGATGTCTACCATTACAGCAAAGGGGCATTACCGGGGCAAACCGGCATAAAAGTGCCCGCCGGCGCCAATATTCTCTACCGTTTGAGGTTCCCGCTCCGAACTTCCGTCGGTTTTTCCGGCCCTGAATACGAATCAAAGCTCGATCTCGTTCCGGGCTTTTACGGCGTTGCCCTGGATAAAACGCTCCTGTTGGAAATGAATAAAGGAGCCAGTAAACAAACTGCAGCGGAAATCAGAGGAACAGAGCAAAAAATCACCGGGACATCTAACTGAAAGGGGAGGGGAAACAGAAATGAAAACTCTGCAAAAAATTCTCTCCCCTCAGAGGGGAAAATTTCCTGTCATATCATCGTGGTCAGGATTAAGAGTGAGCATCGTGAGAACGCTCATGATCGCTCTTTTAACAGGTGTTGTTTTTACCTCAATGATTCCTCAACAGGCAACAGCAGACGGTCCGAAATCTACTCCAACGCCTGGGCCGGGAAGCGTAGCCTTGAGTCCCGATACCGGTACGTTTTATCCCGGAGATTCATTGACGGTTACTATTGTTTTCGATCCTAACCTGGCTTCGGCCACGGTTGCCGGATTGGACGCCGCGATAACCTTTGATCCAGCCGTATTTGATGATCCGATATTGACTACGGATTACATTTCTGATTCAGAAATGACCGATACATCACTGGGAAACAACTGGCCTATTGACCCGGACGGCTATCATTACGCCAGGGTGAAACTCGCGGAACAGCCTGGGTGGACTGTAACGGATGGGGATAATAACGTACATACATTAATGTTCCCCATCAAGCAGTATGCTCCGGCGGGTCCGACCACCATCGATTTCGCTGACGGGTTCATAGGATTCAGCGCCGAGAGCGGTCCGCTACTGGGAACAATCGGCAGCGGGACTTATACCATCGTCGGCCTTCCGTCTCCTACACCTTGCACTCCCGTTCCGACGGAGACGCCTCTGGCGGTAGGTCACGTATTTTTCTTTCCTTCCTCGGGGACTCAATGTCGAGGCTCTACTTTCCCAATGGCGATCCGTTTCGATCCTAACATTAGTCAGGTAACGATTGAAGGCATTGATGCCGCGTTTACTTATGATCCGCTGGTTTTCAGTCCGCCGGTATTGCACACGGATTTCGTTCCGCCTTCCGCCATGGAAGATTCATCGTACGGCAACGACTGGCCTGGATACCCCAATGGATTTCATTATTCTAAATCCGCTCCTGATCCGTATCCTGGCTGGACCATTGGAGATAATGCAACGAATGTTTACTACATAATGATGCATGTAAAGGAAAATGCTGTACTGGGAACAAGCAGGCTGGAATTTGCGGCCGGTTTCATAGGATTCAGGACCAGCCTGGGGGATGTAACGGGCCAGGTAGATTATGCCGAATTCACCATTGAATCATGCACGACGGAAACGCCTGAGCCGGCGACGCGAACGCCTACGGCTACGAGGACCCCGACCACGTTGTACGGGCCGTCGAATACGCCGACAATGACGCCGACCGCCACCTGGACGATGACGCCTCCGCCGAGCTGGACGCCTACCTGGACGCCGACGGTTACTTTATCGCCCACCAGGACCGCTACACGTACCCCTTCTAACACTCTTACGCCGACTCCTGTGCCGACCGGAACGCCTATTCCCCAGACCAACTGCGGATACGGCAATGATTGGGAAGATTACGCCTGTGGAGGCCTTACGGGACTGGCGGGAGAAGATTTCATAACATTTTTCGTTGTGAACGGGGTATGCGACGTGACCTTGACTATCGATAACGTCACACCCGGCGATTACGATCCCATACTGCTTATCCTGGACGGACCGGGACCCGAACATTGCATTGCCTACGCCGACGACAACGGAGACGGACAGGGCGAAAGCGTTACCTTGCAGGCTCTGCAGCCGGGATACTATTATGCCGTCGTAGACTCTTATGAAAGTTGCGGTTACTGGGACTTCACTCTCATGATAGAAAACTGTCAGACGCCAACGCCCATACCCACCGGAACGCCTATTCCTCAAACCAACTGCGGCTGGTTCGACGACTGGCAGGATTACGCCTGCGGCCTTACGGGACTGGAAGGCGAAGATTTCGCCACTTTCATATCTGTACCTGAAGTATGCGACGTAACTCTAACCATAGACAACATCACTCCGGGCGCTTACGATCCCATACTGCTTATCCTGGACGGTCCGGGCCCCGATCATTGCATAGGGTACGTCGACGATAACGGAGCCGGGCAGGGCGAAACGTTATCTCTCAATTCCATGGCGCCCGGTTACTATTATGTCGTCGTAGATTCCTATGCCGACTGCGGTTACTGGGACATAACCTACAACCTCAGCAATTGCGCGTCTCCAACGCCGACGTTGACGCTGACCCCGACCGTCATACCGACCAACACGCCCATTCCTCAGACCAACTGCGGCTGGTTCGACGACTGGCAGGATTACTCATGCAGCGGACTCACCGGCCTGAATGGAGAGGATTTCATCTCCTTTTTCATGCTGCATCAGACCTGCGACGTCACTATAGCCATGGACAACGTGACTCCGGGCGAGTATGATCCGATACTCATACTGCTCGACGGTCCGGGCCCCGATCATTGCATAACCTATGCCGACGACAACGGCCAGGGGCAGGGAGAAACTCTGACGGTTACATCATTGGCTCCGGGAGCTTACTACATTGCAGTCGACTCCTTTGAATCCTGCGGTTACTGGAACTTGACGCTTTCGATAGACGAATGCCTGACGCCTACTCCCATTCCTACAGGAACGCCTTTGCCTCAGACCAACTGCGGATGGTACGACGACTGGCAGGATTACGGATGCGGGCTCTCAGGCCTTGACGGTGAAGATTTCATCACATTCTTTACAGTTCATGAAGTATGCGACGTTACGCTGTCTATAAACAACATAACGCCCGGGGATTACGATCCGATCATACTGCTTTTGGACGAACCGGACCCCGCAAACTGTTTCGCTTATGCGGACGATAACGGAGCTGGACAGGGCGAAACCATAAACGTCAGTCAACTGGCTCCGGGCAATTACTATGCCGTCATCGATTCGTATGAATCCTGCGGCTACTGGGACCTCACCTTCTCACTCAACAATTGTCATTCCCCGACTCCGACGCCCACCATATTCGCAACCAATACGCCCACAATCACTGCTATTCCCACCAATACGCCTATTCCCCAGACCAACTGCGGGTGGTACGACGACTGGCAGGATTACGGATGCGGCATAACAGGCCTTAACGGTGAAGATTTCGCCACATTTTTCGTCGTTCATCAGCATTGCGACGTCACCATCAGTATCGACACCGTGACGCCGGCCAATTACGATCCTGTGCTGCTGCTTCTGGACGGTCCGGGTCCTGAAAATTGCTTCATTTATGCCGACGACGGCGGCGCGGCAGAAGGCGAAAGCATAACCATACCCGGAATGGAACCCGGCACATATTATGCTGTGGTCGATTCTTACGAAGATTGCGGTTTCTGGAATATTACGCTCTCCATGGATAATTGCATCACTCCGACTCCCATTCCTACTGAAACGCCTATTCCTCAAACCAACTGCGGATGGTACGACGACTGGCAGGATTACGCCTGCGGATTAAGCGATCTGTACGGTGAAGATTTCATCACCTTCTTCGTCGTCAACCAGGTCTGCGACGTCACGCTCTCCATCGACAATATAACTCCAGGCGACTATGATCCGATCCTCCTGCTTCTTGACGGACCCGGGCCTATGTACTGCTTCGCCTATGCAGATGATAACGGAACGGGACAGGGAGAAACCATCACCATAGCAGCCCTGGAACCGGGAAACTATTATGCGGTGGTCGATTCTTACGAGGATTGCGGTTACTGGAACCTCATCTATTCCCTCGACAACTGTCAAACATCGACTCCACTGCCCACGCCCACCGACACGCCTACGCCTTATCCTCAAACCAACTGCGGTTGGTACGACGATTACCAGGAATACGGATGCGGAATTTCCGGCCTTAACGGGGAAGACCTCGGCATATTCTTCATGAACCATGAATACTGCGACGTTACCATCACCATCAGCAACGTCACCCCGGAATATGACCCCGTGCTGCTCATCATGAGCGGACCCGAACCCGAAACCTGCTTTATTTTCGCTGATGACTACGGGGCCGGAGAAGGAGAATCCATCACCATGCCGGCGCTTCCGCCCGGAAACTATTATGCGGTCGTCGATTCTTACGAAAGCTGCGGTTACTTCAATTTCCAGCAAGCCTTTGAAAACTGCCAGTCGAATTCACCCACTCCGACCTATACGCCGACGGAAGCCATCACGCCCTCCAGCACGCCGACCCATGTCTGCACCGTCATTCAGGTGCCTCAAGACTATACAACGATACAGCACGCCATTGATGCGGCGATTGACTGCGATACGGTACTGATCGACGATGGAACCTATACCGGAGACCGAAACAAGAATCTCGATATGAAAGGCAAGGCGATTACCGTTACCTCAGTCAACGGACCGGATTACAGTATAATAGATTGCGAAGACGACGGCAGAGGTTTCATCATATTCAGAGGAGAAGGAAGCGGCTCAGTCATCAGCGGCCTTACGGTCCGCAACGCCAACGCAACATACGGAGCGGGAATATACATCCAGAATTCTTCTCCGACACTCCTGGAATGTACTGTGAAATCGTGCATTTCCGATTCCGACGGCGCCGGACTCTACTGCTCCAGCACTTCCTCACCCAATGTAACCGATTGCATAATCACGGAAAATACTTCCGGCGGCATGGGCGGCGGATTATACTGCCGGGATTTCTCCAACCCCGTCATCACCAACACAGACATAACAGCAAATACAGCTCAATTCGGCGGAGGAATCGAAAGTTACAGCGCTTCACCCCATCTTATCGGCTGCAATATTAGCGAAAACTATGGCGTTCACAACGGCGGAGTCTTTTTCGACATCGGGTCGGCCTGCGTGCTGGAAAATTGCACTATCGCTTACAATTCTTCAGTGGATCAGGGCGGAGGATTGCACATCATCAGCGATAATCCCGATGCTCTCATAAAAAATTGCCTCATCATCGGAAATGAAACGCAAAACTACGGAGGCGGCGTCGAATGCTGGTATTCTAGTCCGACTTTCCTGAATTGCACATTCAGCGAGAATTCCGCAGTAATGAACGGCGGGGCCATCCATTGTCTGAATGCTGCCCCGGTCGTCAAGAATTGCATTTTCTGGAACAATTTGCCCAATGAAATCGTAAGTTCCGGCCTATCCGTCATTTATATGACTTACTCTAACGTGCAAGGCGGATTCGAAGGCGAAGGCAATATGGATCAGGACCCGCTGTTCGTCGACCCGGGCAACGGCGATTTTCATCTGCAGTCTACTATCGGAAGCTACCACAACGGCGCCTGGGGGGCGGATGAAAACTGCTCCCCCTGCATCGATGCCGGCGATCCCGCCGATGCTTGCGACTGCGAACCTATGCCCCACGGCAACAAAATCAATATGGGAGCCTACGGCAATACGGACCAGGCATCCAAATCTTGCTATGCGCCTATTCCCGCCTTCTCAGTCACGGGGATAATACTCCTGATCCTTTCTTTAGGATGTCTTGCCCTGAAAGGAGCGAAGAAAAAACGAACCGACATTTTATAATCAATTATCATCTCTCACCGGTTTAATTTCAAGCGATGCGCCGGAAGGCTTGACCTGGTTGTATATTGAAACATGTTAATCCTGACAGGGGAAGGTTTCCGGCGTTAGCTTCATAGTTTTGAATCGAAAAAGAAACAGCTTAATGAATTAATTTAATCTTTTATGTTCAATTATTCGTCGTGCATTGATTGAACGGCGAATTGAGGAGGAGGAATTCATTTATGAAAAGATATCGAAGGAGCGCGGTATGCCTGTTGTTCTTTGGGATTTGCTTCCTGCTGACCGGCGGTCAGGCGTTTGCTTATACTGAGATAACCAATGGAAGCATAACAACGGATACGGACTGGACTCTGGCCGGCAGTCCTTACTGGGTTAAGGCCGATATTTCCATTTCGAATGGAGCGACATTAACAGTGGAAGCTGGAGTGATAATCAAGATGCAGTCCGGGTACAGAAGATGGTTCAGCGTTACCGACGGAACTTTGTTGCTTATGGGAACTCCGTCCAATCCGGTTTATTTCACATCAGATTATGATGACACGTTGGGCGGAGACACGAACGGCGACGGTTCGACCACGGTTCCCGGTCCCGGCAATTGGGGTTTGATTTATTATGCCTGCAACGGCAATACTCTTGAAAATGTGGAAATAAGGTATGCGGGATACGGAGACCCTCACGGCAGTTGGTGGATGGCGGTTAAAGTGAACGGAGTCGATACGGAGCTGGACAACGTGACTTTCAAAAGCATCTATAATGTTGCGGTGTCCTACACGGCATGCGATACGTCTGCAGCATCGCCCGTCATTACGAATTGTACATTCGAAAACGTTCCCTACGGAATATATATGACTGCAAGCGATTCGTTTTTAACTTCTGCGAGTATAACCGACAACATCATTGAAGCGACGAATTACGGCATTCGTGTGGTCGGTTACGAGATACTGCGGCCCCATTTGACTATTACCGGCAATACAGTGACCAGCAGCGGCGGAACGGGTACGGGCGTCTGGCTGGAGCATCCCGATAATGCTTCATTGATTTCCAACAATGTAATAGCAGAGGTTCAGTATGGCCTGGTCATCGACGGCGGGTCTCCGACGGTGTCGAATAATACGATAAACGACTGCACGGAATTTCCTCTGTCTCAAATAAACACATGTTTTCCCACCTATTCCGGCAATACGATAACGGGAAATGTGAAACAGGCTATCCGGGTTTACGGAACGTTGGAATCTTCGGGAACCTGGCACAATGTTCAGGGTCTGCAGCTTCCTTATCATGTTGAAGATGGAGACATGGTGGTAGAGGCGGGAACGACTCTGACTGTAAACAGCGGCGTAGTGGTCAAGATGCAGTCGGGGTCCCGGCGCTGGTTCAGCGTTCATGGAAACTTGAATCTTCCTGCATCCGGACCGAAAGTAATTTTAACGTCCGAATATGACGACACGGCCTGGGGCGATTCAAACGGCGACGGCTCCGGCACGACTCCCGGCGCCGGCAACTGGGGCACGCTGTATTATGCGACTACTCACGGCAATATTCTGCGAAATGTCGATATGCGATACGGAGGATACGGAGACCCTCACGGGAACTGGTTCGTGATGGTTAATGCGGAATATGTGAATCTGACCATAACTGATTGTATCTTCAGAAATTACTATCAGATGGCCGTCAGGTACAGGGCGGTATCCAATGCGGTTTCATCCCCTTCGATTACGAATTGCGAGTTTCAAAACGGCGCGTACGGCATGTATCTCTTGCCCAGCAGTTCTTACGTAACGTCGCCGACGGTAAACAACAACACTTTTAACTGCAACAATTATTGTTTCCGTGTGCATGGAACGGAAAGCGCCCGGCCTGTAACCACATGTCAGGGGAATTCCCTGAACAGTCCGGACGGCGGCGGAACAGGCGTTTGGCTGGATTATCCGGCAACCTCAACTTCAATAAACAATAATAACATAACGGGACTTCATGACGGAATATTCATTGATCAAGGTTCGCCCTCCATTACCAATAACACGATTACGGATTCTACGGAATTTCCTCTTTCTCAGGCGAACAACTCCTTCCCTGTCTACAGCGGCAACACTATTATCGACAATTACAAACAGGCTATCCGGGTTTACGGAACGATAACCGGAAGCGGCGACTGGATCGACGTACAGGGTCTGCATTTGCCCTATCATGTTGAAGATTATGATATGACGATAGCGGATGGGGCTGAATTGACTATCGATCCGGGTGTCGTGGTAAAAATGGAAACGGGCGCCCGTCGCTGGTTCTCGGTGCATGGAACGTTGAATCTCCCCGCAGTGGGTGATCCGGTGATACTGACGTCCGACCGGGACGACACGGCCTGGGGTGATTCCAACGGCGACGGAACCGGGACGACTCCCGGAGCAGCCGATTGGGGAGTGCTCTATTACGCTACGTCCGACGGTAATATTCTGAGAAACATGGACATCCGGTATGGAGGCTATGGCGATCCTCATGGAAACTGGTGGACAATGGTTCATATCGAACAGGTCAATACGACGATAAACAACTGCACCTTCAGCGGAGTGTATCATCTGGGTTTACGATACAACGCCAAAACCGGAGCAGCGACATCGCCTTCCATTACAGCCTGTTCATTTCTGGACGGAACGTATGGGATTCAGGTAAATCCGAGCGGCTCTTTCATCACTTCACCTTATATTTCCGGCAACGACATAAACTGCAGCGGTTGGGGCATTTACATTCAGGGTATCGAACTGTCAAAGCCGAATCTGACCATCACAGGTAATTTAATTACCAGTCCGGCTGGAACAGGAAACGGAATGCAGTTCTACTGGCCTGCTTCTGCTTCCACTATTTCCGGGAATACCGTCGATTTTGTTCAAAACGGCATTTATATTTCCAACGGGTCTCCTTCAATTACCGACAATTCCCTGGTGAACTGCACGAGATTTCCCCTGGTTCAGGCTGAAAACAGTTTCCCGACATACAGCGGCAATGCTATAGCCGACAACTATAATCAGGCGATAAAAGTTCACGGAACCATTACCGGTGAGGGTACCTGGCTGGACGTTCAGAATATGGGTTTGCCGTATCACGTTTATGATGCCGATATGGTTGTTGCAGCAGGAGCGACTTTGCACATTAACGCAGGAATAGTGGTTAAAATGCAGGCAGGAGTGCGACGCTGGTTTTCAGTAAACGGTACCCTGGACCTGCAGGGTCAACCCTGGAACCTGGTATATTTCACCTCCGAGCGCGATGATACGCTGGGCGGCGACTCCAACGGCGACGGCGATGCTACCTTGCCCGGAGCCGGAGACTGGGGCGTTCTTTCTTACACTTCAGAATTGAACTCTCTTCAAAATACGGAATTCCGCTATGGAGGCTACGGCGATCCTCACGGCAACTGGTGGATGACGGTCGCTGTCCGCCAAGTCACGATACCGGTGATGAATTGCAAGTTCAAAAACACTTACCACGTGGGACTCTATTATTCTGCGGATCAGACCGGACCTTCTGCGGCGACGGTTTTCCATAATACATTTGAAGGCGGAGCATACGGCATTATTTTCGCCGGCGCTGCAGCCTACGATACGACAGCCGATATACTTTACAATTACATTGATGTAGGCGCGACAGGAACTGGCTTAAGGATCACCCAGGTGGACGGTTTATCGACTGTGAGGCTTAATACGATCATCGACAACGGTTATGGAGTGGATGTTTACGGCGAACACGGAGCATTCGATATTCATTACAACAATATCTACGGGAATGCCTATTACGGCGTACGTTGCGACGGACCTCCCTGCGTTGATGCCTCCCATTGCTGGTGGGGCTTTAACACGGGACCTTTCGATGAAGAATCAGGAGCCGGTTATTGCGATAATATTAATCCCGGCGACGGAGATGAGATCAGCGAATATGTGGACTATTCCGACTGGGAACAGGAAATATATCCTACGGGATTGCTTAATTGCGACAGCGCGGTCGAGATATCCTGCGGTCAGACGCTCAGTATGCAATCGACGCAGACAGGCGAAGACAATGTTGACGTATACGGTTGCAATCCGTTTTTGAATGAAAGCGGCAACGAAAGAGTATACTATGTCGATACCTCTTCAACCGCCAGCCTGCAGGCTTACGTGGAGCCTCTGTTCAATACGGACCCGGACATTTTCATCCTGGGTTCATGCAATGAAGAGGATTGTATGGCTTACGGAGACGATGCGGCAATAATAGCCCAGACCCCACCGGGACGCTATTACATTGTGGTCGACAGCCCGGATTCTCCTGTTTACTTCAACCTGACGGTGGTTTGTGCGCAATCGACATTCACGCCTACATTTACGCCGACCCCGGAAGCGACGGCAACGCCTTTACCCGAACTTGACTGTTCAGGCGCGGTGACGATATTCTGCAATCAACCTTATACGGGCGATACGACAGGCGGAAATTCCAATGTTGAGATATACAATTGCGCACCGGAGTTTACATTCTCAGGACCTGAAATAGTTCATGCCGTAACGACGACTGGCGTCAGCGATCTGGAGGTTATACTGAACACCTCTGCGCCGCTGGGTTTTCTGGTCCTTACAGACTGCAGCGAATATTCATGCATCGGATGGGGATATACGTCGACGACATTGACCGATCAGCCTGCAGGGACCTATTATGTCGTGGTCGACGGCATTCTGGGCAACTCCGGCGCTTACACGCTTACGGTCAATTGTGAGGGTTCATCAGCGACCAATACGCCTACCAGAACGCCGACTCAAACGCCGACAATTCCTCCAACCGATACGCCTTCCTCTACTCCAACCTGGACGCCGACGACAGAGCAGTCTCCTACTATCACATTCACGCCTACCGCCATCCCGACAGAAACGCCTATTCCTCAAACCAACTGCGGCGGATACGACGACTGGCAGGACTATGCCTGCGGTCTGACGGACCTGTTCGGCGAAGACTTCATCACCTTTTTCGTGGTGCATCAGACCTGCGACGTTACGATTTCCATTGACGGCGTTACCCCGGGGGATTACGACCCCATCCTGCTTTTACTGAGCGGACCTTCGCCCGGCCAGTGCATCGCTTATGCCGACGACAACGGTCAGGGCCAGGGCGAAACGTTGACCATGCCGTCTCTCGCTCCCGGAACTTATTTCGCCGCTGTTGACTCTTTTGAATCATGCGGTTACTGGAATCTTACGCTCTCCATAGATGATTGCCTGACCCCGACGCCTATTCCTACTCGAACGCCTATTCCTCAAACTAACTGCGGGTGGTACGACGACTGGCAGGACTACGCATGCGGGCTGACCGGGCTGAATGGAGAAGACTTCATAACCTTCTTTACGGTCCAGGAAGTATGCGACGTTACCCTCACTGTCACCGGCGTCACTCCGGGAGATTACGATCCTGTCTTTCTGCTGTTGAACGAAGCTGACCCTCAGAGCTGCTTTATCTATGCCGATGACAACGGGGCCGGAATGGGAGAAACCATCACGGTCAATTCCATGGCGCCCGGAAATTATTATGCAGTGGTCGATTCGTATGAATCATGCGGGTACTGGGACCTGTCATTCATGCTGAACAATTCTCATTCGCCTACGCCCACACCAACCCTGTTCGCAACGAATACTCCCACTTTCACGGCCATCCCGACTAATACGCCCATCCCCCAGACCAACTGCGGATGGTTTAATGACTTCGAGGACTACGCCTGCGGACCGACCGGTCTCGCCGGTGAAGACTTCATCACCTTTTTTGTAGTGCAACAGACTTGCGACGTCACTATTTCAATCGATAATATCACTCCGGAAAACTATGATCCTGTTCTGCTTCTGCTGGACGGCCCCGGTCCGCAATATTGCTTTGCCTACGCCGACGATTACGGTGCAGCGGAAGGCGAAAGCATAACTATAACGGCCATGGAGCCGGGGACATACTACGCAACGGTCGATTCTTATCAGGATTGCGGATTCTGGAACATTTCGATAACCATGGACAATTGCCTGACCCCGACGCCTATACCGACCGAAACCCCTATACCGCAAACCAATTGCGGATGGTACGACGACTGGCAGAATTACGCCTGCGGAATGTATGATCTTTTCGGTGAGGATTTCGTTACCTTCTTCGTCGTTCAGCAGGTATGCGACGTAACCATCGCCATCGATAGCGTCACTCCCGGCGATTACGATCCCGTTCTGCTGCTGCTTGACGGTCCTGATCCGCTCTATTGCTTCGCTTATGCCGACGATAACGGAGCAGGACTCGGCGAAAGCATCACCGTCCCAGCCATGGAACCCGGCAACTACTACGCAGTCGTGGATGCTGAAGAAAGTTGCGGATACTGGAACCTCTCCTATTCGCTCGACAATTGCCTGACATCCACGCCATCTCCTACCCCTCCCAACACCCCCACTCCGAATCCTCAAACCAACTGCGGATGGTTCGACGATTACCAGGATTACGGATGCGGTATTTCCGGGCTCAATGGGGAAGACCTGGGTATAGTCTTCATTAACAACCAATACTGCGACGTTACGATTCAGATCGATAACGTCACGCCCGGAGACTACGATCCCATTCTGCTCATTATGGATGGACCGGAACCGCAAGACTGCTTCATCTACGCAGATGAAAACGGCGATGCCCAGGGCGAAACCATAATGCTTACCGCTCTCGAACCCGGAACTTACTATGCAGTCGTTGATTCCTATGAAAGTTGCGGATATTTCAATTACCAGTTGACCTATGAAAACTGTCAACCATACTCCCCCACACCGACATTAACCCCGACTCAAGTCCTTACGCCCACCAGCACCCCTACTCATGTCTGTACGACTATTCTGGTGCCCCAGGATTTTCAGACGATACAGGAAGCCATTGATGCAGCGGTTGACTGCGATACAGTCCTCGTCGACGAAGGAACATACGCAGGCGATAGAAATAAAAACCTCGATCTTATGGGTAAGGCGATCACTGTCGCATCGGTCAATGGACCCGAAAACAGCATTATAGACTGCGAAAACGACGGCAGAGGTTTCATTGTTTTCCGGGGAGAAGGCAATGATACAATCGTCAGCGGGTTCACGGTCCGCAACTGCAACGCCACTTACGGCGCCGGCATTTACATTCAGAATTCCTCGCCCGCTATACTGGATTGCTTTGTCGAATCATGCGTTTCCGCTTCCGACGGCGGCGGAGTCTATTGCACCAGCACATCCTCGCCTGTCATCACCGATTGCATCATCACCGGAAATTCCGCCGGCGGCATGGGCGGAGGGCTCTACTGCAGGGATTTCTCTAATCCGACTATTACGAACACCGATATAACCTCAAACTCCGCTGATTTCGGCGGCGCCGTCGAAAGCTACAGCGCCTCGCCGCACTTTATCGGCTGCAACATAAGCGACAACTTCGGCGTTCATAACGGAGGAATCTTTTTTGACATCGGTTCTGGCTGCATTCTTGAAAACTGCACCATTGCTCACAATTCTTCCGTTGATCAGGGCGGAGGATTGCACATCATCAGCGACAACCCCGAAGTCCTCATTAAAAATTGCCTCATCATCGGCAACGAAACTCAAAATTACGGAGGCGGCGTCGAATGCTGGTATTCCTCTCCCACTTTTCTGAATTGCACCTTCAGCGAAAATTCCGCACAAATGAACGCCGGCGCCCTGCATTGCATGAATTCTTCACCCACCATTAAAAATTGCATTTTCTGGAATAATTTCCCCAATGAAATTGGAACTTCCGGTTTATCCGTCATCGATATGACTTACTCTAACGTGCAAGGCGGATTCGAAGGCGAAGGCAATATGAATCAGGACCCCTTATTCGTAGACCCGGACAACAGCGATTTCCACCTCCAGTCAACCGTCGGCAGCTATCATAACGGCGCCTGGGGAGAGGATGAAAGCTGTTCCCCTTGCATCGACGCAGGAGACCCAGTAGACCTTTGTGATTGTGAACCCCCGCCGCATGGAGACATCATCAACATGGGCGCTTACGGAAATACCGAGCAAGCCTCAAAATCATGCTTCAGAGACATCCCGGCTCTTTCTGTGTTCGGCATCATTACCCTTATTCTCACTATGGGTTTCCTTACCAGGAAGATAGGCAGCAAAAGAAACGATTGATTCGTTTATAAATGTATCCGCTCGCTGCTGGAGCGACGGACCAACCATGCAACGCAACAGCAAAGCCCTTCAGGCGCATTGCTGTTGCGTTGCGCTTCCTTTTCAGTTGCCGACATGAAAATGTCGGAGCATATTGAAATCCCTCATACTAAAGCTGATATCTGCCCCAAATATCTATTTGACTGAATCAGGGCGGTTCTTTTTCATTGAGGACCGTTCGTTTCGGTTATCGGGGTCAGTATCGCAATCGGAATTAATAATTGCGAGGAGATGTGTTTATGCTTTACACGAATTTTAAGGCTGCGAAAACTCATTTTCGCCTTCTAATACTGCAAATCGAAAAAAGAAATATCGCTGAAATTAAACCGGTAAGCAGTATTAATCCTCCGGGCATGATTGCGGGAATCTCCTGAAATACTCCAGTTGGGGTCTGGTAAATGCAGTTATAAGTAAACCGGCCGTCTTTCGCTTCAAAATGTTTAATATCATCCAGCAGGTCCGTTATCCGGCATTCGCTTTGTTCTCCGTTTCCGCATTCCTCGCAGACGACTCTAAAATTCAGATATGCAAGGGCGCCCCGGGTTCTGGAGGGGATTTCAGAGTAAAGATCGAATCCCCCCACTTTGAGCATTCCGGGTTTTTGAGGATAAGCATCGAGAAGGAACCATTCTTCCGTTAATTCTCCGTGATCGACATCTACGAACTCCAGAATATTGCCGTCGTATTGAAGAGTTAATCCGAAGGAAGCGACAGGGGCATCCGCACTATCCATGATAATGGGTATGGAAACGATTTCGTTCCGGCACCCCTGCGCAGAGCCGACAATTATCTTCCGGTTACCATATTCCGGTTTGATTGCATCCGGCGAGTCGCTCTTCTTTTCTCTTTGTTCACCTGGATAGTTCATCGGAACGGAATTCTGCACAGGTTGAGCGCATTCGCACCCCATCTCCAAATAACTCCAGAAGATACATTGTCCATCTCCAGGTGATATATAACCGTTTCCGTCACAATCTGAAGAACACTCCTCTTCGTAAGTCGGATATGAAATGTATCCGATGTATATCCTGAATGTCATCATGCCGTCATTCGGGGTTAAACTCCCGTTATTGTCGACATCGCCGTCATTGTAACAGGGAGGCGGACAAGGCGGCTCCTGCACTGCATTCAGCCAGGGCTCCCACACGGCATTACCGTAAACAGCATCCCCGCTTCCCTCGGCATCGCCTCCCGGACCGTCAGCCGCATTCCAGTAATTGAAGTCGGCCCTTAGAGGGTCCCCCGTTGCATAATCATCGACAGTCAGACCATACTCGGAATTGTTCATGATATTATTGTATGCGACATATCCGAAAGGCACGGCATAAGGACCGCCATAAACGCCGCCGCCCCCGTAAACGTATATGCCCTCATAATTGTTCGTTATATCATTGCAACGGCAGATGAGCTCTACAATATCCCACACGATAATCGCTTTGCCTTCAGAATTCTGCCCCTGGCTGACATCGTTGATCGCATTGCCGTAGATGTTTACTTCTGCAGAATGGTTGACCTCCAGAGCCGTCCAATGTCCCCCTGCAGCTCCTCCGTTTCCTCCGATGTTGTCCCAGGAATTATCGGCAACATTAACCAGGATGCTTCGCGTGATTTCATTTCCCCTTAAAGCGGTTACCCCGTTTGAATCATGGATGTAATTGCCTGTGAATGTGATCGAATTTATGGGCAGCTCATTCGCTCCATCCGGGCTGTCGATGTTCATATCCATTGCAGCCCAGCCCAAAATGTTCTTGAACTCCGTATCCGTGACGGAAAAAGAACCCTCAAAGTTTTTACCGGCCAATCCATGCCTGTCGATTGCGTTTTCTCCGTCTATAACGCAGTTTTTCATGCTGAAATTCTGGACAGCTCCCAAATTGGTCATTCCTATTACGGCATTATTACCTCCGGCATCTCCTTTGAAATACATGTTTTCAAAGTTAATATTTAAGATCGCTGCGTCGTTGTCGAAATGCATGCCGCCTGCTACCGTCGGTCTGTCGCCGGATTCGCCGAAAAAGGAAATATTGTTTTTATTAAATGATGAATCGAAGCCGATTGTTTCATTGTAAAGACCGGAAGCAACATATATATCGCCGCCGTCAGCCACGGCATCCAAGCCGGCCTGAATGACTGAAAAATGATCGTAACCCCAGCCCGGAGTCGAATCGTTAAAGTCATCGTCGATCCAGACGACTGCCGGAGGCGGAGGAATAGTCGGAGTAAGTGTGGGCGGCTCAGGAGTCGGCGTAGGCGGAACAGGCGTCAATGTGGGCGTTATTGTAGGAAGCGTCGAACAGGGATCGCCGAGTTCGCCGTAGAGGTTTATTCCCATTACGTAAAGGGCCTCCGAATCGACTGTCCTTTCGTCAATCCAGCAACATAGAGCGCCGGTCATGTTCCCGTCGCATTTCGCAACCAATGCGTTATACCGCTCTCCCTGAGCATAAATGCATACCGCTTCTCCGTTTATTCCCCAGGGTAAACTTCCATTATACGCGACGCTCTGACATACTATCTCATAACTGTTTGCCGGCTCGTTCCGGCGTGAAAATACCGTAAACGCTCCGCCCAGTCCGTCCGATACCGATTGATAGGGATAATCCGATACACCCGACGTCTCTTCGTGATCCGTTAGAGCGACCTCTCCCCCCCAGGCATTATCTCCGTTTGAGTCTATTCGGGTTGCATAAACATCACGATTCCCAGCACACCAGGTTATGACCGCTCCGCCTTCAGAATCCGATACTACAGCATGACTCATAAGCTCATACTCGCTCGCTCCTCCGGCATATACCTGAACGCCGTCAGCTCGCCATACGATTGAACCTCCACTGTCGATCTTTTGTATATACAGACTCCTGGTGTTGCTCGGAGACCTCATATCCTCCCAAACGAAAAATCCGCACCCGCTTCCGTCTGATGCCGCTCGAGGATTTTTCTGCGCTTCAGACGTATCATACAAACATATGCCGCCGGCTCCCCATAATTCGGTCCCGGCGGAATCAAGTCTCTGCACATATATATCGCTTTCGCTTATCGGCAAATTCGCATGCGTAGGCTTCCAGAATCCACCTTTCACACTGTAATTCTCATCGCTTGATTCTCCAGGAGGCGATGATTGCCCTATAGTATCCTTTAAATATATCGAACCGTCGTCCCTGGCTCCTCCTCCCATGCTCATCACGAATTTTCCATAAAACAGCACGCTTCTCCTCTCCCATCCCAGCAAAACTCCGCCCGTTCCGTCTTCCGCTGCCGCAGTTCCACTGCACAGCATACCGGATGCATCGGTTTGAATGGTCCAAATTTCGCTTCCGTCCATCCCGTCTAACCTCGTACAAAAAACTCCGCTCTCTGATCCCTCATACACAACATAAACCCCGCCGGCATCATCCGATATCGCCTGACCTCCCGTATAATCGCCGCTTCCCGATACCTGCACGCCGTCAATGGTCCACATGGGACTCCCGGATGCTCCGATTCGCTGTCCCCAGATTCCCATAACCCCGTTCCGAGCATCCCTCCATACTATTATGGCGCCTCCCGAACCGTCACGACATATACCCGACATCTCCTGTAATGAAGCATCACCGCATACCGTCACTCCCTCGGTTCCCCAGTCGCGCTCGCCATATTCGTCCAGCCGCTGTACAAATATATCCCCCAACCTCTCCCAGGCCGTGATGAAACCCCCCTGACCGTCAGAAATTACTCTCTGGTTCGCCTGATCACCCTGCGATGCACTTACGCGTATATTCACCGCCGGATCATCGCTCCATCCCTTCGAACCGGTCATGTCTGATCCGTAAAATCCTCCATAATGACCCAGGGCTGAACAACTTATTGAAATTAAAACAAAAAAAACAATCAAGACTCTCGCCATCCTAAAAAGTTTCATCTTTTCAATCCTTAAATAATCAAAAAAAATATCGAATTCATGTTCTGATCGCTGATTTCCTCAACTAGCCCAATTTCCGTAAAGGAGAATATATTTTCAATTTATATCCCTGATAAAAAAAAGTCAAACCTTTTCACGCCTACAACACTCTTTGACTTTTTGATTATTTGTTCCTATATTTTAAATGATTTTCAAGTTTCGGCAGATTGAGCCAGAGCAATGGAAACGAGGTATTTTTCTTTCAATCAAAGATTCAAATCCGGGCAATTTTTTTTTATTCCCAGCAAACGGTGACGCGTAAATTCGGTTTTTTAGGGTTGCTCGAACGTCAGAGCTGCAATTCAGAGTTAACGGCATGGTATGAGAAATAAGCATGAATTGTTCGACGAAAGCCGCCGGTCGATCAAGGAATATAGATGGATGAAAGCCAAGAGGACATTTGGAGAGTAATGGGGTCATGAATTCAAGGGCATCAGTCATACGAACACGGAGGGTGGAAAGAAGACGCAGCCTAGCGGTCCCGAAGTTCGATTTATCAGCCTTGATCGTAATAATCGTGATTTTCGCCGGAGGTTGTATGCCTTCCGGGGAGCTTAAAAAAGCGCATAAACTGGTTCAACGCGGCGACAGGGCCGGCGCAGACAGGATATATTTTAAATTAATGAGATCGGACGCTCCAGGCTGGTGGACTTTTTTGCCGGTATTTCGGTCGCTGGGGGTCAGGGCCGCATCGGAATGCATGGAT
Organism: uncultured bacterium; assembly: GCA_964619725.1. Lineage (GTDB taxonomy): Bacteria > CSSED10-310 > CAZUFC01 > CAZUFC01 > CAZUFC01 > CAZUFC01. The sequence continues at coordinate 38,059 of CAZUFC010000019.1, read as the reverse complement.
TCCCGATTGGAGGCAATGGGTTCCCAGTCACTAGAAGATCAAATTTCACTTCTTTCAGAAGTCGTTCCTGAGCTCCTTACCACAGTTGCCCGCAATGATCGCGAAACCGGGTTCAAGAATAAAACGGCTCATTACCTGCTCGAAATAGCAGGAAGACGACTCAAGGTGAACGACATAGCCGGAGCGAGAAGGGATATTGAAAGTTCTATCGCTGTCAGTAAGGAGCTTCCTCAGGCCTATCATCTGAAGGGGCTGATAGAATGGTATGAAGATCAGCATAATAAGGCTCAGGAATGCTTTTTGAAAGCGCTGAAAATCGACGGCGATTTTCTGGCATCACGAATCGCCCTTCTTAACCTGCAGGCTCAATTGGAACCCGAATCCTTGAAAAAAAATGATTGAATCATTAAGAAGAATTTCCGGATTCGCCGGATTTGAACTGCTTTACCAGAAAAGAGGATACCTTTTCTGGTTTTTGCTGCTGTTGCCATCATTTTTGACATTGCCCATCTGCATTCTTACGGTCCTGCAGATTGATCTCCGCAACCTGGGGTATCTGGGAACGAAAGCCTATAGACTGGCCTCTGTTTACGGTATTGCTTCCCTGACTGGAGAAAATTGCTGGTCGGGGTTTGCAGCGTCTCTTTCGATACTCTGTCCCTCCGTTCCGGTTATGCTGCTTTCCATCCTGGCCGTCCCTGAATCCTGGCACCGAAACATTAAGCATAAGATGGAAGAAATGCTCAGAGTCAAACCCTATTCGGCGCTGGAGCAGACCCTGGGTATATTCCTCATTCTGACGGCGCCGGCATGCCTGGGCCTCTTCTTAAGCGGCTCTATAGGATTCTTTACTGAATTGATCGCAGCCGCGGAAGCGCCGATTCCCTGGCTTTATTTATTTTATTTTTTATCTGCGACGGTTTCCATTTTTATTGCCGTTTCTCTTGCCCTGGCCGTCAGCTCATGTTTTCAGTCCGCATTCATTCCCCTCGTCCTCTCCATGTTTTTTCTAGTGATTTCAGAATTTTTGATTACCTGCTCCTATGCTCTTTCCGATCTGATGGGACTTACACTTCTTCAGACCGAATTCACCCAGACCCTCGGCTTTCCCGCCGGTATAGCTCCTTTTATATACAGAAGGTTGGCGCAGGTTTTTCTCATCCCATTATTCCTGTTTATAACTATTCAAAATAAATCATCCCTGCTTTTTCGCCATAAAAAAGACCTCATCGAAGACGTCGCCTCAAAGTTCCGGTCACTGCTCACTCTTTTCAAACCTGGAAAACCGAAACTCAAAAAAATAAAACCCAAACGCCCGCTGAGGTTGTCTCTTTTCCTCCTTTTCCTTACCCTGGCTATACTGATCTTCCGGGAATTATGGCTTCGACAGGATGCCGTCGCTCAATTGAAAAATACGGAGGAGCTGGAAAGGCTGTCGGCTTCACATATGATCGCCGATTATCAGCATCTGCACATATCCCGCTATGATATTCGCATACTGGTCGGACCTCATACGGGTAAAATGCAAATCCAGGCCGAAATGACCTTGAAAAACCAGGGAAATCAAAATCTGAAGTCCATCGACCTCATGCTGAATCCCCGATACTTCATCCAAAAAATCACCGACAACAGCTCCAACGTTGCTCTCTCCTTCTTCAGGATGCATTCCCTCCTGAAAATAAAACCGGAATCCCCCCTGCCGCCGGGCGATTCAACCATTATAAAACTACATTATTCTGATGCCTGGACAGGAATAATTCCTGCGGGAGCTGAGCTGAATTTTAAATATGAGAATCTCAATTCTTTCCTGGGTTCGCTCGGAAAAAAAATAATCACAAGAGCTCAGCTTTTTGAATTCAATTATTACGAGCCCGACAGGGGGGCCCGTTATGACGCTTTCACCGAACGCGGATTCTTGTTATTGGAAGACAACTGGTATCCCATTCCGGCATACGATTTCGAAGACCACAAACTCAGCCGGCATCATCCGGGTTTCTTTCAGGCCGCAATTCATGTTCCCCGTTGCGATATTCCCTATTGGACTGTCGGAGAAAAGTCGGAACTTGAATCCCATTCTGATTTCATAACTTGGAAAACGACTCGTCCAATTCGGGAAATATATCTCGTCTGGGGACCATTCGAGGAAACCCGTTTCATGCTCGGCGCCTTACCCGTTCTTATGCTCCATCTGCCGGAACACCGTGACCGGCTGCAACGCATTAATGATCACCTGGGACCTCAATACAAACCGGATGAAGTCTTACCCGGTCCGCCCAACCTGGATGCAGCGATGATAATAGAATGGAATGGAATGCTTACATACAGAAAAACTCCGCCGATTACGCTCTCCGAAACTTCCTTCCGCATGAACTGGGACAAGTCTGTTTACAGCGGCAAAAAAACAGACTGGGCTTATGATTTTATCGTCCGACCCATACTCAATACCGCATGGTACCATAACGTCAGAATTACAGGTCCAGCTCAGGAGATACTCACAAGAGCGCTCATTCGATACATGAACTCCCTTACTTCTTCACTCGGATTCTACTTCACATATAAAAGAGAAAGTGAAATGACCATCTGGAATTCCATGATACTCACTGAGTTCGATTCACAGAATCCCGATATGCTGGGCATATATCAGAAAAAATGCGTCCAGTTTCACGCGACTATGGACTATCTCATCGGCAGAGACCGCTATATCGAACTGATACAAGCCTTCTGGAAAAAATACTTGTATCAGTCCGCAGAAATCTGGGATTTCATTGAATACCTCAAGAAGCAGGCAGATGATCCCGTCGTGCATGATGCCGTGGCGATGTTCCTGACCCAGGCAGGCTCGCTTTCTTACGCCGTTAAAAAATGCCGTGCTGAAAAGACCCTCGACGGATATATTACCCACATTACGGTGAAAAATGAAGGAGACTTTAAATCTCCGGTTCCTTTGACGCTGGAAAGCTTGAGTGAGAAAAAAACCGTCAACGTCGCACTACCCCAGGATCAAATTCTCCAACTCGAATTGAAAACACGCTCCAAACCCAAAACCGTTACTCTGGACCCAAAAAACAGGACCATGAATTTTTCCCATTATTTTACGGCTAATGTGGAGTTGACTGATTGAAAATCCTCGGATTAAACATAAGTTTGTTGAACTTTCGCATGGAAAAAAAAGCAGCATGAGAAAAAGCGTTAAATCGGGACAGCCGGAACCGCTGGAAAGCCATAAAAAATCTCACATTGACGGCGATTCCGGTAAAAGGAGAACCGGCTTTGAAAATTAAAGCGGAAAATATCCACAAAAGTTTTGGTGAGGTGAATGCATTATGCGGATTGAATCTGGAAATCGAGGAAGGCATTCTGGGATTGCTGGGACCTAACGGGGCCGGCAAAACGACGTTCATCCGCATTCTGACCGGGCTTTCCTTTCCCGATGCAGGCCAGGTGACTATCGGCGATTCTGATATGTTTCATCCCAAAAAAAGGCGTGCTGTCCTGTCAAAAATCGGTTACCTCCCCCAGACTTTCGGCGTACCGCCCCGCATCAATGCCCTGGAATTCCTCAATTTTATGGCACACTTTTATTCGGATTACCATCACATCATAAAAAAACGGTCCCGCAAGCTGCTGGAGCTGGTAGGACTGTGGGAATACCGCAACACAGCTTTGACGTCCTATTCCGGGGGGATGAAAAGGCGGCTGGGTATCGCTCAGGCCCTCCTGAACGATCCTGTTTTTCTGATTGTCGATGAACCCACCGCCGGACTGGACCCTGAAGAGCGCATTTCCTTCCGCAATATTTTATCGGACCTGCCCGGAGACCGCTTGATCATACTGTCGACTCATATTGTCGAGGATATTGAAATAACCTGCAACAAGCTCGCAATTATGGAGAAGGGAAGAATAGGATTCCTGGGAACGCCGGCTGACCTTTTCCAGGAAATGATGCCTTTTATCTGGGAGAAAGGCAGTATCCGCGACGACGCCACGGAAACCACCGATGAACGGATCATTTCCATCAGACAGGACGGCCCATACCGTATCTTTAAAAAATTGTCGCTGAGTCAACCGCCGGGATACGAAAAAACCCTTCCCATTTTTGAAGACGTTTATATAGCCTGGCTGCGGAGGCGCAGCATCGAAAAAAGCTTATGAACATTTCCCGCATTATTCATAAATTCGCCCTTTTTCTGCGTTACGGAAGATACGTCGCCAGACAATGTATGGGAAAAAACAGCGACTGGTTCATCCTGGCTTTGGTCCTCCTGAGCTCCCTGAATCTATTTGAAACGATATTCATTCTTTATGCTCTTACTCTAGGCGTCATCACTCTCCTCCTCAGCTCCAATTTGATCGCTTCGGAATTTCGCAACCAGACCCATGAATTTATATTCACATCCGACAGGGGTTTCTCCGGTGTAATTCTGTCCAAATCAATCGCATTGTTTTTGTTCCTGGCCGCGATCGCAGCAGTCATCGCTTTAAGCATCGTACCGGGACATCTTCTTATAATGAAAGCAGCCGCTCTGTTGTCCCCCACATCTACTTTTCGACATTCGGAACTGGAGGAAATTCTTCTGGATTTGCCGAAGTTCTGGGTGCATGTTCTGCCCCCTCTCTTTTTTATTCAAACAGTATGCCTGTTCCTGGGCAGCATCTTCCGCAGCGGAACGAAAACGCTGTTCGCTGCTGCTATATGCCTGACAATATGCTCAAAATTTACAGATAACGCCGACCCCTTTTTCTGGGCTGTTCTGCCCCGTTCTTTCAGAATGCCTTTTAACTGGACCATTATAGTCCTCCAAAACAGGCTCGTCCTGATGGGCGCAGCAGCAGCACTCATGCTTTTGACGATTATAAGATTACAAAATACGGAAAAATATTTACTTCAAAGGTGATTGCATTATGATCAAAAAAAAGTGCAACGTAATTTTACTGGGTCTCCTTAGTTTACTCACAGCCTGCGGTTACTCCGGCGACAGCGATTATAAACAGGCCAGGGCATCGTATATGTTATATCCTGTCTTGACTTCTCAGACTGAGCTGAGTGGCATGGACATCCGTGTGGAATGCAGCGGCAACCTGGAATCATGTAAAAATGCTGTTATAAAGACGCCTTTCGAGGGGCGTCTGGAAACAGTCCTGGAAGGTATGAAAATCGGCATGCCCGTGAGTAAAAACCAGGTTATAGCTACGGTGGACAATGAAACGAAACGCCTGAAGGCTCAATATGCGGAATTGGATTACAAACGCAAGAAGAAGGATTACGAGCTTAAACTGGAGGCGAGTCAAAGCCGTATAATACCCAGGTCTGAATTGGAGCAGGCGGAATATGATTATCAACTGGCCAGGATCGATTACGATTTATCGAAGCTTGAGCTTCAGAAATCGAAACTGGTCAGTCCTTTTGACGGCGTTATTACCAACATAGGCGACTTTATTCCCGGAGCACGGATTGAAAAAGGCGTTGAAATCGCAAGAATTGAAGACAGAGATGAATATGTGATGAAAACATCTATTCCGCTGGATGACGTTGCAAGCGTTCAGCCGGGCCAGGCTGTGGAAATAGAGCTTGAATCGCCTCCCGGGAAAATCCTGATGGGCGAGGTTGATGAAGTGGGTATGACCGTGGATGACCGGGACAGGACAGTAAAAATAAAAATTAAAACGCAGCCTCTAGGACAGGAAATTATGTCGGGGGTTTTCGCCAGAGCATCCATTATAGTAAAGCAGCTAAGCGGAATCATAACGGTTCCCCGGAGAGCGGTAAGGGAGATCGACGACAAAACTTATGTATTCGTCGTTGAAGAATCATACCTGGAGCATCCCGTGGCCAAGCTCAGAGAAATACAGACGGGTTACGAAAATAAGGATCAAATCGAAGCGGCGGCAGGCTTGAAAACAGGGGAAACGCTTATCGTCTCGTCCGTCCAGTCGCTGGAAAATCATTCGCCCGTCAAGGTCATCGAACAATGAGCCATTGGAGCTTCATATACAAAAGGCCGGTAACCGTTTTTATGGTTTTCGCCGGATTGATGCTGGCGGGTATCGCCGCCTGGCGACAGATTCCCGTGGAACTGCTGCCGGAAATACAGCTCCCTGAATTGACCCTCATGTTCGACTTCCAGGGCCAGACGCCGGAACAGGTCGAGGAGAGCATACGGCCGATAGAAGCAGCTTGCTCCCGTATCCAGGGCGTCACAGAAGTTCGCTCCATATGCAGAATGGACCGGGCGACCGTCATACTTAAAATGCGAGAAGGCAAAAATACCGATGCAGCTATGCTCGACGTCGTAAAAAGCATCAGCGATGCCTATCCCGCACTTTTTTCAAAAATGCAGATACATCAACATCAGGCCAACAGCCTGCCCGTGCTTTACATCGCCTTGACGGGACCTGAACCGGCAACGTTGACCTATATTGCTCAAGAGGTTATGGTTCCGTCCCTAATGAGTTTAGGCGGCGTGGCGGCAGTTAATGTGCTGGGTGGAATTGAAGAAGAAATTCTTATTCGCATCGATCCTTATAAACTGGAAGAGTTCCATTTAAAAATGAGCGACGTTACGAAAGCCCTCAAACTATTCAAAAACGATATTCCAGCAGGTTCTTTCGATATTGAGGACACTAGGCTGCCCTTAAGACTCCGGCTTACGGAACACAGTATTGAAGGAATTAAAAATATCCCCGTGACGTTCGGCTCGAACAGAAAACCGCTGTATCTTAAGGAAATCGGCGAAATCACCAGAGAATACAAAAAACCGGCAGCCATTTGTCGCTCTGACGGCCGGCCCGCAGTCATTCTCGCCGTGGACAGGACCGCCTCAGCCAATGCTCTTCAGGTTGAAAAAGTCATTAAAGCAAACCTGGAGGAATTAAAAAGCGTTATTCCTGCTGATGCCGAACTGGCAATAGTATACAACAGGGCTTCTTTTATAAGGTCCGCCATGGAGCAGCTCCGGTCGGTCACTATTATCGGCTGCCTGCTGGCTGCTGCAGTCGTATGGATGTTCCTGCGAGGACTTCTGCCCACCGTCATCATTGCTCTGTCCATACCCGTATCCATCATATCCACCTTTATCCTCCTGCGGTTCACCGGATTGACCCTCAATCTGATGACACTGGGCGGCCTGGCTTTAGGCGCCGGCATGCTCGTGGACAACGCTATCGTGGTTATGGAAAGCATCCAGAGCTCACGGGAAAAGAAACTGAAACAACCTCACATCGCAGGAACAGGAAAAGTCGCCGTGCCCATTATAGCCTCTACCGTCACCACTCTTATTATCTTCCTGCCCATTATATACATCAGCGGCCCTGCTGCCCGCTTCTTCGGACATCAGGCGCTCACCGTATCCTTTTCCCTGGCCATCTCCCTGCTCGTTTCCCTGATACTTATCCCCACGGCAGCTTACAAGATTATTTCTACCGTTGGTTACGCTTCGCTCAAACAGAAACATGGCCCCTTGCGCCGGAATTATGAAAAATCATTGCTCTTCTGCATACGGCATCCCCGTTCTGTAATTCTATTTTCAATTGCCGCCATACTTCTTGCCGTCGCAATGTTTCCCCTGCTCCGCAAAGAATTCATACCCGACTGCGCACTGACCAGGTTCTCCGCCGTTCTGAACATGCCTCCAGGCACGAATATCGACTCCACAAACCGGGCGGTCGATCCGCTGGAAAAAATCGTATCCGGCGACCCTGGCGTTGAAGCATATACGACCCTGATAGGCGATATGCCCGGCGGAATGGTTCAGTCTCAAGAGACAACCAGCGGCGGTCGACAGGCTGTTTTGCTGGTGCAGCTTAAACCGGCCGGAGGTGAAAAAATACGCAGCCTGACGAATCGTCTGAAAAATACGGCAGCTCTGATTCCCGGCTCTCAGTTTAAAATATACCAAAAATCGGAAATTCTGCCCTTCCTGCCCGGTGAACAGGCCGCATCCGTTGCCGTTGAACTGAGGGGAGAGAATCTTGAAGCTTTGAGCGACTGGGCGATACGCCTTGAGAACGAATTGAAGGCGACGGGGCAGTTTTTGAATGTATCGAGCTCCCAGTCCGACATGAGCCCATTCATCGAATTGAATCTTCGTCAGGATGCTCAATCCAGATGGGCGCTTGAATATGAAGAAGCGCTGGATTCGCTGACCGGAATCGTGGAACCCGTGAAAGTCCAAACACTTTTCCTTGACGAAAAGCCGTTGGACATCTCACTTGTTCTCTCTTCAACAAACCTTTACGACATCCAAGGACTCAGGGAAGCGCCGGTGACTCTGAAGCAAGGCGTTCACGTCAAGCTCAAACATATTGCCGACATCAACATGGTCGAAAGAAAAACAGCAATCGTTCGACGCGACGGCAAACGTATCGAAGAAATCACCGCAGAAACGGCTCTGTCGCTCGATAAGGCGATAAATCTCGTCGAACGAACACTAAGTGATATGCCTCGTCCGCCGGAAAGTGCAGCCGTCATTCGAGGCGAAGGCGAGCAAATGCGCAATTCCTTTAAAAACCTGCTATACGCCGGCATACTCTCCCTCATGCTGGTCTATATGACTCTGGCCGCTCTTTTCGAATCTTTCAAGTTGCCGTTCATTATGCTGCTGTCCATTCCGCCTGCAGGCATCGGCATTATTCCCCTTCTGCTGATATCCGGCTCGTCAATAAACATTCTTACCCTAATCGGCTCCATAGTCCTTCTGGGCATCGTCGTCAATAACGCCATCGTTCTGCTCGATAATCTGAATAAAAACACCGGAACGTCCTGGGACCACAGGGGCATAGAAGCCGCCGCCGAAAGACTCAGACCCGTCCTTATGACTACAGCCACCACAATACTTGCACTCCTTCCCATGTCGCTCGGTCTCGGTCAGGGCGGGGAGCTACGCGCCCCCATAGCTCTGCCCATTATAGGCGGTCTCACTGCTTCCGCTGTTTTCACCCTGTTCGTAATACCCGTCGCCTACTCCATGATGCTTAAGAAAAAAAATGATTGAAAAAAGTCACATGGGGCGTCCCGTTGCAGGAATCGTCATCATACTTGCCCTGATCATTCTCGGCGCCGCCGCCCTGGGCAGATTGCCTGTTGAGTTTCTGCCCGATGCATCACTGCCCCTGTTTTTCCTTAGCATTTCACTGCCGGAGCCGCATCCCCCGGAACTGATCGAAAGAAATCTCGCCGAAGACGTCGATAAAATGCTGCTGCGCATGCCCGGCGTCGAAAAAGCGGAAACTTTTATCGACCGGCTGAGCCTCTGGACGCGCATTGAACTTAATCGAAAAACCGACCGTAATCTGTTCTACCATAAACTTACCTACCAGGTCAGAAAATTGATCGCCGATAAATCCGATTGGCAGGACATCAATTATTCCATCAGAAACATCGCTTACCAGGATACCATACTGGCGGAACTCATCATTAAAAGCGACATGGACCGCCATCGCCTCAGAAACGTCGTCGACGCATTACTGACTCCTCATCTGGAAAAAATACACGGTATTGGCCAAATAACCGTCTACGGAGGACAGAAAGTCGGCGTGGAGTTCTCTCCTGACCCCATCAAAATCCAAAGCCTTAATCTTTCGCCGCATGAACTGGCCGCCCTGCTGCGCCGTTATGCCGGACGCAGACCTCATTCCATCGGCAACGTAGAATCCGGTGACCTCCTTATACCCGCTAAATGGATTATTCCTTCAGTCCACGCGGATAATGTGGAAAATACACACATTCACTATGCTCCACATAACTTCATACCCCTGCAACAACTGGGAAATATTGAAAAAATTAACTTCGATGCCGAATCCATCAACCGTATCGACGGCAAAAGATTCATCTACCTGGACATACATAGAAAAAATGACGCCGACCTCAGAAAAACAGCGCTTAACCTCAAAAACGCACTCCCCTCTATCCTGGAGGAAATCAATAAGAAAAGCGCCGGCAAGCCAATGGAGATCGATTTCTATTTCGATGCCGCCGACGAACTCTATTCTGCCGTCAAATACCTGGCCGCAGCCAACATTGTCGGCATCTTACTCGTCCTCCTGCTTTTCAGACTCTTCTTTAAAAGCATGATAACCGCACTCATGCTCGTCTCAATCATACTCATCAGCCTGATGACCCTTTTCAATATCATGTATCTCACCGGGCTCTCCTTCAATGTGCTCACTTTATGCGGAACCGCCGTAGGATTGGGTCTCCTGATAGATAACGCCGTCATTATTCTAGATAACCTGCTCAATCGCCGTAAAATCTCTGAATTAAAACGACGGTCCCAATCCTTCCTGGAAACATTCTCAGGAATAATCAGACCGCTCACAGCCTCAAACCTCACCACCCTGATCGTTTTCATTCCCCTCCTCATGTCACGGAAATCCACTCACATTTTACTCAAACCGGCTCTCTATACCGTCGCAGCACTGCTCATCGTTTCTCTCCCCATTTCATTAACTGTCGTTTATCTCTATTTCTGCCGCTTTCAATTCAAAGCCTACAAAAAAACAGCATTCGATGCCGCCGGACTGGACAAAAAGTATATCCGCCGTCTCACAAGTATTATCCGTAACCGGCACATTTTCATCCTGTCAGCCGTTTTCATTTTCATCGCGCTCACCGTGCTCCTCCTCCCACATCTGCAGCTTTCAATCCTCAGAACTCAAAGAAAAAATGAAATAACGGCATCCTTCGAAACATTCTCCGATGCCGACCTCATCGCATCAGAACGCTACGCTGCTCAAACCGAAGAGCTCCTCCTCGATAAAAAAGAAATTGAATCAGTCAGAACCGTAGTCTTCCCGGGTCGATTCGACTTAATTCTGCGTATTGCTGAAAAATATCAGAATCCGGAAAAATTGATTGAGTTGAGAGAAATGATAACCGAACTGCCGCGCCAAACTCCAGGCATTAAACTGATGCTCAATCCCCCGAATCAAAATGAGAACGGCTACGACTCTTTCTACCCATTCAAACTGAGAATAAGCGGTTATCCCGGTAAGGATATGACGGAGCTCATCAAAATCTTCAGAACCATGCTGTCCAATTACAAACCCACATTTCCCGTCGACAAGGAAAAAGAATTTTTCGTCCTTTCTCTGGACCCGGAAAAAATCCTCGGCAGCAATATCGACTTAAAACAGTTGAACGAAGACATAAAGTTTCATCAGAAAGATGGCTTGTTAGTGTGCAGGCTGGAATCGCCGGACGGGACCGAGATACTGCCCCTGAGAATGGTCAGTCGGGACTCGAAACATGAAAGCCTATCCGCTGCAGAAGCAATGCAAGCCCCTGTCGTAGTCTATAAAGGACGCAGAATAGACCTCAACAGGACAGGTTATCTGACCAGGGAAACCATGTCGTCGAATATTTATCATTTCAACGGCATCAGACGCCTGGAAATTCCCATAGTTTTCCCGCCCGCTTCTCTTCCCACAGGGGCTTCATTGAACGGCCTGGAAAAACATCGCAAGGACCTTTTCCTGAAGAAAGTCAGAAAAACGCTGGATTGTTTCTACGCGCCGGGCAGCTCGGCGGAACTGATCGAAACAAGAGAAGAACAGAAACAGAAAACAAGAAAACAGAATATCGATATGTTGAAAGTAATCCTCGCTGCCGCCGTTCTGATTTATATTATTCTGGCTTCCGCTTATGAATCTGCGTCATGGCCCCTGCTGGTCATGCTTATTATTCCCGCTGCCCTGGCCGGGGCCGTCTGGAGCCTGGTTTTGACCATGATGCCGCTGAATGAGATTACCTATTTAAGTTTTTACCTGTTGCTGGGGATAACCGTCAACAACAGCATAGTTATGCTGGACCGCATGAGGCTGAATATGTCCAGAGGAAGCGGCAGGGCGTCAGCGCTGCTTTATGCTGCAAGGGACCGTATCAAACCCATACTGCTGATGTCGGGTACCACCATGCTTGCCGTCTTCCCCTTATTGTTCCAGAAAAGCATATGGCGACCGTTCGCCGTATCCCTGATTGGCGGTATGCTTTCCGCTGCGTTTACAGCACTCTTTCTTATACCTGCAATAATCTATGCAGCAGACGACATCAAAAACCTGAAAAAATACCTCTCCAGAAGAAAACAGGAAAGAAAACAGGATTTGACCCGAATTAAGGCCGGCATAGAGGTGAGGAACCTGACGAAAATATATCCTGATGGAACTCAGGCAGTATCAAACATAAATATCAGCATCCAAAGCGGCATGCTCGGACTGCTGGGACCCAACGGAGCGGGAAAATCTACCCTGATGAGAATGATAGCCGGAGAAATAAAACCCACTCTAGGAACAGTTCGCATAGCCGGCCTGCCGGCGGAACAATACCCCTATACGGCCCGCAGATTGACAGGCTGCCTTCCTCAGGACTTCGATTTCTACGAAAGCTTCACCCCAAAGAAACTGCTGGATTACTGGCTCATAATGAACGGTGAAAACAATCCTGAAACAAGAAAACTAAGAATCCGAAACATTCTGAAAGCCGTAGAACTGTCCGATGCCGCCGACAGAAAAGTAGACGGATTCTCCGGCGGCATGAAAAGAAGATTAGGAGTAGCCCTGACCCTGGTCAGACAGCCGCCGGTACTCATTATTGATGAACCGACGGTAGGACTTGACCCTGAATCAAGAGTGAAATTCCGCAACATGATAGGCGAAATGGCCAGGAATTCCACAGTTATCCTGTCCACCCACATTGTAGAGGATGTGCAGAGAACATGCAGAAAAGTAGCCGTAATGAATAAATCAGAAATAGTCTTTTCTGGAACGGTAGATCGGTTGATAAAAATGACGGAAGGTAAAGTCTACGAAGTGACGGTAGACGACAGACATATACAGTCGTTCAAAAAACAATACAGAATATTAACGAAAAAAAGAATCCCGGAGGGAATAAAATGCCGTCTCCTGGCAGAACAAAAACCGGCATATGACGCCGTAACCATCAAGCCGAACCTGGAAGACGCGTATGTTTATATGTTGAGTAAATCGCAGGATGAGCATGGGGGAGAGGGAAATAATGAAGAATAAAACCAAAATCAAAACAGTGCGCTGAAGCGCCCATCAATGAACTGCCCTTTACCCATATATATTTATTTGACGAACTAAACGCTGTTTTTAAGCGAGCTCAATATATGTCTGTAATCGGGGTCGGTATCGGTATCGCAATCGAAACAAAATATTACCATTGCCTTTGTGCAGAAAACACGGATGTTTTGTCTGAAATTGTTGAAGCATATCGTACGTTTAACCGCACTGCAGCCGATAGACGGGCATAAATCGTCGATCGAAAAAGCATCGAATGGCTGTGAGAAAAACAACGCCCGTCACGCTTACATCGGAACTTCGTCTAGTCGCGATATAAGCCTCTCTGCCCTGTTGTAAAGGATGATTCCTGGGAATGAATTTTCGAAAATTCTGAAATTGGACCCTCAACCCAAACGCAGTCAAATGTCCCTCCATATCTCATTACCCTCTCCGCCTGTCCGCCTCTCTCCCCGTCTCCGCTTCGTCCGCCATGTCCGCAAAGTTCGCCCCGTACGCTGCCCCCTCCTCGAAATTTACTAGATAGTGCCTGTCCATAAACTCGATTCTCGATTCAAAATTTAGTGCTGGACAGTCACTGCGGTTTTTGATCCATAAACGAGCGAATTTTTCTTAAGACAAGGGTGGTAATGATTTGCAAGGCAGGGGCGGCGCTTATACTTTGACTGAGCAAATCCGAAAACTGACGTAGAACTGGGAAAAATTCGCCGTTTATGGACAAAAACTAGATACCCCGGTCAAACCGATCACAACAATCAATCCCGATAACCGGTTTACACTTCCCGCATTTACCGTTATAGTCTGTCAGGGAAATCTTCCCGATGAAGCGTCGCTTTCGGAGGTGAAACCATTATGTTGACCAAGCTTCAGGAAGGCATCATTTACGGTCCGGTGCGATCTCGGCGGCTGGGCAATTCTTTGGGCATCAATTTGATGCCCGACAAAAAGAAAGTCTGCACTTTTAATTGTCTTTACTGCCAGTATGGCTGGGGCGATACTGAAGCCGCAAGGGCTATGAAGAACGAAGAACTGTTTCCGCTTGTTTCAGAGGTCCTGGACGCGGTTGAAAAAGCATTGACCGAACTCATGCCTGAATTTCCCGATTTCATTACTTTCGCCGGCAATGGAGAACCTACGCTGCATCCCCGGTTCGGCGAAATCGTTGATGGAGTCGTCGAAATCAGGAACCGTCTGACCGATTCTGCGAAAGTCGCTGTGCTTTCCAATTCATCCAACGTAACGAAAGAACACATACGGGCTGCCCTTTCCCTTGCGGACGAAAAGATCATGAAGCTCGACGCCGGCAACGAAGCCATGTTCAATTTGTATAATAAACCCGCATCAGGCATCACCCTGGCGGATATCATAAACGGTATAAAAAAACTCAAAAACGTGACCATACAAAGTCTCTTTACAGGCGGTCCTATGGGCAATTACAGGGATGATCACATCGCCGACTGGACGGCATGCATTAAAGACATCTCTCCACAATTCGTGCAAATATACTCCCTCGACCGTGAAGCGCCCTGCCGTGATATCCTGCCCCTTACACGGTATGAACTCTATAAAATAAAACAAAAACTGGACCAACTGGGGATAAATTCAAGGGTGTTCTGACTGACGCGTGGCGTTACACTCTTGAAAATGTCCGCTTATGCTCTAAAAAAAAAGATTCTTCAGTAAAGTCATATCAGAAATCACTATTATTCTTTTCTTTTCTTCAGCAGTTGCAAGTTGACCGCGTTGATGAGGAAATGAGCGGTTATTGGCGCATACAGACCTTCTGTCCAGATCATCATTGTGCCGAGTATAAAACCCATGATAACTGCGAAAACCGGCCAGGCCAGGAATTCTTTCTTCATGGGCCAGTGAATAATGCCGAAAACGACTGACGCTATGATCAAACCCGTTAACGGCTGCAAGAATCCGCGGAAAAACATCTCTTCCGCAAAGCCTGAAAATACCGCCATCCATAACAGCTCCAGGCGATTAAAAGGAGAAACGAGGTCCTTCAAAAGCGTCTCCAGTTTTTTCATGGACGGCAGTTTATGACCGAGAACAGCGCTGACGAAAATAACGATAATCCCGATAAACGCCCCGATCAGCATATCCCGGCCCGGGTCCGGGCTGTCTATAATATCTAAAGCGCCTCGGAATCCATGTATGATAGCCATTAAAACAAAAGCGATCAAAGCGGTCGCTCCATACACCATAATGATGAGCTTAAAAGGATTCACGGGATATCTTGCAAGGTCTCCTTCGCTTATTTTGCCCTCTTCCTGGAATTCCATTTCATCTATTTTATTTTCTGTTTCCATTTCTCTTTTCCGTTCAAATTTGAAATTTTTATCTCTAATTCTTCATACCAGCTCTCACCGAAAACTCTTGTCAATTCCTCCTTCATGGAAACATACATGGGTACCCCGCCTCCCCAGCAATTCCGGCATTCGCTTCTTACCTCGTAGGATAATATTCTTATTCCGTTTCTTTCCTTTAATCGCAATGGAAACAACGTGCAGGACAGGGGTTTCAAAAATGGTATCTCGTTGTTTTCCGAAGCGGCATGCAGCGCGCAACGGGCTGCGTTCTTTTGTCTGAATGAAAAAACGCATGGGCCGTTCGGATAGAGCAGAGAGGTAAAAGTTTGATTTTCGATTCGGGTCCAGAACCTATTGGACTGAAGAAATTCCTTTGCCGCTTCAGTCAAGTAAGAAACTACATATTCAAGGTATTCCTGTATCGTCAATATCTCATTCTGATTGACCGGACCGCCCAACTCACCCTCCTCGCAGCACATTCCTCCGCATACGCTCAGTCGGCATGCAAAAAAGGCTGTAGCTAATCCCTTATTAACTATTAAATCGCCGACGGCCAGCATACTAAGTTACCCCTTTTGCAGAAATCTAAACACCGCTTTGAGAAATTCCTCAGGACGCTCTTCCATAGGAACATGACCTGAGAATTCGATCAGGGATATTGATGCATGCGGAATCTGCCGACTGGCCCATTCGCCCATCTGAGCAGGCAGCCACGCATCATGCACGCCCCAGATGATCAGCGTCTCCTGAGTAATCTCACTTATTCTCTCCGTTATGTTACCGAAGTCCAGATAACGCATGGTGGAAAATAATGCCCGTTTGGCGCCTTTTTCTCTGAGCGGGGCATAATATTCCATTACCAGACGATCATCCACAGCCTGTTTATTGTAATACACATTGCGAACGGCCCTTTTGACGATGCTTTTGCCGACCATCAGCCTCGCCGGAAGATTCAGAGCCCACAGCAGCTTCCTCACAACTTTCATATGATCCCGTTTGAAAAAAGCTGCATCGACCAGAATGAGCTTATCTACCAGCTCAGGCCTTTCCAGGGCCGCTCCGGCGCTTAATGTTCCGCCCATGGAATTGCCTATCCATATCGCATTCTTTATTTTTAATGCGTCGGCAAAACCGGTAACCGTTTCTAAATAATATTGCAGATCATATTTTCTTTTAGGCTTGCCGGAATATCCATGACCAGGAAGATCAGGCGCCAGTATCCTGTAATGGTCGTTTAAGGCAGGCAGCACATCTTTCCATGTGTGACTGTTTGAAGCCAGTCCATGCAGGAGAATCATCGTCTGACAGGCCGGATTATCCATCTCAAGATATCGTATGTCAGTTCCGTTTACAGTGATATGCTTAACTTGAACGCCATACGGCAATTCATTGTTCATACTGTCCGATACTCTCTTTTCTGATTCGTTGCTCATCCTGGTTTACAACAAAAAATTATCGCGTTCTTCCACATTTTCAATCACCGGAACAAACGCTTGATTGTCTGCTGCCGTAATCGAAAGAGACCAATTCATGACCGGAACCATTGAAATGTCCTTCATTATGTCTGGCTCCTAATGCAAAATGCATGATTTGATCATCAAAAAAAATCTCCAATACCTCATTGCGACGTGGCGCGTATAATTCAGAATGATTCCCGAACGACGAGAATCGCCTGATATCCCCTATGTATAGTCCTGTTCAGGATCATTGTCAAACTTGCGTCCAGAGTGTTTCTGGCTCTGCTCTGTTGAAAACTTGTTCTGGCATATTTATGATGGTGCTGAAAGGATGATCGAAAGATGGGCGGATGATCGAAAGAAAGGAATATCATTATGTCGGAAAATAAAAAATTAAAATTTTGGAAAAACTGGCTGATAGTAGTCGGAGCGGCTTTTATTCTCTTTGGAATCTATCTAGTGCCTGTCCATAAACTCGATTGTCGATTCAAAATTTAATGCTGGACAGTCACTGCGGTTTTTGATCCATAAACGAGCGAATTTTTCTTAAGACAAGGATAGTAAGGATTTGCAAGGCAGGGGCGGCGCTTATACTTTGACTGAGCAAATCCGAAGACTGACGCAGTATTGGGAAAAATTAGCCGTTTATGGACAAAAACTATCTATCGGGATAAGTATCGGGATCGGTATCGGAACCGGTATCGGCGTTGGAATCGGGGTCGGGATCGGTATCGGAACCGGTATCGGCGTCGGAATCGGTATCGGTATCGGTATCGAAATCGAAACTCTCAAGCCAAGAAACAGGCCATTTCACAGAAAGAATACCTCCCGCCTTTTCTTCTGGTAAGAAACTCTGCTGTCAGGGGCTTACGCCATGCCGACGGCAAATGACTGAGGACGCAAGAAAATGCTGTTCAGCAAGGCGATCTATGCCCGTCGATCGACAGCCTTGCAGTTAAACCCGGCCGATGCTTCAGCAGCTCCTGATGAAGCATCCGTTTTTTTTGCAGAAAGGTGATTGTAATATTTTGTTTCGATTCGATACCGACCCCTATTGCGATTCACCGAATGCCCAACATTGCCTTCATCTCATTGATCTCCTGCTGTTGCTCCTTCAATCGTTCCTCAAAATATTTCCGTTGAGCGGCCAGTGTTTTTTTCTGCTCCTGCACTGTCCTGACCGGGACCGCGGCAATGTCCACGACGCTCAGTCCTTTCCTGCTTCCGTAAGCGGTCAGGCTGCTCGGATATCTTACCCATTGCCCGTTTACAATGAAAATCATTCATCTATTGAATCAAGCTTATGGAATAATCAATGCAGAGGAGAGAGGGTCGTGGTCGGCGCGAGGTCTGTTTACAAAAAAAACCTAAACCGATCCATGGATTCCCGAGTTCAGCGCCGCTTTCAATTTTTTTACTGGAAACTCCGTTCCATGAACCGGTTACGGTATATAATCATTTTTAAAGCGTCTGACCGGTTAAGACCAGGCGCTTATTTTACTGTTTTACGTTAAGGTCGTTGTCAACCCAGACGGCGCCTCCTTCATAAGCGTTTTCTCTGGCCGACCAGTATTCCGACCAGGAATCGACCGTTCCCGACAGTTCCGCTACTCCGTCTTCGACCGTTACGTTGACGTCGTCGGCATCGACGAAAGGACTCCAGAACATCTGTGAATTGATGTCGTCTTTAATTTCATAGTCGCTTTTTACGGTATAGTACGGACCGTAATAATACCAGTGATAATTGTAGGGATAATAATCGTAAACATAGGGATCGTAAGTCAGCGGATACCGATCGTAATCGACTTCGATATTGTTGACCACGCCTATTACTCCGTTTACTCTTGAAGCGACGTCTTCCGCCTGCGATTTCTCAAAATAATTATCGACGGTTCCCGTCAAATAAACCATTCCATCAACCACATTCACGAATATCTCAAAGCGTTCCACATAAGGGTCTCTCGCCAGGGCGCTGACCACATTCGATTCCACCGTCTCATCTTTTATCTCTTTCACAGGCCGGACCTTGATCCGGTTCTTCACGAAATTGACTCCGACGGTGTTCCTGGCATCTTCTTCCGCCGCATTTTTTGCCTTCAAATTGTCGACTACGCCGCGTAAAGTCACCGTTCTCATATCAACGCTCGTTTTTACGTTAAAAGAAGAAACTCTCGGATCATATAAAAGAGCGTCCTCAATCGCGTCCCGGATGTCATCGTCCGCAAGATTCACATATTTCTTTTTCCTGAGGTCGTCATCGCGTGCCCATCGTTCGACATTGAGTCCGGTATCGTCTACGGATTCTACGCCGGCCACCCAGCATTCCAGGGCCGCACGATTCTTTTCCGCCAGGCTGCCGACAGTCCCCGTCAGCGTCACATTGCCGTCATTAACGCTCGCGTCGATCAATGCATGGTCCACCAGCGTGTTCCACCTCAACTTGCTCTCAATCTCCGTCGCTATCTCATGATCCATTCTTTCGACTTTATAATCAACATCAATATTGTTGACTATTCCTGTCACTCCTGTCACGCCTTTCGCCACCTTAGCGCAAAGGTTCTTTTCCGCCCATGAATCAACTGTTCCTTCCAGAGTTACCACACCGTCATTCGCCATGACATTAACCTCGTAGGAATCCGTAGCCGGGTCCATCAACAAAGCCGTCTCGACGTCCTGCTGCAACTCATTGTCGCTCAAAATAACCGTCGGTTCAACATCGATGTTGTTGACGACTGACTTCACTCCCTTGACGGTCATTGCTAATGAGGCAGCCCGATCTGACGCCAGGACGTTTCCGGTCTCACCCGTCAATGTGACTACTCCTTCCGTAACAGCCACATCTATCCTGTTTGAATCAACCGCCTGATCGAACAACAGTTCATCTTCCACTGCATTCATGATCTCAAAATCGCTCATGTCCTCCTGACAATAAGCCGCATTTTGCAGACCCAATAAACCAATGACGGCAATGACAGCCGGCAAATACCTTAAAACCTCTCGTCTTTTTAAATTCATTTTTCCTCCTTGAGCTTTGTATGTTTTACAAAGTTTAAAATATTCTCTTATCTTCTTGAGTTTTGTGGATTTAGTCCGTTCCTTCAACTGCATTTTCAAATTATTCGCTCTTCAATGCACGTTGAAAAACCGAAACGTTTTGCGTTTTCTGACGCCCGTTGAAAATTTCACTCCCCCCTTTCCATTTGATGAAAATTCAAAGACAACTTCTTCGCATCACACCCTAATCAATGCTCGAAAGCATGACCGGAATCGCCCCTTAAAAAAGCAACTACCATGCCGGCGGCGTCATGCAAAATATCCGACCCCGTTAGATTTTTCCTCGGGACTGATCAAACAAAGGCTATACTTCTTTCAAAACTTTCGACAGTTTATTTCAGTGATCGGGATCGGGATCGATATCGGTATCGCTATCGCTATCGGTATCGGTATCGCTATCGGTATCGGTATCGGGGTCGGTATCGGAGTCGGTATAGCAATCAAAATCAAAATAATATGATGGAATATTCTATAGAATTGTAACCTCAAAAGACGCTTTTTTGATCAATGCCCTCCTCTGTAATCCAAGGTGATCCGGCATATCCGTATTTGCTGCAGCCTGCGCTACGGCCGAAAACCCATGCATTTCAATCATTACCCCGAAATCGATCAGAAAATATAATTACTCCGCATTTGATCCTCCACACAAATTCATTTTTTTCGAATTTATTCTAACCCTGTTAGGAATATTTCTAACACCAGCCGGCTCGTTGACCCGGATCAGTCAAATATCTTATGAACAGTCCTAACCCTATGCCTGATCGCTCCTTGAATTTCCGAACAACGACAACCGCCTTGCCGGCAACGGAAATGCTGACGGCCCAGTATCCAGTTTATTCTGACTCACCTTCATAAGAAAAGCTGGAATACATCTTGCTCCTTTTTGTATGCGACTTTTAATCCCTTTTTAATTATAAAGGAGGAAAAAAATGAACCGACAAACGATACCGGGAATGGACAGAGCGGTGAATATCGCCCGGGAATGGCTCCTGGATTTCAAGAGTATGACCGAAATACAGAACGACGATGATGTAGTGGGAGCGATTCGGGCTGTTCTTCAGGCATTGAGAGACAGATTGCCGGTTAACGAAGCGGCTGATTTCGGAGCTCAATTGCCGCTTATCATTCGTGGAATTTACTTTGAAAATTGGAAACCGGCCGATAAGCCTTTGAAGTTGAGGACAAAAAAGGAATTTCTTGAGTATGTTGAGCGGCTTTTGACCCGGAACTTAGATGCAGAAAAAACCACGGCCAGGGTATTCTATTTTCTACAGAAAAAAATTTCTCAGGGAGAAATTGCCGACATCAAGCGAAATATGCCGAAAGACATTTTGGCTCTCTGGCCGGAAACAGAGCAGCATCAAAAAGCCAAAAGCATGGAAAACCTGGAAACCTGGTAAGTGAGCGGCGGCATAACGACGGACTCCGGCAGTCAGTTTTTTTATCCTGATGCGTAAGCCTGCAAAGGAAGGGATGCTGAGGCGGAATGTTATGATCTTATTCTTTCAATTCCCTGGCGTCTCATGTAGTCCCTTATTCTCGCCATGTGGTCTTTGTCGTCGTTGTTCAATTTCTGGTATGTCCTGACAATTTCATTATCCTCATCTTTCTCCATGAAAGCCTGGAAATGAATTTCCCCGGCTGATTCTTCCAGGTCCAGGGCTGTGTTGAAGGCCTCTGACCTGCCGGGTTCGGCAGTCGCATATTTCGTAAGCAGCCAGGCTATCCGGCTGTTTATGGATTTCAAATCATCCAATGCTGCGGAAAGAAATTCTTCCGGGAATGAATCGTCCTCGCCTATGACTTCACGAATGCTCTGGAGCAATTCAGCATGATTCTTTTCTTCCTCATGCAATTCATTCCAGAATTCCCGGTCTTCGGGAAAAATCTCCCGGAATAACCTGTAAACTTCCGCTGCATTTAACTCAAGTTTGACGGTTTCATCAATTATCTCTGTCGACATCGAATCTTGATTCATCGAATAATGCTCCTTTGCGATACTGTAAAGGCCGACTTTCTGAACTCCTGACAAGAATGTCACAACCTATTGAAAAAATGTGATTTTCCTGCATTGCAACTCAGCATAAAAATTGTGAAGTTTTTAGCCCCCCTATATCCGGTGGAAGAGCGTTGATTAATCGAAATTCAAACATGAGCTCTGATGTTAATCATGATTTACGATAATGCTTCGTATGGTATGAAACAGGTTTCATTTCTATTAATCAACGGACCCCCAGGCGGGGGGACTTTGTTTTACAAGAGTTTTTTCGAACGTCTAAAGTTTTTTCGTCAAACATTTCACAATTTTTTATTAGCGAATGTCAGGAGATGTGATTTAAGTAATTCCAGTATCCGGTCAACAAGAAAAACAACCTCCGATACGATGATGCTTCTGTTGAGACGAATTTTAACCGGCGTTTGAACAATCCACCTATTTCGTACAATATGAATATTAATAAGGTAAATCATCTTATATATCACCCATCAGCTCATTCCCCAAAAAATATCAATAAAAACAAACAACACAGCCCCTCTTCCTCCCCCTCTCCAAGCCGCTCTATCGCACCCTCTTCCTCCCCCTCTCCAAGCCATTCTTCCTCCCCCTCTCCAAGCCGCTCTATCGCCCCTCTTCCTCCCCCTCTCCAAGCCATTCTTCCTCCCCCCTTTACAAGCCGCTCTATCGCCCCTCTTCCTCCCCCTCTCCATTCATGGAGAGGGGGCCGGGGGGTGAGGTAATGAATTCCTACTCTTCTTCCGTTTGATAGTATTCAGGACCATATTTTACCTTGATGTTGTTGTCCACGAAAACGGCGCCTCCGTCGTATGCTTTTCTCTGAGCTGAATTTCTTTCTCCCCAGGTTTCGACTGTTCCGGTAAGCTTTGCGGCGCCGTTATCCACCTTCACCGTTATCTCCTCTTCATCCACGAAAGGGGTCCAGAAAAGTTCCTTTTCAATGGTTTTTTTGATTTCCCAATCCGATTTTTTCGGAGTGAATTCCTTTCTGACGTACCAGTCGAAGTCCATGGGATAAATATAATCCACGTAGGGATCGTAAATCCAGGAATCGTACATGGCGCCGACATCCAGGTAATTGTGAACTTCAATGACGCCATAGGCTGTGGACGCTATCTCCTCGGCGCGTCCCTTCTCATAATAGGAATCCACATTGCCGTGCAGATAAACTTTTCCGTCGATGACGGAGACCCGGACATCGAAACGGCTGACATCCGGCGCTCTTTTCAGCGATTTTTCAATTGCGTTTTCAATTTCCGCATCCGACGGCGTATTCGGCCTGACGACTATATCGTCAGTGACCGTCCATACTCCTACTGTATTGCGAGCGGCAGCGACAGCGGCCATTTTAGCCCTCAGATTATCCACAACGCCGCCTAATACGGCCACTCCATTATTCACGGCAACAGTGATGTTTTTGGAGGGAACGCGGGGATCGTAGAAAAGCGCCGCCCTTATGGCTTTTCGCACTTCCTGATCGCTTTTATCCCTGTATTTCTGATTTCTGAATCGGTCGTCCCTGGCCCAGGTTTCGACCCGGAGTTCCCCGGCATCGACGGATTCGACGCCCATCACCCAGGCATCAGCAACAGCCCGGCTTTTTTCCGCAGCGCTTCCCACGGCTCCTTTCAGGGTTACTTCACCTTCTTCAACTTGAACCTGTATCAATCCGTCATCTACCAGCGCATCCCATAACAGTACCTCCTCCACTTCTGCCTCTATCTCTCCATCCGGTCTTTCAGTTTCATAAACAATATTTATGTTGTTCCTGACTTTGACGACACCTTTTACTCCCATAGCGACTTTACCGGCTAATTTCTGTTCCTGGCGCGATTCGACCGTTCCGTTCAAAACGACCACGCCGTTATTCGCTTCAACCGAAACTTCATAGGAATCAGCAGCAGGATCGTAAAGCAGCGCGTTTTCTACATCCTGTTCTATCTCTTCATCTGTCCGGGAACTCGGAATCACCTCGACTTCATTCACCACGGCACGCACACCCTTCACCAGCTCAGCCACTTTCGTCGCTCGCGTTTTAGACAAGATATCGTTCGTTTTACCCGTTAATTGCAGTATGCCCTGCTCCGTCGAAACGTTTATCCAGTTCGTATCCACGCCCGGGTCCTTCTTCAACGCGGAACTCACGGCTGCCGTTATCTCCCTGTCCGTAAGCAGTTTTTCCTGCGATTGAACCGCATTCAGGGGATACGCGGCGCCGAGCAGCATAACGCATGCGATTACAACCGGAGCTGCGGTCAAAAATGATTCTAGTTTTTTCATCAAAACGAACTCCTTTCTTTAAAAAGTTCAAATTTGCTTCAATAATTAAGGATATTGTCATCACAACCAAAAAAAATCGGCCAGGGTCGGACAGGCATCACTCGAACGTAACCGGAGTTGCCCTGAAGGCCTTAATTTTGAATAGATACTTTATATCGGCGTAACCCAGACGTAACGGCTTACGATGGAAAACAACAATATAACGAGCAATACCCAGAAAAAACAACCGAACAAAGAAACAGCCTCCGTCTCCTCTCTGGCCTGTTCAACGGCTTCCCTCCTCGTTCTGGGCCGGCGCGGCGGAACCACTGCCAGCATTATCAGGAACACGATGACTCCTGCAAAAAGGAAAGGCAGCCAGTAAACGCCCCATAAGGGAGGACCCAGAGGCCTGGCCCATACTCCTGCCGCCCATACCACCAGAAAAAAGATGGTGAACATAAACAGAACCGTGTCCCTGACTCCGGCTCCCCGGGGCTGCTCCCAGCCCATCAGAGCGATTAAAATCGCTACCGCTATAAAACTGACGATCAGTGCCGCCAGCAAATCAGCAAAAAACATCTCAAACTCCTTTCAAAATATAATTCAATTTCAAAAACGCCCTGCAGCGCATAAACGTAAAACCTGCGAATATCTCGACACGCTACGCGGCCCCCGGTAATATTTAATTCTCATTAACAGGAAGAGCTCCGCAGAAAACAGAATGTTCACGATTCATCTTCACCCTCCTCTCCTCGCCGACGCAGTAATCTTCTTTCTATAAAACTCAGCCCATAAAGCGCTGTAAAAGTTATGACGCTGATGCTGACGGCCACGGCGAGAAGATTGACCCCGACGCTTATGCCCACAGCAGAAGCCATTAATATGGATGCTGCCGTAGTCAATCCCTCAATTTCCGCCGGTTTCCTTCGAATTATCGTCCCCGCGCCCAGGAAACTCACCCCTATGACGATGGCGTGTATGATCCTCACCGGGTCAGCGCTTAATGATTCAGATATTAACTCTCCATCAAAATTAACGATCAGAACCTTACCCAGTTTTATCAGCAATGCGGAAGCGCCGGCCGCCATCATGTGAGTCCTGAATCCCGCCGGTTTGTCGGCCATTTCTCTCTCCATTCCAATTAGTCCTCCGAGCAGCATGGCCGTCACAGTCTGCAGGACTGTAATCAGTTGCGATGTTAAATCCATTGTCTTTCCCCGTTTCTTACTCCCTTGATCATTGATAATTTTCCAGCGCTTTTCTCAACATTCCCGTCTGCGCGAGACCCGCAAAAATCATCGAACCACAAAGGAGCAAATTCTGTTCCATGGAGAAACAGAGTCTCTACGGCTCAATGGATTCAACCCTATGCGTTGACGCAAACAATATATACAATCATTTTTCCGCCTGTAAAAATATTATTGAATTGCGGCAGTTGATAAAATTTCTAAAATTATTTGGAATTTTGCGAATTTTTCAGGGATGCTATCATTCGATAAGTTACAAGCGTCCTGATTCAAAATTCAGTAAAAAACGCCAGACAGGCATCACCGCAATTTTTCCATATTCAATTTCAATCTCATCCTCTTCACGCCGCGTTACGATGATCCCCGAATCCATTCCCAATTCCGCCATCGCCTCTTTCAGCGCCGTCGTCTCACGCTTCCGGGTTTGAGGTTCGACCATTGATTCGCAAGCCTGAACAAGCATCCTCGTCCTGTCAGGCAATATGACGATGAAATCAACTTCCCGGCCGCTTTTTGTTTTATAATAATATATATCAGATGAAAGCCTGCGAAGTGCCGTAAATACCAGATTCTCAAAAAGATGACCGGAATTTATCAGAATCCCCGAAGCGCATGATAACGCAAACGCATGATCAATGCAGTAAATTTTCTTCGGATTTGTTTTTCTGCGGGCGAGCGATGCGTCGAATATCCACACCGTGAAAAGAAAATATGCATCTTCAAACCACTCCATGCAATCAGAAACCGCTGACTTTGAAACCTTGTGGCCTAACGTTTTCAAGTAACCTGTCAGACTGTTCACGGAATATAAAGACGCTATATTGTCGATAAGCCTGTGTGCCAGGTC
Organism: uncultured bacterium; assembly: GCA_964619725.1. GTDB lineage: Bacteria > CSSED10-310 > CAZUFC01 > CAZUFC01 > CAZUFC01 > CAZUFC01. The sequence goes on along the minus strand of CAZUFC010000019.1, from coordinate 11,828 downwards.
CGTTACACCCCTCGGATGAGATGCATCATGACGCTCGATTATATCCCGAAATAATACGGTTTGAAAATATTCCTGGTGTATCTTTACCCGCAGCATTCGATCAGCGTTCATCACTTCAGGGAATCCACCCTTTTCCCAATATTCATCGAATGCCTTCTGGATCATCAGCCGCTTCTTACCGGAATAAGGCGCTTCGCCGTTTATTCCGACTGCATCCAGAAATTCCACGAATGAAAAGGGAAAAAGTTCCCACGATAAAGACCTGCCGCGCATCTGTGTCGCGATTTCCTTCGACAGCATCCGGGAAGAGGAACCCGTTAAAAATATCTCGCAGTTTTCACTGCGCAAAAGCCGTGAAACATAAGATTCCCAACCCTCAACCATCTGTATCTCATCGAAAAAATAATACGCCTTCTCACTGTTTTTCTTCTCCGGATAAATCGAATAATATGCTTCTGTAATTAATCCTATCCCTTCCTGACTTAAATTATGCAGACGGTCATCGAAAAAGTCTACATATAACATGTTTTTTCTCGATACTCCCTCAACCGACAGGCGTTCCATAACCTGGTAAAGATAGGTCGTCTTTCCGCAACGACGCACGCCCACCATCACCGTCGCTTTGCCGACGACCCTCTTTATCTTTAATCGACGCAGAATCCCCGTCTTCAATTCTACTTCCTGAAAATCAAGTATAATCTGTTTTACTTTTTCTATCACCCGAGTCTCCTGAAAAAATTTATTACCAGATAAAAAACAATCCGGCAATTATTTTTACCGGATCATCCAGCTTCTGTCAATATAAATTACCGGTTTTGCTTCAATTTTTATCCCAATTGCGATCCCTCGATACCGATGCCAACCCCAATCCCTGGATCAAACAGCCAAAATTTTTGAAAGAAGCGCAACCCCTGTTTGATAATTCCCGGATTTTCAAAACCCATTGATCGCCTGATCTGCGCAAACCGCAACTTCAAAATATGCGTTTTTTCTCATCGTTAAAATGTCACCTTCCTTTGACACTTCTAAATTTTTCATTACCCTAAATAATGTTGATGAGCGACAGAACCGCGCTCATCGACGAGGATAAGGCTGATTTATGCGTTTGGCTCATCCCCTGAGCGGTTTTTCCGGCATTTGAGGAGGGAAAAGTCTGGAACCGCATCAGTTCACCCTGGAGAGAAAGGAGTTATTTATGAGAAAAAACCGAAACGTTTCATCATTAACCAGGATAATTATTACAGCAGCGCTGATCATTGTTATGCAATGGAATTACGGTGCGCCGGCGCTGGGAGACGTGCATTATGCCTCGCCGTCCGGCAGCGATACGCCGCCCTATACGAGTTGGTCGACGGCGGCGACGGTTATCCAGGATGCCGTGGATGCAGCGGAGAGCGGCGACACGGTAATGGTAGGCGCCGGGACCTATTCGCAGGAGGTTCAGGTTCATAATAAGGACATTGATCTGATAGGATCGGGCATCGGGGAGACGGTAATAACGGATTACAGCCTTCAGATAAACAATGTGACGGGCGGCAAACTGGAGGGATTCACGGTATCGGGCGTGGACGGTTTTGCTGTAAATCATTGGTGGTCTGACGGTTATCTTATCGCGGGCAACGAGATGAAAGAGGCGGATTGGGGCATAGCGAGCTTCAATTCGACGAATACGGTAATCGAGGACAATTACATTCACGATTGCAACGACACGGGCATCGGCATCACGACTATGGATGAAAACAGTTCGACTGCTGCGGTTCAGAACAATTTAACGGAGCGTTGCGGCTGGCACATCAAGTCCGAAACGAACTGCACGGTCACGGCATATAATAATACCATAAAGGATGCTTATCCCGGCAGTTGGGCAGGCGGACTCTTATCGCTTCATCCGACATCTGATTTATATGCGTATAACAATATAATAACGGGAGTAATGAACGGCATAAGCAGCCAGGACGGAGGAAGCGTCACTGCCGATTACAACACCTTCTGGGATATCGACAACGACAATTACTACAGCAACTGCTCCGGCGGCGCTTCTGACGCAGTGGAAGACCCTCAGTTGGCGGCTCATCTGCACCTTCTTCCCGGTTCGCCCTGTCTGGATACGGGCATGAGTTCCGGAGCTCCTTCCGAGGATTACGACGGGGAAACGCGGCCGCAGGCAGGAGGTATCGACCGCGGTGCGGACGAATGGCTGGATACGGACGGCGACGGACTTCCGGACTGGTGGGAAGGACTTTACGGCGACCTGGAGCCGGAAGCGGATGGTGATTCCGACGATTTGACGAACGCGGATGAATATTATTATGGAACGGACCCGACGGCCGCGGACTCTGACGGCGACGGCCTGGACGACGGAGAGGAGCTGACGGAGGGAGCGGACGGTTACATCACCGATCCCCACGATCCCGATACTGACGGCGACGGCCTGGAGGACGGAACGGTTGACTTGAATACTGACGGTATGACGGAAGGGGGAGCCGGGACGAATCCGACCCGCGGCGACACGGACGGCGACGGCATACCCGATTTATGGGAAGTGATCAACAGCGTCTGCGTTGATCCTCTGACCGGGGATGAGGAGTCCGATCCTGACGGCGACACAGCGGTGAACTGGGTAGAATATCTAAACGGCACAGACCCCTGCGATGGGGGCGTCGCTCCCACTCTGACCACGCTTTATGTCGATGATGATGCGCCGAATGATCCCGGACCGGGTGACCCTGACATAAGCGATCCTGATGAAGACGGCAGCATGGCGCATCCATACGATTCGATACAGGAAGCGCTGATGATGCTGACCACGCCGGGAGACGGAGTTGAAGTATTCGCCGGCTCTTACAATGAGAGTCTCACCGTGCAGAATGCAGCCGGATATTTGACCGGCGCCGGTCCCGAACAAACGACGATAACGGCGACGGATTATTTCGTCGCTCACGGTTCGGATATCCCATTCGGAGTATTTTCCGGGTTCACTCTGTCCGGCGGCGATTACAGTTTCGATCTTCACCAGGCGAACATGACGATAAGCGACTGCCGTATGGAGCAGTATCAGCAAAGAGGCGTAAATTTATACGACTGCGACGGTGCGACGATCGAGAATTCGACGCTGACAGGCGGCCAGGAACCGATACGCATAGAAGGCAGCGAGGACGTAACGGTAAGGGGATGCGAGATACGCAACTGGAGCGGCTGGTCTGCCTGCAGTTTTTCCAACAGCAGCGGATTGGCGGAAAATAATCATATCCATCATTGCACTTCCAGCGGGGATGCGGTGCAGCTTCACGGCGATACTGAGGTTACGGTCAAGGGCAATATGATCCACGACTGTCCTTTTTCAAGCTCCGTCGGCGTATATTCAAACTTCGAATGCACGATCACCGGCAATGTATTCAGAAACAATTTCCGGGGATTAACGGTAAACGAGTCGCAACCGGTCATCACCAATAACCTGATATCGGGAAGCACCGAGAACGGAGTGGGAGTATGGTCGTGGAACGAGGCTCGTCCCGGTTTTCCCAAGGTAATCAACAACACGATCTTCGACAACAATTATGAGGGCGTGTATATCTGGGGCGAATATGCGGGTGCGGAGATACGCAACAACATCATATACAGGAACAGCGTAGGCATAACCGCGATGGAGGGAGAATCGATACCGCCTACAGTCGATTACAACTGTTTCTGGAACAATAATTCGACATATCAGGGCGACGTTACTCCCGGACCGAACGACATGACGGCTGACCCGTCGCTGACGATATCAGGTCGGATGATGGCTTCATCGCCATGCATAGATCAGGCTGAAGACCTTTATGCGCCTGATATAGATATAGATGAGGAGACGCGCCCGGAGGGATCGCAATCCGACATGGGGGCGGACGAGTGGGTTGACGGCGACGGAGACGGACTGCCGGACTGGTTCGAAACGGAATACGGCGAAATGACGCCGGAAAGCGACCTGGACAATGACGATCTCACGGCCCTGGATGAATATTACTATGGAACCGACCCCACTACGGAAGACACCGACTCTGACGGTCTGGAAGACGGTGAGGAGCTGACCGAGGGAACGGACGGCTATATTACTGATCCTGTGAATGAGGACACGGACGGGGACGGGTTGGAAGACGACGGGGTGGACATCAACGGCGACGGACTGACTGAAACCGGCGCCGGCACATCGCCTGTATTGCGGGATACGGACAATGACGGCATGTCAGACTATTGGGAAGCCGGGTACATGTCATGCGTCGATCCCGTTACCGCGGATGCCTTCGCAGACCCGGACGGAGATGATGCCGCTAACTGGCTGGAATGCGCACGCTTCACCGATCCGTGCGATGACGGTTCCGTGCCGACGGTAACCGCTTATCATGTGGATGATGATGGTCCCAATGATCCCGGTCCGGGCGATCCCAACGTCAGCGATCCTGACGAGGACGGATCGGAGCTGCATCCTTACGACAGCATCAATGAAATCTTCTGGAATTCGCAGGACGGCGACACGATCCTGGTGCATGAAGGCAGCTATAACGAGGAATGGCTTCATATGCAGCGAGCTCTTTTCCTGCGGGCGGCTCCAGGAGAAACTCCCGTGCTGGAAAACACATGCGTTAACGTCGATCCCATGAGCACTAACCTGGAGAAAATGGCGGCGGGATGCATCGAAGGTTTTATTATCCGTGACGCCGGTAACAGCGGCAATTGGACTGCCATATCCTGTTTACGCGTCCTGCGGGGATTCGAAATCAACGATAATCTTATTTACGATCAGACTCCCAACGTCACCCAATGCGGCATAAACCTTAATATGGGCAGCTCGCCGACGATCCGCAACAATCGCATCGCCAGAATGGCCCAAGTGGGAATAAATATTTATTCGAATGATGACGTCAACGCCCCCTTGATCATCAACAACGTGATCTACGGCTGCGGAGCGGATTGGGGCCAGGGCCGCGGCATCGGCGCCTGGCAAAACTCGGACGTAACCCTCAGCAACACGATCGTTACCGGCAATTATAGAGGAATCGAAGCATCTTCTCCTTCGGCATATACGCTGAACAACAATTGCGTGTTCGGAAATATCGCCGGTCAATACTCAGGATGCTCGGCAGGTCCCGACGACGTATCGCAGGACCCCATGCTGATGAATCCTGATAACCGTGATTTCCGCATACCGCCGAATTCGCCCTGCCGCGACGCAGGAACAAGCACGGATGTTCCGGCCGGGGATACTGATTTTGAAGGAGAAGCGCGCCCCAATCCCGATACGGGAATAGTGGACATCGGCGCGGACGAGTGGCACATGGTCGATACGGATGGGGACAACATGGACGATCTGTGGGAAAGTTTCTACCCCTGCATGACGGTCGGCACGGACGATTCCGGCGATGATTTCGACGACGACGGATTCACGAACCTGGAGGAATTCGAAAATGGTTACCTTAATCCATGCAATGAAGACACCGACGGCGACGGCCTGGAAGACAACGGCACGGACCTGAACGGAGACGGCTATACGGAAGAAAGCGAAGGAACAGACCCTGCAGACGATGATTCCGACGACGACGGCATGCCGGACGGATATGAAGTCGAAAACGGCCTGAATCCCCTGGCGGATGATGCCGATGATGATGCCGACGGCGACGGTTTTTCCAACTACGACGAATACCGCTACGGAACCGACCCCCAGGACGATCAGGACCATCCGCCCTTCATGTGGGAAAAGGTCGCTGACCAGGGATTCGGAGATACCGGCAATCGTTTCCGCACCGTCATCACCTTTGGCGATTACCTCTATATCGGCACGGACAACCCCTACAACGGCGCACAGATATGGCGCAGCCCCGACGGTACGACCTGGGAGCAGATAATCACCGACGGTTTCGGCGATATGGATAATCGACGCATACAATGCTTCGCCGAATATCAGGGCTATCTATACGCCGGCACCGGTAAAAACTCCCTGGGCGGCGAATTGTGGCGCAGCGCCGATGGAATGTCCTGGGAAGCCGTCGCAGCCGACGAAGAACCGGGAGCATTCTACGACGACGGATTCGGAGACGATGCCAACATAAGAATATTCGACCTCTATGCAGAAACCGGCATGCTCTGGGCCGGCACATTGAACGCAAGCGGCAATGCCCAAATCTGGCGCTCCGCCGACGGCGAAACCTGGGAACAGGCAGTAAGCGACGGATTCGGTCAGCTCAATGGAATGGCCGTTACCATACGCACATTCCAGGATGCCTGCTATGCTGCCCTGGTCGGAACAGACGGCGGATGTCAGCTCTGGACCAGCGACACCGGCGACGCTGGGACCTGGACTCAAATCATGAGCGGGGGTTTCGGCGATGCCGACAACGTAGAACTTTATCTCTACGGACCTTTTAACGGTTACCTGTACGGCGGCACATGGAACTATGTCGCAGGAGGTGAACTCTGGCGATCAGAAGACGGCATGAACTGGGAACCGGTCATAGCTGACGAAGTCGACCCCGACGATGAAGGCACAGACGAAAACGGACTAGGAAATCCCAACAACATGGCGCTGAGCTGCACTCTCCTGCACCAGGGGACCTTCTGCGTCATGGCGGACTACAATGAAATCGACGGCGCTTCCATATGGGCAAACGTGACCGACGATTCGAGCGCACTCCACAGAGCATCCTTAGACGGATGGGGAAACAAAAACAACATGTTCATGATAGGACCCGTCTACTTCGACTACTGCATCTACGCTGCAAGTTACAACTGGGTCGACGGAGGCGAAGTCCATAGAGCCTGGCTGCCCATGGCTCCGGAGGAAGTGCCGGCCATGTCATGGCTTTCGCTGATTCTCCTGACGGCAGCCCTCAGCGGTTTGATCCGCTTACGGAGAAAATAAAATCATCTTACAGGAAAAGGCCTGCGACATGATGCTGTCGCAGGCCTTTTCTTTTATTTACCCAACTTCCGCATATTCGGAAGTTGGATTAAGATATTAATGGGTACTGATCAAACCGGGGCAACAGTTTTTACCGGCTAAAAAATTGACTGAGTGAAATCTCCATTCCTGAAAGGGCGCCGATACGCTTATGTCCATGCGAATCGCTCGCGTCGAAGCATGGACATCAGCGTATCGGGGTTTGTTTTTATTCTTACTGAACCGCAAATGCGTACTGAATTTATGATATATCCCGACCTTTTATGGACAGACATTAATTACATTTGTAGCAAGTCCTCTCATAATTGATTATGCCGGCATTACCGACGTACGTAAGTCCTGCCTGTGTCCATCCCGAAGGACAGCCGGGCGGAACCCCGTAGGAGGTGTGTTGTCTGAGATATAAAACCAGACAATATCCTTCTATCTTGTAGCAGGTTCGTTCGTAATTGATAATGGTGTCTTCGCCGACATATGTCATGCCGGCCTGCGTCCATCCTGAGGGACAGCCGGGCGGAGCGCCGTAAGAGGTGTGTTGTCTGAGATACAAAACTCCTCCGGCCCCTGAAGAGGCTACGGCTGCAGAGGTTTGCACGCTGCCGTCCGGGAATTTATAACCGTCGGATGTACTGTGAATCATGCCGGTCACTTCCAGCTTGGAGGCCGGAGAGTCAGTACCTACGCCCATCCTGTCGTTATTGCCATCGAAGTAAATTTCAGCTCCGGCCGCATTCCCGCCGTCGTTGTAGACGAGTTGTTTATCGGTTCCGGCAACAGGCCCGGGAACTCCTTGCGGACCTGTATCACCTTTGGGACCTGTCGGACCAATAGGACCTGCATCGCCGGCAGGACCGCTAGGACCCATCGGACCCGCTTCGCCCGTCGCACCCGTCGGACCCATCGGACCTGCTTCGCCTGTCGGACCCGTCGGACCTACAGGACCATCATCGCCAATCGGACCGGTCGGACCTATCGGACCCGCTTCGCCCGTCGGACCCGTCGGACCCATCGGACCTGCTTCGCCTGTCGGACCCGTCGGACCTACAGGACCATCATCGCCAATCGGACCCGTCGGACCTGTCGGACCCGCTTCGCCCGTCGCACCCGTCGGACCTATCGGACCTGCTTCGCCTGTCGGACCCGTCGGACCTACAGGACCATCATCGCCAATCGGACCCGTCGGACCTATCGGACCCGCTTCGCCCGTCGGACCGGTCGGACCCATCGGACCTGCTTCGCCCGTCGGACCCGTCGGGCCTACAGGACCTACATCACCTGTCGGGCCGGTCGGACCCGCTTCGCCGGTCGGGCCGGTCGGGCCCATCGAACCTGCTTCGCCTGTCGGACCCGTCGGGCCTATCGGACCCGCTTCGCCCGTCGCACCCGTCGGGCCTATCGGACCAGCTTCGCCCGTCGGACCTGTCGGGCCTATCGGACCCGCTTCGCCCGTCGGACCCGTCGGACCCATCGGACCTGCTTCGCCTGTCGGACCGGTCGGACCCATCGGACCCGTGATTCCTGTATCGCCCTTAGGACCGTCAGGACCTACCGGTCCTGATGCTCCAGTGTCGCCCTTCGGACCAGGCGGTCCTTCCGGACCCGTATCGCCTGCGTCGCCTTCAGGACCGGCGGGACCAGTGTCGCCGGGTTCGCCGGGAGGCCCTGCCGGACCAGTGTCTCCATGAGCTCCAGTCGGTCCTTCAGGACCCGTCGGACCGATTAAACCTGTGGGATCGCCCATCCACTGGCCGGTCGAACTTATAACTTCGCCGTAATCCTTTATTTGCACGCTGGACGGATGTATTTCATTATTATAAACATCCAGAGAATTCAGCGACTGTCCCACGCTCGTTAAAGCCAGCCTGGGCGAAAGTGTCTCTTCATTCACGGTTATTTCCAGCCAGAAAGCGCCGTCGAATATAAAATCAAGCGGTATTTCTTCGCCTAATAAAAAATCGAATAGCCCATTGCTGACTTGGCCGGAATTATGAATCTCTTCCCAGACAAGATTGCCCTGGCTCTCGGAATCGTAAATTCTAAATGTAAAAGCATAGGTTCCGTCCAAAGGAACATCATATGCGTCTGTCAGATATCCCTGATAATTGATGATTGGTGTGATCCCGGCGATTGCGCCGGCTGAAAATGCTGCTGTTAATATAAGACTGAGAAAGTAATGAACCTTTTTCATGCTGATTTGTCCCCCATAAAGCATTTACCCGGAATAAGCATACGAATCCTGCCGCCAGGGTTCTTTCCCCAGTATCTTCAAGCATTGCTTCCATTGGCATCGCTCAAGACAACCCTGACCGCGCTTGCGCTGACCTCCGGCGCGCCCCTCAATAATCTTTTGGAACATGAGCGTTCCGGCGATGAAATCGTATTTAAAATCCGGGGTATCATTTTAATCTCTTGATATTATACCTGAAAAAAATAATGATCCTTCGGCATCGGCGTTTCTCACGAACCCTATCTATCGCCATTTCGATCACCTGGTTTGTCCGCCGAATGCCGTCCCTGAAATCGTTTGACGAATTCAGAACTGCCCTGATTTTTTCGTCTCTATTCCAAATTCTGAAATCACCATGTCGGCGGTCTCTTCAATCAAGCTGTCGTAAATGCGTTTAAAGGTGATGCCGGGTCGACAGATGAGGCGAGTGATGGAAATCTCCATTTCGTGCCTTACCTCCTCTCGTTTTTTAATTGTTTTCAAGGGAGGGAAAGGGAAAACCTACTCTCATCTCCTTTAATAATAATAATAACAAACGAAAAAAAGTCAAACTCGCAGCGTTTGTCCGCAAACTCGATTGCCGATTAAAATTTTGCTGCCGGCAAGGCGCAGCCAGTCAACTCGCCAGGTTATTTAAAAAATTTACGCAATTTATTGCGCAGCTTCCGGAAGTTTAATTTATTTCAACAAACTGCTTGCTTTTTTATTTATTTTTCGTAACTAAAGATTAGGCTCTTTTTCCTCATTAAGAAGAGTCGATGGTCCTGCTGTAAATCCAACTTAAAAAATCAAAAGGAGAAACATCATGAGACGAAGCATTATTTTATTTTTTGCCGTTATACTAGCGGCGGCGCCGTTCGGAATCGTAAACGCGGAAACCCCTGAACAAATTAATTATCAGGGATATTTAACCGATTCCGAAGGCGAACCCCTGGATGGAACTTTTATGTTCTTTTTCAGCATATATGATATGGAAACGGGAGGCACGGCGTTATGGTCTGAAATCCACAGCCAGGTCCCGGTTGAGAGCGGTTTATTTCATATTATATTGGGTTCCCAATTACCGATAGAGATCGATTTCAACGGTAATTTCTGGCTGGAAGTGGGCGTACAGGGAGAAATCCAGGAACCGAGACTTCCCTTAAGCTCTGTGGGACAGGCTTTTCGAGCATCCCAGGCAGATGATGTTTATGATATGGAGATTCATCCTCAAAATGTAATCATTACCGGATACGGTGAAGTGATAAACTCTGACGGGCAATGGACAGGCGATACGGCCGGTTTAGCCGGTCCCACAGGTCCTCAAGGCGAAACAGGACCTGCAGGCTCCCAGGGCCCTCAAGGCGACACCGGGCCCGTCGGTCCGGAAGGGCCGCAGGGCGATGAAGGCATGCAGGGGCCGCAAGGAAATACCGGGCCTGTCGGGCCGCAGGGTCCCCAAGGCGACACCGGGCTCGTCGGTCCGGAAGGGCCGCAGGGCGATGAAGGCATGCAGGGGCCGCAAGGAAAT
>CAZUFC010000019.1:0-1060 GCA_964619725.1 uncultured bacterium | reverse complement strand
ACCGGGCCTGTCGGGCCGCATGGGCCCCAGGGAGACACAGGGCTCGTTGGTCCGGAAGGGCCGCAGGGCGACGTAGGCATGCAGGGGCCGCAAGGAAATACCGGGCCTGTTGGACCGCAGGGCCCTCAAGGCGACACCGGGCCCGTCGGTCCGGAAGGTCCTCAGGGCGACGAAGGGCCAGTCGGTCCGCAGGGACCCCAAGGCGAGACTGGGCAAATGGGGCCCGAAGGTCCGCAGGGAGACGAAGGACCGGTCGGTCCTACAGGTCCTCAGGGCGACACCGGGCCCGTGGGAGGAAGCGACAAACAATTTTTATACAATAACGACGGGCAGACGGCAGGAGCGGAAGTGTACTATGATTCATCCACCGGCAACGTCGGCATCGGAACTCAGTCGCCGACGGAAAGCCTGGATGTAAACGAAAACGTGAAAGCTGACTATTTTATCGGCGACGGTTCTCAATTAACCGGCATAGCCTCCTCTTCCATCGTCGTCCCTGTAGGCGGCATCTTAGCCTGGCATAAAAATTTACCGGGAGTTCCCGCCTTGCCCTCCAACTTCGTGGAATGCAACGGGCAGCTCCTGGACGACCCGGACAGTCCTCTGGACGGGCAAACTATTCCCAACTTAAACGGACAAAACAGGATTCTGGAAGGCCATACCGCCTCCGGCGCGACAAATGAAGAAAATTACCTCCCCAGTCATACTCACAACTTCAAAAAAGACCCGGAAGGAACCGCCAGGGCCATTGAGGTATGCAGCACATATCAGAATACCGGCAACTGGGGATTAATTCTGAATGCGACCGCAGGCGCGCCCAAGCAGTTTTTCCAGGTTGTGTGGGTCATGCGCGTCAAGTAAAATCAGGAACTTCACATCTCCTGATATTGACTGGTAAAAAATTGTGAAATGTTTGACGAAAAAATAACGCCCGATCGAAATAATTCAAGTAAAACAAAGTCCCCCCGCCTGCGGGTCCGTTGATTAATCGAATATGAAGACTATTTAGTGACTGTCCATAAACTCGATTGTCGATTCAAAATTTAATGCTGGACAGTCA
>CAZUFC010000018.1:396-84110 GCA_964619725.1 uncultured bacterium | reverse complement strand
TTGGAATACTTGGAAAAATTTTTCTCCAAAATCCTGCACAGCGGAAAAAGCTCGTTTCGTTTTAAACTTGATATTGCCGAAATTTTTTGGATAGAATGAACGAGGAAAAATTTCCGGGAGGCTTTAATGAGAGTAAAAACTATCTTTGTAATTTCAGTTATGTTAACGGCGATGGCGTGTGGAATTTCAGCTCAGCACACGACCTACGTAAATTTTTTCTGGAACCAGCATCAGCCGTCGTATCTTCATCGAATGACGGATACATTTGATTATCCGTTCACGCGGATTCACTGCATTCGCGACTATTATTTCATGGCATCGGTATTGATAGACGGAAGGAACAACATCAACACGCGGGAGATACAGGGCAACGAGTGGGTCGACACGGGCGAGGCGACGGGACACGGATTTCCGTTCGTTCATATAACGATAAACATTTCCGGAGTATTGCTTCATCAGTTGATGACGTATATGGAAGCGCTGGCGCCCTGTTTTGAGGGAGCTGACACGCCTGAGGAGCTTGATTTAGATTTGTATCCCGGTGGGAATCCGACTGACCCTGCTTGGAATGACGATTCGGCGCTGTTTGAGAGGCATTTTGATTTATTGTGCAAGCCTCAGGCGAATTTGACGAACCAGGAGAAGGTATTCATTTTATATCATTCATCGTGGTTGACGCCGCGTGAGCATCACGTATTTTTGTATCCTTCGTATGCGGCATTGGAAGAAAAAAGGCAGGGACCGGGAGGCGTAAACCCGGACAACTGGACGGACGATGAATTGCGGGATTTAAAGATATGGTATTCTCTGAGCGCTTTTCATTCATATTTCAAGGAGACGGACGAGTATATCTTGAGGGGACATGATGAGAACGGGAACGAGATAACGGACGTTGTGGAAGGCATAAAGACTTATGGCGGATTCAAGACGTGGGGGACGCCGGAGGATGAGTGGTTCGGAGAACACGGTGAGACGCTGGACCCTGCGGATATGGGCGGATACAGTTACGGCACGGGCGAGGAATTTGAACTGGACGGCCGTATATGCCGTCATTTTACGGACTGGGATGCTTTAATGATAGCGATTCAGCAGTATAAAATCATAAAATTCATAATACCGATTCACCGGAAGCTCCAGAACACGGTATGTCCTCACACCGGGTATCCTCAGATTGAAGTGGTGACAACGCCCTATTCGCATCCGATATTGCCGCTGATATACGATACGGATAATTATCTGGAGCAGAGTCCGTATTCGGCGAGGGTAGACGACATCGATTATGCGTATCACGGGGCCGGTGAGGCTGCTGAAGGCGAGTTTGGGCCGGATGATCCGGCGATCTATGATGATGATTGTTACAACCAGGTGGCATTGGGATCGAGGCAGTATAATCGGGCATTCGGCAAGTTTCCTCACGGCATGTGGCCTGGCGAGGGAGCGGTAGGCGAGACGATAGCGTATGCCTTCAGAAGAAACAACATAAAGTGGATAGCCAGCGGCAATGAAACGTGTATGGCATCAGGTCATGTGGACGATCCCGGCCGTATTTACCGTATTGATGAGGATGACGAATATCTTGACGGGGACAGCACGGATGCGATGTCCGCCTGGTTCAGGAGCGAGGGCGACCAGATAGCGTATGACGGCGGTTATTATTCCAACGGCTGGTATGCGGACGCCGATCAACTGGCCTACAGGGTATTTGAAGAACATATTATAGTCGACTGGGGACATGACAAATTTTGGTCGCACTGTGCCGACGGCGAAAACGCCTGGGGGCATTTTCATCGTTTCGGAGCGACCTTTTTTGAGTATGCTCATTTGCCGGGACCGATTGAAAGTTACGGGTTGTATTACAGAATGAACCGGGCGTGTTCAATGATTCCGCCGGAGCAGCGCTGGTACGGGGAATATAACCTTATTTCATCAACACCCTCCAGCGCAATAGGAATAAAGAACGGCGAATATGTTGACGGGGCTCCGTATCCGCTGGATGAACAATGGGAACTTGAGCCGCTGGCGCACGGCTCCTGGGTGAACGGGAACCTCGACACCTGGATCGGCGAGGAGAACGAGAACCAGGCCTGGATACATCTACGTCAAACCAGGGAGGACCTGGATTCCGTAAACGCATCCGAATGGCGCTTTCATCCTTACGAACCTTTTCCGACGCTGGAAGAAGACGGACGAAAGGCATATTTTCAGTACCTGGCCTGGGATGAGCTTTATACGGCCGAGGGCAGCGATCCTTTCTGGTGGTATGGAGCGGACCAGTGTTTCGGTTCTGATGAGATATTCGACGATCTTTTCCGTGAATACCTGGTCAATGTTTACGTATTCGCGCAAAAAGCAGGCTACGACATGCCTTATCCTTATATGCAGGTGCATCCGATCATTTCTCCGGGAGACAACGTGAACGGACATCATGAAAACGGAGCGGAAACGGATGAAGATTATATGTACGACACAGAATTTCCGCCCGGTCACGGCGACATGATCATGGTCCCGCCGATCACCAGGAATCCTCAATTATCCGCCGATTCCGCTCCTGCAGACGGCAGGACGGCAACGTTATTGACGGTGGAAGTTTTTGAGGATGCGGCTGAAACTTCCGTGATAACTGAGGTCTACATAAACGGAGAACCGATAGGATTGCCTGAAAAGATATATCTTTATGACGACGGCGACCTTTTCAATTCAGGGGACGCTCAATCGGACGACGGAGTATATACGGGACGGATAACGGTCCCTGAAGGGATTGAAACGGGTCGTTATCTTCTGGTCATTTTTGCCAGGGACAGCGATGAAGCGTTCAGCAAGGATTATATCTTCATTAACGTGACGGAACCTTATTCGCCGCCTATAGCGCCTCCCAGGGTAGTGATGGCCGGCATGTGGGATACGCATATTCAAAAGGGCCAATCATCAATGTGGCGGCTGCTGGCCTGGATCAGCGATCCGGAGAACGCCGGCATCGAACACGTTAAATTTTATTACGCCGGAACGCGAGAGAATCCGATCGATCCGCCGATTCAAGCCGACGAATTCGAACTTTACGACGACGGCATGCACCAGGACTTCAATGCGGGAGACGGCATATACGGCTTCTTTTTCGATGGAGCGGAGGCTCTCCCGACGGGACGGCACATTATAATGTTGGAAATTGAGGACGGTTATGGGCGAACATTCATGCACTGGCCCAGACTGGACATCGAATAAAAGCATTCATACAGCCGGTTGTATTTTTCCGGCAGCATGAAACCGGAGGTTTGAAAACATGTTTAAAACTCTAAAGAAAGCCCATATTTTCAGCGTATTTCTTTTGATATACGTGACAGCCTTTCCCGCTACTTCCAACGCAGCCGTCACAATCGACGGGGATTTTACCGACTGGGAGTATCAGGACATCAAGGCCATGGACCTTCATTTCGGGATGAGTCTGGGAACGAATCCATCCTATGAAGCGTGTTATCCTATCGGCGGCGATGAGGGCGAGGAGATCGTTCCTCCCGGAAGCGATGCCGTTTACTTATTCGACGACGGGTATGACGACAGCCGCGACCTGGTCGCTTTTTACTTTTCCAAAGATGAGGATAATGTGTATTTCAGGATCGACTTTTTCGATTTGAAATATATGGCGGAGGCTTCCGGATGCGTCGATTGTTATGTAATGATAGATTGCGATTCTTCCGCCGGCGAAACCTGGCTTCCCGATTACACGGATTGTCAGACCGATATGCCGTGGGATATAGCCTTCTGCATATACGACACCGTTAACTGGTCGGTCAAGGAAGGCGCTGCCGGACAACCTGAAATTCCTGCCGATCTTATCGGACCGGCGTTTCATTCAGAGCTGGACAGCGTTGAGTTTGGAGCGTCCCGTCAGCTTCTCATGGACCATGGCTGGAACGGGACGGGGCCGCTGAAATTCCAGGTTTTCACCACGAAAGACGGAACCAACGAAGGAGCCGGTGAAATCGGAGGAACGGGCGGCGGTCCCGGCAATTCGGACATTACCGATGCTTTTATTGATGACGATCGCGGTTTCGGGGACGGTTATCTGAACGGATGGTTCAGCAGCCTGGATGAAGCTCCCGGAAGAGCGAAATGGGTCGTTTTGATGCACGGCAACCAGTCTTTCAATAATGAAATGGACATACAGGCCCGACTGGATAAATCAAAAGATACCGAGATGCCTATGCTGGGCGTCGGACTTTACAGAGCGCTTGAAACCGCCGAAATTACGGGAATGCCCGTCGAGCTCCACCTGTCAGGCACCCTTTCGCTGGGCGCACAATGGGCCGATCCTTCTTTTAACGAACGTATAAAGGCCGGCATTGAAAACGGCCTCGTCAGGCTTACCGGAGGAGTCTTCGCCGAACACATGATGCCGTTTTTCAGGGGCGAAGTGAATCAGAGGTCGATTTTTCTTGGTACGGAACTGATCAACACGATTTATGAGGTGCCGCCTTCTGACCTGCCGGTCTTCTGGATACCGGAACGCACGGCCAGAGGCGATTTTACCGACGACATTTTAGCGGCCAACGACAGGTTCGGGTATAACTATGAAGCCGTGGTACTGGACGAATTTACGCATCATCACCGCTGGTTCGCATACAAGCACTGCTTCAATGAAGTTTACGGAGATGAAGAACTGGTCGACCTGGACGACGACGTTCACAAAATACACGAATACCAGGGCATGAAGATATTTTTTATCGACAGGTATGCGCAGAAATGGAAAACGGAAACAATGTATCCCACGTTTTACGATTGCAGCTATGAACCTTCTTTGCAGATCGGTTTGAGGGCGAAATTACTGGAAAAAGTTTTCGATCCCGATCAGGAGCAGGTCATATTATGCATGGAAGACTGGGAAGATTACGCCGGGGAGCCGTATCGCGCGCAACCGTCGCCCCGCAATCCCGACGGTCATGAAATAGTCACCCGCTGGATAGCCAATCATCAATGGATTCTGATGACCACCCTGACGGACATACTCAAAGGCAACGTCGATATTGACGGAGACGGAGCGGGCGATCAATGGAACACGGTTTATGATCCGCCTCTGACGGATTATCTGCCCGACGATTATGGACTTCCCTTGCCGCCGTATTGGCTCGAAGATACCCTTCCTATCGTCTCTTATGCCTGGCTGCAGGATTCAGCGGACGGAGGCTCTGCGCCGGCTGACCAGCCCGAAAGCGATCCCAGGGACGACAAATGGGATGACGGTTACCAGAACTGGTATTGGGGAAGCCCCTGGGAATGGAGCTTCAAGGATACCGTACCGGCCCTTAAAGGATGGCAATACGACGCGGATGAAGAAGGCGCTTATCCTGAAATACCCCTGCCCAACGGCAAAACTTTTAACGGTATGTGGCAGTGGAATGACGGACAGGAAACAGCCTGGAATACCGGGATCATTCCGGAAACCTGGAACCGCCTGAACACCTCCGACGGCGACGAAAGACTGCTTATGCTTGCCGAATACGCATTTATGGCCATGCTTTACGAGGCCGCCTGGCATGACGAATACACTGTCCGCGACCTCACAGGCGACGAAGATGATGACGACGCCAAAGGAGTCCTGGTCGAATGGGTCCTGCCGGCATGCAACCATATCAGAGACGTCAATATGATCGTGGAAGCTGCGGAATGGGCAGCCTCCAATAGAACCGCCGTAACTTCTGCAGAAGAAAGAGACGTCGACCTGGACGGAGAAAACGAATATCTGCTCTATAACGATAAACTCTTCCTCATCTTTGAAAATGACGGAGGAAGACTCGTTAAAGCTTACATGATAGACAAAAACGGACTGGCCATCGAAGTCATCGGCGCTTCTGTCAACCATCCGGACCTGGGAAGCGAAGACGAAGCGGTCGATGAATACATTTCCATTGACCCTGATCCTGTTTTGAATCGCGTCAGCGGATTCAGAGATGAAAAATACGTTAATGACGAATATCTGGTTTCTCTTAAACCCGGCAGCATCTTGTTCTACTCCAGCGACCTTTCTGTCAGACGGGAAATTTCGCTTCCTGACGGAAGTTATGAAATTACGGCCGAATACGAGCTTAACGGTATAGCCGACATGAACGTCGAATTCGGATTCGCTCCCAATACTCTCGAAAATATGTTCAACGGTAAAGAGAACCTAGAAAATATCGGCCTCCAGTCCGGAGATTTCTACGGTATTAGAAACGTTTCGGGCGGCGCTGTTTTCGTGAGATTCGACGATGCCGATTTCGTGTTTGCTGACGATATGGACCGCGATCACACCTGCGCGTTGACTCAGAGAGTCGTCGTCAACGTTGAAGACAACGATGTTTTCAGGATAGGTTTCGGAGGCGGCTGGACGCATGAAAAACCTGTCGTAGAATTCGTGACTATTGAACAGAATCCTTTAGAATCAGGAAATTACGGTTATCTTAACGTTCAGGCATGGATCGCCGGCGATGAAATTTCCCGCGTCGACCTACTTTACGGAGGAACTCAACTCAATCCTATGGTCGCTCCCATGCCCATTTTACAACTCAAAGACGACGGCACGCAGGGGGACTTCCAGGCTGATGACGGCATTTATACCTTTCGGGCGGACCTGCCGCCTGGAACGCCGCCGAGCAATTACATTCTTGGCGTCCAGGCTTTTAACGCCCGCGGAGATGAAAGCGAAATATGGCCGTTCTTGAATGTCGGAAGCAGCGACGGATATGGGGCTTCTGACAATTTCCTGCCTTTCCTCCATGCCAATGCGGATTACTCCGCCGGAGCTTACGATTTTTACTCCGCTTCTTCCTATGGTCAGGCCCCCGTAATACCCATCGGAGCTTACTATGAAACGACCGTGACGGAAGAAAACGGCGGGCATATTGCCTTGTACGTCCTGGTTGAAGATCAGGACAGCATATTGGATGTCGAAACAGTCGAACTGCTCGTGGGAGGCGTTGAAACAGGCATGGAATTCGATCACCTGGGCGAAAACATTTTCGGCCTGGAACTGGACGTTGGTCCCGGCGTTCCCCGGGGTTACTACATGCTGGAAGTCAGAGCCACCGATTATTCAGGCCTCCACAGCAACATATGGCCATACTGGCAGGTACGCTGATCCTCAATTCCCGGCCTGAACATATTTGATCTGCATGCTGCAGTTTTTGATGTCGGCCTGCTTCATGGCGAGACTTGGAATTCGTCATTCTTTCTGGACCTATTTCCCTTTTGTTGATACTATTTCAAATGAAAGGGGGCTTCCCTGAGACTTTCAAAGGGATGAAGAGATGATTCGAGCTCTTGTTTTCGATATGGATGGTACTATTGTTCGCTATGAAACGGGTAATTTTCATTCCTCCTGGGATGCCCTGGGGCATACCCTATGCGATATTGAAAAATGGGATGCGGCCCTGGATAAATATTACGGACGACCGGAACTGTATCATGAATGGATAAGTCATAACGCCATGCTGCTGAAGGGAGCTGCCTGGAAGGATGCGGAACCTGTTATGCTGCCCGCGGGAAAGCCGCCTTATTCGCCGGGCGTACGGCATTTTTTTCAAAAGTTAGATTCCCATTTCATCACAGGTATTATTTCCAGCGGGCTGCAGCTTATTTCAGAATTTATCATGCGGGACCTGGGGCTTACTTTTGAAGCCGGTAACTATTTAGAATTGAAAGGCGGCATATTCACAGGCCGGATGGAAAACAGGGTTCCCTTGTGGGAAAAAGACAAAATTTTGAAAAACAAACTGGATGAATACGGCATCAGCTTTACGGAGACGCTTTATGTCGGGGACCACGAAAACGACATACCGGCATTGAAAGCGGCGGGCGTTCCCGTTCTCATCAATCCTAAACCTCCGGCCCTGAAGTTCGCCAGGGAATATAACCAGACGAATCCCCCGAATCCGATCAGGATAATCAGTCATTTCTCTGAATTGCATGCTTTTCTCCAAAATAAGGCGCAAGCATGAATCCGTCTGAAGAAAATGTCGTATTGAAAGAAAAACTCGGTGAAGAAAAAATAGCTTTTCAGGCCCTGGTTTTTTTGGCGGTATTCGGTTTATTTTTTTCTATCGGCTTGTTGAAAAGCATCGATGCAATGCTTGAATCGAGCAAGGCCGAAGAGGAACTTTCCGGTATCAACGGCAGAATTTACCAGGCATTGCTTGATCGAGTGAGGTTCAATCAACCTGTGAGTCTGAATGAATTGGGGAAGCTTTTCGGACCTAAGGGTGATCTTGATCATTATGAAAAACAAATTTTTTGGAAACCGTTCAAGGGGGCTGTCGCTTCCGTTCGTGGAAAAACTATCAGAGCCGGAGAGGGTTTCTTTGGAGCACCCTATATCGAATTGAACGTCCCCGAAGTCGGCGATATGAAACTGACGTTCAGCCGGTCCTACGGAGACGCCGTAAAAGCCGTAAGACCGGGAACCAGAATCAAGGCTTCCGGTTTCTTGAAAGCGGACATAATGGACGGATTGAAAAACTCACGGCTGGAATGATTTGAAGAACAGCCTTATCGGCCTTCGCAACGCAATGACCGATAAGACCGTTATCGCTGCTGGGAACGTTGTGTTACTGTCTGCCGAAGGCCCTCTTCATGCATGATGCGTGACTATTCTGTCCTGGTCGGCCGTTATTTTCTCTATCTGGCGTTTCAATTCGGTCAGGTTTCTGGATTTCGGTATACAACTGCGAGCGCACCAGCTCATGAAATCCAACTGACAAAGATAATCTTCAGCGTTCAGTATTATGGGCAGATTCGGATGCTCCTTTAAAAGACGACTCATCACATCTCTGATGTCCATGTCCGGCAGATGAGTATCCAGAACGACGACATCCGGTAAGGTCTTGCCCGTCATATCAATAGCGGTTTTACCGTCGCCGGCGGATATGATTTCGTAATTTTCACCCTTTAAAGAAGCTTCATAGTATCCTCTTAATTCGCTGTTTCTCTCCGTTATCAGAATTTTAGTCATGACGTCCTCCTCATGCTTGCATTAAAGTTTGGAGGAAAGCCTTTAATTCGTATAATTTTTTCGTTCGATCCTGATAAATGTAATGTTCGGAATTCGTAAAGAGGATTGTGTCGCAGAAGCGGTTTAAGACGATCTTTCGACCACTCGGTTAGGGCTCAATCATCAGTGTTTAGTATGGTCATCCTACCCTTGTCGGGAGTTGGGTTCGCTTCCCCTAGGCGATCGACTTTCTTGTTTTTTGCACTCAGGTTTTACCCTGAACTTCCTTCACAATAGTGATATAAGTGCTTTTTGGATTTTTATCAAATTTATTTTGATGTAAGAAGGAATTATTCCCGGATATTTCTCTTGACAGTGGGTTAAGGTCGCCGTAGTCTCTGCGGAGGAATGGAGCAACCGCCTTAAGGTAAAGGAGTTTAAGGCATTGGCTGACGACCTTAAAAGCTAGTGAGGTGACAAGATGAAAGCTTTATTGAGTAAATTAGGCATCAAAGAGGTCAATCCCGGTGCGTGCCTGGGTCCTGACGAATGGATAAAGGACCCGAAGGGCAAGGAGCTGGTTTCATATAATCCGACGACGGGGGAACCGATAGCGTCGGTGGTACAGGTGACTGAGGAAGTATATGAAAAAACTGCAGGCGGGGCGCAGGAGGCGTTCAAGACCTGGAGGGAAATTCCTGGACCGAAGCGCGGCGAGCTTGTACGTGATTTAGGAAATGCGCTGAGGGAGTACAAGGAGCCTTTGGGGGACCTGGTGAGTCTGGAGATGGGTAAAATCCGGGCAGAGGGTCACGGAGAGGTGCAGGAGATGATCGACATATGCGATTTTGCGGTCGGCTTATCCCGTCAGTTGTATGGATTAACGATGCAGTCGGAGCGACCGCATCATCGTATGTATGAGCAATGGCATCCTCTGGGAGTCGTAGGAGTCATCACGGCGTTCAATTTTCCCGTGGCGGTATGGTCGTGGAACGCTGCCATAGCTGCAGTCTGCGGAGACACGGTTTTATGGAAACCTTCGAAGCAGACGCCTTTATGCGGCATAGCGATTCAGAACATCGCCAATAGCGTGATGTCTGATCACGGCGTAAAAGGAGTATTCAACGTAATAACGGGCAAGGGTTCTGACATCGGCGATCTGTTTTTGAATGACGAACGTTTGCCGTTGATATCATTTACCGGTTCCACCAAAGTAGGACGTCATGTAGCGTCATTGACCGCCCAACGTTTCGGCCGCACGATACTTGAACTGGGCGGCAACAACGCCATAATCGTAACGGACAACGCCGATCTTGAGATGACCGTGCGAGCCATATTATTCGGTGCGGTAGGAACGGCAGGTCAACGCTGCACCACCACCAGACGAATCATAGTGCACAAGAGCATTGCCGGAGAATTGGTCGATCGTCTCGTCAAGGCATACAAGCAGGTCCCCATAGGCGATCCGCTTGACGGCTCGACCCTGATGGGACCGCTGGTAACCGAATCCGCCGTCGATGAAATGATGGATGCGCTTGAAAAAGCCAAACAGCAGGGCGGAGAAATCGTGGCCGGCGGCGCAAGACTGCCTGACAAGGGAGCCCAATTCGTCGAACCAACCATCGTAAAAATGCCGGCTCAAACAGAGATCGTCAGAGAAGAAACTTTCGCGCCCATTCTTTACATATTGGAATTCGATTCATTGGATGAAGCCATAAGGATTCACAACGATGTTCCGCAGGGATTATCCAGCGCCATATTTACGGACAGCGTAAGGCAGGCTGAAGCCTTTCTGTCTGTGACAGGCTCTGACTGCGGCATCGCCAACGTCAATATCGGCACATCCGGAGCTGAAATCGGCGGCGCTTTCGGCGGCGAAAAAGAAACCGGCGGAGGACGCGAGTCCGGTTCCGACGCCTGGAAAGGATATATGCGGCGACAAACCAACACCATCAACTGGTCCAAAGAATTGCCGCTCGCACAGGGCATTACATTCGGCGACTGATACGGCCGAAGCCCTGAACAACAATCGTTGCGCCTCCAATCGTAATCCTGTGTTTTTTGTTTTGCGAAGGGTGGCGCAGCGATTCTTTTCCAATGAGGCCATTTGGTCGATGTTACTCCCCTCTGATCATCACCGGAGACCTGCCGCTTTCGAATTGAATCACATAATATTTTCGATGGAAAAACGCCTCCCACGGCTGCTTAAAAGGTCACGGCAGTGAATTATAAAGATTCTCTGAACTATTTGAATACCTTTATTAATTATGAAAAAAAACCGGCCGTTTCTTATGATCCCGATAATTATGATCTCTCCTCTTTCCAACGCCTGATGACATCACTCGGCTCTCCCCATCATAGCATCAAGGCTTTCCACATCGCCGGAACCAAAGGCAAGGGAAGCACGGGAGCGTTTCTGGCTTCAGCGTTAAATGCTCTGGGATATAAATGCGGTTTTTATACTTCACCCCACCTGCAGAATATCAGGGAAAGAATTACGATTGACGGCGACTGGATTCCCGAAAAGAGCTTCGCCGGCATCATCGATAAAATAAAAATCGCTTTTGAAAACGATAAAAAAAAACCGCCGCAAAAATTTCGGACTTTTTTCGAGATACTGACCGCGACGGCCTTTCTTCATTTCAAGGAGCAAAATACCGATTTCGGGATATTTGAAGTGGGCATGGGCGGAAGACTTGATGCCACGCGCCTGTGCCGGGCGCCTGTTTCAATTATAACCCTGATAGGATTGGACCATACGGAAAGCCTGGGTTCATCCATTGAGGAAATCGCTGCGGAAAAAGCAGGTATTATCAAACAGGGTCAATCGGTCGTCATGCCGGAACAGCCTCATGCAGCGCGAAAAATCATCGTCAATACGGCTCGACGCTTGAACGCTTCCCTGATCGAAGTCGAAAAGGAATGGTCCTTTTCTGATGTCGATTCAAGCGAACAGGGCGTTCATTTCACCCTGGAAAGAAAAAGCGATGCCTTTAAAAAAAGAGTTTGTCTGCCCTTGTGCGGGCGTTTTCAAATAAACAATGCTTTGGCTGCCATTTCGGCAATCGAGGAAGCCGCCCGTCTTCGTTTGTTGAAACCTGATTTCGATGCCGTCGTTGAAGGCATTGAAAACACAAAATGGAAAGCCCGGTTCCAGATCATAAAACTTAAAGATTCAGAAACGCCTCTGATTCTCGACGGCGCACACAATCCCGCTTCCGTGCAGGCCGTGATGGATACCTTCCGTGAAATATATCCGAACAAACTCATGAATCTTATTTTCGGAGCTTCCTGGAATAAAAACGCAGCCGGTATGCTCGATATTCTGGCTCCGGGCATTCGCTCTCTTCATCTCACGCGCTTCAACAACCCGAAAAGCATCGATCCCCGCAAACTTTTCGCTGAAGCTGTACCTGAAAAATTAAAGGAACGAACAAGAATCCATCGAAATGTTGAAGAAACCCTCCATTATGTTTTAGACAAACATCAACAATCAGGCGTAATTTTGGCGACCGGTTCACTTTATCTGGTGGGCGAAATTCTGGATATACTGGAGCGATGAATCAAAACAGCGACAATATCACTCATCCCTGGAATGTCGACTACAAAACCGCAGTCAAAATACAGGACTCCCTCCATGACAGATGGACAGAGGAACCTTTATCCGGAACGATAAAAACCGTCGCCGGCGCTGATGTGGGAATCTCCGCCAGGCTGAAAACGTCATTCTGCGCAATAGCTGTCTTTGATTATCCCGAATTAAAAACGAAAAATGTGTTCCGCAGCAGACGCAAGCTTACATATCCTTACATACCGGGATTGCTGACTTTTCGTGAAGGACCGGTATTCATGCAAACCTGGCGCAAAATTAAACAAAAACCCGACCTGATCGTTTTCGACGGACAGGGAATCGCCCATCCTCGCCGCATGGGCCTGGCGGCGCACCTGGGCATTCTTCTCGACAGGCCCTCCATCGGTTGCGCAAAAAGCCGCCTTATCGGAGAATATGAAGAACCGGGACAGGAAAAAGGTTCCTTCGAATATCTGACCCATGAAGGAAAAATTATCGGAGCGGTCGTCAGAACTCGCACGGGAGTCAAGCCTGTGTTCGTTTCGCAGGGCTACAGAATAACTTTGAAAGAGGCCGTTAAAATAGTTTTACAATTATGCACGAAATACAGGTTGACGGAACCGGTGAGAGCCGCTCATCATGAAACCAGAATGATGCTGAAAGAGTATAAAGAGCAAATCA
This sequence comes from uncultured bacterium, assembly GCA_964619725.1. Lineage (GTDB taxonomy): Bacteria > CSSED10-310 > CAZUFC01 > CAZUFC01 > CAZUFC01 > CAZUFC01. Next base: position 70,902 of record CAZUFC010000018.1, on the reverse strand, counting down.
CAACCGAAGACCCTTCCGTATAACAGGATTCTTAACATGAATTCACAGCACATCAGTTCGGAAAATGAGCAGCCTGCAAACGATTCAACGAGATTTCCAGGTAAAACGGAAAAATTTGTTCCCCTCGCGTTAGCGATTTTTTCCTTCTTCATCTTTGCCTTCATTTCACAGGCGATCATCAGCAGGAAAATATTGCTGACAGGGGATGAACCTCATTATCTTCTGATCGCGCACAGCTTGTGGAAAGACGGCGATCTGGACCTGGCGAACAATTACATTAACGAAGATTACAAACGATATACGCCGGAGCATCTGGAACCTCACAGGGATTTCGGAAGCGCTGACGGAAAAATATACTCCTTTCACAATCCCGGCCTGCCGGTTTTGATTCTTCCTTTTTATATTCTATGCGGCCGCAATTGCTGTCTGCTTTTCCTAAATATCCTGACGGCAGTTCTGATCTACAAGATTTTTCAATTGAGCCGCAAAGCGACGCATCACTTCGTCAATTCCATATTAATAACGCTGACTTTTATTTTCACAGGACCGATACTGGTTTATTCGAGTCTGATTTATCCCGAAGTTCCCGGGGCGTTATTGTTTATCATAGCGTTTGACCGGCTGGTTTTTCGTGATCCTCGAAAACCTGGAACTGCCGTGATACTGGGACTTATCGTGTCTGTTTTTCCCTGGCTGCATTTCCGGTTGGCGATGATGAGTTTCATAATTGCGGTGATTTACCTGCTCACTTGTCGTTCCGTTAAATTTTACGCTCTTTTTCTCATCATTCCAGTCCTGTCGGCCGTTCTCTTTTGCATTCATCAAACACAACTCTTCGGTCATCCCCTCCATGCCCTGATATATGCGGATTCCTCCAGCCTGACGCCGGCGGCATTGAAAGGCGTTTTCGGGATATTGCTGGATAGAGCTTTCGGTTTCCCGGCAGTCGCGCCGCATCTGCTGCTGATGCTCCTCGGCATCCCGCTATTGTTCAAAGGAAAGAAAAAAATGGGAATAATCTGGACTGCCATGATCGTTCCCTATTTTTTCATCACTTCTACCCGACCGATATGGTGGGCCGGCTGGTGCCCTCCCGCCAGGTACCTGGCGCCGGCGCTCCCCCTGCTGGCCCTTCCCTTCGTCCGACTGCTCGATCACAAATACCGGAAACGCACATTGTTCCTCTTCATCCCACTCTTCCTCGCCGGAATGGCTGAAAATATCCTCTGGATGGACAATCCCTATCGCCTGTTCAGCCGCGCCAACGGCATTAATCGCATGTTCCAGTCCGTTCCCTCCCTCCAAATACTTAACTACCTGCTTCCCGGTTACTCTATCGTTAAACCCTCCACCTATTGGACTACAGCCCTGGCTGCAGCGCTGGGATGCTGGGCCGCCTTTTTCATCTATGGCCGATCGCTCGTAAAAGAAAAATTGAATACTCAAAATGCCGGCAGACTCGTCCGCACGACATATATCATCCTCTCGCTCCTTATCGCCGTTTCAGCCTTCGGATCACTGGCAGCCGTCAGGCATGAATTTCAACAGGATAAACTAGCGGCTTCATACGGACCGCCAAAAGAAAGTCCCGTTGTATTCTCGCCACAAAAAAATCAGATTCTGGGAAGCGATCCCATCTACTTCCGATGGGCAGAAGTCAAAGGCGCCGACGGATACCGCCTTACCTTCGTCTTCCCCGACGGTCAGACCGCTTCCTATGATGAATTTTCCGCTCTTGAATTGAAAATTGATAAAAAATTGTGGAAAACTCTCCCGGAAGGCGACTATAAACTGAAAATTCACGCCATGTACAAAAACAGACTCGGACCCGCTTCCGATTGGATAGAATTTTCCATCTATAGGGAGAATTTCTCGGATTAATGGGTTGAATCCCGGATGGTGGTTGCCGGATGGCGGATGATGTTCTGTCTCGTAGTAAAGTCATTTTGCCAGTCAAAACTGAATGTCCTTTTAACTTACCTGCTAATCGATTTTGACCTTTGACTTTACGTACTAGTTGTCATATCATTTTTCGATGTCAGGAGAATCATCCCGTGACCGTGCAACAAAAAAGCGTAAAATCGGAATTTAAAGCCATCAGAGCAGGAAAACGTGATTCGCTCTTTGTAAAATATGCTGACAGACTCTTAATAAATGAGCATTTGAACAGAAGAATGGTCAGCTTTCAGGATAACAAACAATCTCCATTTTACCGTTGGTTCAAATTTAAAGAAGCTTTTTCTTCCAATCTCGTAAAGTATCTGCTGAAAAATACAGACAGGACTAAATCTAAAAATATCAGAATCCTTGATCCCTTTGCGGGCGCAGGGACAACATTGAATGTCGCATTTGAAAATGGATTTTCCTCTATAGGCATTGAAATTTTACCCATAGGACCCGCAATTCTAAAAGCTCGATTATTTGCACTTCAAATCGAACCGACAAAATTCAGATGTTACCTCGAAAAAGTTAAAAGACTTTTATCCGATAGACCTTCATTTTGCAATTATCGTTTTCCGCATCTGAATATTACCAGAGGAGCATTTTCTGAAGAAGCTGAATATTTGATTTCCGTTTATATGGATTTTCTGGAAACTATAGATGATGCCAAAATCCAATTTTTGTTGTGGTTTGCATGTTTTTCCATTCTCGAAGAAATTAGCTACACCAGAAAGGATGGACAGTATCTGAGATGGGATTACCGGGCTGGACGAAAAATTAAATCACGATTCAATAAAGGTTTCATTCCTGACTTTGAAATGGCGATAATGGATAAATTAAACATAATGCTGAGAGACATCGAACGGAAAAATGATGCTTGTCCGTTAATCGTGCCCACAATGATAGAAGGTTCCTGTCTGAGCAAATTGCCGGAACTGGAAACGCATTCAGTAGACGTAATAATTACATCACCTCCCTACGCAAACAGATACGATTATACGCGAACATACGCTCTGGAACTCGCCTTTATGGAAAATGACGAAAAAGATGTCAAAAGACTAAGACAGGAATTATTGTCATGCACAGTGGAAAATAAAAGCAAACGAAAAAATCTTCTTAGCGAATATAGCGCTCGCGGCAAGATGGATTTCTTTAATTCTGCGTCTCAAGCCTTTAATGACCAAAAGGCAGTTCGTGAAATACTCGATTTGCTCTATGAAGCAAAAGAAAAAAAAGAATTGAATAATAACAATATTCCAAATTTAATCGAAAATTATCTTTTTGAAATGAATCTTGTTATTCGAGAATTGGCACGAATTCTCAAACCAAACGGACATTTTTTTATGGTAAACGATAACGTACGTTATCATGGAGAAGAAATACCAGTCGACCTTATTCTGTCTGATTTCGCTGAAAGCGCCGGTCTGAAGGTCGATTACATCTGGTTCCTTTCTAAAGGAAAAGGGAACAGCTCGCAGCAAATGGGAGAACATGGCAGACGTGAACTCCGTAAATGCGTTTATCGCTGGTCTAAATCCAATGAAAGGCAAACTTTTACATGAGATAATCCATGAAGAAACAGAGCAAATACGTTGAAGAATTGAGAAGAATCAGGTCTTTGCTGGTTGCTTCCTCATTAAAAAAGCGTCAGGATATTAAAGCTCTCCAACTAATCAAAAATAACAGGAGAAAACTTAAATGGCGTCCTCTTGAACATTTAAATATTTCAAACGACGCATGGGATTATATAAAAAAATTAAATTACAACCCTGAACTGGTATTCTGCCATCCAGAAATATTACAATTTTATCCCCGTACAAGCCTCTACTATCGCGGACTATCAGGACTTTCCATCAAAGCGGCTAAAAGCTATTTCGGATCAATCGAATCATTGGAAAGCGGAAGAGATAAAATCAGCTTGTCGAAAGAAAAAGCTCTTCTCATGGCCAAAACATATAACTCATTCATCTGCGCAATTGTCAAAAACGTAAAGAACTGGAAATTGGACGATGGTCATCGATGTATTGTGGCGAATATGGGAATTACACTCGACGGCGCCATGAGAAATAAAATCGGAAGGCTAGCTGAAGAGAAAATTAAGATTGCCCTGTTGGAATGGATGATAGAGGAAAAATTGATATTATATCCAAAAATAAAACTAACGAATGTTGAAAGTGAAGACTTACCTAAAACTTTCAAGCTTAAAAAAGACATTACAATGAAATTCGGAACAGAACCCGACATTTCATTCGCTAAAGAAGACAAATTACTTGCAGTGGTAGAGATAAAAGGGGGAACAGACCCTGCCGGCGCTCTTGAAAGATATGGAGCAGCCACAAAATCTTTCCAAAACGCACTAAAAAATTCCCACCGATGTAAAAATTTTTATCTCGGCGCCGTGTTTACTGAAGAGCTTATTAAAAGAATGGATAATGACAGATTAGTCGAATCAAGATGGGACATTGTGAAATTACTTGAGGAACCCGGAAAACGAGAAGTCTTTTTTAAGGAATTATTTCATTACGGATTACGAATTATATAAGCGACTTCGTTATATTCCTGGTCATTGATCAAAAATGTGTCTTTCGTGATTACAATTTTGCCGGACATCCAAAGGGAGAATTCTTTCGTCGATTTTTTGATAGGTCAAATTGTAATCGGTGTTTAATCAGTCCCGAAATATTCTCTCGTTTACGGATTAAAAATTCGCAACGCCTTTCCACATTGGCATAAAAAATTTAGGGACTGATCAAACAGGTGTTACAAATTGTGATCTCGATACTCAAAAAGAACTTTCGTGCTCAACGGAGCGGCGCTCGTGCTCGTAATCGTAATCGAGCGATTCAAATGATTGTCCTACTTTGCTTTCAAATGACTGTACAAATCAGACCGATATTTCGATTACGATTACCGCTGTGCTGAGCACGAGCACGAAGGATTCAAGCTGAGAAATTGTAACCCTGACATGGCCATTTTTGATCAATGCCAAAATTTAAAATGATTTTGCGCACATTCGCTGTCTACTCTCCGGCATCTTCCGTCTTGATCATAACGCCTCTGTTTCCGCCGATGTATCCTGTTTCATCATCGGTGAACCATACGGAATGCCACCAGTTTCTTTTATCGTATTTCTGTTTGTTCCAGGAGTTTCCGGCATCGGTGGTACGGAGTATGAACTGATTTTTTTCGACTGAGCCGCCGACGGCCCATCCGTTTTTTTCATCGGTAAAATACATGTCTGTGACTTCTTCGTCAGTGCCCTGGAAGGTTCTGAACCAGTTTTTTCCGCCGTCCGTCGTCCTTAAGATGGCGGCGGACCTTCCGGCTATGCAGCCTATGTCAGGATCAACGAACCAGACGGCGTAAAGCAGTTCTTTTGTCCCGGAATCCAGCGCTTCCCAGTTTGAGCCGCCGTCAGTCGTTTTAATGACGACGCCTTTCGTTCCGACGGCATAGCCTGTATTTTCATCCGCAAAATGGACCTCCATCATCAATTCTTCCGTCGGAATTTTCACCGAAAACCAATTGCCTCCGCCGTCTCTCGTCTTCAGAATAATGCCGCGACTGCCCACGGCGACGCCTTCTTTTTCATTCCAGAATTCGATGTCTTCAAACCCTAAATTTTTTATATCGCCTTCGGCTTCAGAGGTGCGGACGAGTTTGAAGGCTTGTTCCGGTGAAAGCCCCAGGAGATCGTTTCCCTTTAATAGATAAGTTTTTGCAGCCCATTGATTGCCGCCGTCGGTAGTTTTCAGGATAGTACCGTCGCCGCCGGCTATCCAGCCTGTCGACCGGTCAATAAAATCGACAGCGTTCATCCATTCATACTTCAGTCCGCTTTCCTGTTCTTCCCACGTTTTTCCTTCGTCTTGCGTATGAAAAATTCCGCCGCCCCAGCTTGTAGCCCAACCATGGTCTGAATCTGCAAAGCAGATATCGAATATCGTTTCGCTCGGATTCTGATAAATCATCCGCCATTCAGCCTGCATTCCCGGTCCTGTAAAAATCGTTATGACTCCCAAAACAAAAAGCATTGAAAAAAATTTAACTCTTTTCACAATGATTCCTCCATCCTTTTTGATCTTTTTATTGAAGCTTATCATGAAATATGAACGTTTTTCGTTCCCTCGATTTTTCACTTTCCTTAGGTTTTCAGCCTTTCTCTCTTCGACGAAAAAAGTCCTGGAATCAGAATCGATAACTCAAACCCACCGTCACGCCGTTAAAAATCTCCGATAATTCCCCAAAACCCGAAAATTGCTGATACTTCCATCCCAGCGTCGGAACAAAAGATTCGGTCACGGCATAACCCAGACCGACCTCTCCCACGTAGGCCCAGCCGTCTGTATCTTCCAGTCTTTCGTCAGCATCGCCGGATGCTTTCAAATAAGGCAATGCGGAAATCACACCGTAATAAAAAAAGTTGTTGGGAAATAACCAGAATCCGCTCAGACCCGCTCCAGGTCCCGTATAAGATATATCAAAAGCCCCGATCTCCGGCTCTTCATACTGCTCGTCCCGGCCTCCCCAAATGTTCTTCTGTTCAATAACCTGATTCTCAAAGGAATAGGTCAGCGACTTATATCCTACGATGGCCGTCAGATAACGGTTGATCCGGTATTGAAACGCCAGGTCAATATCATACCGGGTCACGCTCTGTTCCATGCGAAACTCAGTCTCAAAATCAATGCCCACTTCTTCCGCCGGTATGAATTGCTCGTATTCGATCTCCACATCGTAATTTCCCGTCATAAACGTGGTATTAAAAGAAAAAGCATCCGTCAGATGCAAAGTGAGTCCCAGTCCGTACATGCCGACGCCCGACGAATCCATGCTGTCCACTGTGTCGTAATAACTCGGAACTACATAACCTCCGAAAGACGCCTCCGGTATCTCAAGCACAAGATTCTCCGTTTCCCAACTCGAGCTCCAGTATCTACCCGCCAGTGACAGGCCGAATCCATTCGCTGAATGAGCCGCCAATACAATTATTACTCCGGACATTATCAACAGTTGAATTATTTTTCTCATGCGTCTCTCTCCTTCTGCGAGCGCCGCCCGCAAAAACCAAAATTCCAGGAAGCTCATTATAACGACTGTTCAGTATGAACACAAGAAAACAAAGCGACCGTCGTTTGGTTTACCTCAGCATATAAGCAATTGAAGCGAAAAAAAGATTCACGCCGTCGCAGAAGGAAAAATGAAGTAAAGCATGGGGCTGTTCGGTTGACATGCCATTCAATATTACCTAAAAAAGAAAGCCCTGATGTCGCTCAACGGAGAATTAAAATATGAACGCCAAAAAGCATCGTCGCAAACGACAGCCAAAACCAAAATTGTTGATCAAAAAATTGAGGGAAAGAGCGATGCTGCCACGTCCGGCGCATCCGGGCGATGCGGGTTTGGACCTTTTTTCCTGCGAAGAGCTGACTATCGATCCCGGCCAGGCTCGATTGGTGAGAACAGGGATAGCGATCCAACTGCCCCACGATACAGAAGCCCAGGTTCGTCCCCGCAGCGGTCTCGCCCTCAATTTCAACGTAACCGTGCTGAACGCTCCCGGCACTATTGACGAAGGCTACCGCGGCGAAGTGGGCGTTATCCTGATCAATCACGGCAAGGATACTTTTCGAATCAAACCCGGTATGAAAATAGCCCAGCTCGTTGTTCAACCCGTTTACAGTGTAGCGGTTGAAGAAACAGATGAAATAGATCGAAGCGACAGGGGCAAAAACGGATTCGGCTCTACCGGCATTTGAATCAAAAACGCATATTAGCATCAGATTTAAAGATACATCCCGAATTTGCCGTTCCGCTTGCTATACCGACTCCGATAATCGAAAAATGCAGATGAAAAATTATAATATCAGAGATCGTTAAAAAGGGGTGAAAAAACAGTGGATTTTTTGGACAATGGATCATTTTATTAAAGTTATTAAAATCATATAGTTAGACCAAAAAGAGATGATCGGGCGATTCACCGGCATTGACTATCATATTGAATTTAAATAGTTTTGAAATGTTTGTTTTTGCTCGATTGTCCAATTTTAAAGATGCTGCTCAAATAATTGAATTTAAATGACTTTAAATTTTGCCTTAACGAAGTCTGAATATAGGACGGATGGACATATATAACTAAAAAGTCAAGAGATAAAACCGGATGCCGTCAGACCGAGCGCCATCAGGATGCCCGTGGAAGCATGGACCAGGATGGTATAACGTTGCGCAGGCAGGAGAGCCTTTGCATTATCGTAATGCCTGCGGCATATGAGCGAAGCCTTCAGGGCCAATAAGGCAGGAATCAGAGCGACAAGCGCCGGCGCTTTTATCACTCCCGCAAAAAAAAGAACAGGCAGTGCAGCAAACCCCGCCGCAAAAAAGAGATAAAAAAGTATACGGGCACGAGCTTTTCCCATTTTTACCACCAGGGTCATTTTTCCGGCTTGCCTGTCTGATTCAGCATCGGGAAACTGGTTGATCCATAAGACATTGGTTATGAGGAACCCGACAGGAAAGCCTGCCCACACTGCAGACCAGGAAAAAATACTGCTCTGGACCGCATAAGCGCCCAGAACAACAAGCGGCCCGAAACAAAGAAATATGAACAATTCGCCATATCCCCTGTACGCAAGCTGCACCGGCGGCGCAGCATAAAAATAGCCGCCCAGGAAACCGGCGACCATCAGAAAAATTAACAGCCCCAGGACTTCCTTCACCGCCAATGCCAGTGAAATACCCATCAGCGCCGATACGGCAAATGAAAATACAACCAATACTTTTGCATGCCCAGGTGTCGCACGCTTTTCAATCAGCGCCGGACCGCCTCCTGAAAAAGGTCCTCGATTGCGGTTCCCCAGGTCGGCCCCGCTCTTGAAATCATAATAATCATTGGCCAGATTCATACCGGCATGAACAAACACCATCCCGGCCAGAACCATCAGAAAACGAACCCAATGCACAGGATGTCCTTCCGCATAAGCAAGACTCGTCCCTATCATTACCGGCATGACCACTCCCGTAAAAAACGGAAATCTGCTGTAAATAAAGAAATTCTTCACACGGTTCAACATTTTTCCCTGCTCTGCCGACTTTATTTCGGCGATCCTGATTTGATGTCCTGCTCATGCGACCAAAATTCTACGCAGCCTTCATTCTATGCGATGCGTTTGATGATTGACAATGATAAAGCGATATGCATTTTTTAGAGAGGGCATCGATCAAAGAGGCGTCTTTTGAGGTTACAATTCGACAGAATCTCCCCTCATTTTGTTTCGATTGCGATCCCGATTACTGAAACAAAACGTCAAAAGTTTAGAATGAAGTGCAACCCCGGGTTGATCATTCCCGAATTTTTTAATTTTTCCCGTAATGATTATTTATTTCAAGCTCTTGACACAATGCGTTAATACGGTTAGAAATGACATTATGAAAGAAAGAGGAGAAAAAAAATTTGAATGTATCGTGATCGGCGGCGGAGCAGTGGGCAGCGGGTGCGCGCGTGATCTGGCGCTGCGGGGCGTAAAGACGTTATTGCTTGAGAAAAACGATTTCGGATCGGGAACGAGCGGCGTATCGAGCGGCATGATCCACGGCGGCGTGCGATATTTGCTGTATGATCGCAAGACGACGCGAGACGCTTGTGAGGACAGCGGTTCAATAGCAGAAAACGCGGGACATCTGATATTCCGCATTCCTTTTATATTTCCTGTCTTGAAGGATAAGTTATTTCCGAAGATACAGATAGAATTGATCGAAACTTTCATGAAGGAATATGACCGGTTCAGCCGGTTAAAGGGCGGCAAACGTCATTTGAGGTTGAGGCGAGAAGAGGTTTTGAAGTTGGAACCGGGATTGTCGTGGATGACGGAGGGAGCGATCACTTTTGATGAATGGGGGATAGACGTATATCGTTTATGTCTTTTGAATGCTTTATCAGCCAGGGAGCACGGCGCTGAGATATGGAATCACCATCGAGCGGCCGGTTTCAGACGGGAAGGCCGAAGAATAACGGGACTGAATTGCGTGAACGAATTGACGGGTGAATACAAGGAATTGGAATGCGATATAATTTTAAATGCCGGCGGACCCTGGTCTTCGGAATTGGCTGAGATGGCCGGTGCGGAGGTGAAGCTCAGGCCTGCCAAAGGGGTGCACATTCTGTTCGATCGGCGGATAGTGAATTATGCCGTCGTAGCCACGGCCATGGACGGGCGTGAGATATTCGTTCAGCCGCATGAAAACATCAGCATGCTGGGAACGACGGATGATGATTATTTCGGAGATTTGGACGATATTGAAGTTTTAAATGATGAGGTCGAATACCTGCTGGCGTCGATGGAGCGGGTTCTTCCCCGGATCAGGGAGGCACGGATCACAGGGGTGATAGCCGGTATTAGGCCTACCTTGTTCGATTGGGGGGTGAACGAGGATCGCCTGTCCAGGGATTTCAAAGTAATTGATCACGCTGAGTCTGACGGCATCGAAGGATTGGCGACTATAACGGGAGGAAAATTGGCTGATTATCGCCTGATGGCGGAAAAGGCTGTTGACCGCGTATGTGAAAAACTGAACAGAAAGCGTACCTGCAGCGCCTGCAGAACCCGGGAGCTCCCTTTACCGGGAAGCGCATCCTCCGTAAGCGCCGGCGAACTTGCAAGAAAACACGGTATTATCGAGTTAGCTGCGGAACGTATGATTTGCCGATATGGAACGACGGCGCAGGATATACTGGAATCGGACGAATGGGACGACCAGGACAAAAAAACCATTATATGCCGGTGCGAATCGATCAGTCGCGCTGAAATCAGGCACGCCGTGAGACATGAACATGCCGCAACGCTGGAAGACATCAGCAGGCGGACGAGACTCGGGATGGGTCCCTGCGGAGGTTTTTCCTGTTCATTCCAGGCAGCGGTTATTCTTGGAGAAGAATTGGAATGGGGAGCGGATCAGATAAAAAATGAATTACGCTCTTTTCTTCAATCAAAATGGAAAAACCGCCGTCCCGTCGCTTCCAGGATCAACCTGCTGCAGGAACAGATAAATCGTTTTATACATCTGGGTACAGGCGCATTAAAATGAATTGTAATACTCTCCTATTCAACCAGGGGCGCTTCTGCCGCCTCCTTTTACCCGGCAACCGGAAATACCGGAGGGATTACCGATGAACCGGCGTTACGATCTGATCATCGCAGGGGCAGAAGCTGCAGGAACGATGGCAGCCCTGAAAGCGAAAGAATCCGGTCTCAATTTGTGCGTCCTTGAAGGCGGGGGAGGTGAAACGCAACTTTCATCGGGCTTGCTTCATTTCGCTTCTCCCACCGAGTGGGACGACTATTATCGAATTAATAACCGCCGGGACTTGAATTTAGATCAGAGGATAAAGCGGCTTATCGAGCGCAATCCGGAACATCCTTATGCCAAAGTAGCGGAAATTATCCGAAGTAAAAATGATAACGGCGGACTTTCAAAAGCTGTTCGTGCCGTTGTTGAAGCATTCGATGACGGCGAGGACGAATCATATTGGAAAGGAACGCCTGAGAGATCGATAGAACTTTTGACCTCCTTCGGCGCCTATCGTTGGACCGATTATTGCCTGCCGGCCTTTTACGAATGTAGAAGAGAAAATCTGAACTCGAAATCGCTTCTGATTACAGGTTTTAAACAATATCCGGAATTTTCAGCCGGGTATATCTCGGCATTCCTCAAAGAAAAATTACAAAACTCATTATCATCCGGTTCTTTCAGTAAATCAGTTAAGGCATGCGAATTAGAGCTGGATGATTTGAAGAATTCCCACGAAATCAAAGCCGCTCAAATCGCAAGAAAATTGGATGATGCTTCTTGTTCCCTTAAAATCGCTGAAAAAGTGAAAACTGAATTGAAATCGCTCTCGAACGATGTTGATATGGTGATTTTTCCCTGTGTTCTGGGACTGGAGCGGCATGAAGAATGTCTGCAGATACTGGAAAATGAGCTGAACAAATCCGTCGCTGAGATAGTATCGCCGTTTCCCGGGGCTGCGGGAATCAGGATAAAACGCAGACTGGAAAAAATGCTGATGTCTGCCGGTATTCCTGTTCTCCGGGGCCGTATCGCATCGGTTAAATTTAATACGGAAGGAGACGGAATTGAAGCGGTCTGTCTGAGAAAGATATCAGGCGCCGAACTGATAATCGAGGCAGACGCTTTTATTTTCGCAGTCGGACGGTTTGCCGGAACCGAATTAAACGATAAGGGCGCTGTTTGTAATAAATTGTTGAACCTTGAACTTCAATCACGCGATGGAGTTCTGAGCGCCGCGAACGCAGCCAAATTAAGCCATCCATCTTTTTTCGGAAAACAACCGTTGTTTTCATCGGGCATATGGACCGACGGCATGTTACGTCCCGTAGATGACACCGGTAAGGTCATCTGGAAAAATGTCATGCTCGCCGGTTCTGTCCTGAGCGGTTACGATCCTGTAGAGGAAAGTTGCGGATTAGGGACCGCTCTTTTGACGGGATACGCCGCCGGATTGAATGTTCCTTCGCTTTTTGCGGGAGGCGGTTGAAAGGAAAAGCCGGATCATGGGGAAGATAAGAGGAGCGATCAGCGCCATTTTTCATCTGGGTATCAGGTTCAATATTCATCTTTTTCAAAGAATCGCCGGAATATTCAAATCCAGAAGCGATCAGGCTGATGAATTTGAGAAAACGTATCATGAAGACAGAATCTCCGGTTATACTTTCAACGACCTGAAAAGATTGCCTGAATTTGAAAGATGCGTCAGTTGCGGACTATGCGAAGATCATTGTGAACTAGTAAAAACCGGCAGTCTGCCGGAATTTCCCGGCCCACGGGAATACGTGACGGCTTACGGCCGTTCTGTTCCGGAAAGTCGTTCCACGACAGACCGGCTTTACATGTGCCTGCTATGTCGGCAATGCGAGTCTGTTTGCCCGGAGGAAGTTCCTGTCGCTCAGATGGTCAAATTCGTGCGGAGCTCGGTTTACCGGACGTCACGGGAACAGCTTCCTGAAAAAATTCAAAAAACGATAAAGAACCTGCAGCAAAGCGGAAATATTTTCGGGCAGTCCGGAGGCCAGGCAACCGGTAAATTTCAAATCGTATATTTCAGAGGTTGCACGGTCCGGTGGAGAAGTCCTGAAACAGCGGACCATGATCTTTATTGGTTAAAAAAAGCAGGCCTGCAAGCCGGCTTAATCGATGAAGTCTGTTGCGGGAGGATACTTGATGTTTTCGGCTTCCCATCTTCAGAACAGGAGAACTTGATTCGCCGTAATTTGGAGATGTTGAGAAAAGCAGGTGCAGACACAATTATAACGGGATGTCCCGGTTGCTTCCTTTTCTTTAAAAACAGCCCTTACTTCAAACATTCATTCAGGATTCTCTTTATTACCGAAGCGCTTCGAAACCGTTTGCCGTCGTTGAGCATCCCCGAAAAGATATTTATACACGATCCCTGTCTGCTTACCCGGTATGAAAACCTGGGCGTTCTGAACAGAATGCTCCTGAAACAAACGGGAGCGGAAATAACGAACATGGACCAGGACCCGGAAACCGCTCCCTGTTGCGGCGCAGGCGGAGGCGCGGGAATCACTCACAAGAAACTGGTTAAAGCAATGGCGGCTCAAGGCGTGCAACGGGCTTTCCTCTCAAAGGCGAAAATTATGGTCACATTTTGTCCTACCAGCCGTTATGTTTTCAGAAAGTTCTCGGATTTAGACGATTTTCCGGTTATGACTTTCTCAGAATTTCTTAAGCAATCTGAAAGCGGTAATGAAAAGCGCTGATTTGCTGATAGGCCGGGGCATAACCCTGATGCTTTGCGAACCGGAAAGAACATTTCTAATTTTTCAGATGGAAAATAAACGATGAATGAACGAATACAAAAACTGAGCGCCGTAGAAAAAAAACTTGAAAAAATCGTCAAAAAACCGAACATTTCGCATAACGAGCCGGATAAAATAGCCTATTCAAGGGACCTGGACCCTCGGTCGATCATCAAATTAAGAGCCGGCAAATATTGTCCCTTTCCTTCAATAATAGTTAAACCCAAAAACGAACGACAAATTTCCCGGATATTGGAGGTTTGCCGGGCGGAATCCGTTCCTGTCGTTCCCTTTGGTTGCGGCTCAGGGGTATGCGGAGGAACAGCGCCGTTGGAAGGCGGCGTCATTTTGGATATGAAGCGTATGAATCGCATCATTTCCCTGGATAAAAACAGCCTTATCGCTAAAGTTCAAACCGGCATCATCGGTGAAATACTGGAAAGGGAACTGCAATATCGCGGGTTTACTCTCGGTCATTTCCCTTCGTCCATTTACTGCTCGGCTTTGGGAGGCTGGATCAGCGCTCGAAGCGCAGGGCAGCTTTCCCCCCGGTACGGCAAGATTGAAGATATGATCGTTGCTCTAAGAGTAGTTTTACCGAATGGAAAGATCGTTGAAACGACGTCACCTGAACTTTTTCCTTCGCATGAGAAGAACGCGGGAGAACTGTTCGTGGGAGCGGAAGGAACCCTGGGCGTCATTACCCAGGCTACGCTTAAAATATACCGGAAACCGGCGGCGCGATGTTTTCAGGGATTCTATTTTAAAAACTTAAAGGATGCTTTGAACGCTATACGGGAAATAATGCAGAGCGACGTTAAACCTGCAGCCGTCAGACTGTACGATCCCTTCGACACCCTGCTCGTGGGGAAATCCTCCGGAGGTAAAACGCCTCTTACGGCGCAACTGCTGAATACACATTTGTTCAAGGCACTTGAATTTATATCGAAATCCATCTATTCCAGAAGCGAAGCCTGGTTGCTCGCTCATCCGACAAAACTGAACCTGCCGGCGGGCATCATTCCCGACAAATGTTTACTGATTATGACGTTTGAAGGGAATGACGAAATATCTGCCCATGATCTTAAGGCTGCAACGGATATATGCGAGAAAAACGACGGAGAAAACGCCGGCAGCCAACCCGCTGAAAACTGGTGGAACAACCGCTATCACGTGTCATACAACCAATCGAAAATTTTCGACGCTGGCTCCTTCGTCGATACGATAGAAACCTGCGCAACCTGGGATAAAGTGGAAGCTCTATACCATGCCGTTATAAGTAAGGTCCGTAAAAAGGCATTCATTATGGCGCATTTTTCTCATCCCTACCCCGAAGGATGTTCCATTTATTTTTCTGTCGTGGGAAATGAAAATGATGCTGAAACAGCGCTGAAAACGCATCAATGGGTATGGGCGCAAGCCCTCGATGCTTTTCTCGAATGCGATGCGACGATATCTCATCATCATGGTATAGGGTTCCTTAAGCAAAATTGGATGCCGAAAGAAAAAGGCAACGGCATCAATGTCTTGCGTAGCTTCAAAAGCGTTATTGATCCCGGTGGTTTAATGAATCCCGGTAAAATGAGTCTGAATCCTGACAATATTGATGTTCCGAAAAAGACTAAAAAGAGAAAAGATACGGTGAGAGGACTGGAAACTATTGCAGGAAAAAAAGGGATCATAAAAGACAGCGCCGAAATCGCCGATTTCGTGAAAAAGTCATTACCCTTCATGACGCCGGAAAAAGCGGATTTACCGAAATGCATCATGATGCCGGAGAACAAAAATCAATTGGCGGAATGCATAAGCTTATTGTTCGGTAAAAATAAAAAAATTTATGTTGTGGGTAACGGAACGAGAACTTTTTTTAATCCGGGTGAATTGAGCGGCGCATATATCATTAGAATGACTTCGCTTAACCGCATCTTCAAGCCGGACCCCATTACCATGACAGCGGAAGCCGAAAGCGGAGCAAAAATCAAGGACATCATTGAAAAACTCAAAGAAGAGGGTTACAGGCCGGCCTTCGCCTGCAATCGATATGATGAAGGTACTCTCGGAGGTCTGCTCGGCGCTCGCATGGTTTATCCTGACGGATTGACGGAAATGAGTCTTGAAAATTCCATTTTATCCTGGACCGGCCTTCTTCCGGACGGATCGGAATTAAAAACCAGGAATGTTCCCGCTTCCGCTGCAGGCCCCGATCTGAAGCCTCTTTTCATAGGTTCGGGCGGTCATTTCGTGCTGATGACTGCGGTAAGGTTCAAAATACGCAGAATAGAAAAAGCGGCCGCAAGTGAAATTTTTCAAACTTCAGATGCCCGGAAAACTCTTAAAGCGATCGCCGGACTCCTGGCAGCCGATATGACGACTCTTCATTGCGAAATGCTGTTCGATGACGGCGGACGAAAATTACTTGTACAGGCCACGTCATACGGAGACCGCAAAAGAGCGTCCATCCAACTCGAGCGATTTCAAAAAAGCATGAAAAATATCGGCGACAGGTTATCTGAGGTGCAAATTGAAAAAAATTCAGAATTGTTCAACCTGAAAATGAATGAGCGGATGATTTCCGTTTCAGGAATCTGGAAAGACCTGCTGATAATATTCAGCAACGATTCATTCTTCAATGATGTCTGCGGAGAACCGGCGATGCTCAGCAGATGCAATAAGCACGGAGCGACGCTTTGGATAAAAATGAAAAAAAGTGCCCTGCCGAGTGATGAAGATATTAAAAAGACGGCTGAAAAAGCGGGATTAAGCCTTCTGATGCTTAAACGCAAAGGTGAGCTTTTATACTATCCGGAGGAAAAATGGACAATGGCGAAGGAGGCTCGTCGTTTTCTGGCTTCAATCCCCGCTTTCAGGGAGATACATTATGACTGACGAACCGGGATGGGAAACCAGATATTGCGCTTATTGTCCTAAATTGTGCCGGTTTTCATGCCCTGTCGCCGTTGCTGAAAGCAGCGAAACGTCTACGCCATGGGGCAGGCAGACGCTGTTTTATCTTGTCGAAAAAGGCTTTAGACCTTTCGACGTCGAAACCGCCTCTTTGTTTCATCATTGTGCCTTCTGTATGGCATGCTTTGAATATTGCGATCACGACGTCGTAATACCCGACGTCATGAGAAAAGCAAGACGACAAGCCGTCGATTTGAAACTTATCTCCAGAGATACCAGAAATTTGAAACGGAATTTCACTCATTTCGGCAGCCTTCACAAAACCGACTTGAAAAAAAATCTCGATCACTATGTTCCCGAAGAATACAAAGTCAATGATGCAGAAGTCCTCTATTTTCCTGGTTGCGATTTAGTTGCGAACAGTCCGAAAACTTTAGCTTCCATTATTAAACTCCTGAAATTCTTTGAAATCGATTTTGTGGGAGTCATGACGGAACCGCCGTTTTGCTGCGGCGAACCTCTGGATGTTCTGGGATTTGCCGATGAATTTGAAAAGCATGCCGGAAAATTCTGGAAGAATATAAAGCATGCGAAAAAGGTTATCTGCCATAGCCCGGAATGTCTGGTTGAGTTTCTGGAGCGTTATCCCGCCCTGGGATTCAAAAGCAGAACGGAATTCGTCCATGTAACCGAATTTTTCTCCCCTTACGTTGCTGATGTAAATAAGCCGGTTCATCCGGTCGAGGGGAAAATTTTTTATCATGATCCCTGTTATTTGGGAAGAAAACTTAATATATTCGAGGCGCCGAGAAGGATATTGGAAAAAATCTGCCGAAACGGATTCCAGGAATTTCATTGGCATAAAAGAGATGCAATCTGTTGCGGCTATGGAAGCCGGCTGTCCTTTACCGTTCCTGAAACAGCCGCCGCCATTGCCGAAAGAAGATTCCGGGAATTCAAAGTACGCAAAGGCGATATCCTCGTTACCGCCTGTCCGGAATGCACGAGAGCGTTTAATAACGTCGACGGAAAAGAAGGCAGAGTTAAAGACATTATGGATGTGCTCAGCGAAGCGCTTGGAGCGTGAGGTAACCGGAAAATGAATGTAAAATCCGCTGAAATATTTGTAATAATCAATCCGAATGCGGGAAATGGAAAAGCTGCCCGTATATGGCCTTTTATAAGAAAAAAAATGGAGCTTAACGGCTGGCGATTTGAAGCTCAATTTACGCGTCAACCCATGGAAGCCCTTTCTTTGACTCGCGAAAAACTGAAAAAAGGATTCGATCTGCTCGTGGCGGTGGGCGGCGATGGAACAGTGAATGAAATCGTTAACGGATTCTTCGAAGAGGACGGTTTCCCTGTCAACGACGATGCAGCATTAGGGATTATATCTGTCGGCACAGGACAGGACCTGATAAAAACCCTTTCCGGTAAATTTCCTTATGAAAAACAGATACAAAAAATGACTGACGGGAAAATTAAAAGAGTCGACCTTGGCATCGCATCTTTTGTCGACCACGCTCAGAAAAAAATCGAAAGGCGATTCATCAACATAGCGGATATGGGAATAGGAGGAGAAGTCGCTGACAGGGTTAACCGAACGACCAAATTTTTCGGCGGCTTTGTTTCTTTTCTTTACAGCTCAGTAATGACTATTCTTAGTTTCGCTCCCAAGAAGGTTAAACTCTATTTGGATGAAAAGGAACTGGATGAACAGAAAATTGTAGGAGCGGCGATATCGAACGGAAAATACTTCGGCGGCGGCATGTGCGTGGCGCCCGATGCGGAAATAGACGACGGCCGTTTCGATGTAGTAGTCATCAAAGAACTGGAAACCTATGACCTTATAAGAACAATGCCGTTGATTTATTCGGGAAAGCACATACTTCATGAGAAAGTTGAGGTGCACAGGGCGCAGGAAGTTCGAGCGCTGTCGGATGAAAAAGTGTTTCTGGATATTGACGGCGAGCAGACGGGAACGCTTCCGGCGAAGTTCCGCATCTGCCCCTCGGCACTGAATGTTCTTTTGTAGTTATGCTGTTTTCAGTTGACTCGCAGAAAAAGTAAATTTGACTTAAGGCTTCGACTGCCTTAATCTCGCCAATTGAGAATGCGGGTCGGCTGAATGGCGCCGGCCGATGATAATGGTTCAGGGATGAATGCAGGTGAGCAGCCTCATTAAATGCAGGAAGCAGCCCAAAACGTGAATAATCCAAATAGAAATAAAACGAATCGAATGTCTCTTCAATCGTAGAAGAGCGTGGATGACAAGATGAACGCATCGGAATCTTATGTGCCTGGAGACAGGAGTCTTCTGAGGGAAATTATTGGAGTTACCAAAAAGGGCACGAAATTGGACCTGACCAGGGGCAGCATATCAAGATCGATATGGATAATTGCTTTACCTCAGATCATAACCAACCTCACCAACAGTCTCTTTCACATCGTGGACATGTTCTGGGTAGGCCGTTTGGGGTCTCAATCACTGGCCGCCGTTGCAATTGCCGGAACCCTGATGATGTTGCTGTTCATGTTCGTTATGGGAGTAGGAACAGGAGCGTCAGCCATGATTGCCCGGGCTTACGGAAAAAAGGATTTTGACAGGGCCGACAGAATTTGCGCCAACGCCGTTTTATTGGGACTCATCATTTCTGTTCCCGTTTCGATTTTCGGCGTAATGTTTTCCTCGGACCTTTTCCGGTTGATGGGAGCGAGTCCTGAAGTTACAGAGCAGGGCGTGCAATACTTAAGTATAATGTTTTCCTTCAGTTCTTTCGTATTCCTGACTTTTGTGCTCAACGCCTCATTGCAAGGCTCCGGCGATTCTTTTACGCCGATGAAGGTTATGTCCTCCGTCCTCGTAATCAACATGTGTCTCGATCCTTTTCTGATATTCGGATGGGGACCCTTCCCGGAAATGGGCATATCAGGGGCCGCTGCAGCTACCGTTTCTTCCAGGATCATCGCTTCATTAATCATGTTGTTTATTTTGTACAAGGGCAAATTCAGAATCAAATTCGTCCCGGCCTATCTCAAACCCTCCTGGAAAATACTCGCGACGATTATCCGTTTAGGCTTACCCAACTCCATCCAGCTCAGCGTCCGCGGCATCATGGGAGTCGTGATTATGGGGATTGCCGCCGGATTCGGTACGGCTGCCGTAGCGGCTTTCGGCGTGGGACACCGCATGTTCATGCTGGCCCTGTTCCCCGGTTTCGGCTTCGCCATAGCTTCCGCCAGTCTGGTCGGACAGAACCTGGGAGCCGGTAAAGTCAGTCGTTCAACCAAAAGCGCCTACTCGGCCGTAGGCTTCTACTTGATCATGCTTTCTGCACTGTTTACGGCCTTCCTCTTTTTTCCGGAAACACTCATCCGCCTCTTTGATACCAATCCCGAAGTATTGAAAATCGGGGCCGCAATGCTCCGTATAACCTCTATCTGCCTGCCTTTCCTTGCATTGTCCATCGTTTTGAACAGAAGCCTGGCAGGCGCCGGCGATACTATTACTCCCATGATTATCACCTTAATAAGCCTGTGGGGCTTGCAGGTTCCCCTGGCGCTTTACCTCAGCAAATTACCGGAACTGGGAGTCAACGGCATATTCTGGGCTCAAACTATCGCCATCACAGTTTCGGGATTGATGGCTTTTACCTGGTTCCAGAGAGGTAAATGGAAGAAAATTAAACTTTAATTTCGATTGAGGGAAGCATTTATCATGAACAGAATCGCCAACTCCTGGATTATGATCAAAGAAGGCGTAAGACTGCTCAGGCACGATCTCTCAAAAAAAAAATACAAAAAATACCAGGGTAATGCCGTTCAAATCTGCAAATCTATCGCCGACGATTGCTGGAACGGCAGTTACTTCAAAGCCGGAGCAGTACATCTGGACCAGTTCTGGATCAGAGACCTGGGCTGGTGCATAGAAGACCTCCTTTATCTCGGTTACAAATACAAACTCGTTCAAAACCTGAAATGGGCGCTCAATGTCTATAAACTAAACGGAAAAATCTCTACGACCATATTTCAGTCAAAAGCTGCCGTCAATATCTATACCTACTCCTCAGACTCACTCCCTTACCTCCTTTTTTGCCTCTTAAAATCCGGAAAAAAAGAACTGGCCGCTGAATACCGTAGTCTGCTGAACAAAGAAATCTGGACATATTATAAAACGGTGTTCGATAAAAAACGGAAAACAGTTGCAAATCGTTACTTTTCAAACGTTAAAGACGTAGCCGGACGGAAACGCTCATGCACTGACAATACTTTCATGATTTTCTGCGCTGAGTTGCTGAAAGAATTTGAGGACATTTTGGATAATCCTTTTGACGAAGAAGACCTGATAAATGAATTCATAAAGGCATTCTGGACAGGCAAATATTTCCGCAACGATCTGCAGGACGATGAGCCCGTCTGCTCGTCCGACGCAAACGTATGGCCTTACTGGACAGGCATAATCAACGACGAAGGTATGATGAAAAAATCCATCGATGCTATAATCGGCAAGATGCTGGATAAACCTTTCCCCTTGAAATACCATGAAAAAAAGGATGTGAAGTCGCCGCCGCATCTCATGGCTCGTCTCTTCATGCCCAATTACCAAGGCGACTCCATCTGGACCCTTCACGCCCCGATCTTCATCAGAATGACTGCAAAAATCTACCCCCAAAAAGCCCGCTTCTATCTCAAACAATATACCGAACACATAGAAAAATACCGGACTTACATGGAAGTCTTCGAACCCGACGGCTCAGAACCGCTGAAAGGCCGCTTCGGTCATACGTCAGAACGAGCCATGCTATGGGCATGCATGATTCCAAGATTGACGGAGGAACTGGACTGAACTGAATCTATCGATGATTCGCCGTATAAATGCTTCTGACGTTTTAAAATTGAATATTCGGGACTGATCAAACCGGGATTACGCTTCTTAGAAAAATTTCACATATCCTGACATTGACCGATAAAAAATTGTGAAATATTCGACGAAAATCCAGTAATCGATCAAAAAAATCAATTAAACAAAATTCCCCCGCTTGCGGGTCCGTTGATTAATCGAATATGAAGACTATTAAAAACCACAAGAAACATCATCCTGTATCCTCATTGACATCAGTGCCAATCTTTGAATTTCGATTAATCAACGCTCTTTTCACGGATATAGGGGGGGCTAAAAACTGCACAATTTTTATGCCGAGACTCAGTGTAAAAAAGTCAATTGATTTCAATATATTAGGTTGTCTTTGTCAGGAGTTCTGAAGTATGACGGTTCGCTTCAGTAATCTGGGTCGGATCGGGATATAAATCGCAACCGCAATCAAAACAAGACGATGGGATATTTTGCCGTATTGTAAACTCAAAAGACCTGTTTTCAATCAGTGCCGAATATTTCTCATTGAACTTTCCTTTTGATGCTTACTGAAAGGATGGATCGATTTCTTTCAGTGATTCCCCTGGCCCCGAAAAATCAAGTTCAGGAATCCCGCATTTTGCGACGTAATATCCCCCGTTAAAAAATTCCAATTACACTTGTCGACACAAGGAATACGGCAGCAGGGGCTAAACCCTTAAAATCAAAGGATAAACCCCGCCCCTTTTTTCGGGCCCTCCCCCACGCCCGGTTTGGGCGCAGAGCATTTCTTTATCGGGCATAGTCCGGCCGCTGAGGTTTTACCGTCTACAGCGGCATGCCCCCTGCCTTCCATCGAGCGTAAGTTTGTCTGCATTCGGTCCGAAGCTGACGCTGATATGGAAGCATTTTTCATGCCAAAAGGTCTGTGAACGAAAATACAATGACTTAGTCCGGATTTATCATATAAAATCGTAGCGAGAACGTTCAGATTCCCGCAGATTCAAGTGTGGCGGACCGGAGGCCTGCGGAAGCATAGCAGCGCTATATTGAGCAAGACCGTAGGGATCGCCGCTTGAATCTGCGGTGATATGGACGTTCGTAACAGGTTTTGCATGAGAAATGCGTGTTAAACGTAGAAATCGGCGAAATGGCTGAATAGGGGGTCAAAAAATTTGAATTTTTTTCAAATTTTTTGAAATTGTTGTTGCTGAAAGACGCCAATTATTATTTCACTACTGACTCTAAATCTCGTAAAGCTTTAAATCTCAATGCTGCGGGATAAAGACGATTTTTGGCATCATGACGATCTATGAAAAACTTAAAATTCAAATTTTTTGAACCTCCTATGAATTCATCATGTTTCATAGTATGTTAAAAGAGGCTCTTCGTTCGATTATGAAGAAAAAACGGTAACAGAGAAGGGCGGGAGGGAAAGATGATTTACAAAAGGTTCGGCAAAACGGACATTCAGATTTCGCGTTTGGGGATGGGTTGCATGCGGTTGCCGTTGAGCGATCCGGCCGACATGAAGAAAATCGACATGGAGCATACGGAATTGATGTTTGAGGAGTTGATGGATGGCGGCGTGAATTATTTTGACACGGCGTATCCTTATCATGGCGGCGAGTCGGAGAATGTGATGGGGAAGTTGCTGGAGCCGTATCGGAAGGACATTATTTTATCAACCAAGGCTCCGGGTTGGGTGTACAAGGAGCCTGGGGATTTCCGCCGCGTTTTTGATGAACAGTTGGAGAAGTTGCGGACTGATTATCTGGATATTTATTATTTGCATGGGATTAATGAAAAAGAGTACAAAGAGCTTGACGACAAGTTCGGTTGGATAAAAAAATTCGCTGCATTGAAAGAGGAGGGACTGGTCAGACATTTATGTTATTCGTTTCACGGTCCGACGGAAGACTTGGCGACATTGGCTGAGGTTGATATTTTTGAAGCGGTTCTGTGTCAGTATTCCCTGCTGGATATGAGCAACGCTGAATCCATGAAAAAAGTCAAGGAGCGCGATCTCGGCATAGCCGTCATGGGGCCTGTAGCCGGCGGCCGGATAACAGAATTCGGTCCGAGCGTCCTGGAACAGCTTAATATTTCTGCAGAAGAGCGGGCCCGGTTTGCACTTCAGTTCGTATGGTCGAATCCGGATGTTGATTGCGCTTTATCGGGGATGAGTTCCATCGAACAGGTGCGGGAGAATCTGTTGTGGGCGAGCAAGACTGCTGAGTTGAATAACGATGAAATCGATTCAGCGGTTCAAGTGATGACCGAATTGAAAAAAAAGGGAGAAATACGCTGTACGGGCTGCAAGTATTGTATGCCCTGCCCGCAGGAAGTGAACATACCGCTTATACTTAAATTCCAGATTTACCACGACGTCTACGAGATGCAGAATTTCGCCAGAGAAAAATATGATCGAATAGGAAAAGACCCCTGGTATCCCGGTAAACCCGCAAGCGCTTGCACCGAATGCGGAGAATGCGAAGATAAATGTCCTCAGGATATTTCTATTGTCGAAAGACTGGCCGAATGCCGTAAATTGTTTGAAGAAAAAAACGCCTCCTGATCAATCCCCGGATTTTATTGGAAATAAGCCTTTGCCGTCGCCCGGTTTGTCGATTCTTAGTCCCTGATCAAGCATCAACGGTCGCAAATGCCGCATTCCTTCATCAGTCTCATAACTGAATACGGCAATCCCCTCCGCCTCTTTCAATACATCCTCGGCACTGCGTCCCAACCTAGCCATTATGAACCAGAGCGGAAATAGCGGACTATTCCAATTTTTATGGTTCATTTTTTTCAAAGTTTTTGACGCGAACGAATTGATGAATTCTACCATGTAATTATGATTGATGCTTTCGGCGTTTTTTTTCGGTAAATGCTCTCTGAACCGTTTCATCTTTTCACGTAATTCATTCATCATACGCGGCAGTTCGGTAATAAAAATGAATTCCGGTCTCAAGTTTGTTCCATCGCGACGAAAATAAACTGTTACTGGTTTACCGCCTATAGTCAGTTCTGCTCCTCCAAGCTTTATCAATTCCTCCACGACTTTATGGCCGGCAGAACCATGCTTTTCACATATTTCATGATACTTTTCCCACGTCATCAAGGCTGCCATCTTTTTTTCTCTAGTTAATCCATCTTCTCCCTGACTATCATCTCCTCTAAGAAACGGTTCATCCAGCCATCTGGTGCAGGCATTCAAGAAGTCTACTTGAAAGTTAGGATGATCTAAATCGCTGAACAGAGGTTCCAGGGCTTTTTCCGGCAGCATTATCCTGAGTGAAAGATTGCTGGGCGGGTTTTTCTGAATTTTAACGTTTGCGGCATACTCCGGGTTTACGCCCAGGAACCCTATCTGCATCAGGAATATGTCCGTGAATATTCGGTTTGTGGCGGTAGACTCCGGATCGTCAAGCAGGAAGAACAAATTGAGATTGTGTTTAAGCGTACCGGCGTCATACGGACCTTCAAAGTAAAAATCTTTGCCTTCTATAAATGTTTGGAGTGATATTCCGCCTTGAAGGACATTTTCATTTCTTTCAAACATGGCCTGCATTTCCGCCGAATAGAGCGCCTCTCTGGTTTGTTGTCCGTCACTTTCTTTGAATTCAATTTTTGTGGAGGTGATACGCTTAATTGTTCTTTTTAATAATCCCTCCAATCCGAACGCTGACCAGATAAAATTCAAGGCATTGGTTCTGACCTTGCGTGACGTGAACAGGCAATCATGCAATATGAAGGGAGATTCTTTATCATCTTTCGGGCCAGGAAGTTCCTTAAGAAAACGTTTAATTTTTCTTTCTTTGAGCGCTTTAAGGACTTTCACGGACAAGTGACGTGATGCAGTATCTATTTCCACATCGAGCAACGCTGTTTTTCTGACTGCACGGTCCAGTTCCAAAGAAAGGGAGAATCCCATATCGCCTTTCATTTTTTCCAGCATTTCCCTTATCTTGTCATCGATTTCATCTGTTTTATCGATCAGTTCATCAATAATTTCCGCCCATTTCTGAATTCTATTCAAATCCTCTGGCTCCAGGAGTTCGATTGATTTATTCAGAATGCGCTCGATAAACTTCGCCATTTGACCCTTTGCATATTTCTGCAGGCTTTCAACGGAATCGGTATGCTCCTCTATCCACTGGACAACCGCCGTGATGCCGGTTTCATCATTAAACTGGTTGAACCTTTCGATTACGGCATCAGGAATATCCTCAAGGAATTTCAGAATTTTTTCAGCCATTTCAGCCGCTTTGTCTATCGTTTCCCTGACTTTTTCATCGTCATAAACGACCAAAGACTCAATGTCGACGCCCATCAACGTCTCAAACAGGTCCAGGGCTTTGCTCCAGTCATTGCCTTCGTCGTCGAACAACAGGTCTATACATTCCTGAATCGACTTCCCTTTCAGTCCCTTTATCTCCTTCAACCGTAATACGATATCCGAATCTTCGCCCACTCCCGCATCAGACAGTAAATCCTCCCACAGTGACTTCAAGGTTTCGTCAAGTTCACTGTAAAATTCGACGGCATCATTCAATTCACGCAGTATTTTCTTTAAATCATCCGAATCTTTCAATTCCTCGAAAAGCTCATCGATGCCCAAAAGTTGAGCCAGCAAAGGGGTCGCCTTCTCAGCCAGCTCGGAAGCGACAGCTTCCCATTCCCCCGCCTTAATTTTTGAACTCACTTTCCCGACATCGGCCAATGCATTCATCGCTGTTTTTACCGGCGACCATTCCATTGCTTTTTCCAGCATAGATATGAACGGACTGCCCAGATCATATTCCGCCTTCAAAGCTATGACCGCTCCCAGAGTTAATCTCTCTTCATGAATTTTGGAGATTCTAACTCTCGTCCAATCGTCATGCACGCAATTAATTTTGCCCAGTTCCCACGTTAATTCATCATATAATTCAAAACCTAATCCGGCCTTGATGCTTGCTTCGGCTTTAACTTTAAATTCCGGTAATTCCGATTCTTTCAGTTCTTTTAATAACTTGTGGACATCCGGCAAAGCTTTTTCCCAATCATATTCCTTGATGATGCCTGCTTCGAGTTTCAATTTTTCGCGTAAAGCGTAATGAAGCCCTGTAAATTCATACGGTTTTATTTTCCTTTCATGCGTTTCCTTTAAATCAATGAACCTCGGCAATTTGGCGGATTTTACAACAGATTCAAAGGCGTCACGTCGCTTCTGCCCCGGGTTGCACAACAACAGATGCCGATATTCCGCATCCATCGAAGCATCAGCTTTTAAACTTAAATCCCAATATCCCAGAGACCATTTCATACCCATCTCAGCAGTAACCCTGGGACGAAACGCCAGTTCCACGAAATGCCTTCCTTCCGGAGTTGCTGCTTTCAGTCCCTGAAACGTCCTGACGCTCTCCCCCGCATCATGAAAATAAACGTAAGATTCAACTTCAGCATCGAGACTGAGTTCCTCCCCGAAAACAGGCAGCTTTTTCTCCCACTTCGCATTTATTCCAATCTTTTTAAAGGGTCCGTTTTCAATAGGCTCATTAAGATTAATATCCTCAGGAACAATCAGAACCGCATCAGTTTCCATCGAACCGAAAAATTTCTTTAATGGTATCTCCATTACATCCTCCTCTTCTGATAAAATCAATTCCAAACATCAAAAACCTGCAATTCCCCCCTTTCAAAACAACAGATCAAACAATTCCTCAAGCGTCCTCAAAACGCGCTTCGTTAATCCTCACACGTACGTCACGGCGATGAATCGGTCAAATCAACTTCTACGATTTAGTTTCCTGAAGTATGCAATTATGAGAAATACGGCCTCAATTTGAATTCTAGCAAAAATCAGAATAAATACAATTTTTTTTCGGAAGAGGAGCTTTTTTGGAAGTATTAATCAGATAAATAAAAGGGAGTGAACATACAGCCCGTAATCAGGCGCAAAGTTTTACTCCGATAGCGGCCGGCTGTTTGCAATTAACGATGTTTTCAATGTAGAATTCATTTCAGAGATAAGGACCGGTTTCAGCAGGCAGAAATTTGGAAATAGCGTTGCGAAGAGATGAAATAAATCTTTCGCAAAAAGGCGAAAAATAAGACGGAAGATTAACCCTGAATTCGAAAGGAAAAGGAAGGCATAATTATGACGAATAAAAAATCAAAAAAGGGAGAGCTTTATTTTTTCACGGGATTCCCGGGATTCATAGCCAGGAGGCTGGTGAAGTCTATGGCGTTGGAACGCAGGGACAGGAAATTCGTATTTTTGGTTCAGGCGGCGTTCGTTCCCAAAGCGGAGCAGGACATTCGCCAGATAGCAACGGAAATCCCCGGCTTCGAGAAAAGGGCGCGGATTATTTGCGGAGACATAACCGTTCCGCGACTTGCCCTGGACCGGCTGACTTTTGAAACTTTGTCTGATGAAATCACTCACGTATTTCACCTTGCGGCGATTTACGACCTTTCTGTTCCCCGAAAGACGGCTTATCAGGTCAATGTCGACGGAACGCTGAACATATTGGAGTTCTGCGAAGAGATGAAAAATCTGGAGCGTTTCGTTTATTTCAGTACCTGTTACGTATCGGGCAGGCGAGAGGGGCTGATATTGGAATCGGACCTGGATGCGGGCCGGCGTTTCAAGAATTACTATGAAGAGACCAAGTTTCATGCCGAAGTTGAAGTACGTTCGCGAATGACAAAGATACCGACGATCATCATCCGTCCTTCGATAGTGGTGGGAGATTCCAAAACAGGAAAAACCGACAAGTACGACGGACCCTATTTCGTCATACGATTATTAGTCAAGCTGGAGAAACTCGGTTTGCCGCTGAAATTGTTCACTCTGCCCAGGATCGGCCAGGGCAAATACCCCATTAACCTTGTTCCCATTGATTACATGACGGCTGCCGTGATGGAAATCGTCGAGCAAAAAGCCGCCCTCGGCCTGACGTTTCATGTTGCCGACCCGGAACCTGTTCCCGTTTCAGATTTATACGAGAACATCCTCTCGCACTTCGGCATAAAAACGTTCGGCATGATACCGTCAATCCTGGTCGAGAACGCGGTCCAGCTTCCCGCTGTGCCCTCTTTACTCAACATCCCCGCCGAGCTGGTCGAATACTTTAATCATCCTGCCTTTTACGATACGAAAAATACTCAGACTTTTCTGAAAGGCAGCGGGATAGTCTGTCCGTCCATTTATTCCGTAATACCGAAAATGATTGAATTCGTTCGGAATTACCCGTCAAGACCTTTTGAGTGACGAGAAAAACATCCGTATAAAAGCTTATAGGAAAAATTAGTCTGCCGATTACAATTTTTGAGCATCTCCGGCGTTCATGCAGGGATCGAAATCCCATTGGAGCGCGAGTTTGCGAGTCCAATCCTGGACTTTTGAAGGGTTCATTTAATTTTTGTTTTCCGCTTAGTATTCCATTATATTAAGAAATTGGGAGACTTGAGTTGATTTTTTATAAAATCGGCAGGAAAATAAGCATCGTATCAGGATTCATGATGGTTTTTATAATTTCAGCGAGCGGCGCTGGAATTTCATCGGCATCGGCACCATCCTTAAGGTCTGTTTTTGTTGAATCGAGTTCTCAGGATACTTTTGCAGAAGAAATTTCAGCCCTTAGAACGGCAGAGGATATTGATCGGAGTAAAGTAAACAAGGCGACGGCAATAGCTGATTACAACGCGACGGAATATGTCGTACGTGATCCTGAAGGCAGGTATTATTATAGTAGAACATCATCCGGACCTTCTATGATTAATGATGACTGGTGGCGTGATGCAGGGGGAACTGCTTTTCCGTTTGAAGAAATCGATGCCGGTATGTTGGCATTGATTGATTTTGACGGACCGGGAGGAGATGCCCCTGAAGCATGTCAGATTTACATCAATGGAATCGAATACATATTATGGACGGCCGATCGGGGATATTTCAGTTTTGAACAGGGGGATGCACCCGGTTATTTGGGCGATGATTTCTGGGGCGATGATTTTCCGGAATTGCTGAGTAACGGCATGGATGCTGCCATGGAAGTTTGTGAGGGCGGACTCCAGCTCTTCACATGCGGGAATGAGTTTATTTCCTGGGATTCTCAGGGGGGATATTCTGAAGCAGGCACGATCAAAACAGAACAATGGCCTTTTGGCGGAGCGAATTTTCCTTTTGAGACGATTGATTCAATGGAACCTTTTTACGATCCTGACAGTCTGGAGGAGATCATAATTTTCGTCAGCGGCGATGAATATGCGCTTTATGATCTCGATACAAATTATATGGGCGGCGGGATAATAGGAGATGATTTCTGGGTTTACAGATGGCAAGGCATGCCGTTCGCAGATCGGGACGCCGGAATTGATGCCATGATAAAATCAGATTATCATCGAACCGATCCTGACGATAATTTTGAATATTTAAGACTCACCATAACGTCAAATACGCCTGTAAGAAGGAAATCAGTGAAAGGTCGCTTTATAGCCGTCAGCGCCGATACATACGATTCAAAGAGAGCTGAACCTATGGACACAAGAGGTTCAGATCACAGGATTCTATACCTCAACGCCAAAGGCTCCCCTTTCGATCAGGGCGCTGCTCACGGTTACCTTCTTGCAGAAGAAATATCAGCTTTGCTGAATGATGAACTCAAGAGTTATACGGACGAACACATAGGCGGCGTGGACGTGGAAATACGCGGGATCACGGTGGATGCAGAAGGTTATGAAGCGATACGTCAGTTGGCCCAAACTCTTTTTAACCTCGATGATGAAAGCAATCCGTATTATGAATATTATTCCCAATATCATGAAGAACTCGAAGGAATGCTCAGAGGGATAAGAATGAGCGATTTGGTGATTCCTCGTATCGGACTGGTAGAGGACACACGCGTTTATACCGGTGAAAACAGCAGGGAGCTTGATGTATGGGATTTATACGCATTGCATATTTACGATGATCTGCACATGTCGAACTGCAAGTCCGCCGCATTGTGGCAGGACGGTCTCTTGCAGGACAGGAACGTTCATGGCTATGTAATGGACTGGTTCAGCTCCTGGGCGACTCATAACATCATTATCGTCTATGGCAACGAAGGCGACCCAAAAAATACCTGGGTAACGACATCGTACGCAGGACACATAGGCGGATTCTTATGGGCTATGAATGAAAAAGCGTTGTCCTATTCGGGAATTGCTGCAGCGTGGTGGCTTCGCGACCCCTATGACATAGATGATACTCCTCAGGATCGCATGGATTGGCTGAACCTGAGGGTGGAAGCCCTGGTCGATTCGCTTCCGGATAATTTGGAGTATCTTGTCCCGATAACTTTAATGTGCAGACATGTCGTCGAGAATGCCTCAACGGTTGAGGGAGGTTACGATTTTTACAGAAACACGAATACGATGTCGCCTTTTGGGCTGCATGTCGTCAGACCTTTGGGCAATTGGAACGGAGAACCCTCTGTCATATATGAAACATATTATCCTGGAGTGCAGGCGGTATGGTCGGAAGGCGAATGGCCCGAAGGTCATGGATTCTTCAAAGACTGGGATTCTTACAACGGCAATGCAGACATTAGATACTGGGATGATCCGGGCTCAGATAATGCAGAATTATACCCTCTGTTCATAGCGACTCCCGGCGATTTGCGCAAAGTTTACACTCCTCCGCTGGATTTAAGCTGGGATTCCTGGTGGTACAACACAGGAGGAGCCCCTTACGGCGGATGGATTTTTACCAGTGAGCTCTATAGCGGCATTCAGGACGATATCACAGAAATGCTGGATGCCGGCGTATTCATCGATAAACAGGCCCTTTTCAACATTATGAAAAACTACGGGCTGGTTTCCGACCCCGATGCAGACCCCTGGTGGCGCTTCGCAGGTGGTTTGGTCACGGGAATTCATCTCATAGTCGCGGAACCGAAAATATCCTGTTCCGGCAATGACATCATAAATGAGAGCAGTTTCATCATCTCTTTCGCCCATGCAAATTGCGATCACGCTTTCCACTATGAAGGCTCAGGATACGAAAGCCAATACCCCGCCACACGAGAATACACCTGGAACGAGTTGATCAATTTATGCCGCGACTCTGAATGACGATGAGAATTTCCGGTATGAATCAACAATGCGGATTAAAAGATAAGGATTCTGCTCTAAAGCTAAAGCTCGAATTGATGACATAATCCAATCCTGATCTCGTCTGTTTATTCTACTCAACTGCTTTGGGGCTGATCGGAGAATTTCTGTCGAAAATATCAAGTTTCATATCCCTCTCGAATCTCTCGAACCTCTGAATCGAATGGAATACTCTCCTGAATAGACGCTTTGGCCTCATCATAGGCTATGATGTAGTCCGGTTCTTCAATTTCTTCGATTATCTTTTCCCATTTGGAAATACGGATAAACGCCGCCACAATTCTCTTCTTGCCGTCAACGACATATTTCGGAGTTAAGTTGATCATTTTCTCCTTCCTTGTTTCCGGGAGGTTTAAATTGACTGTGCCCGATCATGTGGAAATAAAGGAATTACAATTTCGGTTTTGTATCATCGTTGAACGTTTTTTTGGGGAAACCATCGAAACAGAGCGTTCTCTCATAAAAATGCATCCGGGTTTTATCGCCGCGTTATTAGGTAGTTTTTGTCCATAAACGGCGAATTTTTCCCCAATACTGCGTCAGTCTTCGGATTTGCTCAGTCAAAGTATAAGCGCCGCCCCTGCCTCGCAAATCCTTGTCTTAATTGCTTTAAGATAAATTCGCCCGTTTATGGATCAAAACCCAAGTGGCTGTCCAGCATTAAATTTTGAATCGACAATCGAGTTTATGGACAGGCACTAGGTAAGTATCTTATTCCCACCCGAAAACGATGCAGCATGGTTCACAGACGAGATCGTAGCTTTGACTGTGGAACAGGGCGCCCCAGAATCTGGCGCCGAAGAAGGCTCCTGCGTTTTCCGGCCATTGGAAATCCAGGATAACGTCATTGCCGGCGTAGCCGTTGTATAGATATGTCGTAAGGCAGTCCATTTCGGGAAGAGGACGCCAGGAGGGCCAGAACCAGAAGCCTCCGGCGACGTCGAGAACGGTATAGATATCAGCGGCAAAGCCTTGTGTTGTATTCCAAACTTGCATTTCAAGCAGGAACCGGTCGCCGGCGGTAAAGACGGATTGATTGAGTTGCAATGCTATGCCTGAGCCGCTGGAAGGAGTATTTGTCGGAGCGGGGATGGTCGGCGTCCGTGAGGGTCCCGGGGTTCCTTCGGGAGTATTCGTTATTTCGGGCGTCGAAGTTGGCGGGAAGGGGGTATAAGTAGGCGTTCCGGGAGCGACGGTATTTGTGGGGGTATGGGTAAATGTGGGCGTTGCGGTTTTTGTCGGAGTATACGTGGGCGTAAAGGTCGGATTGGAGGTTTCCGTATCGTATCCCCAGACTGTCAGGTCGTCGATGTTCCATCCGCTGTCGTTGAACAGGGGACTGGAGGTCAGTCTGAATCTTATTTTTACGGAGGGTTGTTCGTCGGCCCATTGTGATATGTCGATTGAGAGCATGTCCCACTGGTTGGAGGTATAGGCGCCTTCCTGTTTCCAGGCTTCATGCCAGGTCGCGCCTCCGTCGCTTGACGCTTCGACGAATACTTTATCCTGGAGTATCAGGTCCATTGTGCTGAGATTAAGCCAATGCCAGAATTCGAGCCTGGTGTTGACGCTGTTTTGACATGAAATCGCCGGAGAGACCAGGGTACAGTTTGAGCCGGCGTTATACAGACCGTCCTGGGTCAAATCTGTTCCCCGCACTTTTCCGTATCCGGTCGTATGGTCTTCAGAAGGATCGGCATGCGTGAGGAATCCTCCGCCCAAACCCATGGGCAGATTCCATTCCCATTGTCCGTCTCCCTGTTGCGACCAGGCAGGATTGAATTCCATATCATCGAAAAAATTGATGATGGTTTTTAATGTTTTAAAGGAGTAGTAT
The DNA here is from genome assembly GCA_964619725.1 of uncultured bacterium. Lineage (GTDB taxonomy): Bacteria > CSSED10-310 > CAZUFC01 > CAZUFC01 > CAZUFC01 > CAZUFC01. The sequence continues at coordinate 37,391 of CAZUFC010000018.1, read as the reverse complement.
TCTCCGCCGTTATCGTCGACAGTCTGATTATGAGCTTCATCCTTTGACGATATCCAGAAATAATGCCAGGTATCTTCCATAAGATTCTCGATGACTATTTCATGATACTGGGTCATTGCGGCGTCTGAAACCGAGTTCATAGGCGGTATCTGTGAGCCGTAAACGACCATGCTGTCGGCGGGTTCGTTCGTTTGCCAGGTTATCGCCGCACTTACGCCGGTTATTTCCGTAACTTCCAGTCCGCTGATGATCGGAGCGGTGCAATCCACCGTTGCAGTATCCGTCTTGGGTACGTCATAACCGCCGTGACCGTCATCTTCGTCGACATAGAGAGAAGTGATCGAATCGCCTTCTGAAACGAATAGTTTGTTTTCATGAGGGCTGGAATCGGTCGTTTCAATCGTTCCATAGAAAACTCCGGAATCAGGCGATACTTCCGTCAGCGTCGCCGGTTCTCCCTGCGGTTCCGAATCGCTGTCCAGCGTAATCACGATCGTTCCTTCATTCCTCAAATCATAATCCGACACCCTTATTCCGATTTCATCCTGGCATCCGAATTTGTCCCGTTCCAGGGAAATAATGCCGTCTGAAAAGGCTATATCGCCCGTCACGACCAGGGCGTAAGGCTGCGGACCGAAAGGCGCTGATGCGGCTGAAACGGTTATTTCATAAACTCCGGGAGCTGGACCGTTTATTTGAACGCATTCCACGTTGTTGAGTTCATCCTTGTTTCCTCCGGGAACGGATTCTCCTTCCGAATAGTTGTTTCCCCGGTAAACTGTTCCGTCATGAACGACAATCAGGTCCAGGTCGTTCACGAGATTAATCGCTGCTGAGGGGTTGGAAGGATAATCAGACCAGACCAGGGTCACTTCAAGCGGCTGTTCTTCAGAAATGATAGCCACTGAAGCGTCAGACGTTTGTCCTGTATTCAGTCCCTCTATATTTTCATCAATGAAGAGGTCACGGACATCACCGTCGAAGTAGAGCGCATTGTCAAGCAGGACGCGTCCCCAGCCCTGTCCGAAAGAGGGAATATCAGCGTGTCCGGAGCCTGAGTCTGCGGTGTAGGAACCGGTCATATTGACTGCAGAATTGATCAGGGCGGCTTTGACTAAGGCGGCGGAGGGATCGAAAGCATCTCCCGTGGAAGGCAATCCCGTCGGATAATATCCGTCCGCAAAGTATTGCCTGATAAGTGCGCAGGCTCCTGCGACTCCCGGCGTCGCCATACTCGTGCCGCTCATGCTTGTAACGCTGCAGTTGAACGACGATCCGCTGCCGTCGTTATAGGCCGAATAAATGGATTCTCCCGGCATGGTGACGTCAGGTTTGATCCGGCCGTCATCCGTAGGTCCGTGAGCCGAAAAAGAGGCGTTGTTTTCCGCCTGACTTCCGGGTCGCGTGGCGCCGACACTGACGCAATTCTTGGCTGTTCCGGGCGCACGCATTGTCCCTGATCCCGGTCCTTCATTACCCATCGCAAAAATGCACAGAAAATCACGATATTCCCAGGTAAACTGGTCTATTTCCTGGGAATGAACATGATATTCGCCGTTAGTTCCCGGCCATCCCCAACTGTTGGAATGCAATCGCGCCATATCCGAATAAGCGGCGGCGAACGTGCCGTACATGTCGTCGGGAGGCTGAACGTCTCCGGGTACGCCCGCATCCTGGATAACCAGAAAAGCCCCCGGAGCGATCCCGTCGCCCGTATCATGTATGATCGGGTTGGCGAAATCATCGCCGGCTATCGTCCCCGCACAATGTGTTCCATGACCCACCTGGTCCCAGTTAGCAGTTTCATATATGTCCTGGTATGAATAGATTTTACGCTGATCTGGATTCGGACCGCCCGGCATTCCCTGAGTATCATCATAAAAATAACACATGTCCGCGTCGCAACCCGTATCAAGCACCGCCACATACTGACCTTCTCCGTGCACTCCGGCGTCCCAAACCGGCGTAGTCTCCCCCGCATAAAGTCCGCTCTGACATACCCATATCGTGTTGTCGTTGCACATCGTATACTCTGGATACCTTTCTATCCAGGAAACTTCCGTCATCGCCGATACCATCTCCAAAAAATTCCTCAACACAAAACCAGGAACGCGTACATGCAGCTTCTCCCTTACCCCGCCCGATTCCGAAACAATTATTCCTCCTGACGATTCCGCGGTTCTTCGCACATCATCAACCGGTTCTCCCTCAAACAACTGGATGAAAAGATCATAATCCTTTTCACCCCGGAATTTCAGCAAAATCGGCTCTATCTTGTAAAAAGGCTGCCAGAGTCCTGTCCATCGTACGAAGGCCAATTCTTCTATCGCTTCAACATCCGCAATATCCGCACGAACAAGATAAGCATCATAAGGCACATAATCCAATATCGAAGCCCCGCACTGCTCAACAGCACCTCGCATCTTGCCGTCAAGCCCTCCTTCAGCCTGAACGATATAATACCCGTAATCCCCGGGCGGCGCTTCCATGAAAAATTGTTCCGGTAATTTATCCGAAGAAAAATTTGCTGGATCAAATTCGATGCTTTTCAAGGCGATAGTCTGCGCCTGAGAACCGGCAGAAACCACCGTCAGACAAATCACAACCAATAATATTCGAATCATTATTTCACCTGCTTTTTGCTCGTTTATTTTTTATGTTTTTCAGTCACATTCGACTTCTCCCGAAAAGGGAATGGTAATTTCAGAATACAGGCCGCAGAGTTCCCAAGTCAAACTTTGGACAAGACGAACAGAAGCAAAAAATGATCGCAGAAGAGTGCAAACTCATCCGGAGCTATATCGTATAGCCGTTGAACCGGTCTTTGACCTTATCCAGTCAAAATTACACCAGTCTATACATCCCAATGCTATATCCGGACTGCTCACCTCTCCAGGCATGGAATACGTATTAGGATAAGCTTTACTTCATTACTTCTCAATATGTTGGCTGATGAATCGTTGTCGTTGTCGGATTATCGTGCGCGATGAATTTTAAACCCAATTTCACATGAATGAGCTTCGAGTTTAAATTCGACAGCGACAACGACACCGAATACATTTTTAACGTTTTTTGCTTTAAAAACAACGATTGATTCCTGTTATCCTAATGCCAAAGCCATGCATGGAGAGGGGGCCGGGGGGTGAGGTAAAAAATTTGCATTTTTACCCATAAAACGTGTATTAAATGAAACGAGAAAGCTGCTCTTGTTGACTGGTGAGCGGAAGGGGTATTGTTTTCAATTATATTAAGGAGGAATATGTGAACTGCAAGGCGACGGTTCTTTTTTGTTTTATATCAACATTTTTTTGTTTCGCAGCGGCGTCTTCTTCGGAAGCGGAAACCGCAAAGGATATTTTCAGATTTGCCGAACGGGAATTATGCCGGAAAAAAGCGGAGGAGCCGTCAGTTTTCGTTTCTTCATCGCTTTTGACTGGGGGAACGGTCATCGAAACGTGGAAAGGCCCTTTTTTAACATTGGAACAGGATCAATGGTTCGTATTTATTGACGATCATCCCGGAGCGAACTGGGAGCATGCATGCCGTTATGTATTGATCGATCCGGGTATGTCCGGGTATAAAGTGATTCCCGGCATGCGTCCTCCGTTAATGTTAAAGGAAATGATACGTTTTCAGGGTCCGGACCCGTTCAAGGGTGAGAACCGTCAGATCACGTTGCAGGAAATACATGCCCGAAAAAATTCCAGGTCGCCTGATAATCTCTGGGCGGTAATTTTATCCGGAGGGGCTCATTCCTATTCCAATTATCCCCGGTACTGGAACGACTGTTCGGAGATATACAAGACATTGAAGAACGTCTACGGTTATCTTGACGATCATATAATCGCAGCGATTTCTGACGGGACAGATCCGGCGGCGGATCAGTCGACGGGGACGAGTTCCGATCCTGATCTTGACGGCGACGGCGACGACGACATCATGTATGCCTGCACATTTGACAATTTAGAAATGATATTCGACGATCTGGCAAGTTCGCTGGGTTCTCTGGATACGCTTTTTATTTTCACTACGGACCACGGCAGCGGACAGCTTGGCGTTCCTGGACAGCCGACGTCCATGAATTTATGGAACGGGGAGGTCATATGGGATTATGAATTTGCTGCTCTGCTGGAGCCCATCGCATGTCGTGAGATCATATTAACGCTTGAGCCCTGTTTTTCCGGCGGTTTTATAGACGATGTGATCAATATGGATTCGGACGTTCCTCGGGTCATATCCACAGCGGCCAATGACCATGAATACTCCTGGGCCATGCCCCCGGACTATGTTTACGACACGTATGTATTTCACTGGACGGCGGCGGTACGCTGGATGGATGCCTATGGGACTCCCGTAGATGCGGATTATAACGCCGACGGAGAAATAACCATGGATGAAGCTTACACATACGCGGAATTCATGGATGAGGACGATGAGCATCCCCAGTATGCGGAATGGCCTGCCGATTACGGATCAACGGTAACCCTGGCCGGTTCGGGGCCCGCGTCCGAAGGCTCCGTATCGTTGGACCGCGATTATTATAACTGCAGCGATCAGATTCTGATTACTGTTGAGGACCTCGACCTGGAAGGTGAAGGCACGGTAGACGTCGAGATCGGAAGCGACACGGAAACAATTTGGGAAACGGTGACCCTAACGGAAATCAACACAGCTCATTTTGAAGGAACCATATCCGCTGCGGCAGGTTCTCCTACACTGGACGGGATACTTCAAGTCGCTCATAACGATGAAATCGAGGTCCGCTACTACGATGAAGATCACGGCGGTTCCGGCCCCCAGAATTTAACGGACAACGCTGCAGCAGACTGTGCGGCTCCGGTTATCACGAACGTTGAGGCGACAAACGTCTCGCATAATTCAGTTACCATAACCTGGACGACTAATGAAGCCGCTTCATCAAAAGTGGAATACGGTCCTGACGAAACCCTGGGCTATACGGCTGAAGATGAAGAAATGACGACTTCTCATTCTATGGAATTGACCGGTTTGGATGATTGCACTCTTTATTATTTTCAGGTCAGTTCCTCGGATTCAGCAGGAAACGAAATTACGGATGATAATTCAGGAGATTTTTATTCTTTTGTTACCTGGGAGCTTGTGATCCTTTTTGAAGAAAATATGGATGCGAATCCCGGATGGAGCATCAGCGGCGGCGACTGGGAATGGGGAACGCCCCTGGGCAACGACGGCGATCCCGATTCGGGTTACACGGGCGATTATGTTTACGGATACAACCTGGAAGGCGAATATACCAACTATATGCCTGAATATTTCTTAACGACGCCCGCTTTCGACTGTTCGGCTTCTTCCGAAGTCCTGTTCAGTTATTATCGATGGCTGGGAGTGGAAAATTCCCGGTGGGACCATGCCCGGCTCCAGATTTCAAATGACGGCTCCTCCTGGACCCCGTTGTGGGAAAATCCTTCGACGTCCCTGCAGGACACTGAATGGAAACTTGAAGAATACGACATATCCGCGCAGGCAGCCGGTCACTCCGCAGTGCAAATCAGATGGGTGATGGGAACCACAGACAGCAGCGTAACCTATTGCGGCTGGAATATTGACGACGTGCTGGTTTACGTCGCTGCTCCCTGTTCTTTCGAAACCCCTACGCTTTCCCCCACGGGACCGACGCAAACCCCCACCAAAACGCCAACAACGCCTCCTACCAATACGCCGACTCGTACGCCGACAGCCGATCCCAACCTGGATATATTGCTGCTAAGCGGCTCCTGCGGCGGCAGCATCGAATATTTCCCGCCCGCATTGTCCAACCTGGGACACTCCTTCACGGATACCGGCACGGATGCCGACTTCCTAGGAGCGCTGACGGGCGGAACGGACTGGGACCTGGTTATAGTCGATCAGTATTCGTCATATTTGAGTCCCAATGCCAAAGCAGCAATTGAAGATTATGTCGATAACGGCGGATATTGTTTCATCAACTACTGGGACTGGGATGACTCGCTGGCGGCTCATTTCGATGCCGATTACATCAGCGAATATTATGCCCCCCTGAATATCCATTGCTGGAGCACGTCCCATCCGCTTTATACGACGCCGAATGCATTGGACCTGCTGATTACGAACTCAGACACATGCAATTGCGACGGCGCCTATTTTACCGCCTACAGCGGAGCAACAGCGGTCAGCGGTTATACATCCTCGCCTCAAACAGGACAACACGGCATTATAGTAGGCAACGACGATCGCACAATCCTTTTCGGAGGTATTCCCGGACTCTATAATGACGATGCCGATGATGACGGTAAACAGGATATGCTGGAATTCGCCGAAAATGCCGTAGATTTCCTGATGAGTTCTCAACCGACGCCTTCACCGACTGTCACGGCAACGCAGACATCTACGCCGTATCCCACATCTTCCCCAACGCCCAGCGCCTCGTCTACAAAAACGCCAACCGCCGTCCCTTCTCATACTCCCACCGAAAGACCGTCTTTGACGCCCACTACTGTTCCGACAAATACTCCCTCAATAACCCCGACCACTTCACCAACTCTCACGTTTACGCCGACAGTGACTCATACGCCGGAACCTCAACCCGTACCGTCATTTTCTTCAACCGGTAAAATCCTGATAATGACATTACTGGGCATACTCCTGGGAGCCCAGGCCGCACGGTTTAAACGGTAAACTCTTGGGCTGATCAAACCGTGGTTACTCTTCTTTAAAAACGTTTGACATTTTGTTTCAATAATCGGGGTCGCTATCGGGGTCGGGATCGAAACAAAATGATGGGATATTCTGTAGAATCGTAATCCCAAAAGACGCATTTTTGATCAATTCCCAAAAATCGCTTAAGCTCCGAAGATAGTGACATTTGTCACTCCTGCCATATGTTGCGGTTTTTACAAGGAGGGCGACAAATGCTGCTATTTTAGGAGCAAAGTAAATTCCCGACTTGGCGGATATAATAGCGTAATGGGAGAACAAATCTGTTCGTAAATACTCCTAATCAAGCAAGCTGCCTATTGTTAACCCGAAATGTGGACTTTTCCATGAAACCTTTGACTGATCGAAATCCCCTAACCCGCCCCAAAATAACCCAATCTTACTCCCCCTCTCCATTCATTGTATTGGCATTAGGATAATTTTAATTGTCGGATTACGCATTTCAAATCCCTGTATATTGTCATTTGCGGCATCCTCATTTTCAACTGCCGGTTTGTCCTGTCCGGGCGGTGAAGCGCCGGAACAATTGGTCTCGTATTCTTCATTCACCGGAACTACTTGTAAAAAAGAAACCTTTGTTTGAAGGACACGCTCGATGGCTTCTCGTAAATTCTTCAATAAATGCCGACGATCCGACACCTGCTCGGCATTAGGAGCGCCTTCTGTCGCTCCTTTACTGTATTCCGTTCCGCGGTCCCGGCTGACGACTTCTATGCATGGATGGTCAATAAGCCATTTCTTCAAAGTTTCTGCCGATCTGTCGGGCAAAACATCCGCGACACGTCTTTTCTCCAAATCAACCAACAATGTCCCATAGGTTTGTCCTTTGCTTTTGGCCCAATCATCGACACCCAAAACACGAGGCGTTGGAAAGACAGGATCAGGAAAGCGGCGGATAAGGCGAATAAGCGTGTCCGGACTAATCGATATACCCAGAATTTCGAGAAGCCGGGAGCCGGCTTCGCCGCCAAGAGCAAATGCCTCATGTAATGCCTGCTGTAATAATCCATTTGTTAGTCGTTAGTATGAATTCAAAAGGAACGGTATTTTTTCAGTGAATATCCTATAACGACACTGCTCATTGTCGCAGAATAATTTTCGAATATTAATACATAATCGGACTGGAAAATCTGCTGTCGAAATATCTTCCGGATGTCTTTGGTAACGGCTGTGTATTCGTGAAGGAGTTGCAGCGCAATTTGGGCGGAGCGGCGCAGCAGTCGTGGAGGTGAGGGTAAATATAAATTCTTTGTCGTTGTCTATGCGGGACCTATTCACAGTTGAACCGGTTTCGGTGCAGAAACGAAATAGACAGGAAAAGGGAGCCGAACGAGAGTCCGGCTATTTTTTTTGGGGTCAGCGCCCTTCGGAAATTTCCTTGCCGCAAATATCCGCATATTGCCCCGGCGTCCCCGGCTGTTCCATCCATTTCCCGGTCTTAATCAGCTTCATCCCGAACGCCGTTTGACTGTTAATAGATTAAGCATTAAACTGTAAGGGTTAAAAGGCGATGAACAGCTTGTGAATTTAAGCGTCAAGTCTTTGTTGATCGTGTCGAATTCTTTATTTTTTTTGCACGGCCGGTCGTAACTGTGGAGGAGCCATTGATTCAACGATGCCGTTTTGGAGCGAGGCGCCGGTTTTGATGAAGGGGGGAAGGATGAAGTTGATGATCGCATCGTCAAAAAGGTCATTTTTTTCAATTTTTTTTATTTTAATCGCAGGATTGATTTCATCTCCATGTGTAATGGGGGACGGTAACGATCAGTATACAAAGCTTTTGATTCATTCAGACGAACCTGACGGTTCGACGACATTCGTCAACGATGCGTACGGAGCGGGGGAGACTCATGTAATCACGGCGTCGGGAACCGCTCATCATTCCACGGATGAATCGAAATTCGGTCAGAGCTCGATTTATTTCGACGGAACCGGCGATTATTTGAGCATCCCCGACAGCGATGACTGGAATTTCGGGAACGCTGATTTTACGATGGATTGCTGGGTATTTCCCAATTATGTAGGCGACAAGGACGGCATAATGGGGATGCGAGTATTGGGTGAAGCGAAAGGCGTAAACCTGTATGCGAGGCATGACGGGTTCGGGGGACGACTGACGGCGATCATGAGAATAGGAGGAAACTGGACGGATGTGAGATCGAGTGTGTCGCTGGTGACGGGCGTGTGGCAGCATGTGGCTGTGGTGAGGTATGGGTCGACGGTAACGTTGTATTTGGACGGCGTTTCAGTAGGAACGACCGATATAGGAGCATCCGTAATCGAGGACGGCGGCGGCGCTATGATAGGCATAGACGGTTGGCAGACAAGCTACGCGTTCAACGGTTATATTGATGAAATTCGCATCACTAAAGGCATAGCCAGGTGGACTTCCGAATTCACGCCGCCGACAGGACCCTATGGTCAACCGCAATCAACCGCAACGCCCACCATGACGCCCACCAGAACGCCCACATCGACCCCGACAGCGCCCGGATACGGCAACGACTCCAATACCGTACTGCTGATCCACTCAGACGATGGCGACGGTTCGACGGTCTTCGTCGACGATGCCTACGGCGCGACGGAACCGCATCCGATTACGCCCGTTGGGGATGTGCATCATTCGACGGATATATCTAAATTCGGGCAGAGTTCGATATGCTTCGACGGCAGCGGCGATTGCTTGACTATTCCTGACAGCGAAGACTGGAATTTTGACAGCAGCGATTTCACGATCGATTTCTGGATGAGAGACACGGTTTCGCAATCCAACAGTAAGATTATCGGTCAATGGGAATGGGAGGGACTCGAAAGATCATGGCAACTGAGACTGGCAAACAACAGAATAGAATTCTCGCTGGACGATAACGGTTCAGCGCCCTATTTTTCCCTGTTGTCCGGCAGCAATATGAATGACGGGCAATGGCATCATGTGGCCGGCGTCAAATCGGGAGACGACGTATACTTATTCATCGACGGACAGGAAGCGAGCAGCGGGACGTTTTCCGGGAACGTCAACAACAATACGGCAGACCTTTACATCGGCAGCAATGTATACGGGAGCGAGCATTATACCGGTTACCTGGACGAAATACGCATAAGCAAAGGAATGGCTCGATGGACCGAAGAATTTATTCCGCCCACGGGACCTTACGGTGAATCGCAGGCCACTTTTACCCCGACCCATACGCCGACGCATTTTCCTACCGCAACTTTAACGCCCACGTCGACGCCGACGCATTCTCCTACCGCAACTTTAACGCCCACGTCGACGCCGACTATGACGCCAACCTTAACGCCGAGTCCGTCTCCTACGTTGCCTGGAAACGGCAATGACGCTTATACCGTATTGTTGATCCATTCCAATCATACGGACGGAGCAACAGGGTTCCAGGATGCTTCGCTGGGGGCATCCGAACCTCATCCTATAACCCCTTATGGCGATGCCCAGCATGATACTGACTATGCAAAATTTTCCCAGAGTTCCATCTGTTTCGACGGAACCGGCGATTATCTTCGTATTCCTGACAGCATAGACTGGGACTTCGGCAGCGGCGATTTTACGGTCGATTTCTGGATCAGGACTACGGCATCTCAACCCGACAACAAAATTATCGGGCAATGGAGATGGGAGGAGCAGGAAAGGTCCTGGCAGTTCAGAATCTATCATGGTACAATAGAATTCAGCCTGGACGACGACGGGGGGCTGCCTTATTTTGCCCTAACGAGTTCCGGGTCGTTAAATGACGGGGAATGGCATCACGTCGCCGGAGCAAAATCAGCGACAGATGTATATTTGTTCATAGACGGACACGAAGATGACAATGGAACCTTTTCCGGCGTGATCAATAATAATTCTGATGACCTGTTCATCGGAAGCAATGTATATGAGTCCCAATTTTTAGATGGTCACCTCGACGAGATTCGCATTACGAAGGGATTGGCGAGATGGACGACAGATTTCACTCCGCCGGACGGTCCTTACGGAGACGTTCAACCGACACCGACAGTCGTCCTGACTCCAACTATGACGCCCTCTCCGACATCGACTCATACGCTGACGCCTTCCAATACCCCCACGAGAACCCTGACGCTTACTCCGACAAGAACGCCCACGCTGACGCCGACCAGGACTCCGAGCAGCAGCCCGACGTATACCCCCTCACCCAGTCCATCCCCGCAGCCAAACCTGGTGTGGGTGGACGACGACTGGGCGGGAAGCGAACCAGGGGACATCGTCGACGGCCATGTTTTCGGTTACGATGCTTTCGCCGGTGTCCAGGAGGCGCTGGAGGCGGTTGCGTACGGGGGTGAAATAAGAGTTAATTCCGGCATTTACGACGAGACCGTTACATTCGAGTCTGATTTTAACAAGGACAATCTGCTTATTTCAGGCGAGGCGGCCGGTCTGCCGGTTATTTCAGGCGGAATTTTGTTCCAGAATGCCGGAAATCTTTCCGGACTTTATCTCGAATACCTGCATATTGAAGGCGATGCGGGTTCTGACTGTATCATCAGCATGACGAATACCGGCGCTGTCCGGGATTTCGTTATGGACGAGTGCGTATTAGACGGCCATAATGCTGCAGACCGTCATGGGATATACGGCAACAAGCTGGGTGATTCATTCGCTGTAACGAATACGGAATTCAGGAACATTCTCGGAAGCGCGGTCATGGACATGGACCCTGTGAATCCGGGATTCACCGGTGAAAATGAACTGCCTGTCGCGACAATCCTTTTCGCAGGGAACTACATCCATGACTGCAACGGCGTTGTCGCTCTCCGCGGCGATTATTCCGACCTGACCGACCTGGTTGAATGTTACGATAACGTTTGGAGCGATATCGGCGGAAACCAGGGGCAAACCGGTCAGCATTATGCGGCCCTGGAAATCAATCACGCCGGTGCGGTCGAATTGCATCACAACAGCGTAAACAACGTATCGTCAGGTGAAGGCGGCGAAGGGCAGGCGTTCCGTTTATGGGACATCTCCGAATTGATATGCGTTTGCAACGACGTGACCGGTAACGCACAGGGCATTTTTCTGTTTGGAGGCAGCGGTGAATACGGAGGACCTTATCCCATTCCGGACGGCTATGCGGAATATAACAATATACAAAATAATGTCTTATACGGACTGACGGCAGATTCCAACGCTTCAGGCGGAACTTTCCAGGCAGACTTCAACTACTGGGGCGCTTCCGACGGACCGTCCGGCCTCGGAACAGGAAGCGGCGACGAAGTATGGGGCGATGTGCTGTATGATCCGTGGTTAAGCAGCAGTCAGGGCGTTCCCTGTCCTCCCGATTGCCGGAACGACGGCGATGTAGACAATAACGGAGAATTGACGCCGGGTGACGGCCTCCACGCATTCAACATCTATCTGCAAGATATGCCGGAGCCGACATTTGAAGAGTTTTGTTCCGCTGATTGCGACGGCAATGCCGCCGTAACGCCTGGAGATGCTCAGTGCATCCTGTGGAATTACGTCATGCTGGACTGCGAATGCGTCGATGCCATAGGACCGTTTAAAAACATCGACCTGGGACGCTATGACGATCAACCGCATTTTTCTCACAATAGGGGAAAACTCTTCATCAACGATATCAGAGGCTGCGCAGGAGACTTGATTGATGTTCCCGTGATGATTCGCAGCAACGAACACACTGTTCATGCCGCAGGATTCGATCTTTTTTATGATCCTCAAATGCTGAAGTTCATATCCTGCCGTAAAGGCGAGTTAAATTCAACATGGAACTGGTTCATATGCAACAGAACGTCCCCGGGGCATCTCAGAACAGGCGCCTTCGATCCCTATGCAGCGATTACTCCCGAATTAAACGGTTCGTTTGCAGTCATTACGTTCGAAGTCGTCTGTGTCGACTGCTTTTACGGCGATGAATCCGCCGTCATCATATCCAACCCGGTGGATCAAATTCGCTATTTCAGGCCGGAGGACGGCATATTCACTTACGATTGCAGTTATGCCGCTCCGTCAGTGATCGCTAAACCGACGACAACTCCTGTGTTTTCACCGGCGATGAATAAGGAGCGCTTTTAAAGAAATCCCTATCCTGCCGCTTCGTTCAAACGATTGTTTTTTCTGCAAAAGGGGCATTGATCAAAAATGCGTCTTTGAGGTTACGATTTTCGAAGCCTTGAATAATTAAGAACTTTGTAAATATGATGAGGACAACACATATCTCCTCTTAATCATTTTGCTGCGCCTCCGACACCGAAACACACTGTTAAAAGTTTTGAAAAAAGAGCAGCTACGGTTTGATCAGGCCTCTCTGATTTATTACCTTCATCTGATCAGTCACTTAAAAAAAGCCGTAAAAGCAACCATGATCAGCCATCCAGCATCCGAATCAAAGGAAAAGGCTCAAAACGAACAAAACAATCCCGACCTAACCGAGCCGGCCAAAACCCGGCAATGGTTACTGGAAATAAAAACAAGCCTTATCCTAGCGGCAATGGGAGGGTAGAGCGCATCCCTGACGCATCAGGAGGCGTTTTTAACCGGTCACTCAAATAGTTCTACGGCAGAGGCTTTTGCTCGCGATATCGCTGCAATCTGGACAGAATCTCTTCAGCGAATTCATCGTTCCCCGCGGCACGGGCCAGGTTTTCCGCACGCACTGCGAGTCGGATCGCCTTTTCGAACCGACCCGCCTGCGCATAGACTATACCCAGGGTATCCAGCGCCACAGGATCATTGGGTTGAAGCTTAACGGTCCGTTCTCCTGTCTGCACCGCCTCGTCAAGCCCGCTTCTCAAACCGGGAGCCGTTGCCAGCACCCGGGTCAGATTAAGCCACAACTCGCCGTCCTGCGGAAATGCTTTGCAGGCCCGCCGTAGAGCTGCCGCCGCCTTCTTGCGCCGACCGGTCGACCAAAGATAGTACCAATATATCCGCAGCGCAGGCTCGTAGTCAGGAGACAGCTCCAGGGCAATCTCTAGCTCATGCACTGCCTTATCCGCCTGCTGCACAGCCATCAAAGCATTAGCCAGGTTTGTGTGTGCGTTGGGCGAGGAGGGATTCAGCTCCGCAAATCGACGAAAATGTTCGAGCGCTTCGGCGTGGTCCCCCTGTTGCGCCCTTATCAGCCCCAGCCGGCTGTGTGCTTGCCCGTAGTTCGGCCACGCCGCCAGCGCTTGTTCGTAGACCAAAATGGCTTCATCCACTCGCCCCGACTGTCGCAAGGAGTCTCCCAGGCCGCACAGGTTTCCGGGATGGTCATTATCCCGCCGCAAACTCATCGAGTAAGCATGCCGGGCATCCTCAAAGCGCCCCAACCGCAGAAATGCCGCACCCAACGGCGCATAGAGCGCGTCAGACTCCGGACTTTGCTCAATCAGCGGTTCGATGATCTCGGTCACGTCATCATATCGCCTGCGCTGAAGCGCGTCGCGCGCTTGCATCAGCCCACGATACACAACGACCATGTCCTTCGGATCACGGCCGTTCTCATCATCGCCGACATTATTCGACGTTCCGCCGACATACCCCAGGGCCTGCAATTGGGCGAGAGATTCCGCGTTCCGGTCAACGGACGAAGCCTCCTGAACCTCCATCATCTCAAGCATCCTCTGCAGTCGGCAGTCAAGATCGGACGCCACTTCAGCGTAATCCGCTATGATGTTCTCCTCCTCGCTCGGATCAGCCCGCAGGTCATATAGCTCCTGCCGTGGGGCTCTGATGTACTTCCATCGATCAGAAGTCAAACTTACCAAAGATGCCCACCCAAAGCTCATGCGCGGATACTGCGATTCCCCATACGCATACTGACCGACCGCTGATGCCGGGTCCCGCATCGCTGCAACCAGGCTCTGACCCGAAACCTCCGGTACATCCTTCATACCCGCCAGTTCTAGAACCGTCGGCATGATATCCACCAATTCTACTACGCCGTCAATCACCAGACCAACCTGCACGCTTTTTGGACTAACAACGATAAGCGGCACTCGCATGGTCGATTCATAAACGAACAGTCCGTGCTGCTTTTCCTGATGCTCGCCGAATGCCTCCCCGTGATCCCCGGCGACCACCACGAGGGTACGGTCTGTCAACTTCAGGTCCTGCAGCCGTTGCAGCAGCCGTCCCACCTGTGCATCCGTAAAAGCGATTTCGCCGTCATACGGATCGGAGAATTTCGAACGATAAGGATCGGGAGGATTATATGGATGGTGTGGATCAAACAGATGTATCCATGCGAAAAACGGCCCCTCAGGCGACTCAGCCAGCCATTCAAGCGCTGCGTCGCAAACCTGATCACCCGGGCGCTCTGCAACTAAAACGCCTGCGCCCGTGTCACTCATATCGTCGTCGTAAATATCGAAACCGCGTTCCAGTCCGTACGCTTTGCTCAAAACCGCCGCTGCCACGAACGCCCCGGTTCTGTAGCCCTCACCCTTCAACTCCGTTGCCAGCGTCGGAATGTCGCCGGACAAACGCCCGCCCCCGTTGATTCGCATCCCAAGCTCAGGGGGGTACTTCCCAGTGAGCAAAGAGGCATGGGACGGCAGCGTAAGCGGAGCCTGAGCATACGCCCTATCAAATCGTACGCCCTCGGCCGCAAGCTTATCCAGGTTCGGCGTCTCTGCAGTATCGTATCCATAACACCCCAGCCGGTCCGCACGCGTCGTATCCAAGGTCACAAGCAACACATTGAGTCCGGACGGAGCAGAAGGCTCGTTCACCCGATCTGCGTCATCCCGTTCACACCCCACCGCCATCACCAGCAACGCCAGGCTGACCATCCACCTCAACGCAGCATTGACCACAGACCGATTTGACAGGATATTTAGTTTCATAGCTTATCTCATCTCGCTTCTTAAATTATGACAAGGGGGGGTTAAAAAAGCGGAAGAATCTCCTTTATTTTCATAGACCAATGAAGGTCCTTCATTGGTCTATGAAAATAAATAATACAAAAAAAGAAAAAGAAGTCAAAAAGAAATATTGGGACTGATCAAAAAATGGAAATGATCAAACCGAGGTTACACTTTTTTCAAAACGCTTGACAGTTTTTTTTTCAGTAATCGGGGTCGGGATCGGAATCGCAGTCGAAACAAAATAAATCGAAAGAATGATCGAGTGTCGTCTTCTTCAAGTGAATAAGAAATTCCGGCGCTGATCAAAAATGGCCATGTCTGGGTTACAATTTCTCAGCTTGAATCCTTCTTGCTCATGCTCTTGCTCAGTGCAGCGGTAATCGTAATCGAAGCATCGGCCTGGCCTGTACAGTCGTTTGAAAACAAAACAGGGCAGTCATTTGAATCGATCGAACACATTTTCCCGCCCTTCTCTTTTCGTGTAAATTCGCGTAATTTCGCGGACAGTAATTCTTCCGAAATTATTTAATCATTTGCAGATGCCTGATGTGCTCGTATACTTTTTATCCGCGAAGGGCCGCAAAAGACGGCTAAGAAAACTATGGAAAAGTGATGAATCGTTTGACTGATTGAATTCGGGTAAGGATGAGGATTTTAATAAAAATAGACAAAGGGACAAAGGGACCTAAGGGACCTAAGAGACCTAAGGGACAGAAGGGACGATTGGAATATCGAATCATTTTTATTAGCAATAGCGGGCATCTGGAAATTAACCTTCACAGAAAAAGAGACGGTATTTTTGGGATTGATTGTACCAGGGCTGCACTTTTTCATAACACCTTTGACTGATTGAAATCCTTATTAAAAAACTGATCCTTGCCTGCAATTATCCGTTTGACTGCTTCAACATTGTTCTTTCATCAGACATTTCACAATTTCTTATCAGTGAATGTCAGGAGATGTGAACTTCTACATCGCCGAAACCGTTCATTCAATGTATCCCAGGGCTTTCAACTGATCCTGAGTTTCTTCATCCAGGCTGACGGCTTCCAGGTCTGATTCGCCTTTCAATCCTTTTTCGTAGTAATTTATCGTATCAGCAAACAGCGAGTTTAATTCCGGTTTATCCTGGAGGAGGTTTTTTGTTTCACGTGGATTCCCGGCGATTGAGTATAATTCACGCGTATTTCCAGGATTTTCCCTGATCAGTTTTAATAAATTTTGTTCTACAAGCAGTTTGTGGCCGTCTTCTTCAAACATGACGGGTCGTCCGTCGGGTCCTCTGCGGACTACCGAAGTTTCGCTGAATGCCGGATAACAAACGTTTTCGGTTGAATGTGAAGGATTGACGGCCGGGAGGTTTTTACCCTGGAAAGAGTCCGGTATGGTGCAGCCGGCAAATTTTAAAACAGTCGCCGCAATATCGATGGAGCGGGCCGTCGCAGGAATGATTTTCGTCTTATCTTTACCCCTGGGCGGGCGGATGATTAATGGAACCCTTATAACCTCATCATACAGAGTCGTGCAGTGTCCTTTGCCTTTATGCTCGAAAAATTCATCGCCGTGATCGGACGTTATAATGATGAGACTCTCATCGAACAGGTCCAGTTGAATGAGCCTCTGGAACAGCATTCCGATATATTTATCCGTGAAAGCTATTTCTCCGTCGTAAAGGGCCAGGAGATGCCGGATGTCTTCTTCCGGCAGTTCATGATTAACTCCGGGATCGGTTTCAAAGTTTTTTCCGTCGACGTTCCCGGTATAGTCCGGATCGAAAATACGATCGTATGGCGAAGGCGGAATATAATCGTAATGCACGTCCCAGTAATGGATGAAAAGGAAAAAATTACGTTTGCGGTCGAAATGATTGAGCCATTCCATGACCCTGGCGGTTATGGCCGGCGACGTTATGTCGGAATGAGACCTTATCGCATCAGCGCTGCCGGATTCCATATTGTAAAAGTCGAACCCCCTGGCGAAACCGAACTGCGGATGCATCCAGGGACCGCTCACGAAAGCGGCCGTCGCATATCCCTCCTGCTGCAGAACTTCAGCCAGAGTCACCGTTTCAGCATTCAATTTTTTATTGCCTTCGTCGACCCCGTGCGATTTCACGAACCGGGACGTGAGCATAGACAGATGGGACGGAAGGGTCCAGGGAGCCTGGGCTATGGTCCGTTGAAAGAGAATGCCTTCGTCCGCTATACGGTCAATATTCGGCGACGTTACGACCGGGTATCCGTAACAATGCAGATGATCGGCCCGGAGACTGTCGATGGAAATCAATATTATCCCTGCAGGAGCCTCTTTTTCAAACTGACTGCAGCCGGACATCTGCAACAAAATGAAAATTACCCCCGCTGCGATAAAAAAGAAAGAACCGCTGAGGCTTTCAAATATCCGTTTGTTTTTTCCGGCGGTTCGACTCATGACTGTTTTCCGTTACCTGCGGGAACTTTTTTCCCGGTTAGAAGATAACATGTTGCCGGCGGCGGCGGCAAGGCGCTACAATTACGGATTAAGTCGCGGCGCCTGGTTGCCGCTGAATGTGATAAAAAGAGGGAGCATCATCATGAGACGAAAGATCATAGATTTACTGAAGAACGGTAAAGCCGGCGAAGAAGTCAAAATCAAGGGATGGGTCAGAACGAAAAGGGACGCTAAAAATTTTTCTTTCATCGAAGTCAATGACGGATCGATCATTACTAATATCCAGGTGATAGCGGATGAAAAACTCCCTAATTATGCGAATGAAGTGCGAAAAATAATTTCAGGCTGCAGCGTCGCTGTAGAAGGCGTCCTTTCTGAATCTCCGGGAAAGGAGCAGAGCGTTGAATTACAGGCGAAGGACATCAGGGTATTGGGCCGGGTTACGGAAGACTATCCTTTACAGAAGAAAAGGCACTCATTCGAGTTTCTTCGTGAAATAGCACATTTGAGGTCTCGGACCAATACATTCGGAGCGGTTTTCCGGGTCCGTCACGCGCTTTCTTTCGCTATACATAAATTTTTCAACGACCGTAATTTCATATATATCCACACGCCGATCATAAGCGGCAGCGATTGCGAAGGGGCCGGAGAGATGTTCCGGGTATCGACGCTTGATTTCAATGATATTCCGAAATCGAACGACAGGGTGGATTTTTCACAGGATTTCTTTGAAAAACCGACGTTTCTCACCGTCAGCGGACAATTGGAAGCGGAACTCCTGGCATTGGCGCTGGGCGATGTTTATACTTTCGGACCCACTTTTCGAGCGGAAAATTCCAACACGGCCCGTCACGTAGCTGAATTCTGGATGATAGAACCGGAAATGGCCTTTTACGACAACGTAGATAATATGGAATTGGCCGAGGAATTCCTCAAATATATCATTCAGTATGTTCTGGACAATTGCCCTGATGATATGGCATTTTTCAACCGCTGGATAGAAAAGGGGGTCATCGATAAACTCAATTCCGTGGTAAAAAGTGATTTCGTTAACGTTCCCTATACAGATGCGATTAAGATTCTCGAACAGAGCAAGAAGAATTTCGAGTATCCTGTTTTCTGGGGTTGCGATCTTCAGACGGAACATGAGCGTTATCTGACGGAGAAGCATTTCAAAAAACCCGTCACGGTATATGATTATCCGAAGAAGATCAAGGCTTTTTACATGAGGTTGAACGATGACGGAAAAACCGTAGCAGCCATGGACGTGCTGGTTCCCCGGATAGGAGAAATCATAGGCGGCAGCCAGAGGGAAGAACGCTACGATGTTCTTCTCCGTCAGATAGAAGACAAGGGTCTCAACAAAGAGGACTATGAATGGTATCTCGATGTCCGACGCCAGGGTACCGTCGAACATAGCGGTTTCGGACTGGGATTCGCCAGGATGCTCATGTTCGTAACCGGCATGACTAATATACGCGACGTCATACCCTTTCCCAGAACCCCCGGTAATGCTGAATTCTGATTAACATACAATTGCGGCTTGATCAAAAATAGATCTTTTTAGGATACAATCTGACAGAATCACAATCACCCGTCATTTTGTTTCGATTTCAATACCGACCATGACCCCGATACCGTTTACTGGAACGAACCGTCAAGAGTTTTGAAAGAAGCGTTGCCCCGGTTTGATCAGTCCCCAAATTGCAGATATAGCGAAAAGAAAAAATCAGAAGGATGCGCAGGAAGCCGGTTGGCGGAAGTTTTACTTTCGTTCGCCCTTCTGTGAAGAATTTATTTGAAACTGGTCACTCCCAATCTACTTTCGGCTTATCTTCCGGTCCACAGGCGGCTTTTCGGTCCTGAAAGTATAAATCAGCCCTGAAGGAAAGCGGGCCAGGCATTGAAGATCGGGATGCCCTTCCAGTTTTTCATAAACCTTGTTCCACTGTTCCGGCACATACTCCGGATTCTCCAGTATCTCCTCCACAAATGCATTCAAATAACTCACATTGTCCCTGAAATCGCCCAGAGTGATCAATTTTTCCAGGGCATTGATCTCCTTGAACAAATAACGACGCGGGTGAACCACGACATAATCGACGTGGGACTTTTTAAGTAAATTGACGGATTCCTCATCGGGGAAACGATTCATTATCTTGACTATTTTGCGATAGTCGCCCGGCATGTAGCGGCTGTCTCCGTTGATCAGTCTGCTCCAGTGATACACGGAATGCGCCTGGTAATCCACATTCAAAGGCAGATATTGCCCGGTCAGATCGGGAAGCATCGCTGCCACGGGAGGCTCAGGCAGTGAATCGAGCCAGCCGTCGACTTTATTCGGGCCCAGGTTCGGGGAAGCGATTTTAATGTTTATCCTGGTTTCCAGGAGGAAAATCAATGAAATCGCCAGACAAAAAAGCCATTTTTTGTTGGTTGAAAATCTGCGGACCGTTCTATTTATCCCGAACGCTCCCATTAAAGCCATTGCGAAAAAAACGATTATGCCGAACCTGCCGACGGCTCTCATGGGCCGCAAAAAAATAAGGAATTTCACCATGTAATAATAGGGCAATTTTATCATGGTATCGCCGTCGGGATTCTTAACGACCGTGCCGAGTGAAGCCGTTACGCCCAGGAGAATGATGATGATCGAATAGAACTTGATTCCTCTTTTTTCGCTTTTTTTACCGCGGGGAATGATAAAACCGGCTATGGCGCATATCAATAGAGAATACCCCGGAAACAGGTAATTCGCCAGAAACCACTTGTATTTCAGTCTAAATACGTCGGCCCAGAATGTCCCCGGCGGAGGCTTCAACCAGCTCGTCAAACTGACCGAAGCATATGAACTTTTTTCCGGCGCTGTATGAAGCGCTTTATTCAGATAAGGCGCCGTAAAAGGTATCAGGATTATGCCGGCGATGAAAAAAACGACGCCCAGTTTTAACAACCTCCTCCACGTGATGCCGACCCCGGCGCGGAAAAACGGAAATAAAATGCCGATAAAAAAAAGCAGGAGAAAAAACGACCATAAATACCATCCGGAAAGTGCCTGCCCCAAAACACAGACAAAAAACGCCCCTAAAAAACGGAACCTGTCGCTTAGCATCCATTTGCGAAAAAACAGAAAAGCGGCCAGGCTCCAGTAAAACTGCAACGTCTGAATATGCGCATAAGCTTCTCCCACAAAAGATATGGAAAACGCAAAAAATACGGAAGCCAAATAAGAAACGGGGCTGGAAAAACCGTATTCCCGGACGAGAAGATACATGAACCAGAAATTACAGAAAAAACTGAAAAAAATGACGAAATAATATCCGATCAGAGGATTCCCCGATATGAAGTTAAAAGGCCAGGCGATAAGACTGGGAACGAAAAGATGCTCGCTGAACGCCAGGGTGCAGGAATAGGGATGAAAAATGTTGGCGTTGAAGTAATTTAACGGATCGGTGACGAGGATATGGTTGTTCCAGGACATTATCCACATATTCAGCCTGGCATCGCCGAAGGGCAGCGTCGTGGAAAGATTCTTCCATTCGAAAAACCCGTAGATCATAAAAAAAGTGATGAGCAGCGCAAGCAGGCTGAGCAGGACGAATTTTCCCGATTTATGCAGACGAGATTGCGGCAATATTTTTTCTTTGTCTTTTTTATCACTCATTATTCCTACTCGAACTGAAGCGGCCAAAGGAATTTCCCGATTGAGAAAGTCCTTCTGTTGAATTATGGGTAAACTGAAAGAAGAGAGCAAGGAAAAACTGAAATCAACAATGATTCACGCTACTCTTAAATTCCGATATAAGATTCGGTGACTGATAAATGCCGAAAAATTCGGGCTGTGGCAAAAGATTGTCAATCAATATTCAGCAGAAGCTTCAACTCGTCTATTTCATTTTGCTGTTGCTTTTTCGCTTCAATCAACAGGGCGGTCAATCTGGAATAATCCAGTGCGTAAGCTTATTTTCCTTTTTCTTTGTAAGCGACTACTTCAGGTATTATTTCAGCGACTTCTTCTGCGATCATCCCTAAATCACGACTGCCATTTTCTTTCCAATTGAAATATACCCCGCTCAAATTCAAGACTTTTTCAAGTGCGTTATTGATCGGCGGCAGGTTAGTTTTTAATTTTGAAGAGCTGAAAGTTATCCATGATCGAGCCAACCCGCGACCGCCGGTTCCGTCTTCATTCGGCAGTTCTAATCTATTGATAGGGGCATACCAACCTATTCAGGCGGGTCTCTTGCCGGCCGCGGCTAAAGATCAAGATTCTTCATAATGCGTAAAATGACTTCCCATTGATCGATAAAAGCGATTCCTTCCTACGGCGGATAACATGCGAAGAGCGCGTTCCCGCCGCACGGCGTGAATCCAGCGCCCACAACGGCAAAAAACCGAGAAGATTCCGGTGTTAGATTGAACCGACCCACAAACCGGCCATTCGACCACAGACGCTTTTTCCGAAGCATCTATTTTTTAGAATAGGCGTTATTGTTGAAGTAAGCCCAGCGGCCGGTGATTCCCGGATCACCGCCCAAATAGTAGGGAAAAAATCCGTTAAACGTAAAATAGGTTGAATTTTCGAAGAAATAGCAATGGATCGTGAAATCTCTGGCACTTGCAAAGTTCTTAGATGCGGTTTCTCCATCCAATATGGCGCCGTCACTGGCCGATACATTCCCGGAAGAATCGATTTTTATCATAACATATCCTATCGAATATGACCCGCCCAAGTTTTCCAGTTGTATTTCATTTTTGGTCGGTCCAATTGATACCCTGAGGTAGTTACCGATTTCAGCGATTATATCGCCGTTGCCGCACCAATCGCCCCATCGCATGAAGCCGAGGTCCCTTTCATCGATTGTATTATTGGTTATCATGGCTGATGTGATGCTGTTGCTTTGCCCTTCTTTGACGAACCGATTGTCCAGATCGCTCAGGTGTTTGCCGTCCATCATATCGGCATTGAGATTAACAACTTTGGTTGTCGACGTGACGGTCAGCGGAGCAGTGCCGACGTCTACCGTGGATGTGTATTTGTTTGCGGATACAGTGCCGGATACATCAAGCTTGGAGCTCGGATCGGTCGTGCCGATGCCTACTTTGCCGCTTCCTGCCGGGGCATATAACCTGCCGTTGTCGATGGAGATATCGTCGGGTATCTGGGTATCGACGGCTGCATCGGTTAATTCGCTGAAACTGGTGGTCTTGGCATGATGCGCATCAGCTTGAGCAGCATGAGTCAGGATATCAGCATCAATTTCGTCGGATTCCTCTAACTCGCTCCAAGTATGACCGTCCAGCAGCTCGGCGTTAGCCGCGTTTTCAGCCGTATTCGCCTTCTCAGCCTGGAACGCAAAACCAACGCTGGTCAACCGATGATCCGGCGATAATTGCTCCAGGCCTACGCTGCCGTCGTCAAACCAGATGCGAAGGTATATCTCGTCCTCCGTGAAAATCGATACCGGTATCGGCGCCATGGGAGCATCACCCAGAATGATGTTGTATAGTCCGTTGCTCACATCCACGACAACATCGGTGAGCGGTTCGGGAAATTCGCCGTCATTGGTCCATAACGGGGTAAACGAACCGTCTAAAAGCGCGAATCTGAAGTTTCCCGTACCCGTAAACGGGACTTCCGAAACGTTAATTTTACCCTGAAAGTTCATGGTCGCGGGTACGGCCAGGGTTACAGAGATAAATGCGCTGCAAACACACGAGAGCAAAATGACTGCATAAAGAAAGGCGCTTATTGAATTTGAATCCTTCTTAAACATGTTAACTCCTTTTTCGCTTAAGATATTTTATCCTAATCCAAGCCTCTCAACTAACTCAATTATAATATATTATACATCCCGGTCAAGATACCGTTGAAAAAAAGGACGGGACTGATCAAACCGAGGTTGCACTTTTTTGAAAACTATCAGACTGTTGAAATCCCCATTAAGAAGCTTACCCTGCCCCAATACTGTCTGTTTGACGAATTCACCGCTGTTTTTTCATCGAGGTCCGTAGATTTACATGAAAATCAAAACTGCTGATTTTGTTTTTCAAGCGCATTCACTATATAATGGCGTCGACAACATCGGACGGCGTTTGTTGAAGAAGCGGCGAGCTGAAAAAATCTGACGGAGCTTATCACATGAAATCGATGAGCAGATGGGGAGCCACACAGGACAATGAAATTATCCGGAACTTATGATGACGACAATATAGACGACAAAATATATGGAGAAGATTCTGATCTGATCAGGGAGGATTTGCAGAAGTTACTGGATTTGACGACGCCGCTGAAGAAGAGTGATGAAAAGCTCGTTTTGAAGGAGGGCGAGCGACGTTTCGTAACCGTTTTATTTATGGATATAAAAGGTTTTACGGACCTGTCCGGCAGGATGGACCATGAATTCATCAATGATTTTACGGAACATTTTTTCAGGATCGTCCGTAACCAGGTGGAGCGAAGAGGTGGCTGGATCGATCATTATGCGGGCGATGCGGCCCTGGCTGCGTTCGGGGCCCGGAAAGCGCATGAAGATGATGCGGCCCGCGCCATCGATGCAGCGTTTGCGATTCTGGATACGGCGGGAAGTCTAAATCCTCAGCTTTCGAGGCTGGGCGGCGAGTTTGGGGTGCGAATCGGGATACATTCGGGAGAAGCGACGCGTGGGAAACGGGACGAATCGGACGTCATTATGGGCGACACGGTGAATATAGCGGCGAGGTTGGAGCAGAATGCCGAGGTGAACTCAATTTTAGTGTCTGACGTAACGCGAAACCTGGCTGCGGACAGGTACAGTTTCTCAGAGAAATCGCCGCTGTACGCTAAAGGCAAAAAATTTCCGATAAGTAATTTCTCCGTGGAAGGACGAATTCGGCGAAAAGAGCGATGGTTGCGTTCAAGTTTATTATCCGTGACGAATTTCGTGGGACGCCGCCGGGAACTCGCTCATCTGAAATCGATGTATGAACAGTGTTTTAAAGAGCCTTCTGCCGGCGATCCTGAAACGCCTGTCAGGCATGTTCTGCTTGATATTGAAGCTGAGGCCGGCATGGGCAAATCCCGGCTGGTTCATGAATTCCTGAAGTCAATCAATAAATCCGGCGCAATGGACTCACAGCAGAACAAAGTGGAAACCGCGCCTCCGTTTTTAAAAGGCAATGCTTCTCATTTCGCTTCAAGACCTTACGAGATGGTTATCTCATTCCTCTTGAACTTTTTGAATAAGCCGACTATCGGAGAACCGATCAAAAAGGATTTTGAACAGGCCATGGAGCGGCTGAAAAAAGATGCGGAAAGCAGCGAAAAACTCGATAAAGCGATTCCCTTGTTGGGCCGCCTGCTCGGCTTGCATTACGACGATCCGCGCTTCCAGGCGCTCGATCCCATGAGTCTCCGGACGGAAATCGTCATAGCGTTCAGAACTTTCATGGAAACGCTGGCGCAGAGGAATCATCATTACGGAAAAAGACCCTTCATAATGATCTGGGAAGATTATCACTGGGCTGACGATCCTTCGAAAGAAGCGTTGCGGTTTCTGCTTTCATCAGCAAAAACCTTCCTGCCTCTCATGATCATATTGCCTCATCGTCCCGGCGTCGAACTTCCTGAAGTGATGAAAACGCGGGTGAAAACAGGGACGCTGAAACTCAAACCATTGACTAGAGACGATGAAATACTGATGATTCAAAGTATGCTGGGAGGAATCGAAACGCCCGAGGAACTTCTCACGATCCTGCGGGGACGAACTGAAGGCAATCCCTTTTTCGTGGAAGAGCTCATTCAGCATTTTATGGACACGGGGATCATCGTCAGAACCAGGGAAGGCTGGAAATTCAGAAGCCGGGAAGAACTGGGCCGCATTCCTGCAACCCTGCAGAATCTGGCGCTTGAAAGAATAGACCTGCTGGAGGAACCGGAAAAAAATATACTCCAGCGCGCATCGGTTTACGGACGTGATTTTTCTCATGGTATTCTTCAATGGATTGAACAAAAACTTGAAGGTAATACCGATTTAAAAGAAGCGCTGGATATGCTGGAATCCCTCAATTTTATTATTAAAACGACTGAAACCGCCGACTCAGTTTCGTCAAAGACAGACGCTTACCCTTCATCCGGCTCAATGAAAAATGCTGTACCGGCTTCTGCTGCCTATGACGAAAAAACTCAACTCTACACCTTCAGGCACGCAATCATCAGGGAAGCAGCCTACAATACGCTCCTGCATTCCAACCTCCGCATTCTCCACAGAATATGTGCGGAAGGGCTGGAACATTTTTTCTCAGAAGACATGGAACCGCATTGTCGCGATATAGCAGAGCACTGGTTGCGGGCCGGCAATGATGCCAAAGCAGCGGATTATTTTCAAAGAGCGGGGCGGCAGGCCCTCAGTTCATACGATCACAAGTCCGCGCTGTATTCATTCACCAGGGCAGATGAAATAATTAATGACGACGATCCCCAAAAAATCGGAATTCTCCTGGCTCGCGGTGAAGCATACGCCAGGCTCGGCAAAACAGCCGAAGCGATGCTGGATTTTGAGGAAAGCCTGGCTTCAGCAAAGCGGGCGGACGACGCAACAGGAGAAGCCGATGCCCTGGATCGCCTCGGAACCATGCATTTCTCGCAGGGAAAAATCGAAGAAGCGCATGAATGTTACCAAAAATCGCTTGAATTAAGACAGAGTATTTCCGATCATACCGGCATAGGCAAATCTTTAAATAACATAGGAAACATTCACTATTCGCAGGGACGCTGCGATAAAGCCTCTGAATTTTACCTGGAATCCATAGAGGTGAGAAAAAGAATCAATGATATGAACGGCGCCGCCGATGCTATGAATAATATGGGACTTATTCATAAAAGCAGAGGGCGGTATGACGAAGCATTGGAATATTTCCAGGAAGCGCTGGAAATAAAAAAGAAATCGAAGGACCGGAGAAATGAAGCCAACCTGCTGCTCAATATGGGAATTTTGCATTTCAATAAAGCGGAATATTCAAAGGCGATGGAATATTTTGAAAATAGCCTGGTTTTGAGCAGCGAGACCGGTAATCTTCAAGGGGAAACACGCTCTCTCAACAGCCTGGGAAACACATACTGCCGGACGGGAAATTTTGAAGAAGCGCTGAAATATTTCCGTCGATCGCTGGAACTCAGGAAGGAAATAAGGGACAGGGCCGGTATAGTCGCCTCAAACCTGAATATAGGAAACATAATGTACCTGCAGGGTATGAATCATCAAGCGCTCCCTTACTTTCAAAAAGCTCTCATTATGAGCCGTGAACTCGGCAGCATAAAACGTGAAGCGGAAGTATTGAACAACGTGGGAATGATCCATTACAAAGACGGCAGATACGACATATCCTCACAGTGCATGAAAAGATCGCTCCTCAGACACCAGGAACTGGATAATAAAACAGGAGTATGCGGAGCCGTCCTGAATATAGGAAAGCTTCATTTCGCCGGGGGAGAATGGAAACAGGCCTTATTAAAATACGAAGAAGCCCTGAAAATCAGCAGAGAAATCAATTTTCGCAGCAATGAAGCCTTCTGTCTGAACAACATCGGAGAAATACATCTTTTCCAGGGCGAATATGAACAAGGGCAGGATTATTTTAATGAGGCGCTGAACATTTTTAAAGAATTAAAGGAAAAAAAAGGCCGGTATATCGTTCTGGCAAACCTGGGCAAAACGCTTTTGCGTAAGGGGCAATTCGAAAAAGCCCTGGAGCTTTACGCCCAGTCCAGGAATCTCAGGAAAAAAGTCGGAAATCGCCGTTCCGAAGCATACATTATCAGTGCGCTGGGAGATGTTCGTTTTTCCATGAATCAGCTTGAGCAGGCCGAAGCTCTCTATCAGAAATCACTGAAGATGAAAAGAGAAATAGAAGATTTTCACGGCGAAGGTCATTCCCTGATAAAATCAGGCATTCTGTTTTATGTCGGAAAACAATACGCGGAAGCCGCAGACTGCTTTAGGAAATCGGTAATACTCCTGTCGGAAACAGAACAGGAATACATGATCATGATGGCGAAATCCATGCTGGCGAGACTGCTCCATCTGACGGGAGAAAAAAACAAGGCCCGCAATATGTCGCAAAAAACCGCAGAATGGCTGAAAATCAATGAATCAAAATGGTCCGCCGCCCTGCCCGACATTGGACAGATATACTTCACCCGCTTCCTGGTCCTTAAGGAAGAAGATCAGGAAAAGGCCAGAAAATATCTGAACAAAGCCTACCAAATTCTGAAAGGTCATACCGACAGAATAAAAGAGCCGGACGGTCGGCTAAATGTCCTTAATGCTCCACTGAACAGATTAGTGATTGAAGAGTGGAAAAAGCAGTTTTAATTTCTGATCCGCGGTTATGCGACAAGGCGCATAACCGCGGATCAGAAATTAAAACCCGGACATTTGAAAAGCGCCCCAGAAAAACGGATTCGCAAATTGAACCTCTGATTTAATATAAAGTTGCGCATCTCTTAACGCATCGGCAGCAGACATTTTTTTGCCGATAAGGTTATCGTAAAATCTTTTCATCAGCTCGAAGGTGCTTTTGTCGTCCACTATCCAGAGGCTGCTGACGACTCTGCGTGCGCCGGCGGCCAGGAATCCTGCCGGCAATCCGATATATTCGTCCGGCAAGTTTTCCACATTGACGATTCCCGATTCGCAGGCCGAAAGCATCGCCAGTTGAGCATCAGGAATACGTAATTCTTTTAAAATTTTCCTCAGCGTCCAGCGTTCGCCTTCCGGAAGTTCCGTTTCGCCGCCCACGCTTATTTTTCGGATTTGATCGTTATCCTGTTCTTCAGACGCCGACTTTCCGTTAGAATAATTTTTTCGTTCTCGCTCTTTATGACGGTCAGAGATTACAGCTTCACCCGGCAATTCGTCGCAGTCGCCGGCAACGCCGCCGTCAGACCTTGATTTTTTATGATCCGCACTGTCTGACGTCTTCCTGGCCGGCGGCGCCAGGATCAGTCGCGACTCGTACGGATCGTTCATATCGAATTCTCCATGGCAGGAGAAGTGTAATACGCCGGATCGGACGGCGGATTCCATCACATCGTTTATCCTGGCGGCAGCCCCTTCGAACACCCGCTTGTTCCGGAATAATCGTTCGATGTAACCGATTTCTCTCCGGCTCCAGAATAACTCGTCCGTGGGATCGGAAACCAGAGTCGCAAAATTATCCGCCCCAAAGGTCTTTTCATCTCCGATATGTCGTCCCAGCATAGTAAGAGAAGGAGAATATATGATCCGGTAATCCTCAAGCAGGTATCTTCTTGTCCGGTCTTCAACTCGGTTGAAAAGATGCAGCGGCAAAATATGAAGGGCCTTATGCGGAATAAAAACGAGCGTATCAGGGTTGATGTCGTCGATGCATGGTTTGATGGGCTGGAATAATTCCCGGAAGAGTTCTTCCGTTATTTTTTCGACGGCAGCGCCCCATTTGAGCCGGCATTCGTTTCGCCAGGGACAGGTCTTGAATTGCCGGTATCCTTCCATCCAGCGTGCAACGTAATCCTTCAATTTCTTGTCGCTAAATCCATCAATGATGAAGGTCATTTCAACAGGTTCATCCGGTTTGCCCGCCAGGATGGAAGCTGCTGTCCCGTACCGGGTGACGTTGTAAACGATCAGCGCCGTATCCCCGCCGGCAGGCAGTCGAGCGATGATGTCCTGATAGTTTATGTACTCCTGAGCCAGAAATTCCGGTTCATATCGCCGGATTCTCTCGATCAGAGACATCAAATGAGACTGCAGGCTGCGTATCCTTTTCGACGTTTCAAATAAAAAACTGTCCGAGGCTTTTCCCTGCCGTCCCGCCTCAATTTCTTTCAATTCGCCGGCCAGTCGCTCGTATTCCCGTCTGTCATCATCTTTGAGGAGCAAAAACAGCGCCTGGTCTCGAACAGCCCTTTCACGTAATATCCGGGTCTTCCCCCGTTCAAGCATCGTCAACGCCGGACCGATCTGATCGTGACGGGAATAATACATCGAAGCAAGAGAATATAAATTGGCCGTCGTCTCCAGACGTTGAAATATCTCCTCCTGAGTAATCTCCTGAGCCCGCAGCATCTCATCCAAATCCGCAAGCTCCGCACAGGCCCGTTGCATAGTCGTCCAGTCAGGACTCCGGTTCAGAAGATCAAACATAAGTTTCAACGTTTCCAGTCTTTCCCAGGGAAAATCTCCCATCGTCATCATCTCCCGTATGATCCGCACGCTCAATAACACGGCATGTTAAATTGTAAAGCCTTTTTCTTGGTTGTAAAGATGTTGCAGGAAAATTGGGTCTGATCAAACCCGAGTTACACTTCTTGCAAAACTTTTGACGGTTCGTTTCAGTGATCCGGGTCGGTATCGGGGTCGAAATCGAGGCCAATATAGTGACAACAATCTCAATCAAAACAAATGATGGGATGTTCGGAAAAATTGTAACCTCAAAAGATGCATTTGTGATCATTGCCTTCCGTGATTTCCTTTATTCCTTGAATAAAAAATCTTTGCTCGCTTACCGGCTTTCGGTTTTTATGGTTTTGGGTGGCTCGACCTCACCCCCCGGCCCCCTCTCCATGAATGGAGAGGGGGAGTAAGATTGGGTTATTTTTTAGGTGGTTGGGAGATTTCGTAGCGCCGATTTTTTGAATCAAATGTAATCTGTGCTTGATCTGTCACTACTTTTAATCAATCCCCAACACGACCATACAGAATCATCCGGCGCTGCAAAAAAATTCGTGAATATCGTCTCCTTGACTCCTTTATTAAATGAAATGATGGCTCGTCAGCCGTTTCATGCGATTCATCATGGTCCGGAGCGATGTCGGATAGCTGAAAGATGCCGATTTGACATGAACTTTTATGTTATTACAATGTTTGAATGACAATTGGGAGGTTTTTTTGATGCAAAAGTTAACGACGTTTTTCTTTTTTTATCAGGCATTATTAATAGTTATCAATGCGAGTATGTTTCAGGAACGCGTAAATGCCGGTTCAGAGTATGTTCCCGGTGAATTAATCATAAAATTGACTCATGCTGTGGAACCGGACGTAAAGGATGACGGGACAATTTTATTCGGAATTTTTGCGGTCGACGGGCTGAACGTCAGATATGGATTAACGGGAAGCCGCAGATTATTTCAGAGTTCATCATTATCGAAAATTTATTTGCTTGATTTCAACAACCGAACGGATATGGAAAAAATTGCTCTGGAATATTCACGGATATCGTCCGTAGAGTATGCAGAACCGAATTATTATGCCGGTATCGCTTCGTCGTGGGGTTCCAGGACGGACCCGGACGATCAATATTTTGATCAGCAATGGGGATTGCATAATGAGGGTCAGACCGGCGGAACGGCTGATGCGGATATTGATGCTCCGGAGGCCTGGGAAATAGAAACGGGCACATCAAATATCGTTATTGCTATGATCGACACAGGCATTGATCTGGATCACGAGGACCTGGCTAATAACATCTGGGTAAACGACGATGAGATACCCGACAATGAAACGGACGATGACGGGAACGGTTTTGTCGACGACATGAATGGCTGGGATTTCGTAAACTCGGATTCGGCCCCCCAGGACGACAACGGGCACGGAACACATACATCGGGAATAGCTGCAGCCGAGACGAACAACAATCAGGGTACGGCAGGAGTTTGCTGGGAATGCCGCCTGATGTCCGTGAAAACGCTCGGCGACGACGGTAACGGAACCTACTCCGACATCGTTGAAGGAGTCGACTATGCAGCGAATAACGGAGCGGACGTCATAAACCTCAGCCTGGGAAGCCTGACCTATTCTCAGTCGTTACAGGATGCGATAACCGCGGCTCATGATGCAGGCTGCGTTATAGTGGGAGCAGCCGGCAATTTCGACGTGGAAGACCCTTTCTACCCGGCGGCGTGCGAAAATGTCATAGCTGTGGCTGCCCTGGACCATAACGACGTTAAATACCAACTGTCGGGATACGGCGAATGGGTGGACTTGGCGGCGCCGGGAGCCTCCATTATGAGCACGGCCTATCACGATGCCTACAGCCAATGGTCAGGAACAAGCATGGCGGCCCCCTTCGTTTCCGGCGTCGCAGGATTGCTTTTTTCTTACAACTCAGACTGGGACAACGGTTCGGTCGAAGCGCAGATGCTTAATACCGCCGATTCAGTGGATGGTCATAATCCTTCATACGCCGGACTCCTGGGAAATGGGCGGGTTAATGCTTATTATTGCTTGAGCGGCTCTGCAGAACCTGCGCTTGAATTTGCCTCTTTCATGATTGATGATCCCTATCCCGGCGATGAAGACGGCGTCCTTGATCCAAACGAAACGGCAGACCTTGTAGTCACCCTCTATAATTCCTGGGGAGATGCTTCATCAGTCCAGGGTACGCTCAGCACAACTGATTCCAATGTGACCGTCACCAGCGCCGTAAGCGATTTCGGAGACGTCGAAGCATTACGATACATAGACAATGGAAGCGATCCTTTCGAATTGGCGCTTTCCGATACATGTCCGCCGGGTCATGAGATTAACCTGAACTTGCATGCACAGGATTCTGCCTCTAACGAATGGGACTTCGATATAATCTTGACCGCCGGTTCCTGGGAGTATCCCGTACCCACTTTCATCAATACCGACACTACCTGGGAAGAAAACGCCGCATATCTCATTTCGGGCAATGTCCTTGTGACCGACGGCGCGGTGTTGACGATTGAACCCGGAGTGACCGTCAAACTGGGCGAAAATTCGAATATCTATTTCAGAAATGACGCCCGACTCGTCGCCGGCGGCTCGGAAACGCAACCCATCACTTTCACTTCCATAAATCCGCCGACCGAATGGGGAGCCCTGGAATTAGAAGATACCTGCTCTCAACAGAATGAAATGCGGTTCTGCAGGTTCTTTTATGCGACCAAGGCCGTAAACGACAACTCAGGAAAAACCGTCTTCGAAAACAACATCGTTCAGGATAGCTCTTCTTCTTTATCGCTCATGACAAACTATTTTAGCGGTAACGAATTAAACAATGTTGAAGGAGGCGTTGCAATAGATGTTTACTTTAAAAACTGGAACCCTGATGAAAGCATTATTGAAAACAATTTGATAACGAACGGCGGCGGGCTATCCTGTTCCATAAACGATGCTAACGAAGACTCCTACATCGATGACCTGGAAATAAACGGCAATATGCTTCATGACATCACAGGGGACGGAATTTTTATATATCATAATGGAAACTGTCATTATTCCTGTGTCGTGCAGGATTCCACAATAGAAAACTGCAGCGGAACAGGCATAGCGTTCTCTGATGATTCCTCAAATACGGTTGAAAGTCCTATTGCCCGATACAATTTTGTTAAATGCTGCGAAACAGCCATAGATAGTTTTTATAAAGCGGAGTACAATCATATTGAAGAATGCTATTACGGCGTAATTGATTCCTTAAACATTAAAGTCAATAACATAATAGCCTGTAACAAAGGAATAAGCGAAAGCTTCCGCAAACGGAATGCGAGTAACGAAGGGAAAATTAGGCGAAATGAACGGGGCATACAAAGGGAAAGAAGTAGAACTTCAGATAAAGGCATCCTTAGGGTTCCTCAGGATTTTGAATTCATACAGGCAGCGGTTGATGCTGCGATCACAGGCGACACGGTATTGGTTGCGGACGGAACATATACGGGAATCGGGAATAAAAACATAGATTTTACCGGAACAGCGATTACCGTTATGTCAGAAAACGGTCCGGATAATTGCGTGATCGACTGTGAAGACGACGGACGCGGTTTTTACTTTCATTCCGGAGAAACCCAAAATTCAGTCGTTGACGGATTTACAATTGAAAACGGTTCAGTTGCGGGTGACGGCGGCGGTATCTATTGCAGCTATATCTCATCACCTATAATAAGAAACTCCATTATTACCGGAAATATATCCTGGGAAGGATACGGCGGAGGAATTTATTGCGGCGCTGAATATACTTCAATTATAGAAGAATGCACTATTTCTGAAAATACTGCTCAACGGGGCGGAGGAATATATGGAGACGGCGTTTCCTTCAATGTAACCGGTTGCGAGATTTACGGCAACTATGCGAACGTCATTGGAGGCGGAATTATTTGTCCAGACGGTTCCAATGCCGCTATATCAAACTCAAATATTTATCAGAACTCAGCCCAAAAGCACAGCGTAACGTGTCGCGGAGGCGGAGGCATCGCATGTTTTAAAGCTAATGATGTGAGTATAAACAGGTGTAATATTTATGAAAACAGTTCATTGGGAAGCGGTAGCGGCGTTTTGCTTTATGATTGTAATTCCGCCGACATCACGGATACCGTTTTTACAGCAAATTACTCAGCATATGATGAATGCCCGGGAGCTGCAATCGGTTGTCTCAATACGAATCCATCAATTGCCGACTGCATATTTGAAGGTAACTGGAATTACTCCTCTGGAGGATGCGCTTATTGTAAATCCGCCTCGCCGGCAATGACGAATTGCGTTATTTCTTATAATTCGGCCGGGAGCGATGGGGGAGCCGGCATTTATTGTGATGGTCAATCAAGTCCAACTGTTATAAATTGCAGTATTTATGGTAATTCAACAAATGAAGGTTATGGAGGCGCTATTCAGTGCACTGAATATTCATCCTTAACTAGTTTTTGTCCATAAACGGCGAATTTTTCCCAATACTGCGTCAGTCTTCGGATTTGCTCAGTCAAAGTATAAGCGCCGCCCCTGCCTCGCAAATCATTACCATCCTTGACTTAAGAAAAATTCGCTCGTTTATGGATCAAAAACCGCAGTGACTGTCCAGCATTAAATTTTGAATCGAGAATCGAGTTTGTGGACAGTCACTAACTATATCAAACAGTATATTCTGGGAAAATTATGCTGCAGAGGGACGAAGCATCGCACTTCTCGATGAAGCATCTTTAGTCGTAAGCTATTGTGACGTTCAAGGCGGATTGGACGATATTTATACGGCTGAAGATAGTGAAATCTACTGGGGAGACGGCATGCTCAATATCGATCCCTTATTCGCTCCTGGTCCGGAAGGCGATTTTTATTTAAGTCAAATCAATGCCGGGCAAGCGCTCGACAGTCCCTGCATTAACGCCGGCGATAATTATTCTCACAATATCTGTTTTGAAATGCCCTGGCTGATTTGCATGGATGAATTGACCACCCGAACGGATGAAATAACGGATTCAGAAATAATCGACATGGGAGTCCATTATATTCCTTCTGCTTATATGACTCCAACGCCTGTACCGACTCCAACCCCCACTTTCTTCCCGCGAGAATCGAACAATTTCATGGGGAATGAAGATTGCGACGTTGATGCAGCGGATTCGGAGGGATACAGATATCGCAGCAACAACTATTACGGTAGTGCGACGTATCATTTCAAAAATGAAACGGAATATCATCTAGATACGGCATATTCCTACTGGGGTGAAGACACCACAAATGAGATGGCCGCGGAGAACGTCTGGCCCGTAGCCAGTTCAAATATAGAAGCGATTTATGACTTCAATGACGATGCTGCCATGGGATTCGTCGACTTCGGCTATTGGCGCTCCGAACCGGAAGTTTCAGCTCCCGGTCACCTGTGGTCTGTTAATCTGAATCCGCCCAGCCCGGTCGGCGCTGAAATAGTTATATTCACATTAACCTTCAGCCGTCCGATGGACACTAATTACGAACCGGCGGTGACGTTCGGGCAGGATGAGCCGTACGATGAGCATGAGATAACAGGCGGGATATGGGATACGGATCAAACCTGGGCGGGGAGTTTTGATATTGATTATTTTACCGGCGACGGAGAAAATTATATCAGGATTTCGGGAGCCAGGGACCCCGAAGGGATGGAGATGCCCCTGGACGTCAGTCATTCATTTATAATAGAGACCGGTATCGGCGGAGTAGAAGGAGTGACATCACAGGCATTGGACGAAGCGGTAATAATTTCCTGGGCGCCTCATCCCGATGAGGACCTGGACGGTTATAAACTTCATTACGGCCTGGAAAGCGGGAATTACAACGGCGTGGACGCGGCTGAAGGACCTTCGCCCATTGATGCAGGCGACGTGAATATTTTTACTTTGACCGGTCTGACCAACGATCAGTGGTATTTCATGTCCATTCAGGCTTACGATGTGCGGGACAACCAAGGGCCGTTAAGCAGCGAAGTCGCAGCCATGCCGCAGGAAACGGGAGCGACCCCGCCGGCTACCTTTACGCCGACCATGACGCCGACAGCAACATTGAGCCCCACAATGACGCCGACGAGAACTTCCACCGTCAGTCCTTCGCCGACTTTAACGGCAACCTCCACGAGGACGCACACAAACAGTCCATCACCCGTGTCGACATACAGTCCTGTTTTTTCGCCGACGCAGGCGCCAGATGAAACGCCGTCGCCTACTCCGACTTCAACATACCCTTCCATTCCTTCAAGCCGGAATATCGGTTTGGTTTTGATGATTTTATGCCTTGGTTTGGTTGTAAGACTTTATCTTTCAAATGAAGATTCCTCTTGATAGGGGCATTTGACAGGGGTCGTTATCGGTATCACGCACGGGAAATAAAACAAGTCAGGCATCAGTAAATGATTAAATTATTTCAGGGTCTGTTCAAACCGGGGTTACATTTTTTTTAAAACGTTGGACTTAGCGAACCAATATAAAAAATATTTGCCGGATTGCCGACTTGCGGTTTTTATGGTTTTCGGTGGTTTGACCTCACCCCCCGGCCCCCTCTCCATGAATGGAGAGGGGGAGTCAGATTGGGTTATTTTTGAGCTGGTTAGGGGTATAGCTGGGTTATTTTAGGGCTGGTTAGAGGGATTGTTTGGTTATTTTAGGGCTGGTTAGGGGTATAGTTGGATTATCTTAGAACTGGTTAGGGGTATAGTTGGGTTATCTTAGGGCTGGTTGGGGGTATAGCTGGGTTATTTTAGGGCTGGTTAGAGGGATTGTTTGGTTATTTTAG
>CAZUFC010000018.1:0-296 GCA_964619725.1 uncultured bacterium | reverse complement strand
ATTATCTTAGAACTGGTTAGGGGTATAGTTGGGTTATCTTAGGGCTGGTTGGGGGATGGTTCGGCTGTCTTTGGGCTGGTTAGGGGATTTAGTTGGTTTTTTTATGGCTTGTTGGGGGGGAGTTTTATTCACCTTCTTCACATCTTCTGACATTGACTGTTAAAACTGATATACGACAAGATTAAAAAATTTCATCTATTACTCGTAAATAAAAATTTCGGGACTGATCAAACCGGGGTTGCACTTCTTTCAACGCTGACAATCATCTATGACCGTTAAAAATGGTGTGATATGCC
>CAZUFC010000017.1:0-85707 GCA_964619725.1 uncultured bacterium | reverse complement strand
CGTTGACTGAGCAAATCCGAAGACAGATGCAGAATTGGGAAAAATTCGCCGTTTATGGACAAAAACTAAATAGTGCCTGTCCATAAACTCGATTGTCGATTCAAAATTTAATGCTGGACAGCCACTTGGGTTTTTGATCCATAAACGAGCGAATTTTTCTCAAGGCAAGGAAGGCAAGGATTTACGAAGAAGGCGTATTTATTATACGTTGACTGAGCAAATCCGAAGCCTGAAGCAGCATTAGGGAAAATTCGCCGTTTATGGACAAAAACTAAATAGCTTTTTCCGTCCGAACCCTCAAAAACTGCAATATACCGTCAGGAGTCTTCATTATTCCGGCAAGCGTAATTTCCGAAATTTTCATCCCTCTGATTCCCGTCGTTTTTTGCGGCGGTGGATTTAATTCATTATGAAGTAAGGAGCCGAAAATACCGCGAAAAACAGATGGACTGTAATTGAATGATTTAATTTTTTTGAACATGGCGTCCGTGTTGTTTAAATTTATTTTTCCGATAATTTCGAATTGGTGAATATTTTGTTCGTTATCCTTTATTTCTTTTAATCTGTAAATTCTGATGTCTTTAAACAGGTTAGAATCATCAAGTTCAGCGGCGAATTCTTCCGCTGCCGTCCTTGCTAAACCGTATCCTTCCAATGTTAAAGCGTCTCCCGTATTCTCAAGACCTGTCAACCATAAACCTCCCGGAAATCTCCGTGCTATTTCTTCAAACAGTAACGGGGGAACTCGCTGATTTCTTTTTAACTGCTCAACCGTCCTCAATTTATCCTCAAGAGATGACGTTCTCCTTTCGTAAGCAAGAAACTGTTCGATAACGACGTCAACTTGTCGGAGCAGCTTCCTCTGTTCACGAATGATGTCATCAAGATTTTTTTCCTGGTCAGCGAACCGCGAAAAATGATAATCAGAGAGCTGATTTAATCCATGATCGTTTAAAGAGAGGCTCTCCTTTTTGGAGGTGTTTTCAAGCGAAGGATCGCCCAGAAACCAGAAGGCGGTTAATGTGCAGGATGCTTTTACAATTTCAGCTTTAGATTTTGATTTATGACCTGCTGATCCCTGAACATTTAAATTGCTTATATTTATGATCCGTGATTCACGAGCAATTTTCTCAAAGAATGCGCCCAAATCATAAAATGTTCCCGATAATTCGACGTTAATGGGAAGCTCACCATAAAAGTCTCTTTTCCTTTCACCTGCCGGACTGAACTTCAGGGGTTTCAGACCTGCTTGAACAGCCAAATTTTCGAAGGACGACAATATTTCGCTAAAGGAAGGTTTCTTTCCCAGGTTTTCCGCAGCTTGTCGCATTTTTTCCTGTAAGATGTAGGCTTCCTTTTTTAATTCTTCAAGTCGGCCTTTCATCGTCAGAGCTTTGTTGATTTTTACATCCATTGCGTCGATTAAACGTTGTTTCTCTATAGATTCCTCCGATAAAGAAATATGGTTGTCGTTACCCTCATCATATGCATCAGCACTGAAAAGAAGCAGCGCAGACAACATCAGGATGATGCTTTGAAAGCAACTTCTGAATCGTTTTTGGGCTTTCAACTTGTGCCTCCTTTGATTCTCTGCACATTCAACCGGTTAGCAGAGTCATCCGATCAATTCGTGAAGGTCGGCAATAAGAGGCGTGCGAGGAAGCGCAGCCCCACGTCATGAATCGGCGATGCGGTTTGACAGCCAAGACTTCAGCGGTTCTCGGACTTCAATATCGTTAATGATATGCGGGTTAAGGGAGCGATTTTCATAAGCGAAACAGACCAGATTATTGAGTGAATCGGCTTTTCTTGCTTCCGGCACATGCATTTGCAGATTGTAGGGGTAGTTATAATCGGGCTGCAGGATTCGCAGCCTGTTTTTTTCTATATTCGTTGCGAGCAGGGCGCTGAATAGGGCCTGGTGGAGAAATATGCGGTGAGTTTCGTCGCTGCAATGATTTTCCTGATATTTTTCATTTTTTACCAGGGATTCGAAGAGAGCGCACCATTTGCCGAGGAGTTTTTCAGCGGGATCAACAGCAAAGGCGTGCGTATTGAAATAGGAGCGGATGATTTGTTTGTCTACGAAGGTTTCAAGAGTTGTCTGGATTTCGTCGACGCCGACGGCTTCAAATATTTTTTTCCAGAATCCGTCGGGATTTTGTGAAGGGGGAATGCCTACATTTCTGATGTGCACGGGTCTGACGGCAGCATCGAATTTTTTCTTGAGATCGAACAGTACGGGTGGATTAACGACAAGGCAAACGGGATCGATCCAGATCAGCGAACCAACGTCTGCGGAGGCTTTTTTTTCGGCTTGAAAACAGGCATAAGTTTTGTCTGCGAAATAATATCCTTCAGCCCAATCCGGTAAATCCAACGAAAATACCCGGACTCCGACAGCGTCGAGATTCCGGGATTCGATTAC
Source organism: uncultured bacterium (assembly GCA_964619725.1). Classification (GTDB taxonomy): domain Bacteria; phylum CSSED10-310; class CAZUFC01; order CAZUFC01; family CAZUFC01; genus CAZUFC01. Next base: position 83,279 of record CAZUFC010000017.1, on the reverse strand, counting down.
GGCGCGGCTGGTATAGAAGAGCCATACGTCACAGCGGCTCATGTAACCGCCGAATGAACGAATACCGTCGATAAGCAGGCGAGCGCACTTCATCTCGAAGGGGGAACGGACCAGCGTCACAAAAACAATTTGATCGCTGACGGTTTTATTCATTTTCGTTATCCTGCTTCACTTCACTGTCGTACTTGCAGGTATAGAGGGCTCGCCGCACGAGGAAATAGCCTATCCCCAGCGAAACGACCAGGGCGGACATGCCGAAAATCACTTCCGGCTCCATTTCCTTGTAATCCAGGATGATCACTTTTCTGGATACTGCGACCAGCGCAACAAGAAAAACTACCTCCGCACGAACTCTATCCTCCTGCAAATAAGCTTTCAGACTCTCCAGCAGTTCCACTCCGATCAGAACCATCAGGAAGAATCCGAACACTTCGAGCATCTTTTTGATATCGAGCAGGAACATAGGCGGAGTGGCGAGTTGTTGAACCATTATGACTCCAAGTTCGATAGTAGATAGCAGCACTGCGGGCATCATCAATCCCAGCAAAGACAATACGATTATTTTTTCAAATTTTTTAACTATATTATTCATGTCAAACATCCTTGTCATCCGGGTATTTTGAAAGACCTGTAAAGCGAAATGCACCAGATTGCCGTGTAACCGAGGAAGAGAACGACGGCGGGGATAAAAAGCGTCTCCTCAAGGCGAACGGGTTCCGAGAGATTGGCGCTTATCGTCAGAATTAAAATGCAAAAGAAAAAAAGGAACAGGGCGAAACCGAACCGATAAATAAGGCGTTCGAATTTTCTTTTTAATTCCGGTTTGTTTTCTTCTTTCAACCAATAATGTTTATTCGGCAGATTAAGCATCCAGGGAGGCGTTCGGAGAATGAGCCGGGGAGAATAAAAAAGAAGAAGGAAAAGCGGGATTAGGAGGAGCAGGAAGAAAAAGGCGTTGGTTTGTTTGGAAGCCCAGGCATCGGGCGATCCGTGGAGCCCGAAATGGACAGCGACCCGATCGGGCATAATAATCAGTGAAACAGCCGTTAAAACGATATCGGCGATAAAGGCGGCAATGAAGATTTTTTTCATGATGTCCCTTTCTTCAGGATCAGATTATGAAACGATTTGATGCTCTCCCATTTCATGTATTCTGTTAAATTAAAAGAAAAACGGACTTAAGCGATATAACGGCGCTATTCAACGCCTGCCTGCGCCTGGTTATCTTTTCAAAAGCATTCTGCGGGCATCCGCTATTGAAGGCCCAGATTATTTCTGTTTTCACCGGTATCTTCGTACACCTGCCATTCCGCAACCTTATCGTTTTTGACCTCAGCGCTCCACAGGGCTTTACCGTTCAAGCTTTTTTCAGTGTTGCATTCACTGTGTCCGATCATGACTACGAAGTCAGCTTTGGATTCGATCCTGGAAATGTGATTCAGGTAATCGGGATAATTTTTGAAAAAAGATGTCCAGGCTTGTCTGTTGGCTTCCTTGCCTTCGGCGCCCGTTTCGCCATGGCAGACAAGCTTATGATCATCCGCCATTAATGAAATCAGCCCTTCAATATTTTTTTTGTTGATGCATTCATTGAAGAGCAGCGCCGTTAGTTTAGGGTCCTGGTTGTTCATAGAGCCTCCCTTGAGTATTAATTTCATTTTCAATTGTAAAAGTCTGCAAAGATGAAGACAAGGCCGGCGCCGGCATTCGGCGATTTTTTTTACTCATAAAGCGCCGGTCCGCAAACTCATTTTTAACTCGGCATGCCGGGGCGAACAGGCGCTATTCCAGCCATGGGAAACCATCCGGGTCTTCGGACATTCGTTTCAGCAGACGCTCCTGGTTATGGCCGCGAACATTTTTCAGGAAGGGGAAGTCGTCCGGCCCAACGATCAATTTTGCAACAGGGACGGTCTCAACTTTCCCTATCCAGTGAGGAAAGACTACTTCGATACCTTGATGCCGCTGGGGCGGTTCCTGTTCAAAATGTTCCTTCGGCAGCATATAGACCGCTCCCTGGCTCCAGGGCCGGCATTTCAGAGCGTCATCGTTTATGGAAAAAAAGTATAGCGGTTCGCTTAGTTCTCCAGTGGGGAGCCTGGCCTGCAGACAGGAATTGAATAGACCCAAAGTATGGTTTTTACGGTCCAGGATGGCGAAGAATATGGCCCATATACCGTCCGTAGTTGCATAGATCGCCCGTTGAGCGCTGAAAGCTCTGACATCCTGCGCGCGTTGAGGCTCAATCCTCGAAATATCTTTGTTCCATGATCCGTGCAGAACTATGTCGTGCATCTCGCCCAGGTAAGATAAAAAATGCCATTTTGGATAGGGAAGGTCATAGTCGATGCTTTTTCCTTGCGGGGTTTTAGCCGAGGCGATATAAAGGCGGTCGAATGCTGTGCATTTTTCATCGTTTAAATCCAATGGCGGGCGCGGCATCAGGTATGAAGGCGCTTCCATTTTATCCTCCTTTCAGAACTCCCGACGAGGAAATTTTAACATATTGAATTCATTATATTATCCTGCACCGCGTCTCGGCATAAAGATTGCGCAGCTTTAAGTCCCCTTTATATCCGGCAGAAGAGCATAGATTAATTGAAATTCAAACAAGAGTTCTGATGTTAATGAGGATTTACGATGATGGTCGTTACGGTTTAGAATAATTTCCATAATTGTTGAGTTTTCGTTAATCATTTCACAATTCATTATCAATCAATGTCAGGAGATGCGCCTTTCGTTATTCGGAGCATTTTTTGTAATTCAACGAGACAGTCATTAAATAATTATCAGTATATTCGGGGGATTTCAATTACTTTTAATTTTGAAATATCGGAGTATATCAGTATACTGACAAAGGATTGCGAGCGATAACTGAGCAGGTTCTGAAGGCCGGGGAACTTCAAGTAGCATGGATATTAGTATTTCAATCATTTTGAGCTGACTTGTATGGAGAGACAGGTGAGTCGGCATTTTCGGCCTTGTTTTCGGGAAAAGTTATTGCCGCTGACAGGGAAACAGGAGGAATAGATGAACTCAGGATTTTTATTGAATAGGCGGTGGGGTGATTATTCATGGCCGTCTTCAAGGGTGATCATTTTATCAGGTTTAATATGTATTGCATTGATGAACGGGGTTTTCACGCCGTCGTTGCATGCGGAGAAGGAAGGAGTGCAGAGGGTCTTATACGTTCCGGGATGGAGGGCGGTAACGGGAGAGTCGGTGAGTCCGTCGGAGGCGCGGGAAGTTCTTTTCAGGAGAGGAGAAGTGAAGGGAGCGCGAGACAGTGTTTCTAAATCCGAAACAGAGGCGACGGCGGACATAACGGAGCTGGTGAATGCGCTTGAGGGCGACCCTTTTCTGCTGTTCGATTTCGTTCATAATTATATAGACTACAGGCCATTTTTCGGTTCCGCGAACGGAGCGACGGCGACTTTACTGGCGAGAAGAGGGAACGATTGCGACCAGGCATCGTTATTTATAACATTGATGCGGGAGGCGGGATATACGGCTGATTATGTGATAGGGGACGTCGTTTATTCAATGGAGCGTTTGGCGAACTGGACGGGAGTCGATGAGGAGATGGATGCGGTATGGAAGGTATTGACGAACGGGGGTATACCGACGACTGCCAATCCTCCGACGGAAGAATTCATGATAACGCGCGTATGGGTTCAGGCGAATATAGGGGGAACGGATTACATTTTCGATCCTGCCATGAAGGAGTATGAATACGAATCAGGCATCGATCTTGAGTCGGCGCTGGGTTATGATCGTGAGACATTTCTGACGTCGGCGCTGGAGGGTTCAAGTTCCGGACAGGATTATGTCAGGGACGTCAACGAACCGAACGTTCAAAGTGGAATGTACGACATGAGCGCGGCGTTGCAGGCTTACATAGAAACTAATATGCCGGAAGCGTCCCTGTCGGAGGTCGTCAGCGGCAGACGAACGATCCCGGAGGAGCTGACGCAATATCCTACGACTTTGCCCTTTGCGGTATCGGTAATTGATGAAACCGTATATTCGGAGTTGCCCCAGGAGTATCGCCATACCATGCAGATCGATCATCTGGGGATCAGTCAATTGTTCAATACGTATGAGATATCCGGGAAAACGATGAACATATTTTACAGCGGCGCGGGGAATGCTCCGGAACTGTATCTGGAGGGAGAGCTGATATCGACGGGCAATCCATCGACTCCTGGAGAGCGATATGATCTCACCATAACGGCGGATCATCCTTATGCCGCGTACGGCGGAACATATGCTGATGCGACGGGAACTTACAGTTTGAGAAGCGGCGGCAGTTTCGCTATTTTTTCCGATTGGGAAAGCGTGTCGCAGGAACTGCTCGACAAGCACGGATCGGAGCTGAATGCGTTATTCCAGGCGGGATATGATCCTGAGTCCCAGTCCATCCTGGGCAAAACGCTGATGGACGTAGGATTAAACTATTTATTGGAAGAAAGCCGTTTCGCCGACATCCTCGGATCGGCGGCAGATGTGGTTTTCGTGACGCATCATACGATTGGGGTCGTCGGTCAGGAGGACGGTTATTTTATAGACATGCAGATGGGGAATTTCAGCGCTTCGTCCGTGCATTACGACCAGGTTAGGAAGCGTCAGGCGACCAGGGCCAGGATAATGATGTCCAGCGCTTTCGAGCATGGAATACTCGAACAGAAGCAGGACAGTTCCAATCCTGCAGTTTCAACGGTGAAGCTTCTTCAGATGAACAACCAGGCCGGGGACAGGACTTTTTCTGCAGATTCGGACAACTGGGCTTCGATACAACCGGAATTGATAAATTATCTTCCGGGAACGATAAGTATCATCGAAAATTACATTTCGCAGGGTTGGACGATAGTATTGCCTGAAGACGGGGGTATGGTCCTGAACGACTGGCAGGGAACGGGTTTCATCAGCTACTATTTCGACGGTTCCACGCTGGGAATGGGGATGCTGATTTCAGGACTCTATAACGGTTCCTGGGGTTCCCAAAAGGGCGTCATGATAACGCGGGATACGGCCATTATAGCGCTTCACCTGCTCAGGGAGCGTCAGAAGTGGTTTCATGAGCATGCGGGCGATCCTGTGGACATGTACACGGGGGCTTTTCTTCACGATACGGTTGATCTAAGTTTCGGAGAAAGCGAGCCCATGGGGTTGGATTTCCGTCGATATTACAATTCGGCGGACGTTATTCGCTCAACGCCGCTGGGACCGGGTTGGGACCATGACTACAACATGTACATGAGCGAATGCAGCAATGAAGCGGCAGGCCTGGGCACGAGAAGCGCTATTGAAGCTTCTGCGGCAATTGCTGCAGCTTATGTTCTGCAGGACGTCCTGGACGATTCGACGGATATTGAACTCTGGATAGTCGGCGATCTGATCGCCAAATGGAACGTTGATCAGTTGATCGATAATGCCGTAGTCGTTGAGTTGCATAACAAGACCTTCATGTTCTGCAGACTGCCGGACGGCAGTTATTATGCTCCTCCAACCACGGGAATGCGGATAGTAAGCGACGGACCGACGAAATACGTTTCGGAGCCCTTCGGAACGCGATACGATTTCAATGAGTTAGGCAGGATTGAGGTTTGGACCGACAAGAACGGTATTGCTGCTTCATTTTCTTATAACTTTGATGGATATCTTGAAACGGTGGAAGACTGTTTCGGCAGGACGCTCGAATTTACTTACGACGACGGCAGATTGATCCAGGCTGAAGATTTTTCCGGTCGAGTCGTTCAGTATGAATATACGGACGGACTTCTGACCCGATATACCGATGCGATGATGAATCATTACGAGTATCAGTATAATTCTGAAAGCAGGTTGACGAGCATCGTCAAACCCAGGGGATATGCATTGACGATCAACACGTATGATGACCTGGGTCGCGTCAGAACGCAGAAAAACGCTTATGATACGGTAATGCGCACATTTTATTTCAGCGGCTACAGGAACATGTTCGAAGATGACCGGGGATATCAGAACATAACGTTTTACAACCGAGAAGGCAACAGGACGCGTGTGCAGGATGAAAACGGCAACTCGGCATATTACGAATACAACGGTTCAGGACAGTTGACCAGACTGACGGACCGCAACGGCGGCATCACTGAATTCACTTACGACGCGTTGACCGGGAAGATAGCGTCCAGGACCAACGCGGAGCAGGATACGGTAGAATACGTCTATGAAACCAGGTCGAAAAAAGCGGCTGAGAATAGCCGGGATGCTGATGTTTATTATAACCTTACATCCATTTCATATCCTGACGGCACCGCGGAAATTTTTACGCATGATGAAAACGGCAATATTCTGACCTATACGGATCGAGCGGGTGAAACGACTCAATTTACTTATACGATTATCGGTCAACGTGAGACGAGGACGAATCCGAGCGGCGGAGTAACTCAATATGTTTATAATGCAGACGGCACGCTAGGCTCTGAAACCGAGCCGGAAACCGGGACGGTGAGTTATTACTATGATATTCCCGGACGCAGAACTATGACGGTATATCCTGACATGACCGATGTTCAGGCGCTCTATGACGATCTGGACAGGCGGACCAAGGCGACGGATGAAAGAGGAAATACCTGGCAATATTATTATGGTGCCAACGGCAATCTAACTTTAACTTCTGACCCCAAAAGCAATACGTTCATACGCGCTTACGATCTGATGGACAGGCTTCAGACTTACACGAACAGGAGAGGTGGGACGACTACATTCGAATATGACGCTCAGGACAGGCTAACCAGGGAAACCGGACCTGATAACGTTGCGATTCATTACGGTTATGATCCTGCGGGAAGACTCACCAGCAAAATGATAGACGGCGAAGAGCGGACGACGGAATATGATGCCGAGGGCGCTGTGATATCGGAAACGACCCCCCTGGGGCATGAAACGCAATACGAAACGAATGCGATGGGAAGAGTAACGAAGATAATCGATCCCCATGCCGATGAAATGGAATACGAGCGCGACGTCATGCAGCGTCAAACTTCAAGCATGGACCCTTTATCACGGACAACGTTTTATCATTATAATGGGTGGGACAGCTTGAACAGTTTCGATGTGCCCGATATCGGAAGCATTTATTACGAGCGAAACAATTGCGGAGATGTAGCTCGAATTACTGATGCCAATGGAAAAGACTGGGAATTCGAAAGGAGTCCTTTCAACAGGACCACCAGATATATCGATCCTTTGAGCAATGAATGGAGTTATACTTATGACGGCCGGGGACGCATGTCGACGGTGACATATCCGGACGGTTATGAAATGACGACGCTTTTCGACGAAGCGGGCAATACGGTTCAGCGCAGTTATGATACGGGATTAACGCTTGATTATGCTTATGATGCTGATCTTAACCTGTTGACGGACGGCGACGGAATCCAGTTTCAATATGATGAAGAGGGTAATTTTACCCGAACGGTCAATCATGACGGCGTTGGTTTTGATGCCGAGTTCAGTGCAGGCGGAAGGCTGGAAACCGTCTCATATGTCGATGGATATTTCGAGGTGGATTATTTCTATGACAATTCCAGCGGTTTACTTACTCGCACCTACGACAGTTTGACCGGCATACAGGTATATTTCGATTATGACGAAGCCTGGAGATTGACGACCATTGCCCGGGCCAACAACGTTCACACCTATTTTACTTTTGACGCTGCCGACCGGTTGACCGGAATAGAGCATGGTACCATAGCTGATCTGCAATTCCAATACGATGCCGCAGGACAGATAACGCGCCTGGAACAGACTCTGCCGCTCGATCCTGCCGATAACCTGGCGGGAACGACGGAAGATTTTACCTATGATGATGCATCGCAGGTCAGCGCTGCAGGTTACATTTATGACGGCCAGGGGCGTTTAACGGAAGATGCCGGGGCTGACTCCTACGGCTGGGATGCCGGAGATCGTCTGACTGCCTTGAATGCTGTTTCGCTTAACTACAACGGCCTGGATAACCTGAATGAAAGGACGGAAGGCATTGAAACAAAGGAATACTACTATAACTACGGGATAGAGAGGGAACCTGCCGCAGCGGAAAAGGATGCTTCGGGATGGCTTCGTTATTACGTTTATACGCCGGAGGGCAGACTGATCTACATGATTGATGCGCAGGACGGTTTTTCCGCTTATTTTTATCATTTCGACCAGGTGGGCAATACGCTTTGTCTAACCGATCAATCGGGCGACGTAACGGATGCATACGCCTATTCACCCTATGGAAAATTGCTCGCTCATACAGGAACCAGCGATCAACCGTTCACTTTCGCAGGCGAATGGGGCGTTCGACGGGAAAGCGCGTGCGATAATTTTTATCAGATGCGCAACAGGTATTACGATGCATTGACCGCCCGGTTCATATCGCGTGATCCGCTGTCGCCGAGGGAAGGAGACCCTTACGGCGTCAACCCTTACCATTACGCTAATCAGAATCCGCTCAAATTTACAGATCCGGATGGTTTAAGCCCGACGGATATGCTTAACCAGCCGAACGACTATCTGGCCCGGGCTTATGAATTTCAAAGAGCCATCGAACAACTGGAAAGGATGATCGATATGTGGCCCATGATTCAAGGGAAGTACCAGACATTGAATTTAACGGGCGGCGGGAATCCCTGGACGGGCTGGGATATCGCCGAATGGGCTCAAAAAGGCGCCCAGGCCGGATATTACGGCGCCAGAGGAGTTAATATTCTCTCAAAGATAATGGGAGGAGCAGGATTGCACCCCGCAGTCGCTGCCGTTTTAATTACGGTGCAGAACGCTATCGGTTACGGCAGGTATTTTTTGGCTCCCAGCAATACCCTGGTCACTGCCGATGAAATGAAGGAACACAAACGCATGTGTGAGCATGTAGCACGTCAATCGGAATTAATAGAATCCTATGCTGCTATCGAATCGTCAGATGAGCAGCCCGTATTCGATTCGGAAACGGGAGAACTGGTCGAAAAACCGCCGTCGGCGCCGGCAGGCTTTCGTCGTTAGATATACGGAAGGGAGATGATATTATGAAACATGAAGAGAAAACGCGACAAGTTATTTACTGCGGTATCTGTAATCAGCATACTTCCGTTGATCTGACGAAGCAAGCCGACGGCAGGATTCCAGGGAGCGGAAATGAAACGAATGAGACCGTCAGGCACAATTCGTTCCCGGCGCTTTTGGCCGCATCAATCCTGTTGCTTATTATTTCAGGAATATCGCCATTCGCGCCATTCGCTGCGGCATCGACAGTCGAATTCCTGTACGACGATGCCGGAAGACTGATACAAGCGGATTACGGCAATGGGATGATCATTGATTATACTTACGATCCGAACGGAAATCTGTTGACCCGGGAAATTTCATACCTTACTCCCTCGCCGACGCTTACGCCGAGTCCTTCCCCTACCGAGACGCCGACGCCGACTTCAACGCCGACAGGCGGGGCCGTTCGCCGGGTACCTGATGATTATTCCACGATATCTGAAGCGATCAACGCTTGCGTGAGCGGGGATACAATTCTTATCGCACCGGGGACTTATATCGGCGCAGACAACAAGAACCTGGACTTCCTGGGTAAGGCCATCACCGTGTCCGGCGAAGGGGACAGGAACGATACGGTCATCGATTGTATGGGTGAAGGGCGAGGTTTTCATCTGCACAGCGGCGAAGGCAATGATGCCGTCATTATGAGTCTGACCATCCGCAACGCCTCGGTTCCTTATGAACATGGGGCAGGAATTTATTGCGACGGCACGGCTCCATCCATCATCGATTGCGTGCTGGAGAATCCCATGGAGATTAATTCACAGTGTTCGTACGGAGGCGGCATTATGTGCCGGCAAAATTCGCCGATAATATCGGATTGCAGGTTCTACAAAAATGATGCGGGAATAGGCGGCGGTGGAATTGCCTGCACAGACGGTTCAGATGCTCAGATTTCCGGCTGTGAATTTATCGAAAATATAGGTTTCAGCGTATTCATAGACGGTGGAGGAGGGATATTTATTCATGCCGGCTCCCATCCGACCGTGACCGATTGCCTGTTCGACGGGAATGTCGGTCGAACCGGCGCAGGTTTGCTGACCCAGAACAGTTCGAATCCAAACATCTCTAATTGCCGATTCATCAACAACCATGCGTATGGTCCGGGCGGAGGAATTTCATGTGAATTCGGCTCCAATCCCACTATTACGAACTGCTTGTTTTCCTACAACACCAGCAACAGCCAGGGAGGAGCGTTGTGTTCTTACAATAATTCTCAACCTTTGTTCCGGCGATGTACCATCGATAATAATATGGCCCGGGGAGAAGGCGGCGCCATGATGAATAAAGCCGACGCAATCGCTACGCTTGAATACTGCATTTTCCGGGACAACAAGACTGCCGTTGAAACCGGATTGAGCGGATGCGGCGCTATTTGCAATACCGCTGTCATCAATATCTATAACTGCTGGTTTGAAGGAAACCAGGGATTGTGCAATCCGGAATACGATCCCAGCGGCGGAGCGTTATGTCTGTGGGGCGATTCGGTCGTCTCCAACTGCATGATTGTAGACAATTATACCCAACGGAACGGAGGAGCGATTTACGCCTCAGTCTTTTCAGGAGGCGCCGACATCGAGATCAGCAACTGCACCATCGCGGATAACGAAACCGCTCCCGAAGGTCATGGACAGGGGTTGTATTGCGATTCCGGCGCTGAAGTCAATATCATCAATTCCATCCTCTGGGATGCGGACGTGCAGGATGACGAAATATATATCGAAGACGGGACCGTTACCATATCCTATTCCGATGTGCGCTTCGGATGGACAGGACCGGGTTCCGACAATATCTCTCAGAATCCTCAATTCGCTTCTGGTCCTTACGGCAGCTACCATCTGGATTATTCATCGCCATGCCTGAATATCGGAAGCGATCTTGCGGAAAATATCTATATTAATCTCAGCTCGGGACCGCTTTGCATGAATGAAATGAGCGTGGCGCCCGATCTCAGTTATGACGCGGAAACGGTCGACCTGGGATATCACACGGAAATGGTTACTCCCACTCCGACGTTTTCTCCGACAGCAGGACCTACCGATACGCCCTTTATACCCACGGAAACACCGTCGCTGCCGACAGAAACCCCGACACAGCCCACGGAAACCCCGACGCTGCCCACAGAGACCCCAACGCTGCCGACAGAAACGCCGGTTGAGCCCACGGAAACTGAAACTCCAACCATGCCTACGGATACTCCAACCAGAACCCCAACCGGTACATTACCGACCGGGACGCCGACACTGCCGACAGAAACGCCCACAATGCCCACCCATACTCCGACAGCGCTTACGGAAACCCCTGTCATCCCCACGAATACGCCCACGAACACCCCGACTGTTCCTACTGAAACCCCGACGCTCTTTCCGACAGGAACACCGATATTACCCACCGAAACCCCCGTCTCGCCGACCGAAACACCTACCACGCCTACCAGCACGCCGACGCGGACTCCCACAGAAGTTCCGCCTACCGTGACATTCACTACTACTGCCGTTCCCACACAAATTGTCCCGACTCCCCTTCCTTCCCCTTCCCCCACTTTTCCGTGCGATCAAACAGGAGTCACTCTGGAAATGCCTTCAGATTATTTTATAGAAGGCGATCCCTGCTATCTGTGGGCCTGGTTATGCAACCGCACAGAAGAGGTCATCAGCGGTCTTCCCATGTTCATTGTACTGGATGTCTACGACGAATACTGGTTTGCCCCCACCTGGACCTATTACGAGGACGGAATAGATTACTATTCGCTTGAAATACAACCGGGACTGGAAAAATTAATCGTCATCGATGAATTCCTGTGGCCGCCCGATACAGGACAGGCCAATGGCATTAAATTCTACGGCGCTTTCACAGACCCGAACGTCACGCAACTTATTGGGAATCTGGGAAACTGGACTTTCAGTTGGGGCGATTGATTAAAGGGCGCCTGGTATTCATTGAAGGATTTTTTCGTTTCTTCATTGATGGCCCCCCTTCTTTTTTGAGATATTGATTTTATTATACTAAACCTCGCCGGCCAAACCATGAATAATGGTGACTCCGCAAACTTGAACAATAATTTACAATTTTACTTGGCAAGGCGGGGTGGTTCCTGATCCATAATAAGCTGAATCAAATCGTTTACCAGGCGCAGACGAACCAGATCGAATTCTTTGTTGAAGGAGTAATGACCGCGTGCCTGGTTTAATATCCTGCATCCAAATCCACTACGTTCAGGAAATGCGTCGCTCCGAGATGAAACCTCTTAATATTTTCTATTACCTCATCCCATCGTTTCAGGTCGCTGAAAGGAGAGGCGCTGCGATGGGGAGAAAGAATAACGTTGTCCAATAGATGGAAGGGCTTATGCGAGGGGTATTTTTTGTTTTCAACGTCCGGTTCGGGTCTGTAATCATACCAGACGTCCAGCGCCGCACCCGCAATTTTTTTCTCCGAAAGGGCGGCATAAAGCGCTTTTTCATCAACGACGGGACCTCTTGCTACATTGACCAGCAAACCGCTGGTTTTCATCAGAGCAAGTTCTTTACTGTTGATTAGGCCTGTGGTGTCTGGATTCAGCGGAACAGCGATGCATAGGATATCGATTTTTTTCAGGAAGTCGTGCAGTTCCGGGATGCAATATTTTTCCAATGGAGAGGGGAGCGGTTTTACTTGCTTGCTCCAATCGTTCCGACATGCCGCAAACTCGACGTCAAATCCCGCCATTATGCGATGCAATTTTTGGTTGACTGCTCCGTAACCGAGGAATCCGACGGTAATGTCTCGCAACGGCGTTGATGCGGCCTGTTCATCGCCCATGCGCCATTTGCCGTCTTTCATCCAGTTATGATGATGAATCACCATGTTGGTCAAGGCAAGAAGTAAAGCCAGGGCATGCTGGGCTGTAAAATAGGAGTTGCCGTGTCCGTTGATCAGTCTTATGGTCCGATTTTTCGTTACCTCTCGAAAAAGTTTCAGCAGATGCTGAACGCCTGCGCCCGGATTTATGAACAGAAACAGGTTCCTCGCTTTTTCGATCAGTTCACTGTCAGGCCGCCATCCGATGATGATGTTCGCTTCTTCGATGTATTGTTGCTCCTGCTTTTGAGGTAACTCGCCGGAATAGACAAGGCGCACATCATCGTACCTGTCCAGTCCCTTCTCAAGATACCTCCTTAACCGGTCATCAGGCTTCCACAGGAAATAAGCTCTGGTTTTCCGTTTTTTCAGCATCCTTGTCAAGTCCTTTCAGGATCGTCAGAAAAACGAATATTATCAATTGTTCAACACGAAGACAAAAAAATAATCCCCCTGAATCAGGGGGATTATAAGGAGGAAATAGGAGGGTGGAATTTGCCCTTGATTTCATCAAGGACAACCTTTTATTTTCTTTACTAAAAAATCATCGCTCGTCCGCCTCGCATACCAGGCTCTCCAGGTCTTCCAGGAGATTCGTCGGCATCACTCTGATGAGCCATAATTCATCTTTTATTTCTTCATTCGCCAGCGAGGGGTTTCTTATCAATTCCCTGTTCGCCTCAACCACCTTGCCGCTCACCGGCGACCAAACCTTGTGTATCTTCAAATCCTTACCGGTTAAACACGCACACACTCTTCCCTGTTCCACATCGTCGCCCTCGAAAGGAAGATCGCAATTTACGATTTCACCGGTCGTCTTAAGATAATCCTCGTCTAAACCTATCTTCAGAATTTCATCATCTTCCATCGAAACCCAGGAATGATTCATCAACCTGTAACATCGTTTCTTCTTACACGATCGCTTTAGAACGGCTTCCGAGTCGCCTTCTCCCTTCTCCCCGATTAGCTCTTTCCTTTTTACAGCCCTGAAAGTCACTCCCGTAAGCTCTTCTGCAGTGAAAGGCATAGGTATGAAATCAAACGCACCTAACTTGATCGATTTGACTGCCGTTTTCATGCCGGGATATCGCGCCATCAATACCACATTTACATGAGGCCAACTCTGCTTGATTGTCCGTAAAAATTCCAAATCGTCGTAACCCGGCAGCATCATGTCCGTCAATACCACATCGTACGCCTTTTTTCTCATTAAATCCAACGCCGCTTTCGCATTGTAGGCTTCGTCCGCGTCAAAATCGTTCGCCGCAAGAATATGTTTTACGCTGCTGCATACCACCGGCTCGCTGTCCACTATTAATACTGAATTTCGATTGCCTTTGACGGAAGCGCTCATTTCAACCTCCGCTTTTCTATTATCAAATTCGGCGCCGGCTGAACCGAAAAGTATAATAAAAATTAACTTATTAAGAAATAAAGCTTTTTACTTTTATACGAAATTTTTCCGGCGAATGCATCAGGAAAAATGTATATTTTTTTTATACGCTTCCTTCTGAAATATTGTTTTTTCAGCATTGATCAAAAAAGCCTCTTTTGAGGTTACAATTCGACAGAACCTCACATCATTCTGTTTCGATTTCGATACCGATGCCGACCCCGATTACTGAAATTAACTGTCAAATGTTTTGAAAGAAGTAAAACCCCGGTTTGATCAGTTCCTTCTTTTCACCGCAACATGAGATGAAAGGCTTCATCAGCAGGATTCGTATGTTTTTCTTATACGGGTGCGGGGAAGGCTTGAAGTATTTATAGAAATGCGTATAAGGGAACTGCACGTAAGGCGTCGAATCAATCGTTTTTTTTCTTTATATCGTATTTTCTCATAAGGGCGTGGAAGTTAGGTCGTTGCATGCCGACCGCGCCTGCAGCTTTAGTGATGTTCCAGTCGTTATCATTGAGGGCTTTAGTCACGAAATTTTTTTCAATTTTTTCCACAGCTTTGTGTCGATATTTTTTCTTGACTTCTTTAAGTTCTTCGCTGGTTCGGGGAATGGAATCGATGGGTTCCGGAGCTTCGCCGGTTTGAGTAACGATAGGCAGATGTTCGGGTTTGATAATGTTTTTTTCGGCTAATATGATGGCTCTCTGGATCATGTTTTCCAGTTGTCTGACGTTTCCGGGCCACTCATAATTCATCATTTTATTAAGAGCGCCCTCGGAAATGGTGATGGGTTCTTCTCCTTCGACGGAGAATTTTCTTACGAAGTGGTAAGCAAGCAGGGGGATGTCTTCTTTTCTTTCACGCAGGGGCGGGACATTAATGGGAACGACGTAGATTCTGTAGAAGAGGTCTTCCCGGAATTTATCTTCGGCGACGAGTTTTTTCAGGTTTTTATTTGTAGCTGTGATCAGCCTGACGTTGACTTTTTTGGGTTCGGTTCCCCCAACCGGAACGAATTCTCTTTCCTGAAGGACCCTCAACAGTTTCGTTTGAGTATTCAAGTCCATATTGGCGATTTCGTCGAAGAAGATGGTACCGCCGTCTGCGATTTCAAAGACGCCTTTTTTAGTGGATACGGCGCCGGTAAAAGAGCCTTTAATATGCCCGAAAAGTTCGTCAGCAAGCAATTCGGGGGTAAATACACCACAATCGACAGCAATAAATTTCTTATCGGCTCTTTTGCTGCAACTGTGAATGGCTTTCGCAACGAGCTCTTTCCCTGTGCCGCTTTCTCCTGTAATAAGCACGGTAGCGGAAGTAACGGCAGTCTTTTCGATAAGATCGAAGACTTCTTTCAATTTTTTGCTTTCGCCGATGATATAGGGGAATTTTTTTCTTTTAGCAATGCTTTTAGTCCTGAAATAATCACCGGAAGTTATCCGTTTTCTGAGAGCGGAATTGACTCTGTCCGTCAGGTCTTCCGGCGTAAAGGGTTTTTCAATGTAATCGACGGCGCCGAGTTTCATGGATTCTACTGCTGACTGTACCGTAGAATATCCTGTTATCATCATAATGCTGATGTCGGCATGTTTTTCTTTGATTATTTTCAGAAGCTGAATTCCGTCCATGTCGGGCATTTTCAGGTCAGTGATGATAAGATCGAAGCCGTTCTGTTCAAGGCTGTCCAGGGCAGCATTACCGTTTTCGGCTGTTTCCACATGATGTCCTTTGCGCTCCAGTATTTTTTTGACGCCTTTTCGCACGACCGCTTCATCATCAACGACAAGTATATGAGCCGAGTACAACTTCTGTTCCTCCTCAAAACCGCAATTCAGCCGAAAAAAGGGAAAAAAGGCATAAGATCAACGATTCTGACAAGCGACTTTGAAAAATGTCATTGCTGCTGTTGATCGTTTTCATTTCATTGCGAGCCGGAAGCCGGCGGGATACGCTTTTTCGGCATTCCGACTTTCTCCTATAATGTATACAAACGGCTTAAAATATCAATAGCGCCCTGCAAATATTTCCAGGAACATTGAACAATCATTTTTTCAGTTTAGGGTCCAGGGCATCGCGGAGGGCATCGCCGAACAGTTGAAAAGCCAGGACGATAATAAACATGGCGATAGTAGCGGCGGAGAGTTGCCACCAGACGCCTCTGGTCAGTTCAAGTTTGGCATCGCTGATCATGACTCCCCAGCTCGGTTCGCTTTGCACGCCTACGCCGAGATAACTGATGATGACTTCTGACTTGATGGCGAAGACGAACTGAAGGGTGAAATTAATAATGAGGATATGAAAGACATTGGGGAGAATATGTTTGAAAATGAGGCTGCTGTCCCTGGCGCCGAGGGCTTTGGCGGCCTGAATATAGTCTCTTTCCTTGTGTTTCATGAATTCACCTCTGACGAGTCGGCATACGCCCACCCAGGTGGTCAGACCTATGGACATAAAGACGGCGAAGATGCCTTTTCCGAGCACGAAGCTCAAAGCGAGAATGAGGAGGAGAGAAGGGATGGAAGATATGATGGAGTATAACCAGACGATGGCGTCGTCTAGTTTTCCGCCGTAATAGCCGGCGATGGAACCAAGCGATGTGCCGATAAAGATGGCTATGACGGAGGTGATCAGTCCTATGCCCATGGCTATTTTTGTACCGTGAATGACGCGGGCTAGAACGTCCCGTCCGAAGATGTCGGTGCCGAAGATATGTTCAAGTGAGGGATTTTCATAGGCATCATCATAATTTGTTTTCGTGTAATCAGGGGCGATCCAGCCGAGAAGCGCGCCGAGAGCTGTCAGAGTATAAAAAAGTATAACGACGAAACTTACCATGGCTATTTTGTCTTTTTTCAGCCTGCGAACAGCATCGGACCATAATGAATTTCCAGGTTTTTTTGCGGAAGAAGTGAGACCATTTAACGTTTTATTCTGGGATTCATCTTTCATTATTTTAATCTTACTCTGGGATCGACCAGCGTGTAGCAGATATCTGATATGAGGTTTGCAAGAACGAAAATAACTGAAAAAATGAACGTCATGGCTTGCATTACGGGCCTGTCTTCATTGAAGATGGCATTTACCATCATGTTGCCCAATCCCGGAATGCCGAAAAAATTTTCAAGCAGAAGGGAACCGGTAAAAAGAAAAGGAATAATGACTACGACCTGGGTGATGATCGGTATCAGGGCGTTTTTCAAAACATGCTTGAACATGACTCGTTTTTTGGTCAATCCTTTTGAATAAGCGGTTCTTACGTAATCCATATTTATTTCATCGAGTATGATGGTTCGGTAAAGTCTGACGTCCGGGCCCATCGTCAGAAGCACATAAATGATAATAGGGAGCAGAAGATAACGCACGGCCTGAATTCCCGCGGTATAACCCGATATGGGGAAGAGATTGAGTTTGTAAGCCAGGAAATACTGTCCGAAGATGATATAGGCGAGTGAAGAAATGCTCATGGCGGCTACGGAAAGGATGACGATTATTCTGTCAGAGAGGCTGTTTCTGTAAAAAGCGCAGAAGAGCGAAACGCCTATGGAGGCAAGAGTGGCGATCATGAAAGCCGGTAGGGTCAAAGAAAGAGAAGGAATGATTCCGTCGGCGACCATTGAGGCGATAGTTTGCCGGGTTTTCCAGGACCTGCCGAAATCCAATGTTACGATGTTTTTAATGTATTCGATGAACTGGAAATGAAGCGGTTTGTCCAGCCCCAGTTGATGCTCCATGGATTCGATAGCTTCCTGGGTAGCGTGAGGACCCAGGATGCGATAGACCGGGTTGCCGCCGACCACGTTGAAGATGAAGAAAACAACGAGAGCTACCCCCAATACGGTGGGAATGAGATACAACGTTCGCCTTATGATGTACGCTCCCATCTTAAAAAACCTCTTTCAACAATCTGCTTTTCAGCTCCTGATCGACCTTATAATATTTGTATTGAGCGCTCTGAATGTCATGGAACTTGTAATTTTCCAGCCAGGCTTGCTTCAGCGAATAGATCAGACGATGGTCCATATATATCATGGGGCAATCTTCATTGACGATCTTAATCATTTCAGCGATGATCGCCCGCCTTTCGGGGGAATCGGACATTCCCGCCATTTTTTCATAGAGCCTGTCATATTCAGGATTCTTGTAATTGCATCCGTTGGGTCCGGGAGATGAATTCGGTCCGTAGAAAAGCTGCAGGAAATTTTCAGGATCGGGATAATCGGCGCCCCAGGCCATCCCGAACATCTGGGCTCGGGCGTTTTTCACTTTGTCGTCGAATTCGGGCCAGGTATTGGCGTTTATTTTAATCCTGATGCCGATCTGTTTCATCATATCAGCGAATAGTTCAGCAAATTGCCGGGCTGTCGTATCATTACCCGAATTCTCATAAGTCAGCACGGGCAGCCCTTTTCCTTCGGGATATCCTGCTTCGGCCAGAAGCTTACGCGCCCGGTCAGGATCGAATACTTTATAAGCGCTGCGAGGATAAGATTCATATCCGGGCATTCCCGGAGGCAACGGATTCCAGGCTTTAACAGCCCAGGCATCGTTTCTTAACAGCTTGATTCGTATCTTGGTGTAGTAGGCGAGACTCATAGCCTGTCTGATCAGTTTGCTTTTCGGATTAGGATACCCCAGAACAGGGTCCTCCATGTTGAAGCCCATATATGTAAGGTCCAGGCTGGGCTCCGTAAATAACTCGATCCCCTTCTCCAGAACTTCCGGTTTCAACTCATTGGAAGCATCAATCGCAAAATCGAAACTGTCCTTCGGTATGGATATCTGATCCAGCCTTCCCGTCATGAAATTCAACCAGCGGGGTTGACTTTCCACCATGATGTGAATCACCACCTGATCCGTAAAAGGTATTTTCTTGCCCGCATCAGACAGTAATCCTCGTTCCCGGTCCCCGGGGCCTCCTTCAGAAGGATAATAATCGTCACGGTACGCTTCGTTTCGCGTGAAGATCACTTTGGAGTTGCGAATCCAATCGGAAAGTTTATAAGGGCCCGTTCCCACAGGATGGTTTAAAAACTCCTGTCCGTAATATTCGACGGCCTCGCGGGGAACCGCTTTCGTATAAGGCATGGCGAGCACGTACAGCAGTTGCGGATACGCCTCGGTCAGTTTTATCTGTAAAGTATGAGGATCAGGCGCCTGGAGGCCTTCTATAGGAAGATTGTAATCCGTTTCCTTAGAGGTTTTGGAATGTTCCCGGAAATCATCCAGACCCTTGATTTTACCCTCGAATATCCAATATCCCGTGCTGTTGGTTTTTACGTCCGCAATACGTTTAAATGAAAATATGAAATCTTCCGCCGCCGCTTCCCGCCCTTTTCCGGCAGGAAAACATTCATCGTCTATAAAAAATACTCCCTTTTTGATTTTAAAAGTATAAACCCTCAGGTCTTCCGATATGTCCGGTTCGCCGTCAGCCAGACACGGCTCCACCTGGAAGGGCCGCTTGAGATAATGATATTGCATCAATCCCTCGTACACCATGTTTATGGCCTGACCGGAATAAGTGTCGCCGCCGTCCACAGGATCGAAACCTTTTAAATCCGCAGTCCATGAACCGTTGACGACGTTCCCTTTAACTTCGGAAAGCCCGCCGGAAGAAGTACCCCCCGAACCGGGGCTCTGGCCGCAGCATATCGATAAAATGCAAAAAACCGGCAGCGCTGCTTTCAGTATATTTGTGCATGCTTTCATTATTACTCTTGCAGCCCTCTTTTCTCAAGGTTCATGCTTAAAAGAAAAAGCTGGAAAACTCTATCAATCAAAAACGTTCTGTGTCAATCCGCCGAGCCGGAAAGTCATGCCGAAGATTCGTCGACTAATCCCCGCTCTGAAATGGATCAGTGACGGTCAAACCCGGAAAACGATGAAAATCCTTGTCTGTCGTCAGTATCTCATCTATTCCGTGCTCCTTCATTAACGCTGCAATATGAGCATCAAAAACCAGGTTGCCTTTGCAGCTTCCTTTTGACGTCATTTCATTTAAACATGTTATATGTCGCCTGGTTTCTCCAACGGTTATAATGCAGGGAGAATTCAAAATACCCTCGATCGCTTCCAATGCCAGGCTCAAGGGCGTCGGAGGATAAAACAGTCTGGAATGAGTTACTATCCTTAAAAATTCATATATGCAGGGCCACAAAATAATGATCGGCTCATCTCCCTCACAAAGTTCTTTGATTAACGATAATGCCTTATTATGTCTGTCGAATTCTTCTCGATGACCATAAACAAGAATATTCGTATCAATGGTTTTCATTTTTCCCCTTCCATCATGTCATACAGCTTGTCCCTGTCGTCAATGTCAAGACCGGGCGCGGTTTTACCCCTGAATGTTCGCCAGGTAAAAGCATAGTTTTCAGCTTCTTTCGGACGATTCATACCGATCTTAACCAATTCGGCCACGGCTTTACTAAGGCTCCAACCCTTGTCGGCAGCAAATTCCTTCACCGCTGCCAGTAATTCCTCTTCTATAACGACGGTCGTTCTTTTCGTCATTCGATCCTCCTTTCGCATATTATCATAAAAAATTTATGAAATTATGTCAAATTCTGATGTGTTTGGAATGCTCACGCCCACCTCTCTTTAGACCTCAACTCAACTTCAAAACTGAACTTTGAAATTTACGCTGATGGAGTATTAAGTGAGCGCTCCAAACACAATACTCTTCATTATGGACGGGCGCTAGGGAGCAGTCCGTTCTGTAGAAGGCGCCAGAAGTATCCTGACCTTTTTTATTCTTTTTTCGTCAGAATGGATTATAGTAAAAGTAAAGGGATTGCTGTGTATTATTTCGCCGGGAGCGGGTATGCGTCTGATGAGAGACAGGAGAAATCCTGCCAGGGTTTCATAGTCACCTTTGATGATTTTAGCGGGTAACGCTTCGTTCAAGGCTTCAATTTCAATACTCGCGTCAGCGGACCACATGTTTTTTTGCAATTGTTTGAGTTTACTGGGCGCAGGAGGATCATATTCATCATGAATTTCTCCGAGTACCTCCTCCAGTAAATCCTCAATGGTGATGATTCCGCTTACTGCGCCGTATTCGTCCACAACGAATGCAAAGGAAGCTCCCTGTTTTTGAAAATCCGTCAATGCTCTATCCACTTCCTGCAGTTCGGGAACGTAGGGAGCTTTACGGATAAGATCGGAAATATCCTTTTGCGTTTCAGAAGAAATCAGAAGATCGTCGGCATTGACGATACCGATCATATTGTCTATTCGGTCCCTGTAGACGGGAATACGGGAATACCCCGTTCTTTTCATGCTTCTAACCACGTCTACGGTGGAGGATTCCAGTGACAGGGCGGTCACGTTGACCAGCGGTATCATGGCTTCCCGAACGACTTTTTCCGTAAATTCAAACAGGCGCGTTACGATTAAGCGTTCATCGTCGGGAATATCGGAATTCCTTTTCGACATTTCGACCATCATCTTTAATTCTTCCTTCGTTAAAGTTGTCGGTCCCTGCCTGGCGCTTCTTCTGAAAGTTTTGTGCAGTATTTTGGTTAAATATGAGAACAATTCCGTAAGGGGTTTCAGGATGTATGAAATCATTTCGAGGGGAAGCGCGACGGTCATGGCGAGTTTTTCGGGATTAGAGACGAAAAGAGCTTTGGGTAATATTTCACCGAATATCAGGAAGAGGGGAGTCATGATGAGAGTAGTTTGAAGGGGATTGAAGCTCAGCCATCGGAAGAGAAATGCTGTGGCGACGGCAGCGCCGGTAACGTTGGCGATGTTGTTGCCGATGAGTATGAAAACGATCGTTTTTTCCTGGTTGTTTAACAATCGCAACAGCGTTTTGGCGGCGGCGGAACCCTTATCAGCCGATATTTGAACCCTTATCCTGTTGCAGGTTATAAGACCGGTTTCACTGCCGGAAAAGAAAGCAGAAAAAAACAGCGAAAAAGCAATAATTATTATCCCGATCAAAAAAGATTCCATATCCTTAAATCATTTACGGTCGCATTCTCCTGGCGTCAATGTTAATTTTTCGTTCCCTCGTTGATTTCCGGATTTATCGGTTCAACCAGGACCCTGGTTATTTTGGCTCCCTGGACGTCTACCACCCAAATCCGCAAGTTTCCAATTTCAATGCTTTCCTGTTTGTTCGGCAAACGGCCGAAATTGTCAAGAAGCACTCCCCCTATCGTGTAATATTCTTCGGACTTCAAAGATGCGTTGAAATACCGGTTGAAAATGCTGATGGGCGTCCGGCCGTCGATAAGCGACTGTCCGCCGGGCAATGTCTTGATCAACGATTGGTTGGACGGCTGCGAAATATCGCCCACCATCTCCTCCAGCAGATCGTCCAGAGTCACCATGCCTGCCGTTCCCCCATGCTCATCCACTGCTATCGCTATTTGAATTTTTAACCTCATCATCTCTTTCAGAAGCGCTTTGGCGCTTTTAGTTTCCGGAACAAAATGCGGCGAATGGAGCAAAGGTTTGATTTTAGAGCCTTTTTTCAGTCCGTAATGATACTCTAAAAGGTCCTTTGCGTATAATATGCCCACGATTTCTTCTCTTCTCGTCTTGTATACCGGAATACGCGAAAAAGGCTTCTTCCTGTAAAATTGAACGGCCTGCTGAATGGTCGTTCCCGACGACATTAAAGCCATGTCGGTCCTTGGCGTCATGACCGCTTTTACCGGCGTATCCTTCAGGGTGAATAAGCTTTCGATGAAATCTCCCGTTTTCTGCTGTATCAGCCCCTTCTTCTGAACCAATCGGATAAGCGACTTCAATTCAGCTTCCGAGACGAAATAATCTTTCGTCGCTTCGGTCCGCATCAAAAGTTTATCGGTAATCCGTATTATCTGTTCAAAGAAATAACGAAACGGCGAAAACAGCGCCGTAAAAAAAGCGATCGGCCGGGAAGCCTTGACCGCAAAACGCTCCGGTTCGTTTACCGCTATTACTTTGGGGGTTATTTCGCCGAACAGCAACAGCATTACCGTCATGAATACAATGGAACCGATTACGCCCAGTTGAGGCAGTTTTGTCTCGAAAAAACGTTCGGTCAACGACGTCGCTGCTATGTTAACCAGATTATTGCATAAAAGTATGGTGATCAGCAGTCTTCGCGGCTTTGACACCAGCCGGTGAAGCCGTTCGGCATAGGGAAGCCGCTTTTTTCGGAATATGGCGATCTTCCAGCGGCTCAGAGAAAAAAATGCGGTTTCCGAACCTGAAAAAAACGCAGATAACCCGATTAGACTTATAATTACTATCAGGTTTTGTAAAGAAACAGGATTCATATCGCAAGGCTGCCGGGCGAAAGGTCGACTCGTCAAGCGACCATTGATTTCTGATGAGCCGCTTTTTCGTTACGGTCCGACGGCCGATGGAATTTATGATAACACAGGGCGCTCTGCGTTACAACATGAATCCCTCTTTTCCTTTTCCGGAACCGACCGATGTGATAGGTTAAAAATGAAAGGTCAGGGAGGCCGTCGTTCGGTCTTTTCTGAACATACGGACGTATCAATGGGTTTCAAGAGAAAAATTAAATTATGGGCAGGATTGATATTGACGGCTGTCGGACTGGGGCTTCTATGCGGCGTCGGATTGGTGACCTACCAGGTTCATTACCTGCCGGACGTATCAGAACTGGAAAATTACAAACCAAGCCTGATAACCAGGGTTACTGCCGATGACGGAACTTTGCTGAAAGAGTTTTTTCTGGAACGCCGTATTATTCTGGAGCGGCATGAAGTCCCGGAATTATTCATAAAGGCTGTGCTGGCGGCAGAGGATGCTGATTTTTACAATCATTGGGGTATTGATTTGCCCGGTATAATGCGAGCCCTCTGGAAGGATATCCTGGCAGGCGCTCCGGAACAGGGCGCCAGCACCATCACCCAGCAATTGGCTAAAACGCTGTTTCTGACTCCTGCTAAAACTATTTCCAGGAAAGTCAAAGAAGCATTTCTGGCGATACAGATTGAACGACGATATACCAAAGACGAAATTTTGATGCTTTATATTAATCAGATATATTTCGGTCACGGCAATTATGGAGCTGAATCCGCCGCTCGTTATTACTTCGGTAAAAAATTGAGAGAATGCGGATTGGAAGAATTTGCGCTTATCGCTGCCCTTCTGAAAGCCCCTGAAATATATTCTCCCCTGAAACATCCTGAAAGGGCGCTCAATCGCAGAAATTTAGCGTTAAAAATGATGGCGGAAAAAGGATTCATATCGAACGATACGGCCCGGGAAGCCTTGCTTAAACCTGTAGTGACCGCAAACCGCAAAAGAAAAGAAGAACCCGGGAAATATTTTGTTGAAGAAGTAAGAAAAATACTGCAGGAGAAATTCGGTTCAGATGCCATATACAAGAAGGGAATGACAGTGCATACGACTCTGGACGTCGAGATGCAGAAGGCCGCGGAGTCTGCTGCGGCGACGGGAGCGGAGCAGTATTACGAGCGACACCCTGAGATGAAGGGTGAAGAAACTATGCAGGTTGCGCTTGTGGCTGTCGATCAGAAAACAGGCGGAATAAAGGCTATGGTGGGCGGAGTAGATTTTGAGCAGAGTCGTTTTAATCGGGCGGTGCAGGCTTATCGTCAGGTCGGATCGGCGTTTAAGCCTTTCATATTTCTGACGGCGCTGAAAAGGGGTATGTCGCCGTCGACCATCATCGTCGATGCGCCGGTGTTGTATAAGAACCCCTATACGAAACGCAGTTGGGAACCCCGTAATTACCATTCCAGCGATTATGCCGGGCCTGTTACTCTGCTTGAAGCGCTCGACAGGTCGATAAACATAGCGGCAATCAAGCTTCTGGATAAACTGGGCATAGATTCGGTAATTGAAACGGCGAGAGCATTGGGGATTGAAAGCAACATACAGCCTTTTCTTTCACTGGCGCTTGGAACGTCCGAATTTTCTCTTCTGGAAATGACAAGGGCCTATTCGACCGTCGCTGCGAAAGGATTAAGAACGAAACCCTTTTATATTAAAAAAGTTATCGATAATGACGGACGGGTTATATACAAAAATGAGATCGAAACAGCGGCGGCCATTGATGAAAAATCAGCCTTTCAGCTTATAGCCATGCTGGAAAGCGTCATTCAAAGAGGAACCGGCATCAGAGCGGCCAGACTTAATCACCCTCTGGCCGGAAAAACCGGCACTACAGACGATTATACCGATGCCTGGTTCATGGGCTTCTCGCCTTCCCTTACTTGCGGTGTATGGGTCGGTTTCGATCAGAAAAAATCACTCGGCTCGGGAGAATCAGGAAGCCGGGCCGCTTTGCCTGTGTGGATGGATTTCATGAGCGCCGTTATAGCTCGACATCCCGAAGAAAAATTCATCGCTCCTCCAGGACTGGCTCGCGTTGAAATTTGCAGGGATACCGGTCAAATAGCGGTGGATAATTGTCCCGTCAAGGCGAACGTATACTATAAAATCGATAACCTTCCCTCCAAAATTTGCCCCGTTCACTCTAACCGCCAATTTGAAAGGATAAAAGATGAAAATGAAACGACATCCGCACTGGTTGAAAACTGAACTGGGAGGCGGAGAGTCCTATGCAAAAGTAAAGAAAAACCTTAAAAAATATAAACTTAACACCGTTTGCGAAAGCGCTGCCTGTCCGAATCTCGGTGAATGCTGGAATCGCGGAACCGCAACTTTTATGATCCTGGGCGACCTGTGCACTCGCAACTGCCGGTTCTGCAACGTTGCCAAAGGAAGCCCCGGGGAGCCGGACCCTGATGAACCGGAAAATACCGCGCTGGCCGCCGAGGCGCTTGGCCTGAATTACGTCGTCGTTACTTCGGTCACCCGAGACGACCTGGATGACGGCGGCGCCCGTCATTTCGCTGAAACCGTAAAACGGATCAGAAAACATTTGCCGGATGCCGGCATTGAAACGCTTATTCCCGATTTCATGGGCAAAACCGAATCTTTCCGCATCATTCTTGAAGAACCGCCGGACGTCCTTAATCACAATGTGGAAACCGTCCCCCGGCTTTACCCCATAGTCAGACCGGAAGCCGATTACTCGCGCTCCTTAAACGTTCTACGTTTTTTTTATAACCATGGATTGAAGGTCAAAAGCGGACTTATGCTGGGGATGGGGGAATCCATTTCAGAAATACTCGAAGTTTTCCAGGATTTACACTCAACCGGATGCAGAATGCTGACCCTCGGTCAATATCTCCAACCCTCAAAAAAACATCTGCCGCTCCACAGATACGTCACTCCCGATGAATTTGACGAATTGAAACAAAAAGCCCTCAACATGGGGTTCCGTCACGTCGAATCAGGACCCCTCGTCAGAAGCTCCTATCATGCCGATCTTTACGGTAGATCGGATTAATCCATGTTTTTCTTTTTTCCTATAGGACACGATCGGAGAGTCAAAAAAAGACCCATAATTACTGTGACTCTCATGGTCGTTCTGTTCCTGGTTTTCCTCTCACAATCCAAACCTACAGAGACCCAAATCTATTACCTTGAAGAACTGATCGGTGAAAAGAGAAAAATTCTGCTCGAGTATATGCTGGAAACTGATTTTCAGGAAGTGAAAAACGTTTTTGAAGATTCTTATTCCTATGATCCTGGCAGTCAGATCACCGTGCAGGAAATCCAACGTCTTGAAGATAAACTTAGAGCCTTTGAAGATAAAATTCTCAAAGGTGAGACGGAAGCCCCGGATGATATGATCAGAACATTGCACGAATTCAACGCCGAAATCAATGAATACAAAAAAAACTTTCCCTCGTACCAATACGGCCTTATTCCGGAAGAACTCAACTTCCATGACCTGATTACATACATGTTCCTTCACGGAAGCTGGCTGCACCTGATCGGAAACCTCTTTTTTCTCTGGCTCGCCGGATACGCCATGGAAGACGCCTGGGGAAGATCGAAATTCATCCTGCTATACCTGCTCTTCGGCGTCGGCGCCGGACTGGCCCAGGTTGCCGTTTCGCCCGGCAGCGATATACCCATCGTCGGCGCTTCAGGAGCCATCGCCGGCCTCATGGGCGCTTTTATGATCACCCATAGACAGGCTAAAATTAAATTCTTCTGGTTCTTCCTGCTCATCGGTTGGGGCGTTGTCCATATACCCGCCAAAGCAGCGCTCCTCTTCTGGTTCATCAGAGAACTCAGCAACGCTCTGCTTTCCTCAACCGTCGGCGAATTCTCCAGCGTCGCCTTCTGGGCACATGTCGGCGGATTCGCCATCGGAGGCGCTGCCGCTTATCTCCTGAAAAGCGCACGCCACGCATCACCGGCCGCTCGCTCCCGAAGCAAAAACCCTCTCGTCGCTAATGCCGTTAAAAGAGACCTCGCCATCGCCAGAACCTTCGAACAGGCCGGCAATTACGACATGGCTGAAAATTTCTACCGACGCGTTCTGGCTCAACAACCCGGTAATATTGATGCCGATCAAGGATTGAAGCGCATTATTCGCAAAAACCTTTACCAGTAAAATGCATTTGCCTGACGCCGGACGATCATAAAAAATGTAAAAACATTATGACCGGGGACGCTGATTTTATTTGCCCCCCTTAAAGGTAAAAAAATACTCAAATTAACTTGACATGATTGTCGAAGTAATTTAGTTTTTAAGCAGCCGCTTAAAAGGATGCGGTGCAAATGGATGAAGTTCAAAAGCTTGAAAGAATATTAAAGGCCCTGGCGACGGACAAGCGTATACGCATTATTCAGCTTCTGAAAAAGAGGATGCTTTGCGTGAACGCTCTGGCGGCCCAGCTTGACATATCGCCTGCAGCCGTATCGCAACATTTGAGGATTCTCAGGGATATAGACCTGGTGGTTTCCCAAAAGCGAGGATATTTCGTGCATTATGCGATTAACCGGGAAACTCTCGATAAATGGAGAAACGCAATGAATAAACTTCTGGAGAGTGAAGAGGAAATTTAAGGATCAATATTTATCATTAGTAAAAGGAGGAAAAAAATGTGTCGGAAAAAGGAATGTCAAAACGAGGATGTTAAGAAAGCGGATGTGAAGGAGTGCAGTCCGGAGCAGATAAGAAAGTGTCACGGTGAAGTTAAGGAGCATCCTTGCGTCAAGCAGGAATGCGAGCATCCCGAGAGTTTGAAAGGCCGTCCCGGCGATTGTACGCCGGAGCAGATACGCAAATGTCATGGAGATGTGAAAAAGCATCCCTGCGTTTGATGTATGTAGAGAAATGCTGGACAGTGGATGGACGGTCTTTTTGAAAAAGAGTCATTGATCAAAAATTCGACTTTTGAGGTTACAGTTCTTCCGAGTATCCGAACATTTTGTTTCGATTTCGATACCGACCCCGATTGCGATCCTGATACCGAGTCCGATTCCTGAAACAACCTGTCAAACGTTTTGAAAAAGTTTAATCCTGTTTGATAAGTCCCCAAAAAAGCATAGAAGTCACCGTTCCAAAGATGAACCGCAATTGTTGAATCAATTGAAGGCTACGGAAATAAGCGTCGCCTTGCTTATTAATTTCGGTAAGGAAAAAGTTAAATTCAAGTCAAGCGATTCGTTTATTAATCATCCGTGTTTATCCGTGGCTGATATTATTGCCTGACCCAGGGATGAACCGGACGGCGAAAACGCTTTTCCAAAAGCCGATGCGGCTTCGTCGCCGCCGGTGATCCTGAGACGACAGGGGCCCGATTATAATCTTCACATCTCCAGATGCAAAGAAACGTTTATTCGCAAGCTTTCTAACTTGATGCCGCATCGAATTCTCTGTTCCGACCATCCTCCTACCCATTCTTTAGTCCGGCAATCCATTTTTTGCGCAGGACAAGACTCAGCAAACCGGTAAAAAGCAAGGCGACTGCCAGAGCGAGATGTAATACGTCCAGGAGGAAGACCGTGTTCGGTGAAAAGGGAGTGCCGGTAAAATTTTTGACGACGAGAAGCGCTCCTGTCAGGATAAGGCCGGTTATCAATGCGCCTTTGACATACCCGAAGGCGGTGATTCTGCTTGGATCGCTGCGATGAAGAAATCTGTCCGTCATCACATAGGCGGCCAGGGCAATCAGAATAAAGGCAAAAAGGTAATGCATAAAATGAGTTGCATAGAAGTCGGCCAGCCACCCCAACCCTGGCATATCGGCAATATAATATCTTTTGAATATAGGCATTTGAGCGAACCCCGACAGGAAAAGGAACAGCAGGCCGATGCGATAGATATATTTTACGTAAATGGAGCTGCGGTTATTTAAAAGATTGCCCTGCCGCTTCACTTGTCATCCTCCCTCATCGTTCGGTAAAACTTTCCGAAAGCCGCTGCGACGCCGGCAACAGGAGCGATTATCATAGCTTTAGCGAGATTATTCCCCGCCGCCATTTTATCTTTGACGCGCTGCAAATGCGGTTTTCCTTTACCTTTGTCTATCGCTTCATTGAGCTCCTGGAACGGTACGGGAGAAACATATATCGTATTCGTTCCGCCGTTTTCATGTTCGCCGTAAATATATCCATCGATTTCTTCCGCAATCTGATGAGCCTTCCTCAGAATCTCCTCCCGGGGGCCAATGGACTGAACATGTTCAGGACACGCCTCGATGCAAGCGGGAATTCCTCCTTTTCTGATCCGGTCGACGCATCTGTCGCATTTGTACATGACTCCATTCCCGGCCAGTGAGGGCAGAAAATCCAGATAGAGTCCGACGCCTGTCTGCCGTTCAGGAATGCCCCAGGGACAAACATTTTTACATTTCGAACCCCCCAGACATAATTCCGGATCAATGGCGGATATACCGTCATCGTACTGTCGTGCGGCGCCCCAGGGACAAAGCCTGACGCAGGGAGGATTAACGCAGTGCATACATCTTCTGGGGAGTGAGATATCGGTTTTTTTTCCGTTTATTTCTACGGACGCCCTTTGAATATAAAGCCAGTTGTAAGGCGTCAGCCTGTCGGTTACATCCCTTTTCCCGGACCAGTCCATTACGGGAACACGGTCGGGATACATCCTGGGAAAAGGCTTTTCCGGTTCCGGAAATTTGCCGGCATTCGCTTCCCGGCAGGCGTAAACACATGCCTCGCAGCCTATGCACTTGCGGACGTCGATTAAAGTTGCAAGCAACTCCTTTTTTTCAAACGCTGCTGCAGCCCTTCCCGCGGGACCGGCAGCAGCGATACTACAGGCCATCGTCAGCCCTGCTTTGAGGAAATTACGCCTTGAAATTTTTGAGTTCATTTACACTCCTTACAAATTCACTTCCTTAATTCATAATCAATTCCGATTTAAGTTCCGGATGAGAATATACGGAACGGCTTGAAAAGGGTTCGGACCTGAATGTTCGGATCATTATTTCATCTCAATAATTCTTCTCGTATTCAAGGCGCAGGCGTCTTATTAATTTTATATGCAAGTAGGGGGGCATTTGTTCTTTGTTTAGACGTCGGCAAATATCCACCGCAATTTTGTATGCTTCGTAACATTTTTTACAATTGGGACAGACGCTCAATTGATTTTCGATCATTTGCCGATCCCTTTCATTTATTTCTCCGTCATAATATTCCGTAAATTTTTGAACAATGATGCACTCTCTCATATTACGTCCCCTCGCTTCAGACCCCAATGGCCTCATTATTAGGATTCACTTTTGCATTGATGGGTTTCAGAAAATATTTTATGAATAAGTGAAGAACCGAAGGTGCGCTTCAAAATAAGGAGAAGGGAGTCGATATCGAAGCATAAAGAATATCGGAATGCGGGTTGTACTGTGCACGTTGCGATTTAAAATATTCAGACAGTTTGATCGACTATTTCTTGCTTTTACTATTTTTCTCTTTATAACTGTAAGTGATTGACGACAGTTTGAAACCTCAACAAAGGAGGCTGGAATAATAACAATTGATTGAAGATGTGAGGTTTTCGTGAAATAGGAAGGAATTTTGTTTTATTATTCGAGGAGCAAGTGAGCGACGGTACAATAAAATTCGGAGATTTAAAACGATTATGCAAACAGCGGGGAGAAGGAAGAATGGAACGGATAAGATATGCAGTGATCATGATTTTCGTAATATTTTCAGTCACGGCAGGAGCTGAAGGCCCGAGGACAATCAATTATCAGGGTCAGATAACGCATCCGTCGACGGGTGAGCCCTTGGAGGGAATTTTTGCATTCAGTTTCAGGATTTATGACGAGGAAACCGGCGGTACGCCGCTTTGGATGGAGGTTCATCCGGGAGTTTCGACAGAAGGTGGGATTTTTCATGTAGAAATGGGGTCTATCCTGGAATTTCCTTCGGAGATGCATTTTAATGAGGCCTACTGGTTGGAAATAGAGATTGACGACGGAGTGAGCGGGGCGGAGACACTGATGCCGAGGCAGCTATTGACAGGCGTAGGCAGGGCATTACAGGCTGAGGATGTATATGAGGCGGACATAAATCCAAGAACGGTCAGTATACCGGGATATGAAAAAGGGGAGGTCATTAACGAATATGGCGAATGGGTCGGCCCTTCTTCCGGTTTGACGGGACCGACAGGCCCGCAGGGAGATATCGGCGACCAGGGACCTTCAGGACCTTCGGGTCCGGCAGGTGAAGCTGGTATACAGGGCCCTACCGGCCCTTCAGGTCCTGTCGGCGTTCAGGGGGATCGAGGCCCCAGCGGTCCGGCGGGTCCGCCGGGAGATACCGGAGCAGTTGGCCCCACAGGCCCGACAGGTCCGCAGGGCGAAGCAGGCGACCGGGGACCGACCGGTCCTTCAGGCAACCAGGGAATTCGGGGACCAAGCGGCCCGCAGGGAGAGCCCGGCAATCAGGGCGAACCAGGACCTTCGGGACCTCAGGGATCAAAGGGGCCCAGCGGCCCTCAGGGCGTTTCCGGCCCTCAGGGTGAGCGCGGGCCTTCAGGTCCTAATGGCCCTGCTGGACCAGTCGCAGGATCAAATATGCAACTGATTTACAACAACGACGGCAATGCTGCGGGAGCTGAACTGTATTACAATAATACCAATAACAGATTGGGTATAGGTACGAACGACCCGGGAACTCTTCTCCATGTGAACGGGGATGCCAGGGCTGAGAATTATTACGGAAAGATGGTCTTTATGGAGAATACTTCCGGAACCGCAGACGTTATCGCTCAGAGCAACGATAGAGCCCGTTTTTATATGTCTGCGCGAGGCGATGCAGCGACATCCGAACTTCTTTGGTACAGGTTGATGTATTTAACGGACCCGACTATCTGGGTTATGAGGGTTCCGCCGAATTCCCAGGACTTGGAACTTTTTCATGATTACACGGAAAGAACCGACGTCATGTACTTTACGAAAGATGGTTCGGTGGGAATCAGGACAAACAGCCCGGGAGAAGCCTTGGATGTAAACGGTAACGTTATAGCTGACAATTATCATCAGCATGCTGCGCTTGGCGATATGACGGAAATCCGTATTCTGGATATTCAAGATGCCAGGAATGCTCTAGCCGGGTTGAATCCCGTTAGATACAAAAAGAGTAAGGCTAAGGCGGAGGAAATGCTGGGATTCATTGCGGAAGAATCTCCAGAATCTATCGTAGGTCCGGATGGAAAAAGCATAAGCACAATGAATATAATAGCCGTTCTGACTAAGATCGTTAAGAAACAGGAGAAAAGAATAGAAGAACTGGAATTGCAACAGGCAGAACAAAATCGGCTGATAGAGGAATACCTGAGAC
Organism: uncultured bacterium; assembly: GCA_964619725.1. Lineage (GTDB taxonomy): Bacteria > CSSED10-310 > CAZUFC01 > CAZUFC01 > CAZUFC01 > CAZUFC01. Next base: position 50,296 of record CAZUFC010000017.1, on the reverse strand, counting down.
GGTTGACGCCGATAAATGGGAACGGAGACTGATCTTGCAAGAGGAACAGGCCGGGGCCGGTGTTGGAGTGCAGGGACGGAGATTGATCAGGATTTACCGATATGCGATGTCGTAGTGCAATACGTGAGCCTGTCTCTCATTATGGTGCATGAGCTTGTGAGGAGCGGTTTCAGCCCAATGATGTTAATTTTTCGAAGGATCATTGTGCGCCGGGTTTGATACTCAACTTTCGCCTTGCCGGAAAAGAATCGATCTGTCGCCGAAACATCAGGGGCGCAACGGGTGAATTCTGTTGTATTTGATTCGCTTTCTGTTTTCTGCTTAAATTGTTACAGCGATGATTTTTCAAACTATTGAAAGAGATTCCAGGATTATGATGAAATGCGGAATTAAAAAACTTAAAACATAAAAATATCTTTTCGTTATAAAGAGGAGGGAGAAAAAATGATCAGAAAAGCGGCAGTAGCGGGTCAGTTTTATGCCGGTAAACGCAGCGCATTGATCAGCCAGATCGAAGAATACGTAGAGGAGATCGAAGCTAAACGCAAGGTAATGGGGATAATTTCTCCTCACGCCGGATATATGTTTTCCGGTCCTGTAGCCGGAGCGATATATTCCAGGATCGTCATCCCTGAAACGGTGATAGTCATGTGTCCCAATCACAGGTGGGCGACATCGAGCGTCAGCATCATGACCGAGGGTTCCTGGGAAACACCATTAGGTGAGGTGCAGATAGATGCGGATATGGCCAGGTCGATTTTAAAAGCCGGTCAGGGAAGGATCAGCGACGATCCGTCATCGCATACGGGCGAGCATTCGCTTGAAGTGCAGCTTCCGTTCCTGCAATATTTCAGAGAGGATTTTAAATTAGTCCCAATAAGTTTCATGGATCACAAGTATGAAACTTGTACCGAAGTGGGAGCCGCCATAGCGCAAGCTGTTAAATCCGAAACGGAAAAGGAATACCTGATAGTAGCCAGTACCGACATGACTCATCAGGAACCTCAGGAATCTGCAAACAGAAAGGATAAAATGGCGCTGACCGAGTTTGAAAAATTGAATCCGGAGGGGCTTTATCGCGTCGTCAGAAAACATAATATCAGTATGTGCGGTTTCATTCCCACCGTTACAATGCTGGAGGCATGCAAGCGAATGGGCGCCACGGAAGCGAAAATAGTCAGGTATCAGACATCAGGCGATATCACCGGCGATTATCTGGCTGTTGTGGGTTATGCATCCGGTTATGTTCTTTGAACCTTGCGGTTATGGGACGATAAGAGACGGCAAGCGCTTTTTTAAAAGTATTATTTTCCTGTGGACCGCTATTCGAGGATATCGCTCCGTCAGCCGCTTTTTTTGCATCGAAATTGGATTGAATAAAAAACCGTCCGCTTTGCAGCGGACGGCCGTCGGCTTGAATTTTAAAGTATTGCTGTTACCCGGAATCTAAAAAGCGGCTTCAAAGAAGATTCTTGCTCTGTTCAGCTTGTAATCGTCATATTTTTCGGTGAAATCGGCAGACCAGGATTCGCCTTTGTACTGTTCCAGTGCGCCGCCTATTTTCACGCCTCCCAGGTCGTAAGAACCTTTGAAAAATATGCGGGTTTTATCGGCGGGATGTTCTTCGTCGCCCAGAGTAATCGTACGGTCGTACATTGTGGTTCCGATATTGAGATAAATCTCATCAATGATGCGACAGCCCAAAGCTGCTTCATATATCCATTTGTCGTATTCGTAATCATCCGCAGATATGTCTTTGTTCTGATCGTCTTCATCCAGTATGTGTTTGGCTCTGGCAGAAATATCGAACGTTCTTCCCATCTCAAATGTATATGAAGCGTTAAGCGCTGCGATGGAGGAATTTCTGTCCTGGTCTTCTTTATAAACGCCTGCGTAAAGGGGATAAACGCTCATATCCCTGCCCTGCATATTGGTGTTGTAATCAATGATGGTATATTCGCCTGAAAAATCCAAACTTCCGAATCCGTATTTCAGTAGAGCGGTAAAACCTTTCCAGCCGATTATGGACTGATAATAAGTTTCATCAAACTGGGTATCATTGTTGTCGATGTTCAACGTGGGCGCTTGACCCATGGCGCCCCACCAGCCTCCGTATTCATAGGCCTCAGGAAAATCGTCCTCGGGATTTAATTCCAGGACGTCATCAGCCTCAAAACCTTCTGTGAGGAGTACGTCGGTTTCGCGACGGGCAGCCATCAGTGAAATGAAGTCCGCTCCGATGTTGAAGTATTCCAATTCGATGCCCAGGCCTATGCCGAAAGGATCGTCGGACTCCAGCCCCAGTTTGTAAGCTGAATCTGAAACATCTTTCTGCGGAATGACGTTTTCGCCTTTTTGTGCAAGATAATCGAATTTCGCATCGTAATTTGATTTTGAATAATTATAAACGCCGTTTAATTCAGCGAAACCGGCCAGGTCTGCTGCAAATTCAAAGCTGCCTACGGTGTTCTGATATCGAGTTTCCCGGTCCACTCCGTCCCTGGGATTATCATCATCCAGGTCTCCTTCTTTATCGCTCGTGTAATCGCCTAACACGCGAAACCTGAAATAATCCGATGCATCCACGTTTACGGATGCCGCCAGCGCGTAATCCTGCACTGCGAAACCGTCGGCTGAATAATATCCCTTGCCGCGGGTAGACCATCCTGGTCCTGCCCACAATTCAGGAAGGCTGATGCGCCCGAGATCATAGGTCACCTTGTCGCTGAATTTTCCCATGAAGAAGATGCCTTTGGCATTGTCTCTGTCGATATATCTGATTCTGCCCACGGTCCAGGCGTTGAACATTCCCAGGTCAGAAGAACCGATATGTATTTTTTCCAGATAAGGAGCGAACACTTCCGGCAGGCGGAATCGCAGCCAGTATCCCCTTAATTTCATATACTCGGCTTCATCCAAATTGTCGTTGTTCCAGTATGTCGTCCAGTAATTGTATCTGAATCTGTTTTTGATTCTTGCTCCCGCTTCGGCGTAATCTGAAATATAGGCGTGAATCGTCAATTCCAGCTCTGAATTGATGCCGTTCAGTCCGTGATCACCGAACGCATCCATGTAGACGGAATGTTCGGATACGTCATTACCCCATAACCAGTTAGTGAAAAATTTTCCGCCCCATTTAAATCTCAGGTCTTCGCCCACTTTTACAACCTGGCTTTTCGACACAGGAGCTTTTCCGTACACCGAAGTCCTTACATCCGGTTGAAAGGGCGCCGGCCCTTCTTCACGGCCCGCCTTGACCATAGGTATCCTTACATATACATTCTCCGAAGGATCAGAACTGCTTTCGTACCTCGAAAGACATTCGTGCTGTCCATCTATTTCATCCGGACCACCCTGCGCCGGCGGCCAGAGCATATCCATGAAATGAGGGTCTCCGTCATAATCGCTGCCGCCTCCGAAACGATGAGGACCTTCATACTCATTAACTTTTCTCGTCATTATCTCGTCGGCATCAGGAAAACCTTCGTTGCTCGTCAACAAAACCTGAAATCCCCAATCTTCAGACACATCAGCTCCTAAATCATCCTTGCGAAATACTCCCGTAAAACTCCTGGTCCTTACTTTCATTTTGATGGGTATGAGAATGTCCTCTTCCAGTTCAGGCGCTTTGGTTTTTATTTCCGTGTTTAAACGAGAAGCTGATTGGGGTGAAAGAATAAGAGCTTTTTCCCAGAATGAGTCTGCTCGAAAACCGGCGTTAAAACCGGGAAGCGCCCACTCGTGACCGGAACCGGTTTTACCGTCCAGATCGATATAAACCGTCGCCATCTGTAAGGAAAAACCCGTATCCATCTCCCAGGGATTCTCCAATTTCGCTCCCACCGTCACCGTTACTTCCACTAAGTTGCCCCGATCAACAACCTCAAGCATCCTGAGATCAAACGAGCCCGGCGTATACACACGATCAGTCGGGTAAATGTAATAACCGGGACCGTCGTCATCGCTCGCAGGGTCCTCAAATACAAGCTGCTCAGCTCCCCTCGCCGCTCCGCTCAATAATAGAATTCCCAATATTGCACTTAATGCTTTCCTCATAATTCTTCCTCCTCGCATGAATACAAAATGAAGCTTCTCTCTGTTTCAGACTCTCTTTGTCTCATGAAAGCTTCTCGCTTAGTAATTCTAATTCCTTTTTGCAAAAGTTCAATACCTGCGCTTTCTCTTTCTCTCGCTTCTTATACTAAAATACTAAAACTTCATAACCCTGCTGCAAATAACGGCTGATCGACGGATGTCCGCTCATCTCTCCGCAAACCGGCAATTCCTGTGAACGGGCGCTCTCAAGAGACTGCATCTTGTTCGCACACGCCTGACATACGCAGTCGATTAACCCTGCAGCCTTTACCTTCTCATATAATCCCGCGAATATCTTTCCCGGTTCCGAGAGCTCCTTTATCTGCTTCGTCGCTGTTCCCTCGATGATAAGTTTGACGTCATATCCTTTTTCATTCATATCCAATGCATTCAATAATACGTGGATGAAACACATTTGCTCCCCGTTAAAAGCAAAAAGCGCAATCTTCATGCTCATTTCAACCTCCTAACCTCCTTCATGCTCTCTTCTTCGCCATCTTCATTGAACGCTCTCCCAGGCAATTTGATTTATGAGTCAGATGCAAAATCAAATTTCAACCGGGACTTACCTATCATAGTCATTGCTTTTTTTCAATTATTGAATTCCGGAAGGAGCAAATCCATCGCAACATTGCCGCTTAATATTCTGAACGATTGGTATCCGAAGCAGAGTAAAACGAGAAGCGCTCCGGATTATAAAAACGTCTGTAGGTCATTGAAGCTCATTGCGACCCGGATTGATCAGACCAGATTTATAAATCATTTTCACTGGTTTTCCTGCAACGATCCAACCTGTCTTGAAACATCTTTTCATCCGGATGCTTTTCCAGCATTTCCAGGCATAATTCTTCCGCTTCAGCCGTTTTGCCGGCGGCGAGATAAGCTTCAGCAAGAGTATCGATGTAATTGATGTGAGGTTCCAGTTCAACGGCGCGCAGAGCGTATTTCAGGCCTGTCTCCGGATCATGATCCTTCGAATTTTCGGGAGCCGTGACCATTTTCCAGGCGGCTTCATTCAGAATTTTCGCCAGGGCTTTTCGAGCGCGATTATAATCAGGAAAATTCGATAAAAATGCTTCATATTTTTCGATTTTCCGTTTAATTGTAATGTCTCGCACTGCCTTTGCCGTATCCTGATATGCCCTGTAGGCTTTTACGTTTTCCTTCAGATCAATTTGATCTTTACTTTTTTGGAACCATTGACGCCACTTTTCTCTGTCATATCTTTCATCCTCGTTGAGGTCATGTCCGGCATATGCCGATATATAGTTTGGGATGTTGCGGTCGTAATTGAAAAACGCATCAATGGACGGAAAGGAGAGTGAATCGATCAGAATTTCAATGCCCTCGATCTCTCCCAGCTCCCCCAGACTTTTTGCCGCCGCACGTTTTAGGTATACATCGTATGATTCCGCAGCATCCTTGAGCAGCTCAACAGCGCGCTGCTCCTGCAGATAACCCAGCGCCTCAGCCGCAGCGACTCTTACGGACGATGCCGGATCATCCAGCAGAGCATCCGCCAGGTAAGGAAAAGGATCGAATTCTTCCGATATCAGTTGAATATATCGAACGGCCGTTCGTCTGACGTTTTCTGACGAATCCTTTATCAGGCTTTCTCTGACGAAGGATGATGCTTTATCGGATTCCAGGCTGATCAGCGAATTCAACGCAAATCTGCGAACTTCAGCGTTTTCATCTTTTAAAGATTCCATAAGTGCATGTTCAGAGGATGTCCATTTCCAAATTCCGCAGTTATCGGCTGTGATGATCCTGATTTCCGGCGACGCTGCTTTCAGCAGCTTCGCTATCGTTTTTTCATCATTTTCGCTGATTATCCGGGATGAACAGAAAATATGAATGCATTCGAGAACGTCTCTGTTGAATTGAACATGTTCAGAATTAATTACAGCGTCGACAAGAGACGGCAAAACATCGGTACCGCTGTTCGTTATGCGGCCTATGGTCTGAAAACGGATAAAAGTATGGGGATTTTGAAGCGCTTTTATGTCTTCGTAATATTCGGAATTTTTAACGTTAAGAGGAAGTGGAAACGAGCGATAAGGTTCCAGCGGACAGGGAAGGGTTCCTATGATGTCGCTGGAGGGAAATTCCGTGTCCAGATGAATTCCGTGCCCGAAACTGTGTGTTTCGGAGTTATTCGAACGATTGCGGACCTGATAATCATCGTCGCCGCTTAAATCCAGACAAACGGCGTAAGGCCAGATGTGAGGTTCCGATTCCGGCCATACTCCGCCGAAGCTTTCCCAGTTGTTGAAAGTGATCTCATCTTCCGGCCGAGGACATATGTAAACGTCGTCGCCCGAATAGTCGACAAACAGAGAAAAACAGAAGGGTTTGCAGCCTGTGCCGTAAGATGAAGTCCTGGATCGGTAAACGTCATTGCCCTGATAATCGATCAAAAATCCGGGTGAACGGTCTCCTCCGGAACCGCCGCATCGAAATTTCCCCTCATACACGTCATGTCCTTTCCGGTCGACCAGGATAGCGTTAGTAATATGTATTCCGCTTCCCTGGCCTGTATGAGCCGAATAATGATCATTTCCCTCATAATCGACCAACGCTCCCAGGGACATGATGTAGCTGCCTCCCTGATCGCACCATCCTTTTGTGCGGTATCGATCGTTCCCTCTGGCGTCTATGAGCATTCCCGCTCCGCCGTAAGGCGTCAATTCGCCTTCCCAGGGATAGTGACGAAAGGATAAAGCGCCTCCCTGGCCGTATCCGGGCATTCCCCCCAGAGAATCCTTGTCTCTTCCGACCGCAAGATGGTATCTGTCGTCGTCCGTTAAATCAGACAGAATACCCAATCCTAATGTAGTCGCTGCTCCCTGGCCTAAACTCGCAATATCATAAAAATCCTCTCCAGCATCATCAAGGAGCATCCCGAGTCCGAACATACCGGCCCCTTGTCCGAAAGTCTGCCCGATGTATTGATCATCACCCTCTTTGTCCCAGATAACTCCGACTCCCATTATCCCAGCCGCCTGCGAAAAATGTCCCGCCATATAACGGTCATCTCCAGACAAATCAATCAGCATTCCTGTTCCTAGATGTCCGAATCCCTGCATATAACGACCTTTGTAAGAAATATAGTCGTCGTCTCCCGCATGATCAATACATAAACAGACCGCCTGTTTCAGATTGCAAACGCCTCCGGCATTGTTGACGTATACGTCGTCGCCTCCTAAATCGATCAGAAAAACCGCATCTTCGTTGTGTTCGTCGTTTCCTTTACCCGATACTTTTATGAGTCCCGCCGGCGATTCATATTCTAAACGGAAGCTTTTGCTCGCATCACCACGACAAAAATCACTCGATGAATGTGATTCCACCCTTTCTATATAAGCCATCACCGCTTTCGACACGATTTCAGCTCCTCCGAATATGCAGGCATAATCCGCCCGCCTGGCGCATTCGATATATCGAAAATGCGTCTCGACATTCCCCGTTAATGACGTCATCTTTTCTTCCGTCGGAGCGATATAATAACCAGGATTCTTATTGAAAAACGACAAATCCTCTTCGCTCAATCCCCGGCGCCCGTATTTCGTCAATCTCCACGCTTTCAAATAACTCTCGTAAAGCTCCAGCAGAGCGTCCTGATACCAGCTCTTAAAAGACGACGCCTGAAGCTTATCGCGAAATAATTCCTTCTCCTTTTTTAATTCGGCAGGTTCAACGTCAGTCTCGTTTTTACCTCCGCACAAAATAGTCAAAGCGTCCGCTACAACCTCTATGCCCTTCTCACTGTGAGAACTCATCAGCAAATCCGCCTGTTCCTCCGTCCATTGTTTCATATACAATGGACGCTCGGAAACATAATCAATGACCGGAAATCGGCATGAAAACCTGTACCTCCCTTCATGTCCTCGAGGAAGTTTGAAACCGTCAATGTCCAAGCCTATCCTCGACGTCGAATATTCCAGAGGATTTGAAATCGGTTTCTCCAACGGCACAGGCTCGGCATCACTTATAAAATATGATGATTGATCGTACGATTCTACTCCAGAACATTCCCTTGAAAATAAACAGTATTCCATCAGCGCCAGGAAAATCGCCAGAAAAATTATTCGCTGCATCGCTTAACTCCTTAATAGAACCCTTTAGCGGATGAAGTGTTTCTCTGTGTCCTTCTACTTTTTCTCAATGCATGAGGAAGCTTTTACCGAAAATGAGTTTGTTGCGAAGCTGTAAGAAATATTATCAGGGGACCTCCGCAAACCCATTCAATGGATAAAATATTATGCTGGAAGGGTTATGTCTACAGGAAAACAGTGATATCCTTTGATCGCATGTCACACAAAAACGTGAAATTCAAAAAATTTGAACTCTGGATTACGGTAAAAACCGCCGTTTCTATGGAATTATCGAAGAATTTAATTTATTGTGTTTAAAGGATATTATGGAATTGTTTTTTTGGGTTGACTGAATTAGCGGCTGGAATGAAATTCAAAAAATTTGAAAAAAATTCAAATTTTTTGAATTTTCGGAGATACGGCAAGGCAAGAGAAAAATATAACTTATTGTTTTTAAAGAAAACTTATTTTTGGCATGAAAGGTGCTTCAAGCTGAATGAGATTCGGATCCAGAATCTTGGAACTTTCGCTCGCAAGGAAGGCAGGGGGCATGTTTCTGAAGCATGACCTGTTTCAGAGGCAAGGTTTGCCCGAGGTGGTGGATGATCCGAATCTGAAAGCGAGCGGGGGAGGGCCCGTGAAAAGGGGGTGAGGTGCGTGGCGCTAGGGTTGCGCAAGGAAGCGTTGATGATCACATTCAGGCTTTTTCAGAGATATGCTGCCGCTCAGGAAGTATGAAACATAGAAATATACAGCGTTTTTTTGGGGGATCGATGGTCAAAACGCCCGGATTTTCAGAAACAATTACAAAGACACCTCAGCCCGGGACATATCTGATCATCACAGAAAAGAGAAGAAATGATTCCCAAAAGTGTAATCCCTGTTTGCTCAGTCTCGTTTTTTGATATTCAGCGCCTTTTTCATTTTTTCGGTAAAGCTATCCAGATTTTTATAAATCCGTGAAGGTTTTCTGGGATTTTGTTTTGAGAGGACGTAAGCGACGAAAAGAGGGAGTGCAATGGTAGTATCGGAGTAGCAGACGACGGTGTTGGACAATTTATCGGCATCGATTTTTCCCCAGGAAACGGCTTCTGATGGAGTGGCGCCGGAAAGACCGCCGGTATCAGGTCTGGCATCCGTTATCTGGATGAAGTAGTCATGACCTGTTTCTTTTAGTCCCAGGACTTCCTGGATATGAGGTTCTGTTTGGAGCATGAAATTTTTAGGCGAGCCGCCGCCCAATATAACGACTGCCGAGAATTCATCGTTGTTTTTTGCATTATAGACGATGGCAGCGGTTTGATTTACATCAACGGACGAATTAATTTTCAGTTTATTGTTTTCCAGTTCGGCAGCGGCTATATTCATTCCGATTGAACTGTCGCCTGGGGAGGAGGTAAAAACGGGAATGTCAAGCCGGCATGCTTCGGCCAGGATTGAGACTTTTTTCAGTCCAAGTTCTTTTTCTCGTTCTATCAGGTATTGACCGCAGAGGCGGTGGAATTCTGCGGAGCCCATTTCCCGTTGAAATTCAGGTTGTTTAATTATTCGCCGAAAGAAGGCGTCCGTATCGAGCAAGACATTATAATCGAACACAACGTCGAATATTCTGACCACGTTGTTTTTTCTCAGTTCAACGTCATTCCAGGAAATTTTTCCTTTATGCAAAGATTTACCGATAGCGAAATGCGCGTCGTGATAGAGATTCGCTCCCGTTGATACGATCCAGTCTATCATTCCGTACCGCATAAGAGGAATGATACAGGAAATGCCCAATCCTGCAGGGGTCAACGCACCTGACAGCGACAGTCCTATTGTAGTTTTGTTATTCAGTATTTTTTTCGTGAAAAGTCGGCAAATTTCATTTAAACGTCGGGCGTTGTATGCAGTAAATTGATTGTCGATGAGTTCAGCGGCGCTGATTTGCGGAGAGATCGCCGGCGGAAGGATTTCTTCACCGGACAGGTAGCGGTTTTTACTAATTTTCATTTTTTGATTCTTTCTTCTTTTTTTCAATTTCATCAAGGGCGTAATCCAGCCATACGTTAACGGTAATCCAGTTCGGTTTCAAAGCATGGGCTTTCTTCAAGTATTTTTCCGCTTTTTCCACTTGATTATTGAGGAAGAGTAGCCGTCCCAACTGGAAGTTCGGCTGAAAAGTATCCGGTTTTAATTCAAGGGATTTTCTATAAAATTCAGCGGCTTTTTTCTTGTTTTTCTGCTTGGTTTCGTAGAAATAGCCTAATTGAAAAAGTAAAAAATGTGAGTCGGGATCGATTTCCACAGCATTAGTAAGCCATTTTTCTCCCAGTTTGATGAATCCTGCTTCGACCGAATATTTACCCATATTGTAGGCCGCTCGGGCGTTGTCAGCATTGATTTTCGTTGCGACAGACCACAGGGCCAGGTTATTTTCCCAGCTTTCGGTGACGGCTCTTGAAATGCCGCATTGAAATGTGACGATAACGATAAGGGCGACGACGGCTAATCGTTTTATTTTATTTCCGTCGTTCCATAGACGTTGAAAGATCAGTGCAGTCCATCCGGCGTAGGCTGCTGCGGGTAAATAAACAAAGCGCAGACCGATCTTATTTTTTAAAGGAATGATCTGTAATACAGGGATAAGGAAGATGACGAACCAAAGCGAAAACAGGGCAGCTTTTTTATTCATGAATCCGGCAATGAGAGCGCCGGTCAGGAAGAGGATGGACACATACAAAGCGGCTTTTCGGTTCTCGGGCATCGGCAGTTCAACTGCGATACGGGAGGGCACGAACAGTTTTTGAAAGTAAAAAGAGAACAGGCAGGGTATTTCGAAGATTCTTTGATTTAGTTCTGGGTTTTTGTTGGGCAGGAAGAAAGCATTATCCTTCATCAGCAGAAACCAGCCCAGAAGACAAAGACCGGTTACGACAGACATGGTGATCGTCCAGATAAGGTAAAATTTTTTGCCCGGTCTGTCTTTCGGGTTTTTGAGCAGAAGCATTACGGCTATTCCCATTACCGGCAGCATGAAAGCCGATTCCTTGGAAAACAGAGCCAGGATCATAAGCGGCGTGAAAAGTATGATCCATCGCAGATGTTTCGTCATGATGCTTCTGACAAGGCATATAATAGCGGCTATACTGAATAAGGCTGCCAGCAGGTCCTCCCGAAAAGCTATTCCATTGACGGCTTCTGAAGCCGCCGGTAATCCTGCAAAGATCAGCGTACCAGCCAGAGCTCCCGGCATATTTATTTTTATAGCTCTTAAGAGAATAAAAATTAGCAGCGCTGTCCCGCAATGCAAAAGAAAATTCGTCTGATGGTATCCCACAGGCAGACGACCGGAATATTGATAATCGATCATATAAGACAGGCTGACGACGGGCCGGTAGGAAGCTTCGCCGAACCAGCCGAAATATTGATCTGAAAAGAAGACATTCGGTTCGATATTGCTGAGCATGTAGCGTCCCGGTTGGATCAGGTATTCGTCATCATAGACGAACCCGTTGTTCAGCGAAGAACCGAAAGCGAAAAGCGCGGTCAGGATAATGAGCGCAAAAGCGGTTGCTAGTTTAGCCGCAGATTTTATTTTGCTTTTGTAAAATTTCCCGTCATTGTTTTCCGTCATTTTTGAATCCTGATTTTCCCTGGTTTGAGATTTTAAATCGGAAGACTCAAATAATCGATGATTTTTATAATATTTTTGAGGTTTTTTTTCAAGACTTCTTGATGTAATATTCGACCGGGGAGGCGTCGGAAATTGAAAGTCATCCTGAACGACACGATTGCAGCTATTGCGACTCCGCAGGGCGAAGGCGGAATAGCCGTTATAAGAATAAGCGGACCTGAATCGTCAGCGCTGCTTCAGAGAATTTTTTTCAAAAGAGACGGTAAAGCGCGTAAGGATTACGCATCGCACAGACTTTATCACGGCATCATAAAGGAGCCGAAAAACGAGGAGATCATCGATCAGGTATTAGTTAGCTTCATGAAGGGACCTCGCAGTTACACGGGAGAGGATACAGCGGAGATATACTGTCACGGCGGCAGGCTTGTCTCCATGTTAATTCTGGAAGTCGTCACGGATGCCGGCGCCCGTATGGCGCAACCTGGAGAATTCACTCGAAGGGCTTTTTTAAACAATCGCATCGATTTGACTCAGGCCGAGGCTGTGCTGGACATCATAAACGCCAAAAGCCGATCGGCCTTGAAATCAGGATTAAAACAACTGGAAGGCGGATTATCGGAGCGATTCGAGCAGATAAAGGAGAAGCTGATAGAACTTAAGATGCGGCTGGAAACGGCCATTGATTTTCCTGAAGAAGAGCTGGATGACTTTGACAGGGAAGCATTTTTAGCGGTTTTAGAAGATGTGAGCAGAGATACGGCGAAATTTTTGAATTATTCGGAAGAAAAAAAGGGTTTGAAGGAGGGATACAGGCTTGTTATCGCAGGGCCTCCGAACGCGGGCAAGTCACGATTATTGAATGCCCTTCTGGAAGAGGACCGGGCGATAGTTCATTTTTCACCGGGAACTACCCGTGATCTTATTGAGGAAGAGCGGATGATAGGAGGCGTTCTGTTCCGATTGATCGATACGGCTGGATTAAGGAAGAATGCCTTAGAAGTTGAAGCAGAGGGGATAAACAGAAGTCGAAAGAGGATACGGGAAGCTGATTTACTGTTTTTTGTGCTGGATGCCTCTTTGGCGTTAAGAGAGGACGATCTGGAAATAATTACGAACATTGAAGGACCTGATGTTTTCCTGGTCTGCAACAAGAAGGACTTGGAAATGAAACTGGATGTTTCTTTGCTTGGGGATCGATTTCCTTCCTTCCCGCTCTTCATCATCAGCGCATTGACCGGCGCCGGCGTTGAAGATTTGAGGAAAGCAGCGGTAATGTGGGTGCGTCAGAAGGCTGAATCGAGCGAAAGCGATATTCTGGCTGGAGTGCGTCATCGCAAATTGTTAAAAGAAATTTTGGAGAATCTTGCCAGGGCGGGAAAACGTGTAGAAGAAGGCAGTTCTCCGGAATTTCCGGCAGCGGATATTATGGCTGCGCTGGATGCTGTAGGCGAAGTAACGGGCGAAGCGACGCCCGATGATGTGCTTGATTTAATTTTCAGTCGATTTTGCATCGGAAAGTGAGCGATATGCCTGAAACGTATGATATCATAGTAGTCGGGGCAGGACATGCGGGTATCGAGGCGGCGATGGCTGCTGCAGGGATGGGAATGGAAACGCTGCTGGTCACTTCCAATATTGATCATATAGCGCAGATGTCATGTAATCCTGCCGTCGGCGGCCTGGGAAAAAGTCATCTTGTAAGGGAGATCGTCGCTCTCGGAGGCGTCATGGGCGATGCTACGGATCAGACAGCCATTCAGTTTCGCGTGCTAAACAAGAAAAAGGGACCGGCGGTGCAGGCGCTTCGCGTTCAATCAGACAGACGCCAATATTCTCTTTATATGAGAAAAGCGGTAGAAAACCAGGAGCGCCTTCTGTTGACTCAGGATATGGTCCAGGAGATTCTGGCGGATGACGGTCGCGTTGTCGGCGTAAAACTGCAATGGGGCGGCGAACGGTTGAGCAGCGCTGTTATTCTGTCGACGGGGACCTTTATGAACGGACTGATCCATATAGGACTTCAGAACTATCCAGCCGGCCGTATCGGCGATTTCGCTTCTCATCGTTTGTCAGATTCGCTTAAATCATTGAATTTTGAAGTGGGGCGGTTAAAAACGGGCACTCCGGCAAGAATCGACGGCAGGACCATCAATTTTAAAAAATTCGTCAGGCAAGACGGCGAGGAAGATCATCATTGGTTCTCATTTCGCACAAAAAACATTGAACGTCCCCAGAGACCATGCTGGATTGGCTACACTAATAAAACGACTCACAGAATTATAAGGGAGAATTTGGATAAATCGCCATTGTATCAGGGAAGAATAGTCGGAATCGGACCCAGATATTGCCCATCCATTGAAGATAAAGTCGTGCGTTTTCCGGACCGGAATAAACATCAGTTATTTTTGGAGCCGGAAGGCTCGGATATCGACGAATACTATGCTAACGGAATATCCACAAGTCTTCCTTACGATGTGCAGGTAGAGTATATTCGATCAATAGAGGGCCTGGAAAAGGCGGAAATCCTCAAACCGGGCTACGGCATAGAATACGATTTCATGCCCCCCACGCAGCTCAAACCCACGCTGGAAACGAAAAAAATAGAAAACCTCTATTTCACGGGTCAGATAAACGGCACCAGCGGATATGAAGAAGCCGCTGCCCAGGGATTGCTGGCAGGCATCAACGCCGCTTTAAAGTTGCAGGGCGAATCCTCCTGGGTTCCTCGGAGAGACGAAGCTTATATCGGAGTCATGGTTGACGATCTGGTCACTCGCGGTGTCGATGAACCTTACCGGATGTTTACTTCCCGCGCTGAATACCGGTTATTGTTGCGTGAAGACAACGCCGAGGAAAGGCTTATTCGATACGGAAGACGCTTTGGTCTCATATCCGAAAATGAAATAAAACACGTCCAGGAACAACTGGATCAACTGCAATCTGAAATCGAATTCCTTAACGCTCTTTCGCTCAATCCTACCGAAAACACCAGACGCTGGTTCACAGCCAATAATGAAAACCCGCCTGATCATCCTTTAACCGCAAAACAAATTTTACGCAGGCCCGGCATATCCTATCGCAAACTACTCGATCTCATAAAAGACCATTCCCATATGCCTTTGCCTGAGATGCTCCACAAAAGACTCGAAATAAAAATCAAGTACGAAGGCTATATACAGAGACAGAAAGAAACAGCCGAAAAATTCAGAAAATCCGAACAAATCCGCATACCGGCAGGGCTTGACTATGAGGAAGTGCACGGCCTCTCGTTCGAACTGCGCCAAAAACTCAAAAAAATCAGACCGCTTTCTATAGGACAGGCCTCTCGCATTCCGGGCATAACCCCTGCAGCGCTTAACGCTCTTATGATATATCTTAAACTGGCTGAAGGCAGAAATGCCGCTGAATAAAAAAAAGCGGATTTAAAATTTATCGATTGTATTTTTTCATTAAACATTTCACAATTTTCATGAATCAAATTCAGTAGATGTGAATTTTCGCAGCCTTGAACATCTGATAAAGGCAAAACACATATCCTCGTAACAGCTTACTCCGATAAATGATACCGAAACAAACGTCCTTTTATGAAAAAACAACCAAGTGAGTTTGTCAGAGAGAAAGTTATGGGTCAGGTCTGGTATCTTGACGGGAATTTCAATCAATCAAATATTTTATGAAAAGGCGTAACCCCTATTTGATCTATCCCCAGAATCCTATAGTCTGATATTGAAATCGAAACTCAGGAAATCCATTCCATAGGCATATTCGCCGTTACCCGGGACTTCAAGCTCGCTGTTGTCTACTTCACGATCAAGATAATGAAGGTGCCCGAATCCCAGATTGACGTCGTACCTGTCAGAGAAGTTGTATCCCATTCCAACAGCGAATAAATATTTATCAGAATCAGGAATAGCAGGATCGAGCGTTTCATCCGGAATGGCTTTCTGGTCGTAACCCAGTCCGAAACGATATTCCCATTTATTCCGTTTGTATTCGGTTCCAACACAAATCGTCAGGGCATCCTTCCAGTCTCTTTTAATGTTCACTTCCTCAATGCCGTAAGGATTCTCTTCCAGAAGTATTTCATTTTCCTCCCAGAGAGACCATTTCCAGTAAAGCACGTCAGCCAGAATTTTAAAATTGGGATTAAACTTATAATTAATTCCGTAGCGATAAACGTTAGGCAGCACTACGTCGAATTCCCTGATTTTCATCTCTTCAAATTCCAGTTCAAAGGGAATATCCATATTGACTTCCCGAATTCTGACCGTGCCGTCCATGTCGCCCACCAGTTTATGCGTATAACTTAATCCTGTTGTTATCCTGTCGTTGACGTCATACATCAATGAAAGCCCCCAGCCCAGATCGTCGCTTTCAGCGTTCATGCCGATATCAACGTCCACTTCCAGTCCCAGGAATTCTTCAATGCGACTCTGCTCCAAAGTCAATTCAGCCATGACATAATGCAACGCCAGCGCGGCAGAGAGTTTATCCGTTATTTTATAGGCAGCCGCCGCCGTGGTAAATATGGTGTGTAAATCCACATACTGTATGAGGAAACGCTGAGGCCCCTCCGAAGGATAATCCATACGCGCTCCGTAGGGCGCATACAAACCCAGGCCAACCCGGAATCTCTCCGTGCCTAAATCCGAAGCGACTCCCACTAACGGCAGGTAAAATGCATGTTGTTGAATGCTTACTTTTTTTTCTCCGCCGGCTTTGTACTCGGCATCCGCATATCCGTTATTGGTTCCCAGCGTTATATGAGTTCCCTCCATCTGCGTCAATCCGGCCGGATTGTTATAAAGGACGGAAATATCTTCCGCATCGGAAGAGACGGCAAAACTGGCGCCGAGTGAACGCCCGCCCTGAATAGGAACCGCAAATCCGTTGCCCATCGCGTTTTCCGTCATCAGAATAATTATCGCCGCTGCCGTTAAAATAACTTTGATACGCTCCATGATTCCTCCTTCTTGAGAATAAAACGTTCCTCGCATTCCTCCTTCAAACGATGAAAACCCGGAACAAATCGAACATCTTTCCAATCCAAGAATTGAATTAAATCCTGTTGAGGAATGCAGTTCGTGCGAGTATAAAAACTTGGATGCGTCCTGTCAACAAAAAAGCGCGGAAAGGATCGTTGTAAAGTTACATTTTACAATGCAATGCGTCATAATCGGAAAGTAACGCTGCCGAAATTTCTAATGCCTTCCGCTGCATTAATCAAATATCCGGCTTACGGGTAACGAGCTGCCCGCATGCTGCAGATATGCTGGAGCCTTTACTTTCCCTGATAAAAGTCGAGTATCCTGAATCAATGAGGATATTCTGAAAGGTCAGGATATCCTTTTGAGAAGGCTGCTGTGATTTAAATTCAGGAATAGTGTTGTAGGGAATGAGATTTATTTTAGATTTTATGCCATGGAGAATTCTGATCAGTTTTTTAGCCGCCTGATAAGAGTCGTTTATGCCTTTAATCAGAATATATTCAAAGGTAATTCTTTGTCTTTTAGCCAGGGGATAACGGCGAAGGCAGTTCATGAGCTGGTCCAGAGGATACTTAATATTGACGGGCATGAGAAGGCTTCTGGTCTTATCGTCGGAGGCATTGAGGGAAACGGAGAGATTTATACCCAGATTCAGTTTTCCCAGAGCCTCCAATTGAGGAATCAAACCGCAGGTTGATAGAGTTATTCTCCGTTTGGACCAGTCAAATCCCCAATCAGCCAATAAAAAAGTAAGGGCTTTGATGACGTTGGCGAAATTATGAAGAGGTTCTCCCATGCCCATCAGTACGATATTCACCGGTTTCTTATCTTTTTTATCGTTGAATTCGCGTTGAACGATTTTGAGCTGTGAAAATATTTCGGAGGCGCTGAGGTTACGAATTAACCCCATTTTTCCTGTTGCACAGAAGCGACAGCCCATGGCGCAGCCGACCTGAGTGGAGATGCAAACAGTGGAGCGATCTTCGTAGGGCATGAAAACTGTTTCGATCGAATGACCGTCTTTCAGCATCAATTGAAGTTTTTTCGTATCGTCTTCTGCTTTTTGAGAACGAATCACAGGCGGTTTATAGCAGAAGAATTCTTGCTTGATTGCCGTTCGATATCTTTCAGGAATATCAGTCATCCGGTCGACATTGAATTCGTTTTTTTTATACAGCCAGCGGAGTATCTGCCGTGAGCGGTAGGGCTTCCATCCCAGGTTGCGGACTGAGACATCCATTTGCGTTTTGTTTAATTCCTGAATTTCTTTCATGATAAGGACCGTCCGTTCTCCGGAATCAAGATAGCAAAGAATATAGAGACTGTAAAAAAATATCCGTCGGCGTAGAAGGCGAGAACGCTTGCCGGCTGCTGCAGGGCAGAACGCAGAGTCGGTCGTATGAGTATACGGATGGGCAGCTCAAAGTTTGACACGGGAGTGGGACGTTCGTATATATGAATATGGTTTCATGAGGCGTCGCAGTTAATGGAACGTTTAAAGACGCATAACCGGGACATATCCGGATTAAATTTACAGAATGATCAGGAGAAAAAAAGGATGAAAATCAGAAAAAATTTATTTGTTTTTTTGTTTACAGCCGTCATGTTTTCTGCCGGAGCAATCGCAGCGGGTGAGCCGTGGCCTTATTCCGTTAGACCGCTTTACGGCGAAAAATTACCTTTCGAGGACGACTCGGCCATTTTTTTGTCCACGGTTTGTTTTTCCATTCATGATGATTCTGAGCCGGAGATGCCTGCTGAGTTATTGTGCACGGGCAAGGCAGGCGAAGAGGAAGAATGGCTGCTGGTACATATTGAGAAACCGTGGGAAGAGAGCTGGCTGAGTGAAGTGCGGCGGACGGGAGCGGAAACTACGCGGCTTCGGATTCCCAATTATTTTTATATTGTAAAGGTCAGTTCCGAGGAACAGGTTACGGCGTTAAGGAATTTGGAATTTGTTGATTGGACGGGCCGATATCATCCGGCCTACAAGATTTCACCCAATTTAATGGGTTTGCCGGATGCTCATATACCGAGGGATGCCGAGGGGCGAGGCGAAGTATATGTAGAATTTTTTCCCGGTGTGAGTGAAGCTGAGGCCGGTGAGATAGCGAGTGAGTTAAATGCGGAGATATTTGATTGTTTTGATTTCGGAAGCGACGGTTTAAGCATGGGTTTATACGTGCCGCAGCCTGAAAGCCTTATAATCGTTTTGTCGAAACGGGGGAAAGTGAGATATATAAGTCCGCGGCCCAAGATCAAGAAATTTGAAGGATTAAGCGCAGCGGGAATAATTCAGTCGGCCGGCGGAGATGATGATGATATAACGGACGGAACTGTCAATACTGATGATTATCCTGTCTGGATGGAGCATGGCATACATGGACAGCATCAGGCGATAGCGATTTCGGATTCCGGGATCGATTATAATCATGCTTACTTCAGACCTCCCGTCAATCCATTGATAACGACGCCCGATTACACGCTGAAGGTTCCTTATGCGGACTTGGCCGGAGGAGTTCTTTGCGACGAATACGACGGACATGGGACGTCTGTGGCAGCGGCAGCGGCCCAGGACGGCAATGCCGATGATGCTTCAATTTTTACGCTTTACCATTCCGCGGGTTATTACGGGGATGCGCTCGCTCACGAGGCCCAGATATTTTTCGGACCGAACAACGGTTTTTCCGGGTTCAACTTCACAGACCAGTACAATCAATGGAACAACCTTCTGGATATGGGCGCATGCGTATTGAACACAAGCTGGAGCTGGGGGTCTCCCGGTTCCCCGCCTGAAGATTATACCAACCAGGCCCGGTTGTACGATTACACCATTAGATACAATGAAGAGTGCATGATAACGAATGCCTGCGGGAATGACGGTTCATGCGCATCAATGGCCGACTACCAGGACCCGAATTATTCCAAAAGCCCGATTGATGTCGGAGCCTCGGACGATCTGGATGATCTGGACGATATGTATAACGGGTGGTGGGCCAGCAACAGGGGGCCTAACGCTACAGGGAACAGTCAGATGCCGGATGTCGTCGCTCCGGGTTCCGACAGTAATCATTCGGGCTTGAGATTAAACAAAGCCGATGGAGTTTGTGAGGGATTCTTCAACAGTCAGGTTTGTTCCGTGGGGGGAACGAGTTTTGCCGCGCCTATAGTGGCCGGGGCCGTAGCTTTGATCCATCAGTATTTTGAAGAAGGTTATTACCCCTCCGGAACACAAATAACCGAAGACTCACTCGATCCTTCAGGAGCTTTACTCAAAGCCATGATTATCAATTCAGCGAGAAGAATGATCGGCATATGCACCGGTTTCGGCGACAGACCCGGAGACGATCAGGGGTGGGGACGGCCTACCCTGGATGACGTGATGTTTTTTGAAGGCGATACGCGGAAAATTTGCGTAAAGGATATTTTAAACGCTGATGGCTTCACCGCCTCGGGGCAGGAACACGAATACCAGTATTACGTGTCCTCGTCCGATGAGCCTCTCAAAATTACTCTCTGCTGGACCGACTATTATGGAATAATAGGAACTACAGGTTCCGTGGTCAGGAACGACCTTAACCTGACCGTCGCCGCGCCTGATGAAACTGAATACATCGGCAATAAATTCCAGTACGGATGGTCAACGACCGGCGGCATATATGATGACGTGAACACCGTGGAATGCGTATATCTGGATGAACCGGAACCAGGCGTTTATACCGTGAACGTGAACTGCGCGGACCTGAACGCCTTTACCCAAGGCTACGCCCTGGTCGTATCAGGCGACGTTTCGGATGAACTTCCGCCGCCCATACCCGCAACATCACCCTGGAGCGCCCTGCTGCTCCTCGTTATACCCGGATTCCTTCTGTCGTTATGGAGAAAATCCCGGGTTGACGTATAAAGCTCCTCCCGAAAAAGACCAGATTATTAAACTAATTGTGAAGTCCCACGATTTGGAATAAGGGGCGAGCATCCCCGTCCCCGTCAGGCGTTTTTTTCCAGAGAGAAAACCTTGGTCGTCCCCATCCAGTTTCTTATAAGCGTATAAGAGCTTTTTCTTCCGTTAACCACAACGTCGAAATTACCCTTAACTTCTACTGCAGGCTGCGACAGAGGAAGATTAGCCATTATCTCCAATCGCCTGCCGATTATTCCGAAAATGGATTCGGTACAAGTAAAGCTGCTTGCTTCCATGTCGTCAGAGAGCAGGGCCACCCGACAATGCATACCTTTGATGTCCAGCACGATTCTGTTGATATTCTGAAGATCGGCAAGGTAAAGTAGCTTATCGACGATTTCTTTCCCGCTTCCATCCTCCAGGTTCAATTTTTTCCTCAGTTCCATCGAAACTCTTTTCACATTGGCGTTTTCTTCAGTTTCCGGTATGGCTTCAACTTTACTTCCAGCCAGGACGTTTTCGATCTGATCGATAATTTTTCTGATGCCCATTCGTTTCGAAATGAATCCGCGTACAAATGGAAAAGTGAATTCATACTCTTGCACTAATTTATCTCTCACCGTGCAAATGACCACCGGAACCTTGCGATCCAATCTGGAAATCTTTTGCAGTATTTCCATAGCGTTAAAATCGGGAAGAACAACATCCAGTATCATCAGCAGAATATCTTTGTTTTCTTCGATCTGTTGCAAAGCCTGTCTCCCGTTTTCAGCCTTCAGCGCCTTATATCCTCTCATTTCCAATGATCGGGCGACATCATCCAAAAATTGTCTGTTGTCTTCGACGATAAGAACTTTATTCATAATCGCTCCCGCATAGTTTGGTTTATTGCTGCTCATTTCCTCAAAACATCAATTATTTAACATATCAGGCGGATTCATGTCAATGCGAAACGCCGGCAAAAACAATAAAGAGCTACGCTGCCGCATTATGTTTTTCACGCACAAAGACTCAGCGGACAGGGGCTGATGAGTATCTCAAGCATTAAAAATTAATTTTATCCGACAAAAAACGAACCGTCTGTTTTTTTCACTATTCTGAGGCGCTGGTTAAATCCTCGACGCCGGATTGCGTCTCAGGACAGAAACAGAAACATGAATAGCTCTTGAGGCGGCGAGAAGTATAATATATTGTTGTTCTGCCTTGCGGTCGGGTCTGTTCGCCGGCTGCAACAGGGTAATTTGTTTTCCGGGTGACCGATTATGTTTATAAGATTAAAAAGAAGAAGGAGGCAGGCCGGAAAATTTTAGAACCATCATGACGACGCAAAGAGGAAAGAAAAGGAGTCCTGTTTATTCAAAGGGCTTTGAGATAGGCGGTTATCGGGTTGTTTGCCAGTCTGCGAAGGGCGGTATGTCCCGGATATACCAGGTTAAAGATGCCGGAAACCGGACTCTGGCCATGAAGGAGCTGCGCCTTGAATTGACGGACAAGCGAGAGACCAAACTTAGATTCAAATATGAATATGAAGCAATCAAAGGAATCAAGCATCCCAACGTGGTCAGGGTTTACGATTTTCTTGAGGAAATGGGAACGTGTCAGATAATAATGGAATTCATTGACGGGATATCACTGCGAGAGCTTATAAGAAAAAACGGTCCTTTGCCGGAGGAGACAGCGACAGGCATAGCGCTCATTATTGCAAAATCTCTGGCCTACATTCATAAAAAAAATATTCTCCATCGAGACCTGAAGCCGGACAACATCCTCATTTCGAAAAAGGGAATCATTAAATTAACGGATTTCGGCATAGCCAGGACTGAAAACATCGCTTTGACGCAGACCGGATTCATGGTCGGCACTCCCGCTTACATGTCACCCGAACAGCTTGAAGGAAAAAGAGGGCAGGAGCTTGATGAGCGATCCGATATTTATTCTTTGGGGTTGATGACTTACGAGATGTTGACGAAAAAGTTGCCGTTTTCGATCAAGAAAAATGAAGATATCTTCCGCGTAATCAACATAAAAACTAAAACAAAGCCCAGGCCTCTGCCGTCAAAGTTTGATCCGGAATTGAGCGCTTTGTTGGAGGGAATGCTGAAAACATATCCTGAAGAGCGTTTTGAGAACATAAATGTGGTGATACGAAATTTAGGATATTTTGCCGCTGACCGGTCGACCGTAAAAAATTATTTGAAACGAAGAATCGGCGAGATGCACAAAAAGAACATGAAATCGAGAAAGTCGGGGACCGCGGATAAGACCGAGACAGTATTATCTTTTCGAAGGAAGGCCGGGATTTATCTTCTGTGTCTGGCGGTTATAGCCGCTGCAGCCGGATATTTCCTTTTCAGAGAGGATATCCATGAGATCATGGAAAAACTGGCGCTCTTTACGGAAAGCGTTCGCCGAAAGATGGAAATAATAATCAATAATTTGTAGACGTCATATGCTCAGAATCGGGCGAATGAGTCGGAATATTAAATGGTCTTGACTTTTGGGCAGCGTGGTGTTTTAATCGGTTCAACAGGGCGATTAGCTCAGGGGGAGAGCACCGTCCTCACACGGCGGGTGTCACAGGTTCAAATCCTGTATCGCCCATAATACAGGGCTGCAGCAAGGTTGCTGCAGCCTTTTATGCTTTCATATGAAAGGCGTCTCGAATTTCAGGTTGAGGGAGCGCTATGTGATGAGCCGGCGATCCGATTGTCGGGGGATGGTTGGTTTGATGAACCGGAATATGGACTCTGGAATTACAGGAAGGGGAGAGTCTCATGTATGAACTGGCTGCGGAGGCTAAAGTTCGTCCCATGCACAAGATAGTTGATTCCGACCAGGACGATAGTGTGCTTCATGAGCATGATTTAACGATCCGTTTTCATTTTCGATTAAAAGTTTCTCAGACGAAGGCGCATTTTTTGCCTTCACGGGAGATTGAGGATATCATTCAGAATTGCGTACAGAGATATGACGGCATCAATCTGACTGATTTGCCGGAGTTCCAGGGGACAATGGTATTGATAGAGGATTTTGCCAGAGTTTTATACGGTATAGTGGAAGAGAAGACCGAGAAGCTTGAAATGGACATATACCGAGTGGAAATAATAGACAATGTATCCCTGTTGAGGACTTCGTATGTCAAATGAGGAATAAGGGAGCGGGAATTAATGATTACTGAATACAGGAGAGCGGCGATAGAGCTTTTAAAACCTTACTTTGAAGCAGATACGTTACAATTGTATGAGGCTTTGGGAACGCCGCCTGATCCGAAATTAGGAGATATCGCATTCGGGTGTTTTAAATATCGTCTTTCCGGTCTGAATCCTAATGAGACGGCAAAAGAACTGGTCGGTTCAATCGGGAAAGGGGAAATTCATCCATTTAGAGAGATTCGCGTGGCTGGGCCCTATGTCAATTTTTTTATTGATGAGGCATATTTGGCGGAAAGGACGTTGCGGGAAGTGCATGAGAGTGGCGCTGAGTATGGTTCATCGGAAGAAGGCAGCGGCAAAACTGTCGTAATTGATTATTCTTCGCCGAACATAGCCAAACCCTTGGGCATAGGACATATTCGCTCGACGATGATCGGCGCCGCCCTGTATCGGATTTTCCGGTATCTCGGCTGGAATTGCATGGGAATCAACCACCTGGGCGATTGGGGAACCCAGTTCGGCGTCATGCTGGCAGCTCTGAAAAAAACAGGCGATGAAAGAAAACTCGACGAAGACTCGATCAAATACTGCTACCGGCTGTATGTCGAGTATAACAGGCTTATGGAGCAGGATGAGACGTATCGCGATGAGGCGCGTTCCTGGTTTCGGAGGCTTGAGGAAGGCGATTCAGAAGCTTCGCGGTTATGGGAAAAATTAAAGAGTAAAAGTCTTGATGAGTTGAAAAAGATATACGACCGTTTGGGCGTGGAATTTGATGCTTACACCGGTGAGAGTTTTTACACGGATAAAATGGAATCCGCTATTGAACATCTTCAGAACAGATCGTTGCTTCAGGAAAGTCAGGGAGCCTGGATCGTTCCGCTGGACAGGTATGATCTGCCGCCTTTTCTGGTCCGCAAATCCGACGGCACGACCCTTTACGGCACCCGGGACCTGGCTGCTGCAGAATACAGGGCGCAGGAATACAAATTCAATCTGGCGCTTTACGTCACCGGAACCCCCCAATCGCTTCATTTCCAACAATTATTCAAAGTATGCGAACTTTTGGGCTATCCCTGGGCTGAAAACATGCACCACGTTTCATTCGGACATATTATCGGAATGAGCACCCGGAAGGGAACGGTCGTGTTCCTCAAGGACGTTATAAATGAAGCCGTGAAAAAGGCGCGGGAAAAGATCGTGAGCGGCCTGCATGCCGGCCGGTTTTCAGATGACAGTGAAATTGATGCCGTTTCGGAGGCCGTGGGAATCGGCGCTTTGATTTTTAACGATCTGAAAAACAAACGCGTGCGGGATATTACTTTCGATTACGATCAGATGTTGAGTTTCGAGGGTGAAACAGGGCCTTATCTGCAGTATTCCCACGCCCGCATTTGCAGCATACTCAGGAAAGCGGAAGATGTTCCTGAAGTCAGCGCTCTTGTTCCGGACCAGTTTGCCGACCCGGAGGTCAAACGGCTGCTGATGGCGGCTGCAGCCTTTCCGGAGACCGTACAGCAGGCAGCAAATGAATTCGAACCGTCGGTTCTCAGCAATTATCTGCTTGACCTGGCTTCCAAGTTCAACAGCTTTTATCATACTCATCGCGTCCTGCAGAGCGAAGAACCGGTCCGCTCAAACCGATTGCTTCTTATTCAGTCCGTAAGGCAGATATTGAAAAACGGGTTGAATCTTCTGGGAATTAAAGCTCTGGAAAAAATGTAATTCGTTGCCGGGCAGCGCTTTTTTTTATTCCGCTACGGCCTAAAAAGAGATTTTATAACAATAACATATGCCGTGATATAAGACGATGACGAAAGATTCATATCTACATTCAAAGCGCAGCCGTCGGAAGGACAAAAACCGGCGGTTTTATCGGTTCGCTGTTTTCATCATTGCGGTTTCAACGATACTTAAACTGATCTGCGTTTTCAGTCTCCCTGCTGCTCCCATTCATTTCGACGGTCATTTCTATCACGGTTCGGCTCAGGGCCTTGTACAGTATGGTTTGTACCTTCACGACGGCATCAGGTCCTCCATTCGTCCTCCGCTCTATTCCTTCTTCCTGGCCGGCATATACGCAATTTTCGGTGAATCCCTCATTGTCGTCAGACTAATACAGATCGCCATGTCTCTAATTATCGCTTTTTTGATTTACATCCTCGGCCTGCGCTTATGGAAGGACTCGCCTTCCGCAGCAGTCGGCGCCCTGATCTTTTTGTCCTATCCCGTATTCATTTTTTTTCCCAGTTATCTGATGACGGAAATTCTTTTTATTTTTTTGATCAGCGGCGGTTTTCTGTTGTTGAACAGAATGTTTAAATCGAGTTTTGCCGGACTGGGAGCAGGAATACTCTTTGGAGCGGCAGCCCTGACCCGTTCCGTCATGGCGGGTTTTATAATTGTAAGCGGAGTGTACGCTTTCTTTAAGTTGCCGAAGACAAAGAAAAAAGGAGCGGCGTTTCTTCTGCTGGGCGCCTTTTTATGCATTGGCCCGTGGACCGTCAGAAATTACCTGCTCCATGGAGGTTTTATCCTCATCAACACCAGCGTAGCCCGGACCCTGGAGCATCAAACCACCGAAAGAAGGGAAGATAATAACATTGGGCTGCTCAAGGAATTCAATCCGAACGCACTGCATACCAGGAAACTGAAAATATTGGACGAAAATCAGACGAAAACCGAGGAATACATACATTATCAGAGATTGATCAGGGAAATAAAAGATCACGTCATGCAGAATCCTGTTGATTTCCTGAAAATGGGCGTCGTTCATTTCGTCAACCTCTGGGGAAGATTGCAACACTTCCTCAGACTGAGCAACCTCGACGGATGCAAATATACAGCCTCGCTTCTGCTGATACTCAACAGTCTCCTTTACATTTTTTTCCTTTCACTCGCACTCGTAGGACTCGTACGTTCGGAATCCTCCCCTCTCAAACACCTGATCGTTATGCTTATCGTGTATTATTCTTTCGTCCATTTTTGCGTACACGGGTTGCCGAGATATAGAATTCCAATGCTGCCTTTTCTTTTTCTGTTTACTTTGAAAGGATTTCAGTGCATAATGAATAAACCGGAAGAACTGTTGGTTCTAAACCGGCAGAATCTGACGACGGCTGTGCTTTTATCGATTTTCTGGATCAGCATAGTGTTGTCATTTTTAAGAATAATTTATATAGTTTGATTTCGGAATGTGAGACCTTAACTCTTTGGAGGTGTTTTATGAATCGTTTTTTTGTGGTTTTTTTGAGTTTTCTGTTGTTGTTCGCGCTTTCTCAGGCTGTCATGTGCGGGACGGAACAACCTGAAAAACCGAAAGCCGACACGGAAAAGGCGGCGAAAGCGGCGCCGGCGGCGGCTAAGACTTCAGATTGGACGGTATTGGAAGGAAAAGTCATGTCGGGACAACCGTGGACGCCAATGGAAGATTGCAAGATAATGAAATCGGCAGACGGCAATACTTTGAAGATAGAATGCGGTAAAGCGTCGTACAAGATGGAGCTGAAGGAGAAGAAGTTATACAAGAAGGCGGACGACAAATGGAATGAGCTGAAAGTTGACCGTTTATTTCAGAGGAACGACGGGATGATCATAGTCGGAAAATATGACGGCGGCCGCATCAGGATGGACCTGGACAAGCCTCACAAACCGGCTTCGAAGCATTTGGGAGGTATTGTCCGCGACTGAAGAGACTGACGGGACTTCTGCTCGTTGAAAAACAGAAAAGCATAAAGGCGTTTTTAGAGCGGGGAGCTGCAAGGTGACCGCGTTTAGAGGAAGGAATTTTTTCCGTTCAAAAACGGCTTGCAAGTTATAAGCGCTTGACTTATTAGAGAAAGATACTTATGTTGACTCTGCTGTTCGGCTATACCGTGCGGCCAGGTCTGAAGAGGGCCGGCGACGGGCAGTAAAGGCGAGGGTGGCGGAACTGGCAGACGCGCTGGATTTAGGTTCCAGTGGTAAAACCGTGGGGGTTCGAGTCCCCCCTCTCGCATTTTTATAGATTTGGTATGACAGGATTGTAAGCCGGGAAACATTATAATTTTGAGGGGACGCAAGGTAATTGGTCCCAGGTAAAATTAGATTTGAGGTGACTGATGAAAGTTGAGGTTGAGGAGCTCGAGGGACTGAAAAAGTTGTTGAAAATCGAGTTGTCTGAAGAAGAGGTAATGGAAGAGTTGGAGAAGGCTTATAGAGAACTTCGAAAAACGGTGCAGGTTGATGGTTTCAGGGTGGGTAAAGTTCCATTCGGGATTATGAGGATGAGATTCGGCAAACTCGTTAATGAGCAGGTTGGCGACGATTTGGCTCGCAAATACACTGACAAGGCTTTAGAAGAGAAAGAGATAAGGGCTGTAGGAAGTCCCCTGGTGGAACATGATCCTGTAGAATGGAAAAAACCTTATTCTTTTCAGGTAACGGTGGAAATCTTGCCGGAAATAAGCCTCGGCGATTATAAAAACATCAGAGTCAAAAGAGAAAAGCTGCCGGTTACCGAGGAAATGGTTGACCGCCAGTTGGAGCAGTTGCGGGCTCAGCATTCGATTCAGGTTCCCGTATCGGATCGTCCGTCGGAGGAAGGCGACATACTTCAAGTAAATCTTGAGGGGATTGATGAAGAGGATGAGACGGTATTGTTCGGTCCGGGCGATGTGGATATCGAGCCGGGAACGGGCAGATTCTTGCCGGGCACTGAGTTTGAAGAATCTCTATGCGGCATGCAGCCAGGAGAGTCAAAAACCATCAATCTTGAATTTCCTTCAGAGTATGCTCTGCCGACGTTTGCGGGTAAAAAAGTCTGTTTTAAGACAACATTGAAAGAAATAAAGAAGCGCGAAGTTCCGGAATTGGACGACGAATTCGCCGCTGATGCCGGCGATTTCGAATCTTTGGAAGCGCTCAAGGATGCGATAAGAAACCAGCTAGCAATAGAAATGGAAAAGCAGTCCGAGCATCAGCTTAACGAGAAAATAATACAGAAGGTTATCGAAAATTCTTCTTTGGAAGCGCCGGAAAAGCTGGTTAGAAATAGGATTGCCATGCTGATCGGTTCGGATGATTCTGAGAAAATCAACGAGGCGAAGGATCAGTATTGGGGTTTTGCAGAAAACATGGTCAAACGTGATTTGATTTTGAACGAAATTGCCGAGACCGAGAATATTTTCGTTACCGAGAATGAGATTGAACAGCAATTAACGATTGCGGCGAATCAGGAGAAAGTGGAAAAAGGCGTTTTAAAGGAGCAGTGGGAAGAGAGCGGCAAATTGAGTAACTTAAGAGCCAATTTGAGAATACAGAAAGTCATTGATTTTCTTTATTCTCAGGCAGAAATCACGGATGAGGAATCCGAAGAGGAAATTACCGAAGAATCTGCTGCCGGGGAAGCGCCTGCGAAATCAGAGTCTGATTTGGCTGAAGAGGAGGAGCGATTAACTGAAGAACCGGGTGAAGCCGGTATGGAAGCAGCGGGTGCAGACGAGGAGCGGAACGAACAAATATCTTGAAGTTATAACGGATGAGCGGGTATACCCGGTTGTCGAATTTTGACGAGACGAGAAAAATAAAACGGAAAAAAATATTTACCAAAGGGGACGCATATGAGTCTTGTTCCGATTGTAGTTGAACAAACGAGCCGGGGAGAGCGGTCGTATGACATCTATTCTCGCCTGCTGAGAGACAACATTATTTTTATTGGAACGCCGATAGACGACAATGTGGCGAATCTGGCGATAGCGCAGCTTCTATATCTTGAAGCTGAGGACCCGGACAAGGACATTCACTTGTATTTGAACAGTCCGGGCGGTTACGTGACTTCCGGTTTGGCCATTTACGATACGATGCAGTATATCAAGCCGGCGGTATCGACTATCTGCGTCGGTCAGGCATCCAGTCTGGCAGCTCTTCTTCTGTGTGCCGGTACGTCAGGCAAGAGGTTCGCGCTGCCGAATGCGCGAATTATGTTGCATCAGCCGTTGGGAGGTTTTCGGGGACAGGCGGCGGATATTGATCGACAAGCAAAAGAAATCATTCGCGCCAAGAATATGATCAATGACATTTTCGTCAAGCACACGAATCAGCCGCTGGAAAAGATTGAAACGGATACCGACAGGGATTTTTATATGACGGCTGAAGAAGCCAAGGCATATGGTTTGATAGACAACGTCATTGAACAGAAAAAATAGAAAAGGAATGGAGCGGGAAAATCAGGTGAAGGACAGTGAAGATACGTTCGGCGGAATTCATAGTATGCGCGACTACGGAAAAAAATTTTCCCGGCAGAATTTTGCCGTCCCTTTCGTTTGTAGGTCGTTCGAATGTCGGTAAATCTTCCCTGATAAACAAACTGACCAATCGCAAAAAGCTGGCTCAAACAAGCTCAAAACCGGGTAAAACCAGGACAGTCAATTTTTATCTTGTCAATGATGCCTTCTATCTTGTGGACCTTCCGGGATACGGTTATGCGAAATTGCCCGCGAAAATAAAAAAACAAATGATGGCGAGTATTGGTCGCTTCGTTGACCATTGGCCCGGATTAAAAGGATTCATTCACGTTTTGGATATTCGTCATCCCCCTTCCAGACTGGACATTGAAATTGACCGCTGGCTGAGAGAATATGAATACCCTCAGATCAAAGTAGCGATAAAGGCCGATAAAGTAAAAACCAATGAAACTAAGCGGCGAAGCAG
Organism: uncultured bacterium; assembly: GCA_964619725.1. Lineage (GTDB taxonomy): Bacteria > CSSED10-310 > CAZUFC01 > CAZUFC01 > CAZUFC01 > CAZUFC01. The sequence goes on along the minus strand of CAZUFC010000017.1, from coordinate 19,760 downwards.
GATTATAAGCGACAAATTGGAAATGAGGCCGTCTGACCGCATCATCCCGTTCAGCGCCGTCACCGGTTTAGGAAAAAAGGAACTCTGGCAGGAATCCAGACGAATCCTGGAGATTTAATGAATTCTCCAGCAGGTAAAGTTTTTGATCATGTCCGCTCTCTTCGCTTCATCCCCAATGCTGCCGTTATCATTCTGCTGATTTTCCTGGTCCTTATCGGATATCAGGCCAGAAAAAAAGCGTTTCATGCTCGGGGAACTGCGGAAGCAGCCCCGCTCTGGGCTGAATCCGCCCAACACTTCCGTTACGTAGAAGAAATTATCGATAATGGCTCATTGCCTTCTCCCGACATGAAGATCAATCACCCCGAAGGCTTTAATCCATTTACTCAAACCGTCCTGGGAGAATACGCCGCCGGATGGATATATCGGCTTTTCTCCCTGAATAATGCAGAACCTGACAAGCCGGAATCGAAGCGGATTCATCGGACACTTTTCATTCGTAAGTATGTCAGGATAGCCGCCGCATTGATCGTTTTTCCCGTTTTTCTCGCCGGTTTTTATTTGACAGGTTCCTATGCCGGTTCCATATTTGCCGCAGCAACTTATCTCTTTTCAATCGCAGCCGTTTCCAGGTCCACAGGGGAAACTTTTTTTCACGAACATACCTCGCTGCTCTTTTTAGCCTTTCATTTTGCGTTTGCCGTTAAAGCCTTGCGCTCTCTGCAAAGAAAAAACGCCCTGATATCGGCTTTGTTCCTTGTCGCGGCTTTGCTTTCCTGGAAGGTCATCCGGTTTTATACGCTGTTCCTGAGTCTTTTTCTTTTTTTTCAAGCAACAAGAAAATACCGGAGAACGGAATTGTGGACGAATTTTATTCTTCCGCATTTTTTGGTAATTCTTCTCTTTTCCCTGGCGCCCGGAGGATGGATGCGAAGCGAATACTTTTTTTTCTCCGAAACTATGATCCTGCTCGCCGGTATCTCATTCGCCAGGGCGATAGTTCCCTTTATCATTAAAAGTAAAAAACTGCGGGCGCTTAGAGTTGTTTCCATCAGTAAAAATCACGAAAAATATCTCTTTGTTTTTTCCTGTATTATCTTTTTCTGCGTTTTTTACTTCCTGCTTGGTTCAGGCGGGAACTACGGACATGTCTGGACCACGTTCATTTACAAATTGAGATTCATGCAAAAGCCTTATGATCCATCCCTGTTGCCTTATGAAGCCAGACATTACTGGGTCCCTCCCTATACCTCGCCCAACTTATTCGAATTTCTGGACGAAGGCATTTGGATGCTCCTGGTCGCAGCTTATCCGCTGTTCGTTCTTGTAAGAAAGTTCGCCAAAGGACGGACCGGGATTCATGAAGAGTTTTTCCTTTTTATGGGTATTGCCTCCATCTTTTTTTATTTGTTATTTATTAAACTGAAAACCGTCACCGCATTATTTCTGGCGCCGGCGACAGCCCTGTATTTTCTCAATAAAGGTTACGCAAGGACAGAAAACGTCAACAGTTCGACGGTATCGAAAAGGCGGCGCATGATGGGCTGCAGGGCGCTCGTTATCTGCTTCCTCTGTCTCGTTTTCGGCTTTCAGTATTATCATTCCTCGCACTGGGAAAATTCAGCGTTCGCAGCATTGCTTTATAACTCAGGTCTTGACTATCCCGAAATGCGATACATGGCGCGGTGCACTCCTTCCTATCCTGCGGCTCAGATGCTCGGCTGGATAAAACATAATTCTGATGAATCCGCTGCCTTCTTGTGCGAATTCGTTCTTTCAGCCGTCATTCCGGCCTATACGGGAAGGCGGGTCAATTTACACGCTTACTTCGAGAGCGACGTTCGCAGAAAATACATAAGATACGTTTCGGGAATGTTTCTTTCAGAAAAGGAGCTGTATGAGCTTTGCCGGGAATGGGACGCTGATTATGTTGTTTATAATGCACACATACTTTTTCGCACTGACCGGAATCTTTCTTTTCGGTATGTGGCGGACGAAATGGCATTCGATAAAGACTGGGTTTGTTATAAATTTCACTTTAAACCGATGGATTTGGATTTTTTCGATCTCGTATATGAAAATGATTTTTTCAGAATTTACGGTGTCGTTAAAGTTTCTGAGGAGCCTTCCGCCAATTTTCTGGAAATTGAGCTTTCCTACAGGGCGTTATTCGACGAGAAATTATTCGAGGCGCACGTGCGGAGGGATACGCAGGGCAGGCCGTTGACAGGGGAGTGGATATACCCGTTTGTATCGGCCTATGAGTTAAGGAACAAGGCTTTAGTTGAAGCGGCGCAGGGCAATTGGGAACTTTCCGGGAAATATATCGATCGAGCCATTAGGGAATGCCCTTTGATTGCTGATCTTTATGAAATAAAAGCCAAACTGGCGATCATGCAAGAGAAGAGGAAAGAGGCTCTGGAGTATTGTCGCAAGGCTTTAGAGCTTGATCCATCCAGCGAATCGATGCGAAATTTGAAACAGCGCCTGGATGGTGCAGAGGAAGATGAGCCTGAGCAATCATTTTAATTGCAATGATGCATGTGAGTTCTGCTTGATATTTGACTGCTTGATGTAATATGAAAGAGACATGAAACGGATACTTTGGAAACTGGTGTTAAAGGAAGCATGGACCAATGTCGTCAATGGAGGGGCCGTCGGTCTGATTGTAGGTTTGCAGGCAGGCGTGCTCTACGGCATCATAAAGATTCAGCAAAATGAATATGTTGAATGGAATATGATCTTGCTCGCCGCGCAGAACTTCCGCGTCGTCTTTTTTTATGTTCTGACGGCGTTTTTTCTTTCCGGTTTATTCTATGGTCTTTTCTACAGCATAATCCGGCAGATCAGGCGGGATGCTGTCGCAGCATTGATTTGGACCCTGCTGTTCGCTTTTTTTCAGTGGGGAGTGATCGTATGGAATTATTTTATCAGGGAGGGATGGTTAAGAACGATCGCTGATCTGATATACGAATCCGAAGGCTTAAGGCGCATGTTAACGCTGGATGTTGAAAAATACTGGACCCTAAAGACTTATGCAGTAATCGGAATTAATGTTCTGAGTCTTTTCGTTTTTATTTTAATTTTGCATTCGTTGAAGCTCTTTTTACATTCCATAATGAGAAAGCCGTTTTGGCATTTTTTCCGAAAACTGCCCAGGCGGTCGTTATTGCAGGCGGTTATGGGTGAGTTTATCATTTTGGGTGCGCTGGCTTTTCTTCTTCCTCAAATTATCGATCCAATCGTTACTCCGGATATCCGGCGGATAGTAATGGTCTCCTTCGACAGTTTGAGAACGGACAGGATTGGGGCATATGGAAGCGACAGGTCCGTCACGCCCGTTCTGGATGCTTTTTCCCGTGAATGTATGATCTTCAGTGACTGCAGCGTTCAAGAACCCTTTGCTTTAACGTCCCAAATGTCGTTTTTAACTTCCCTGTATCCCTTCAATCACAAGCTGGACCCGACTACAGAGCTTCGCCCGGGGGCCCCAACGCTTACGGAGACTTTGAGGAATTGCGGATATCACTCGGCCGCTTTTGTCGCCAATAACTGGCTGAAGGCTGAATATGGTTTCGATCAGGGATTTAATTCATACCGGTATTTGCCGGATTACAGCGCCGATCAGATGAATCAGGTCATATTTTCCTGGTTGGAAGACAACAGGCATGACCGGTTCTTTTTATTCATCAATTATCACGATCTTAACGTCAGGAAAGGCCCTTTGCCCTATTCGCCTCCAGAACCTTTCGCAAACCTGTTTAAAACCGCATATGACGAATTGGTTTTTGACGGATGCAGGGACGATGCCTGCGGGGCTGCGCTCATGATGCAAGCCGCAAAAGGAAAGACCGTTCTTTCCGATGCACAATGGAAATATCTGCAATTTATGTATGATTCTGCGGTATATTATGCTGATTCAAGGTTCGGCAGACTCCTGGAAAAACTCAAAGAAGAAAAACTCTACCAGAATACGATGTTCATCCTCTATTCGCCGCACGGAGAAGAATTCGGCGACCATGGTTCAGCGCTTCATTTTCAACTATACCAGGAATGCGTCCGTGTTCCCCTGATGCTCAGAATTCCTCAATCCGTGAAAAATAAGATATTCGACTACCCCATTCAAAGCATCGAATTGATGCCTTCTGTACTCAATATTATCGGCAGCCCCGTCCCCTATGCCCTGGATGGAGAAAACGCCGTCAACATAAACCCGGAAGAAATTGAGAAACGGATTTACGGCTTGAGCCATACTCTGAAATTTTTTCCGCCCAAGTATTTCTATCGTCTCGGTCCCTACAAATTAATATTTCATTTTTTCGGCAACATTTACAACATATTTGACCTGAAAAGCGATCCTGCGGAAATGAATTTTGAAGTTTTGGGCCCCAGGCCGAAATTTAGAAATATGTTCACCGATTTAAACGTCTGGATATCCAAAAACCGTTTATCGATGAAGCAGCAGGAAAAGCCGGAATTTCTCAATCCGGAAAAATTAGAGCTGCTGCGTCGCATCGGTTACCTTCCCTGAAAAAGCGTGCATGATTTTTGCTCTTTACATGTTTCGCATGACGATGATCGGGAAAGGAGTCTCAACATGCCTTTACGAAAAAAGTTTAAAACATTGGGTTTGAGGGCGCTTATGCTGGCGGCGGCATTAGCGGCTGCAGCGCCGTTTGTGCACGGCGGTACGCATTTTTATGTGGATTCTGAGAACGGGAGTGACGGAAATGAGGGAACCAGTTGGGAAGCGGCTAAAGCGACTATTACGGCGGCGATAGAGTTGACGGCGGCGAATGCCGGAGATGTGGTTCATGTAGCAGAGGGAACCTATGTCGAGAATCTTGTATTGAGAGAGGGAACGGAATTTCTGGGTGGTTATCCGCCAGAGGGAGCTGGGGAGCGTGATCCGGAGGTGTACGAGACGACAGTTGACGGCAATCAGGCGCAAAGTTGCGTGGTGGGGGCTCATGCAGCATATTTTGATGGTTTCACGTTAACGAACGGCAGAGCGGACGGGGGCGGCGGAATACGCATGTCGGCCTGTTCGATGACGGTAAAGGATTGCCGTATTATGGGCAACAAGGCCGTAAAGGGCAATCCTTTCGGCGGCGGCGGCATATACTTATTGAATTCGACGAGTTATTTCATCAATTGTCTTGTTGAGGGAAACGTAATGGAGATGCCTCCGGGGGCGGCGGGAAGCGAAGTGACGGGAGGCGGTTTTCACATGTGGACATCGGCGCCGACGTTTATAGATTGCACTTTTGCCGATAATCACGTGGTATTGTTGGACCCCACTGAAAACAAGGTGACGCTGGGGGGCGGCGGATGGTTTGTGGTAAGTTACCCCACATTTATAAACTGTTTGTTTACTCATAATTCAGCGAGTCACGGAGGTGGAATGGGCTGGTGGCATGAGTCGGAGCCTCGAATCGAGTCATGCGTTTTTTATCAGAATGAATGTGAGGAGGCGGGGGCCGGGCTGATCGCCATATGGTTGGACAGTGGAGTGCAGGAACACTATTATAAGATAAAAGATTGCGTATTTCAGGAGAATGTGGCGTTCAACGGCGGCGGCGCTGCTGTTTTCCGCAATGCCAAGGTTGAATTTGAGAACTGTTTATTTTTTGAGAATGCGGCTTTGCAGTTAGGGGGAGCATTCATGGCGGCGGGCAATTGCAATGTAAGGCTTACGAATTGCACGGTTGCGGACAATGAGTTAAGGCACGTCATTGAGACGTTCGGTTCGGGCATTTACATTTCCGATGATTCAGGGATGGAGCTGAAGGATTCTATTGTAGCTTTCAACAGGCTGGGAGACGGCATTCATTACAAAGGGGCGTTGCCGGACCAGGCGATAAAAATATATCATACTGACATTTACGGACACAGTACCGGCGGGGATATTGGGGGAACGATACCCGACATATTCGGCATAGACGGAAATATTTCTGCAGACCCTTTATTCGTCACGGGCGAACTGGATGACTATTACTTGTCGGAACCCTCCACCGGTGCGCCTGCCCAGATTTCCCTGGGACGTTCGCCCTGCATAAATGCCGGCAGCCGCGAATCTGCAGGCACGCCGTTTCATTCACGATTTACGCGAACAGACATAGTGCCGGATTTCGGAACGTTGGATATGGGGTACCATAGAATAGGACCGAGGCCGTATTTTACTGAAATGGAGCCAGATTACGACAGCGCGGGCGTTCCGTTATCGACGGACATACGGTTGGAATTGAGGGACCTGGAGGAAGGCATCAACCTGGAGACGATAACGATGAAAGTGAACGACCAGGAAGTCATCCCCGAAGTTGTCGAGGATTACAAGGCGGCCGGATTACATTATGTGCCCGAACAGTACTTTTCAACATGCGAACAGGTTAAGATTTCCGTCAGCGTCCAGGACGAGGGGTCGCCTTCGGGTTCGCTGGTTGATGAATTCTATTATTTTTACACAGAGGGCTGCTCTCCTACGCCGACGCCTTACTGGTCGCCCACGCCTTCACCTTTTCCCACGGAGAATCCGCGTGATCCTGAAATAAGCCTTCATTTGAACCGGCAGGTTTACCGGGCGAACGACGATTTTCTGCTTGATGCCGTCATAACGAATATGGGCCCGGAAACGCGTGCTGACCTTTATGTAGCCCTGGACGTTTACGGCGTTTTATATTTTTATCCTCTCTGGACTCAGGAAATCCGTTACGATTTCAGGACTGTTCCCGCCTGGAGCATCGAAACCGTTCCGATCCTGGAATTCGTTCTTCCCGAACCTCTGGGAGCCGGCGGCCCTTTCTACTTTTATGCTGTACTAACCAGGCCCGGAACGACTGACCTTTTCGGAGAGGCGGCAAGCGTCCATTTTGCTTTTGAGTAAAGCGTATCGAGCAGGGGGAAATAGAACGGCTCAAGCCGACATCATTGTACATCAACAAATTCTTCATTACGCGGGACGCTTGACGACAGTCCCTGTTCGATCCTGTTTTTATGAAGTACATCATCGATGCGGTCCTGGCCTGAAGGAAAGTAATTCTGCTCTTTCAACCAGGAATAAAAAGCTTTTGCTGCAATAGTATGCCCCTCGGCATTGGGATGCGCATCGTTAATTCGAACTCTCAGCGACATCGCATCCTGTCCCTGGAAAGCCGGAAGCAGGTCCAGGACCGGTATGTCGAACTGTTCACAGAAGCGCTTTATGCGTTCATGTATGGAAATGAAAGGATAATTTTCATTTAACTGAACCAATATAGGAAAAATCATGAGCGTGAAGGGAATATCGTTTTGATCACACAGATTCCTGGCTTTCCTCAGTGACCTTTTACACAGCGTCCACCGGTCAACTCCGTCAACCGGCGTGAAATAAGCTTCCTTAAATGCCCGGGTCGTCTCCCGGGTTATCTTCATCGACAGCAGTCGTTTGTGCAGCCACCGGTAAAGGTAAGATACCTTGTCCAGAAAGTTGTTTTTTTCCATGCTCTTATACCATTCAGAAAAAATCATGGGGTGTTCTTCCCAGTCGGTGGCATCGTTTAAATAAAAACATATCGTGATCATGTCGGGTGAGTATCCCAGGGCCGTATTTTCAAGATATTCCACCTCTCTTTCGGTATCCCACCCGGGAAAACCGCAATTCCATATCTCGATTCTTTTTGATACTTCTTCATGCGCCATACGTTCTGTCTTTTTCACGAAAGTTTCGGGTATTTCTACACCCGCTCCGTAAGTAAAAGAATCGCCGATCACCAGCAATCTCCATGCTCCGGGAGGTTTCTCCGGCGAATCATAGTAGTCCCTTAACTTGAGCCGGTTAAGGTCATGCGTCATAATTTTTATCTCAAAATCCAGATTGAAAGGTTCTATATGAAACAGGCGCATGACCGCCTCTATTAACAGCAGTGAAAAAATTACACTTCCAGCAAGCAGCGCCGTTTTGGTAAGGATCGATTTTTTCGGTGAATTTTTTGAGGTGTTTTTCATTTTTGTTTTTCCAGCTTTGCTGTTTTTCGTCGCTCCTCATCTTTGAGCCGAGAGATATATACCACAAGTATTCGAATAATCAAAATCCGGGTTTTCAAAAAATCAGCTCCGGTAAACCAGAACAGGTATGTGACCCATTTTTTCCCATAAGGGGAATTCAGAACTGATCCATTCAATGGACAGGTCTTTCTGGGGGTTATTTTTTATCAGTGTTTTGAGGGTTCTCATGGATTGGAGGGTACGGTTGAAGTAGAGTCTTTTTTCTTTAACAGGGCCGTCCGGCGGGGAATTTATGAAATCGTTGAATGAAGATGCAAAAAAGGCATTTTGCAGGAATTCATGAGAATGGAGCTTTCGGTATAACCTCACGTAAGGAGCGAATCCTCTGTCGACGCCGCTGACGACGGATTCATCGAACCAGAATTCAATACGGTCGTTTTCTGCTTTGTTTCGGGCATCTTCCAGCGCTATGCCGAGTTGAAAGCGGGGGGGAAGGTTTTTGCTGGGCCGAGGGCTCATGGTGTAGATTATTTGATTAAGGAAGAGGTTTCTTTCCGCTTGAAAATAAACCGTGATCAATGCGGCAAAGATAAAGAACAAAATAGCTGTCCGTACATGGAGCGACAAACGATGAAGGAGTTGGCGAGTCAAAGCGAAGGAGATGCGGAAGAATAAGCATCCGCCGAGAGCCGTCCACCACAGATTCTGAACGATGATGAAAGCGTTTTCGTCCGGATTCTCATAACCGTGCGTCGGAAGCAGAACGAAAGCGGTGCAGATGAAATAGGCGTTCATCATCCGATTGATCGGTTTTTTATGGTTTAAAAAGGAAACAGTCAGTCCGGCGGTCCAAATAATTGATCCGGGAAGAGAATAGCTCCGGTGATATATTTCATGGAACATGCTGAATAAATTGGCGAGAACGCTATGTCGCGCCGTTTTTTTGATAACGTAAGGCAAAAACGTACGATCCATTCCTCCTGGCAGTATCGTCGCTGCGGCTGTCAGAGCGATCAGACAGACGGCAAACGCCAGGCAAGCCGTTAAGAAAGTGCGGCGGGTCAGCCCCCGGACGCTTATCGATTTCCATACGTAATACAGGCTAAGCGCCCCAATGTGGATAATGTTGCCGGGATAAAGAAATATGCCGGCTGTAAATATGATGAAAGCGCCGATTTTCCATTTTTTGTTGTGTATTTCGCCGAGAAAGAAAAAACTCAAACCGCATATCTGAACAAGCGGTACAAGCGTATGCCACTTCATGCGATACATTGGACCCAGTATGAATACGGACCCGCAGAGCGCTGCAATGCCGAATATCCTTTCCATGCTTCTCTTCATGGAAAAAAAGACCCAGGCTGAAGCCGTCGCGGTTATACTGCAGGTCAGAACAGCCTGCATCAGTTTGTATGAATATTCCGTATATCCGAAACATTCGGCCCAGAATCCCCACAGCAGAGCTATACCTGTTCCGTGCCTCCATTGTGCGGACAGAGCGGCGAAGGAGAAATTCTGCGTTAGCATATTAATGAATTCTTCAGCGCCGGCCAGGTAGGGCAGAACTTCCGGCGTCAATGAAATGGGAAAATGGATTAAATGCCTGAACCGGATAAATACGAACCAGATAAAGCAGCAACAAGGGAACAGAATAAGAAACAAAACACGGACAGGCTGGGATAGAAGATTCTCCTGCCGTCTAGCGTTTCCATTCCTGCATAAAAAATAGAGACACGCCGTAGTGACCGTTAATACGATAAATAAAAAAGGAACCAGGAGATTAACGGCTTCCATCGGCCCGGCAATCCTGTAATAAATTATCTTTTCCGCCTTCTGACGCAGAAGAACAGCCGCCAGGACCGTCAATGCGCTGAGCAGCAGCAACAATGCGGCATGTAAACTGAAACTTCGTCTTAATGGATTATTAAGCAATCTACTCCTCATCTGACAGCATCAGCCTGACAGGGGCCACATTTTTTCAGCTATTTCATCCAGGGTGAGCGCCTCGCCTGAGATTTCAGGATTCTTTTTTACAGCATAGGATAGGTTGGAAAATTTGTGCAGCAGAAAATATGCCATGAATCGCCGCTGCAATTTTTCCTTGTCCCGGCTCAAATCATAACCGGCCGACTGCAGCAGCGCTGTCAGCATTTCCGCATTGCCGCAGACTATATCCATCACGGGCGCCGCAAGCTCGTAATCAGGATGTCCCGGCATGGCATCTCCGAAATCCAGTAATCCGGAAACCCGCCGTTTTCCTCGGATTTTTGTCATGAAAACATGCTCCGCAGTGATGTCGGCAGAAAGCATGACCGGATAAAAATCATCCTCGTAAAGGGGTTCAGCTTCGTTTAAATAATCCGGTATCCGATTACAGATTTTTTCAGAGACTCCACACTGCGCCTGACGAAGAACGCAGTCCTTTTTTTGCTGTTCGATAAAACTCTTCCAGTCGGGACATAGATCGAGCATACCCGTCGCCGGTACAGAGCGAATCCGTTCAATCAGTCGTCCAATATCCCGGGCCGCACGAATTTTTTCATCCTTCGTCAGCAATGGTTCCAATTTCTCATAGGATGTTCCCCTGATGTGTGAAAGGACCAGGTAATTGTATCCGGATATTCGTCCTTTATGCAGAAGCCGAGGGATATCGAACGGCGAGAAGTCGTCAATCAGTTCCAGAAAACGACTCTCCGCTTCGTAATCTTCCGGAAAGAGACTGCAGAAAAGCTTAATCACAACCGCATCTCCAGCCAGGAACACGATGTGAGTGCCTTCTCCGGTATGACTCAGAGAATCACTTTGAAGGGCATGCCTTCGGGCTATTTCCTTCATCAGAGGCATCCACAATTTGGTTTGACCGAATATTTTCCTGTATTCCTGAATATTTTCGTATTCTATCGGCTTCATGACGAACCTACATCTTAAGTATTGAAGAAATCAACGACCTGCCGAAAGCGGCCTGAATAATTTTAACATGGTTCGAGCTGCTGAGTTTGCGAGGTCGAGGAACCTCAACTTCCGAGTTCAAATATAACAAAGCCGTCGTCGGGTGTCACTAATCGCCGCCGGCTTAATAAATCGGAAAAGAGTCCTCGTAGGGTAAGGTTTTTGACATTGTACATTTGCGCCAATATAATGAAATTGATTTCGGGCGTTCGCAGAAACGATTTGTATGCGTTTCAGAATGATCCGCGGGTGTAACGTCTCCATACCGTCGGCCGAGTGAGTCGGCATCAGGGTAAAGGGATGGGGATAATGGAAAAAACGATCTTTTCGTATGGCGGAGCGTTTCGACGTTACCGTGTTATTAATTTTCATGGTCGAGGAAATTTGCGGGAAATAGGAGGGTTTGTTTCATGAAAAGCAAAGCCGTTGCAGTCGTCCTCTTGTTGTTGGTTGCGATTGTTTGTTCGGGTGATGCAGCAGAGATTTACGTATGGGACAATGATGCGGGACCGGGATATGAGTTTCAGGATCCTGAGTCCGGAATGATGGTTGGGACCGAGTATGCCGTGAAGCGGGCTTTGGAAGCCAACGGTTACTCTTATGATACAGGATTGTCTCTGCCTGGGCATCCCGAGGAGTACGACGTTATATTCGTAACTATGGGGTGGTATTGCTGAGGAATCGACCTGGAGCTTGCTCAGTCTGAGCAAGCAAGTTTAATTGAGTATTTGAACGGCGGCGGTTCTGTTTACATCGGATTCAATGATTTCGGTTATTTTCACTCTGACGACCCGATATATGGTTATTTCGGATGTAATTACGTAAACGACGGCGGATCGACAGGAAACGTCAGTCGCGTCACAGGTCAGGCAGGTACGATAGCGGAAGGACTGGCGTTGGATTATCCTTACGGGACCCCGCCGGATGAATGGGTCAGCGTAATAAGCGCGAACGGCGGAACCATTCATTTTAAAAGTCAGGACAACAACGGAAGGGCCGTTTATCATACGAACGGAACTTACCGAACGATACATCAAACTTTTATCTTCGGCGCCATGATAGACGGACTGGAAGGAACCAAACAGGAAGTGATGGCCAGATACCTCGAATGGCTGCTTCCCGATCAGAATACCAGAACGCCGACTCGAACGCCGACCATAACGGGAACGCCGACATATACGCCGACAGGAACCGTCAGTCCGTCCCGAACTCCGACCAGAACGCCTACGACAGTCCCGACAGATACGCCGACATATACCGCCACTCCCACTTGCACGATGACGAATTCTCCGACAGCGACTTTTACGGAAGAACCGACCCTTACGCCGTCTCCTTTCTTAACGGAAACGCCGTCGCCCGGACCCTCGGTTACGGCTACAGCAGCCCCTGAAAACGGCGTCACTCTGGAAATGCCGGATGACTTCTTTAACGCCGGCGACAACTGCTACCTATGGGCCTGGGTTTACAACGAAGATGGCGATATGCTGACCGGTTATCCTCTTTTCGTCATCCTCGATATTTTCGGCCAATATTGGTTCGCGCCCTCCTGGAAACATTACCTCGAAGGCGTCGATTATTATGAAAGAACTTTTCCTTCGGGCTTGAGTAAAGTTATCGTACTGGATGAGTTTCCCTGGCCTTCCGGCGCAGGAGAGGCTTCCGGGATAAAATTCCACGGCGCATTGACCGATCCCGGCATGAGTGACCTTTTCGGTTCCATGAGCACATTGACTTTCGGGTGGAATTGATTTAATAATAACCGCTTAACACTGCTGCTGAACGCTCATATTTCCGCATTTTGCCGCATCATGACTCAACAGGCGCCAATCTGCGGGAATTTGAGCGTTCTTGTATGCCGGCATTCAGGCATTGATTAAAAATGCGGCCTTTGAGGTTACAATTCTAAAGAATATCCCGTCATTTTGTTTCGATTGCGATCCCGATACCGACCCCGATTACTAAAACAAACTGGCTAAAGTTTTGAAAGAAGCGTAACACAGGTTTGATCAGTCCCGACAGTCAGCATCAGAAAAACCGGGAAAAACCCAGGCTGATCTGGAATCCTTTCCAACGATCATCTTCAATCCTTGCGCCATCCACTTCAGCATCGATCTCAACAGCCAGAAATTTGGTTCTTATGTTGAATATCCAATTGTTGAAAACGCGAAACAAAACGCCGATGCCTCCATGGATTCCGGGTTCCCAAAACGATCCTTTTACTTCTTGCGGGCTCGCTGCTTCCTCAATTTCCCCTTCAATGTCGAAATAGTAATATCCGGGTCCAGCGTAAACAACAGGATCGATGCTTTTTTGCGGTCTGAAATGCCAGGCTATGGATACCTGCACAGCAAACAGATTGGTATCATAGTCAAGCAGCTCTTCCTTTTCCTGACCGCGACCGATGGATTTAGCCCGTTCGCCTGTGAAATCAAGATCGCCGTCCAGGCTTATATGCGGAAACAGGCGGTAAGTAACGCTGAATCCGGCGAAGGTCTTGCCTGATTTATTTTCACGGGCTTTCCAGAATCCCGGCTGCAGGCCCATTCCGAAACGGCCGTCCAGAGAACGTCTTGACGCCGCGCCGCCGGCCTGCTCTGCCTGAATTAATAGCGTAACGAATACGAACACCGTTACGAACAATGACGGTATGACAGTTAATTTTTTCATTATCCGCTCCAGGCGGACATTTGACGTGATTTCGCTTTTTGCTGCAGTTGCAATGCTTTTGTTTTTCACTTTCTTTGTACCCCTTCTGTTGTCGTTACATCAACGATAATTCCCTCGTTCGATAACGAACAAAATGACAAGAGGCACATTTCATGCCGGCGAATCAATGCTGCGGGGTCTGCGGCGGGGTCAGAGCCCTTCGCAAACACATGATCAGTCCCATTACCTGAGCTGATTCCAATGCCGGCAGACCTGTTTTTTCTTTTCATTTATGGCCGCCTAACTTATAGTTGATTTTGAGGAGGTTTGATGTGAATCGCACTGTCATTCCTGCAGATTATTCCGATGTTCTATGGGGATTTCCAGTGTTTTTCGTGATGGAAAGGCGATAATCGACCGGTTCGGCAGGTAAAATGCGATGGGCATCGATGACGAGAGTTTCGATATGAACATCTACAGCATAAAATCAGCCGGATTTCCGCTCTTTGTTCTGCTGTGTTTATTTTGGACCGCGATTTTATATGGAAGCGCAGCGATTTCAGCGGACTCTGCGAATATCTGTAAGGACTGCAATATTATTCTTATTACGATTGATACTTTAAGGGCCGATCATTTGGGTTTCTGCGGATATCCTAAAAAGACGAGTCCGCATCTCGACGGGTTGTCGAAGAGCTGTATATTGTTTGAGAATGCTTATACGCCCTGGCCCCGAACCAGTCCGGCCGTCGCGGCATTAATGACGGGAAATTATGGACATACCAACGGAGTGATGCGAGACAACAAGCAGAGGATAGCCGATTCTAACGTTATGCTGGCTGAACTGTTGAAACGTGAAGGATATTATACGGGAGCAGCGGTCAGCAACGGCAATCTTTATTCAGATTTCGGTTTTGACCAGGGCATGGAAGACTATCTGGAAAAATGGGATTTGCGAGGGGACCTTACACGAGCCGCCGTCAATTGGTTGGAGACTCACCATAAGAAGAAATTCTTCTTCTGGGTGCATTATGTCAAACCTCACGCCAAATATACGCCTGATCCTCCTTTCGACGATGTATTTACGGGAAAGGACCGGAATACGGGAAAAGTCGTTGCCCTGCCGGAAGAAACCGGAATCAGCAACGGTTTGGGCGCTGTTTATCCTGCTGCCGTGCTCCAGGACAAAAAAGATTTTGATTTTTATATTTCACAATATGACGGTGAAATAGCGCACGTCGATCATGAGCTGGGAACACTTCTGAAGAAAATTCGTGAACTCGGATTGTTTAAACGGTCCATAATGATCGTAACTTCTGATCACGGAGAAAGCCTCGGCGAACATAATTATTACTTTGATCATGGATTGCTGCCCTATGATGCCTGTTCTCGCGTTCCCTTTATGATTCGTTTTCCCGGTATAAAACACGGTATTTCAAATATCCCGGTTTCCTTAATGGATATAATTCCGACTATCCGCCATACTGCAGGTTTGTCTTTTTCCCAATCGGAATTTGCCGGGAAAAGCTTATTACGTTTGCTCAAGGACGGAAATGCCGAAAGGTATATATTCACGGAATCGGGATACGCTCAGGACTATGAATTGTCGGTCCGTTCTGAACGGTGGAAACTGATCCGTATCAGAGACCCGGAGACTGCCTCGCTTATGAACGACGTCTCTTTTGAATTATACGATATAATCGAGGACCCCGGGGAAACCGAAAACCTCGCATATAAAAATTTACCGGTTTTTAAGGATATGAGGCAAGTTTTGGCGGACTGGACTGATTCCTGGATAAATGTTGAGCCTGAAAACGCTGCAGAACCAATGGAAAAAGTGAGGAAGGAAACTTTGGATCAGCTTGAATCGCTCGGATACATACAATGATCCGTTCGGTAAACCTGAAATATCCGTCTCTGTTCATGTATGACTTTGTGGTCTCGTAATAATTACAAGGCAATAATGAAAAAAACAAAGAAAACGAAGCCTGAAAACAAACAGAATTCTGAAAAATATGTCGGAAAGACATACATTGCTGCCGGCAAACTAAAAAAATCGGATTACCTGGCAGCTTTTGCGGTTTTTCTTTTTTTCATGATCACTTATGGAATGACGGCATGCCGGGATATAGCTGCAGGCGACAGTCCCGAACTCGCCGCAGCCGCCGCCGTGTTCGGCGTTCCTCATCCGCCCGGTTATCCCCTGTATATTCTTTTGACCGGCAGTATAATGCGCATTTTTTTGTTCCTGAATCCGGCGCATGCCGCCAATTTAATATCAGGATTCTACGGCGCTGCAGCCTTAACCCTTATGTACTGTTTTCTACGCCGGCTGCAAACTGGCCCCGGTCCAGCCCTGTTCGGCACAGCTTGCCTGGGGACAGGGGCCGCTTACTGGTCGGCCTGTCTGAAAGCGGAAGTATACTCGTTCGATATGCTGCTTTTGTTTCTGTTATTGAATGTTCTCCTTACAGTTTTAAATCGCAATTCAGCAAAAATATGGACCGTTACAGGCTTTTTTGCCGGACTCTGGATAGGACACAGACCGATTAACCTGATTTATTTCCCTTTCATCTTCCCTCTTCTCAGCGCTTTTCGCTATGCCGGGACTAAAATACGCAGCAATTTTAAATTCATTCTTACGGGAGTCATCCTGTCATTTCTCGTTTTCGCATACTTGCCTCTGGCCAGTCTGTTCGATCCGCCCATAGACATATTGAATACGGAGAATCCGGCCGGTTTGAAGAGAATGCTTTTCGGCAGCAACTATTCAAGACATTTGAGGCCAATAGATTTATTTTCTGTTGCGGATAAATTCGCCTACAATTTCCAGGACATTCACAGAGAATTGGGATTGGCCCTTTTGTTCGCACCTTTAGGCATCATCGCATCCATCAGGAGAAAAGGAGAACGCCGGCGTTTGATTCTTTCATTCTCTGCGTTAATTCTATTAAACCTGTTGTTTCTGAGTTTTTACCATGTACTGGACATATCTTCCTTTTTTCTTCCTTCTTTTGCGGCATGCGGAATTCTAGCCGCTTTCGGCGCTGATTATATTTTAAATATCAGACGATTCAGCAAAAAAGCCGTGATGCTGATTTCAATAGTTTTACCGGCGCTCGGATCGGCCGGTTTATTTTTGAATTATCATCGCGTTGATTTGAGTTCATGCCGTTATGTAAGACAATACGGCGAGGATGTGCTGGAATCGGCGGCGCCGAACGGTTTGCTGTTTGCCGAGGGCGATACGACGGTTCATGCGTTATGGTATATCCAGGGTGTGGAGAAAAAATTTCCCGACGTCATCACAGTCAGCGCCGGCCATCTTTTTTTATGGCATGTCGAGCAGCTCCGCTCAAGGTATCCTGAGGAAGACTGGCCGGATTATAAAGAAGTTAGTGCGTCGGAACTTGAATCAGTCAGAGGGAAACTGATGTACGCGAAAAAAATGATTGAGAGCCTGGGACGAAGCCGACCCGTTTACTTAACCCCGACGATCAGTCGAAAGGAATTGCTGGGGGCGGATTACGACAGGTATCAAATGATCCCCAAAGGTCTGACGTTGCGAATAATGGATACCCCTTTTCCTGTTCCGTCCTGGTCTGAAGCGGATTGGAACGAAGCTTTTTTCAATGAAACCCTGGAAAAATTGCTGCCGCTTCCAGAATACCCTGATATGGATGCTAAATCCATCTACAGCGCTTATGCACTGTCCGTTTATCGCACTGCAAGACTTTTCCAGTCAATAAACAGGAATCACATAGCGTTGGATTTCTATAATTACGTCCTCCGGCTTGAACCGGACCGCTATGAAAATGATATAAAGGAAGCGATGAAACATAATGTCAGAATAGACGTTTCGACGAACAGGCTCGAAGAGAAGTCCCGTAAAGCGATAAAAACAATTGAGTTTTTTTCCTCTAAAATG
Organism: uncultured bacterium; assembly: GCA_964619725.1. GTDB lineage: Bacteria > CSSED10-310 > CAZUFC01 > CAZUFC01 > CAZUFC01 > CAZUFC01. The sequence goes on along the minus strand of CAZUFC010000017.1, from coordinate 2,260 downwards.
AGAACAAAATGAGAAGAAATTGAAAGCATCTGAAAGGAGGCCCATGAATGTCGGGTATTGTTTTTTTTAACGCCAATGATCTTGAAAAATGCAAGGACTTCTACATATCCAGGGCAGGTATGGATGTCTGGGCGGATCAGAATGACTGCATTATCCTTAAACAGGGTAATATGCTGCTGGGTTTCTGCAGAAGAGAAAAAGCAGACCTGGATGGGATGATCACTTTTTTTTATGAAAATAAAGAAGAGGTGGACCGGGCATACGAAAAGTTCAAGGATGCCGCTGAAACTGCTCCCAAGTTGAATGAGCGTTACAGGATTTACCATTTTTTCGCCAGGGACCCGGAAGGACGAGCCGTCGAATTCCAGTGTTTTCTGCATGACCTGGCTCCGTTTATGGATGGAACGGAACTGTTATTGGAAAGAAGAAGCGTCAGGACATTCGCTGATCGGGAAATTCCAGAAAATACGTTGCAGCATATTTTTGAATTATGCCGTTTTGCGCCCACATCCATGAATTCGCAGTCATACTATTTCGTCCTCGTAAGGGATCAAAGCAAAAAAGAACAGCTCGCCGCCCTGAGAGGTCCCAACAGTGCACCCATCAAAAAAGCCCCCATAGCTGTAGCGATATGTTCCGATTCTTCAGTAAAAGGCCGTTCCGAACAGGACGCCTGCATCGCCGCTTATCATTTTATGATCGCAGCAAGACTCTTCGGACTCGGCACATGCTGGATAGCCGCCATGGATCGCGAGGAAGCCAAAGAAATACTCGGCATACCGCCGGAGCATCAAATAGCGACCGTCACGCCTCTCGGTTTCCCCGAAACGTTTCCCGAAACGCCCGAAAGAAAACCGGCTGAGGATTTACTCAAATACGCCGATTGAATGCAATTGCCGGCGAGTAAATTGGCATTGATCCCAAATGCCTCTTTTGGGGTTACAAGTCTTCCGAATATCCCATTATTTTATTTCTTTTTCGATCCCGATTACCGAAAAAAACCGTCGAAAAGTTTGAAAGAAGCGTAATCCCGGTTTGATCAGTCCTCCGATTCTGATCCCGCAGAGGGCACAGCGTCTGCTTAAAGGTAGAACGTGTAAAATTTGGCGAAATTATATGACCATGGTAATATGACTATGGTATTGATAGTTGAGGAGGACGAGATAATGGCGATTAAAGTATCAAAATCCAAATTTAAACCGAGGGCATTGGAATATTTCCGCAGGGTTCAAGAGACAGGAGAAGAAATAATCATTACAGACAGAGGTGTTGAAGTCTTAAAAATAATACCGTACGTCAAGTCGCCTGAAGAAGCATTGAAGGTGTTACGCGATTCAGTAATAAAATACGAATCGCCGCTTGAGCCGGTGGGGATTGATGATTGGGAGTCTTTAAAATGAGAGGGGAGATTAAAGGAATTTTACTGGACACGCACGCCTGGATATGGTGGGTAAACGGTTCTGAGGAATTGTCGAAAGAAGCGGAGAGGGTGATCCAGATATGTCTAAGGAAAAAGGCCATTTTTGTATCAGCCATAAGTACGTGGGAGGCGGCAATGTTGGCGCTTTCAGGTCGATTGCAGTTGAAGGCGGGCATTGAGGACTGGTTGGCGTGGAACGAAGGGCTTCCTTTTTTACAGTTTATACCTATAGATGTGAAAACGGCAGTGAAGTCGGTTAATCTACCGGGACAATTTCATAAGGACCCGGCGGACAGGATAATAACGGCGACAGGGATGAGAATGGGATTGCCGATAGTGACCAAAGATGAAAAAATAAGAAACTACGAATATGTCGACGGCATATGGTGATTGATGCTCCGAGGATGCCTGTTAACGTGTACTGCGATGACGGTAAGTCGAAATTGTGGATGCTTCCTGATGGAGATTTTCCCCAACAATTTCACATAACCTGAAATTGATTGAAAAAAAATGTGAACGTTTGACGAAAAAGCGTCTGTCCATAAACTCGAATCTCGATTCAAAATTTAATGCTGGACAGCCACTGCGGTTTTTGATCCATAAACGGGCGAATTTTTCTTAAGGCAAGGATTGTAAGGATTTGCGAGGCAGGGGCGGCGCTTATATTTTGACTGAGCAAATCCGAAGACTGACGCAGTATTGGGAAAAATTCGCCGTTTATGGACAAAAACTAGTTATAATGCAATCAAAATCAAATTATCCATAGGTTTTAATGTCCAAAGGACTGAATTTCTGAACTCCTGACAAGAATGTCACAACCTATTGAAAAAGTGTGATTTT
>CAZUFC010000016.1:0-97562 GCA_964619725.1 uncultured bacterium | reverse complement strand
GGCTCCCATTCCCGCATTCTCAAGAAGCGGGTTCCTTATCCTGATGCTCGTCCTGAGCTCAATGCTGACGGGTTTCCTGAGGAGGGAAAAAAGCAGATAATAATCGCTGAATAAAAAACATTACTCAAACGGCCCCTTTGAACTTCTCATCGGGGCCGCTTGGTATTGTTTGATGTTAGCGGTCGTCAACCGGAAGCTGATTTTTTACAGTGCATGATGCTTTGGAAATTTGGGACTGATCAAACTGAGGTTACACTTTTTTCAAAACGTTTGACTATTTGTTTCGGGGTCGGGGTCGATATCGGGGTCGAACCAACCTGATTACGAGGAGATATGTCTTGTCCTGATCATATTTGCACAGCTTCGTAATTATTCAAGGGTGCAAAAATTGTAACCTCGAAACAAGGATATCTGATCAGCGCCGGAGATTTGACTCCTTTCCCGTTTTTTGATGGAATAACTATGAGGAGATAAGGGAAAAGTAGGCTGCAAGAAAACGATTTCCAATTTTTTCCTTGCGGCTTTGACGATGAAATGGCGGTAAATGTCTCCTCAGTGAACTGCCTGCTTTTCTGTTCACCGAAATATATCAAGACAAGTCGAAAAGGTTAATTATAAAGGATTTTCGATAGGACAGTATCCGTAACTGGGTTGTCCGATCTTGTAAAAAGCAACATTCATCTGATTGAAGGAGCTCGGTTATGAGAGAGTTAAAAGTTTTATTTCTTCGCTGTGCGCTGTTGTCGATCATTCTAACTTCGGCAATAATTCTGTCGAATGCCGTCAGCGCCCGACAGAACGACAAAATAGCTGACATGTTTATGGACAGCATATCGGTGGAAGTAACGGAAATTAAAAGAGGTTCTTTTGAGGGAATCTTAAGCTCTACAGTCAAGGAATGACGAAATCGACTAACATGAAGATAGAGTTTTTGGGTGGAGCGAGCGAGATAGGTGCATCCTGCATGCTTTTGGAAACGGGTGAGACGGCGATAATTGTTGATTGCGGAACCAGGATCAAGGGGGATAATCCGATTCCCGATCTGGATTCTTTGACGGGGAAGAGCATTGATGCTGTTTTGGTTAGTCATGCACATACGGATCACACAGGTGCATTGCCGATTTTGCATGAAGCATTTCCCGGTGTTCCCATTTATATGACGCCTCCGACTTTGGAACTGGTGACCATACTGCAGCGTGATGCGTTGCGATTAATGGAGTCGGCCCTGGAGAGAGAGGGCGAACTTCCGTTTTATACTGAAAAGCAGGTAAACAGCATGTTGTCGATGTGCATTCCGATACAGCATGGCGACGCTGTAACGGTAAAGGATGTTGTGGTTGGCTATCATCCTGCTTCGCATATTTTAGGGGCATCAATGATTCATGTGACGACTCCCGCGGGTGAAGCGCTCTTCACCGGGGATTACAGCGTATCGTCGCAGAGAACGGTTCCCGGATTGATCAGACCGAAAGTCAGCGCTGATATTATCATAAGCGAAGCGACGTACGGCAACCGTTTGCATTCGAACAGGAAAACTGCGGAAGAAAAATTAATAAGGAAAGTAAATGAAGTTGTAACGGAAGAGGGAATTGTTCTCATCCCGGCATTTGCAATCGGCCGTGCACAGGAAGTTCTGCTGATATTGCAATGGGCCATGCAGAACAAAAGGATGCCTCAATTGCCGGTATATGCCGACGGCATGGTAAGGGCCGTGAATCAGGTCTATTCCACTCATGAAAAGTACGCTTCGAGAAGCTTACGGTACAAGATAAGAAAATCCTCAAACGCTTTTTATACAGACTACATTCACCCGGTAAAATCTCCTGATGAGAGAAAAGAGATACTGAAAAAGGCTCCCTGTATAATCGTCTCCTCTAGCGGAATGCTTTCCGGAGGCCCCTCTGCGTTTTATGCATCGGAGTTGGTAAAGAATGAGAAGAATGCGATATTGATAACGGGTTACCAGGATGAGGAATCGCCGGGAAGGGCATTGCTTGCGCTGGCGGAGAACAAGGAAAAGGAATTAAAGCTGGGTGAAGAAACGTATGAAGTGAAATGTAAATTCGATTCATATCGTTTATCCGCGCATGCGGACAGGATGCAGATGGCTGGATTCACTGAATCTTTCAATCCGAGAACGGTCGTGCTTATTCACGGGGATGCGGAAGCCAAGAAGATAATGGCTGATTCGCTGACGACGAAGGATATCGTCATTGCTGAGGACGGAACGGTCATAGAACGAAAATATCCGCTGAGACGCAAAAAGAAACCGCAAGAAAAGGGCAAAGAAACAGCTCGATTGAAGATCACCCCGGAAAAAGCGGCTGCGCTTCTTGGTCCTGCAACCGGAGAGCCGGTTTCGCTTGAGATACTGTCGCAAGCCTGGTTTGGAGAAAAGGTTGAGGAGAAAAAACGGCTGGAATTGGGTCATGCGCTTGTCGCAACGGGATTGGCGAAATTTCATGAAGAAAAGCAGGACCATTTATGGCCCCTGACGAAACGCTCTCCTCTTGCCGAGCCTACGCCGGAAGAAATAGCGCTTGAGGAAGATTTGAAAAAGGAGAATCCCAAGGGAACGCTGCTTGAATTCTGCGCCAGGCGAAATATGCCGGCGCCTGAAAAACTCGCTACACTGCATAAGGGCAGGCATGTGGTCGAGTTAAAGGTCAGGCTTGACGATGAGATACTTTCCAGCGGAGTAAAAGATGCACACAGTGAAAGGATGGCGGAACAACTCGCTGCCAGGGAGCTCCTTTCGGTCATTGCGGAAAGGCATGCGGAAGAAAAAGTCGTTTCATTGTCTGATGAGGAGATTCAAAGATTGAAATTGGAGAACCCGAAAGGAAAACTGCTGGAATTTGTAATGAAACATAAGCTGAAACAGGCTGTGGTCGAACCTGTTGCCGTTCCGGTGGGATTTCGCTGCTTTGCAGCCTGGGTATCGCCTGATGAGAAAACCTTCAAAACAAAAGTCTATCAAGCCAAAAAAGCGAAAGAGGCAGAGCAGGCATGCTGTGAAGAAATGTTGGAGCAGATAACGAACTGGATGAAAGAAACGGAAAGCGAGCAGACGTCGGAGACGGCGGAGAAGCAGGAATCGAGCGCGGGAAAGGAACAGCAGGCGTCAGTCAAAGAAGCCAGAGTTTTGCTGAATGAGATGAAGCAGAAGAAACAAGTAAGCGATTTCGGATATGAATTAATAGAACGCACCGGGGAGTCTCATCAACCGGTTTTTAAAATGATTGCGTGGGCGATTTTAAATGACGGCGCTAAAGTACAGACGAAACCTGCTGAGGCTGGAAGCAAGAAGGAAGGTCAGAAAACAGTCGCTGACGATTTATTGAATATGTTGAGTGAGCGAGAACGGCAGAGCAGCAAATAAACAGGACTAATATCAGAAGCGTACCTTTCGGGATTATTGTTTGTGAAGTCTGTTACCTTAAAGAGCAGTTGAAAAACGGCATTGATCATATATCCGTGTTTCGAGCTTTCAATTATCGCAGCCTGGAATAATTGAGAAGCTTTGAAAATCTTATAAAGACAAAATACATCTCCTAACAATGATTTATTCCGATTGCGATACCAATACCGACCCCGATACCTGAACAAACGGCTTTGAACGAAAAAGTGTAACCCCGGTTTGATCAGTCACTGAAAAACTGATAAAAGCGTTGAACAACAGAATTCAAGTTGGAAAAAACAACACCCGATAAGCTATTCTGCGGCGTCAAGCCAACGTTGTAATATTTCATAATAAAACATCATGTAAGGTCCTGATGGGGCTCCCGGTTCGGTTCGTATCATGCTCCAGAAGACGAAATTTTCAAGAGCGTATTCCGCGGACATTCGGGACCAGGTATCGTAGATTCTAGCCAGTCTTTGCGCGCCGAAATTGTAGCCATAGCCCATGATAGCATGGTTGTCGTAATCGCCGGGACCGCCGTCTTCGTATATCGCAATGCATATCGGATCGCCTTCCAGTATTTCGAAGCGATACTGATGCATAACCGGATTATTGTCCACCCAGGCCGTCATGTAGTAACCGTAATCCGATGCGACGCTTTCAAATGCGCTTTTCAACTGTCCGGCTGTCGCTCCGTAAACTTCGTATTCGCAACTGTCCAAAGGAAGGCCGCAGGCGTCCGCTACAGCATCATGGAGGTCTCTGGATGAAAACTTTCTTTGGCCGCACCACCAGAATTCCTGTACATTCTCGTTTAACGACGGAAAACCGTTTCTTCCATAACACCTTAAAATCATCGCTATGCTCGTCGGGCCGCAACCCCTGTACCAGTTGAAACCTTCTGAGTTGGGAATCTCAGCCGAAGCTTTAATCTTGTCGAAGAAACTCCCTTCTTGCAGCTCCTTCCAATGAATGCGGCTTTCCTTTATTTGCTTTTGGGTCCTGGAATAATAGGTTTTTTGAATTCGAGAAACTTTTTCCAGGCTGTATTCGTTCATAGTCGGAAGATGAATGTATACTGGAGTGTCGAGACTTCGATAATACTCTGCAAAATAATAGAACGCGCTCAAATAAATAAGACGGCTTCCCATATCCGTGAATCGCCTGCACAACGACGGCATTTTCGTATCTTCTGAACGCATGAAAAGCGGACTGAAAGCGGCTCTGCCCGATAACGTCATGTAACCCTGAATCTCAGAATCCTTCACGACAGGATACAGCCATGCCGTAGCATTTCCTTCCAGGTCTTCTAAACGATAAGGCATTCCGAGATCGGATTCTTTCCACCCCGGATATTCCGCGTCCGTCAACCAACCTTCCGCCGCAGCTTCCAGCAGTTTTGAATCAACAGGCTCATAACCCGGATTCTCCGTCCCGAAAGCTATGGAAAAAGAAAAAATGAGCAGGGTGAGAAAAAGCGGTAAAACTCTTTTTAAAAACATCGGCCTCTCCTTTCAGAAGTTAACAAAAAAAAACTTAAATCATTGCAATTTAAAGAGCGTTGTGTGAAGCGCTAAAAGGGGATACAGCACATTATCATTACTATTGATTTCATGGAGTGAAGTCAAGGGCTGGTCAGGGAAGATTATCCAGGAGTCAGGTTCCTGCGGTGTTGCCTGGTGTTTTGAAGTTTATAGACAGGAGATCGCCGTTTTTGCTACACTCACGCCGTTATGAAGTTTTTTTCCTTAACAGCAGCATTTCTTTTATTATTGTCCGGATGCCGGGATGCGCAGATGCCAAAGGAGCGGCTTCCGAACATCATCATTTTTTCCATTGACACTCTAAGGGCGGACCATCTCGGTCTTTACGGCTATCCCAGGTCCGTTTCACCTGCGATAGATGCGATAAGCCGGTCCGCATTCGTTTTTACTAACGTAACCTCTCAATCGCCGATAACGGCTCCCTCGCACATGAGTATTTTCACTTCGGTATATCCTGAAATTCACCGGGTCAGAAATTTCGGCAAAGGCGCACCGAAAAAATTGTCTCGTCGACTGCCGACTCTGGCGGAAATTCTCAGGAAAAACGGATATGAAACCATAGCTTTTACGGACGGCGGAAACGTGAGCGGCAGCCTGGGTTTCAGCCGAGGGTTTAATTATTACGGTGAAAGCGGGCCGGAAGGTTTCTGGCACTGGATCAAAAAAGCGCCTTACGAACCCTGGTTTGCCTTTCTTCATGCTTATTGGGTGCATGATCCGTATTTGACCTATTCGCCGTTTCATCGATTGTTTGATTCCGAATACGATGGCGATGCCGTCGGCGAAAAGAAGGCTTTCAGAAGAAAATTCGGCGACCTGGGTTTTGCTGAAAAAAGAAAAGCTTATTGGAAACAATTCGATTTTTTTAATCAGAAGGACAGGACCCGTATCGTTGAATTGTACGACGGCGCTCTCCGATGCGCCGACATGGTGATACAGGCATTGATAGAACTGTTGAATGAAATGAATCTGACGCAACGCACAGTACTGATCATTATTTCAGATCACGGTGAAGAATTCTTTGAGCATTCGAGAATACTGCATGAAAGACTTTACCGGGAAACCCTTCATGTTCCCTTCATCATCACGGATTTCAATACAAGAATAAAACCGGGTTTGACCGATCATCCCGTAGGATTGGTAGATTTAACGCCTACTCTGCTCGATTATCTCGATATCCCTGTTTTTCCCAGCGCTCAGGGAATCAGCCGCCTTGATCTGATCGAAGGCCGTTCATCGCACTCCGGGACCTTAGCCGCCAGGGCCGATCTTCCGTACAAAAGCCAGATGATTCAGGAGGGCGAATGGAAATATATTTTCAATCCAGTTAATATTCCGCCTTATTCGAGCTTTGACGAATTGGGGCTTCCGCGCCCGGCCGTCCCGAAAGAAGAATTATACAGAATTTCAGAAGACCCCGGAGAAAAAAGGAACCTGGCGGACATTTATCCCCATAGGCTGGAATCCATGAGACGGGATGCTGGACTTATGCTCAAAAAGTTCGATGATCTGGCAGAAAGTTATCCGCCCTCAGATACCTCCGTGGATGAAGAATCTGTAGACAAATTGAAAGCTCTCGGATACCTCCAATAGCAAATGTTCGCCGATCGCTTTTATCGGAATTATCAGATTGCAGAGGTAAAACGCCTGAAAACATGCTGATTGTAAAATTATTGATTTCATGATATTAATAAAGAAAATTTGACGCTGTATGTGGATTCGTTTTAAGGCAGCGGGTTTTTGTCGTTCGATGAAATATATGGGGATGAAAAAACTTGAATTCGCTCTATTCCCAAAATGAAACAAAAGGAGGAAAAAATGGCGGAAACGACAGTTCAAACGATTTTAAATCGTCGGAGTATTAGACGATTTCAATCGACGGAAATTCCCGAAGAGGATTTAAAACAGATATTTGAATGCGCGCGGCAAGCGCCGTCAGGCGGCAACAGGCAACCCTGGCGCTACATCGTCGTAAAAGACAAATCCATAAAAAAAGAACTGGCCGAGGCTTGCAACGGGCAGACATGGATGGCGGATGCGGCTGTTATCGTCGCTGCGGTCGGATTGCCTGCTGAAAGCCGGTGGCATATCGTCGATCCGGCCATCGGTCTGCAGAATCTTATACTGGCAGCCCATTCGTTGGGTTATGGAACTTGCTGGATCGGAGCTTTTAACGAAGAAAAAATAAATCAAACCTTGAAAATGCCTAAATCGGCCAAAATCGTCTGCCTGACGCCTGTGGGAGTCCCTGCCGTCTCTCCACAACCGACGTCTCGAAAAAAGTTTTCGGAAGTTATATATTTGGATGAGTTCGGCAATCCCTACGAATAAAACATAATTGTCGGATTTCTATATTTCAGCGCCTGTCCGAAAAGGCATTTAAACTTTGGCATGCCTGAGCGGACCGGCGCTATTGTCAGGGTTGAGGTGAAGATTTTTAGGGATTCCTGCTAATGATTTTTAAGGGGTTAACGTTATTTTACAATTAATATTTGACAATTGAGCCTTTTTCATTAATAAGATAATAAGAATCCGAATCCGATTTCGAATTCTAATGATCTATAACCCAAGGAGGATGCATGAGACGGCTCATTATTCAAACGATAAGTATTTTTATTTTGGTGATTTTTTTCGAGACGAGCGCTTGGATGGAGGTTTTACCTGTTTATACTGATACGCCATTTCAATCACCGACGCCGACGGAAACATTTACACCTGTGCCTTCTGATGTAAGGATAAACGAATTGTATTACGACAGTATTGGGATCGATCAGGAAACTTATACGGAGTTGATTGGTCCTCCGGGCGAAAGCCTGGATGGAATGGCTCTGTTGGGATTAAGCGGTCACGGCGATTGCAGCGTTTACATGACTGTACCTTTAGACGGAAAGTTCATACAGTCAGACGGTTTTTTTGTTATCGCCCAGTCTGCGACAGTGCCGAATTACGACATGTTGCACAGCGGCATCAACTGGCAGAACGGACCGGACAGCGTGCAGCTCGTAATGGGTGAGACGATCATCGATGCTGTCGGATATGGAGATTTTTCCGGGGGGCTTTGTTTCGCAGGTGAAGGTGAGCCTGCGGAGGAACCGTATGATTCTGAGTATTCATTAAGTCGTTTTCCTGATGGAGATGATAACGACGACAATTTGACGGACTTCTGCACGGCTTTTCAGTCTCCTGGAGAAGCGAACACATGCCTTGGAAACATTGATTGCGAAGATTGTCTGCCCCTGTATTGCAATATTCAGATAAGCGGAAGTACGGCATCTTCAGAAAACAATATAGAACATTACGGATGCCGGATGGATTGGGATGAGTCAGGACCTGAAACGGTATATGCCATAGATTTGAACGGTTCCGAATCGTTTTTAGTAGTGGAATTGAGCGAAATGAGCGCGAATCTGGACGTTTTTATCTTATCCTCATGCAATGAATATGATTGCTGCTCTGCAGGCGATTACACGGCGTATATTGAGAATCCGGAAGCGGGTGAGTATTATATCGTCGTTGACGGACGGGACGGCACATCGGGAAGTTACGAGATTGCCGTTCACTGCGATGAATTCGATCCTGTCCTGGATTGCTCGAATTCCATACCGGTAGAATGCGGCGAAACTTACGCTGGAAGCACAAGCGGCGGAGACAGTTTGGTAAAATATTATATGCATGATGGATTGTGGTATCAGAACGGTCCTGAGATCATTCATTCTTTCACGATAGAGGAAGTTATGCTTGAGGCATCATTGAGTTTAGTTCCGACTGGTGAAGATGTTGAACTCAATATGTTCTTAATGGATGAATGCAATGAATTGCAATGCATAAGCGCCGGGACTGAGGTTGTCGTCGATATGCCCTGGCCGGGCGTTTATTATGTCGTCGTAGACGGCCCTATCGATCATGACGGGGCATATAATTTAACCCTTACCTGCACGCCGTTGCCGTCAATACCGGCCTTATCGGGAGCGGGCATTATAATTGCCCTCGGTATTATGGCTTTGTTTTTTAGAAGAGCTGTCTTGCGAAAGTAAGGCGACATAGCAATCGAAACCGACTATTAGCAAGAATTTCCTGCAAAAAACGGATGTTTTTCCGGAGCCGTCGAACCATGTTGTCCGGATTTAACTGAACCGTAAATAATTGTGAGATAAAAAACAAGCCGCAAAGCAGTTTTAACGCTTGTCAGTCTTTTACTTTCGATATGAATGAAGGGACTGACTGAAAAGTCCGGCCGGCGTATTACATCAAACCGTCATAATGAGTCTTCTGTTTCGAACCGGTTGCTTCTCAGAAACCTTCACCCCTATATCCGGGATCGAGTCGGTTGACTATGTCCAGTTTTCTCCATTCTGAAGCGTTTTCAAAGGGAAGGGTTCCATCGTCGTAATCCCGAAGAAAATAATTTCCCTGCCCGTCCGTGTAGGCGTTATTATACATCGGCAGATATTTTTTTTGGCCAGTTTCCGGGTCCAGCGTTTCGATCTGACCCGTCAGAACCTTATAATTTTCGTGCATAATATCGCTGTTGGTCTGAGCACGATTTTTCTGGATATCCTGATCGATCTGATTCATCTGTCTAATGACGTCATTGTATTGTCGGCCTCTCTGGGCCGCGGCCGCTGAAGCTCTTTGCACCCATTGAGGATCGAGCTGAAACGAGCGCAGGCAGATTTCCATGATTCTTTCATCCTGTTCGCTTCGTGATTTTGGAGCAATCCATCCCCAGGTGCCTACAGTGGTCCAGAGAAGGTTCTGAATATCATAAATAATCGTGTAAATTCTGCCGGCTGAAGGGACTCCGTTCACGGAACATTCGATATTGACGTATCCGGCCTGGTAACGGGAAGCTGTTTTTGGAACCCAGGGCATAAGTTCGGGCGCAGGGGCCGCCTGTCCGATTATTCGGGGATTCACGAATTCGTTGGCGGCAAGCTGTCCGAAAACGATGGTCCTTACGTAGTCTTCTATTCCCATATAAGGATAAAGCCAGCATCCGTTGATCACTTCGCCGTATTGTTTTTGGAGTATCCCCATTGAACTTTGGGCCAAAAGCGCGGGGTCCTGGAAATAAAAACGCGGATACCATCCGAAAAATGATTTTCCATCCGGGCTGGCGACGCGAAATTTAATGTTATTTTCAACCAGATCGACAACATTCCAACCCACTCCGCTGGGTATCATGCCTCCTTCAGGACGCCAACCTTTCGGAATCAGTATATAGAACGCTCCCTGATACTGTTCTTTGTATAACGATAAGTAAACCCCGGAGTTCCGTCCGCCGGCGCCGCTCATCTTTTGTTGCGGGTTATTGTTCAGCGAGTTATTGGAGCCGGACCCATACCGGTTGAACTGTTGCGAGTCCGATCCCTGGAAACCCATCCTATTCGAGTCGTATTGCTGAGAACCGAAAGCATTGGAACCTGATTGGGGTCCGCCATATTGCCGGTCGCTATTACCGTAAGATTGTCCCGCTTCAGGCCAGGAATCCAGAAGCGCTCTTTCCTCGACTGCTTCAATTTCTCCTGTCCCCGTCACCTGTAACGGCCCTTCGTAGGTGTTCAGGCGCGTATTAACTTGAACCGTGCTTTTTAAATGTCGCAGAAACGGCAATCCGGCCGAGGGTATAAACTCTGTCGTCATCGTGCCCTGTACGTTTCCTTCTATACCTTCCCCCAGGTCTACGACAGCAGATAAATTTCCTTCCATTTTAGCCACTTCAAAATGGCCTTGAGGGTCTTCATATATCTGCTGGAGCCGATTTTCGAATCGTCCGTTTCTGCAATCGAGAGCCGTCAAAAGGCCCCTCAATCTTTCGCCCGTCAGTTCCCAGGTTTCTCCCGGCCTTACCGTCCGGTCAGGCAAAACGCTGAACCAATACGCGCTTTCCGCAACGTATTCCGCATTCCCCATATGACCCTCGATCATTCTCGTAACCTGATATGAACCGTCCTGGAGCATTTGAAGTTCAGCCTCATTGTTCAATATCGGCATATCTTCCCGCATTACTTCTCCCGTCATGGGGTCTTTCACCATGCTCTGAGCCAATACTATGCGCCGCCTGATCGTTACGGGCAAGCCGTCCCGTACCTGTTCATAACGGTCTATGCACTGAATTTTTGTTAAATTATCCACGATTTGAGGAGTTTCCTGCCATTGATTACGATACGTCAGGTTCAATTTGATACGGATGATCTGTGTCATTTTGCTGACCTGATCCTGTTTCGCGTTCCATTTCAATTCAGCGCTCTGAAGATTTAAGCTTTTTCCGCCGGCCTCTCCGGATGAAAAGGAATCATGCCCCGTTTTTTCCTGCTTAGGTAACTCTCGTTTCGCCTCTTCTTTAACCGTCTCACCCAATTGAATTTCACGGGACGAAGCAGCCTTTGCAGGTCCGCTTTGAAAACGAATAACCGTTACCGGTAAAGGATCGCCTTTCACCGTCTGGAAACCTGTACGACTTTCGGAATTGAGCTGGAACGCATACTGCGTATTCGGATTCAGCCTTCCGATATTGAATTCAAACGTTCGATCATCCTTCCAGGGCGCTGCATTGTCTGCGGATTGAGGGGGAAATTCTCCTTTGTCCGACATCCATAGAGTATGCGATTCCGTGTTCATTTTTTGATTGAAAACCAGTCTTATTTTGCCGATATCTAATTCAACATTGGTTTCTCCGTCTGCCGGATCGGATTCCTGCAAGGCAGGCGATTGACCGCATGCCGCCGTCAAAAGAACAGCCGGCAGAATGAGAATGAAAAGACATGATTGTAAGTAACGAAACGACACTTCCGCCTCCTTTGTATAAAAGGAAATTCCCTTTGATTGAAACCGTTTTCAGATACTGCGCTAAATCAGACAAGAGAAGAGGGATGATTGTTTCAGACATCCTTCTGTTCTTATGTATAACTTATTTGAAGGCAAAGTCAACTTGAAGGCGCCGGTAAGTCCTGCGACGACATGCAGCCTTGTTTTTCTCCCCTTAGAGAACATTATTATGCATGCAATCGGAAGAAGGGCCGTTCAAATTTTTGCGTTTGATCTTGATTTCTGTGCGATAATAAGCCAGAATGTTGGAGTGGGGTTTATTGGGAGGAAAAGATGTTTACCCGATTAACTCGTATTGCTTTATTTTTAAGTCTCATCGCATTGACGGCGGCATTTATGGGATGCAGCAGCGATTCGGATTCTTCGTCGAGCGGACCGGATCACAGTCCCTATTTTCCTGCATCGTATACGGGAACTTACTGGTTTAACGTTTTGCCTATCTGGGGAGATATCGCTTTCGACATAACGAGCGAGGGCGCCATAAGCGGTTCCTGGGTAGGTCAGGATGAAAACAGCTGGTGGTGGCACCTGACGATTGAAGGAACAGTGGATAACGGGAGAATACATGTAACGATGACAGGAGGATACGATGACATAGACTGCGACATTACGGGAGAAGCGGACGGCGTATCCAATGACGATTATGAGACTTTTACGGGTACCTGGTCGCTGACTGAGTGCAGCGGAATTGGATTCCAGGGAACATGGGAGGCTTCCAGGGTTTCGTAGAAGTACAGATTGATGGGTTATAGTCATTGGCTATTGACCATTGGCCATTGGCAATTATACTCGCCTGGTCAGATCGACCGCATTCGGGTATTCAGAATAGCCAATCGTCAATGTTCAATCATCAATGGCCAACGATGTCCGTCCGAAGCTGATTGACTATTGACTATTGACCATTGGCCATTGGCAATTATACTCGCCTGGTATGTTCGAACGCATTCGTGTATACAAAATAGTCAATCGTCCATGTTCAATCGTCAATGGCCAACGACGTCCGCCTGAAGCTCGTTGACCATTGGCTATTGTAAGTCCGACAGTCGAGACGGGAAGGCATACGTAACCACAGGACATATCTCGGAAGATGTAAAAACAGGTCGCTGCTCCCGGGAAAAGCAGCCTTGGATCAACCTCAAAAAAAATCCTGAAGGATGTTG
Source organism: uncultured bacterium (assembly GCA_964619725.1). Taxonomy (GTDB): domain Bacteria; phylum CSSED10-310; class CAZUFC01; order CAZUFC01; family CAZUFC01; genus CAZUFC01. The sequence goes on along the minus strand of CAZUFC010000016.1, from coordinate 84,627 downwards.
AATAGACCACTCAATTTCAAGGACATAGATATAACCGCCACGATCAGGATTCTCCTGATCCATTTTTCGCCTCCTTTGACTGCCGCCTGACTTCCGAGCCATCCGCCCAGAGCGGTTCCTGATGCGAGGAACAGGGCATGCATCCAGGCGACTTTTCCGTGAAAGATGAATAAAAGGACGGCGGTCCAGGTTAATATCCCTATGACGAAAACTTTGTGAGCATTTATTCTGACAAGGTTCATACCCGTCAGCCACAACATGGATGCCATGAAAATAAAACCGACGCCCGCCTGAATAAATCCCGAATAGAAACCTATTCCCGTAAAAGCGAGCAGGATCATGACCTTTCTGGAACTTGTAAGGGCATGACTTTGCTCATTCTCGTCGTTACTTCGTGAGCGTTTGGTGAGTATCAGAACCAAAACCAGCAGCATGACGATCGACAGTATCTTTTTAAACCATTCCTCGTTTATGCTGACTGCCGCATAGACGCCCAGCGCAGCTCCCGGCAGAGCAGGCAGGGCCTGGAGGATACTCAATTTCCAATCATGATATCCTTTTTTACGAAATCCGGCGACTGCAAACAAATTCTGAACGGCTACGGCCAGCCTGTTGGTGCCGTTGGCGACTGCGGCATCCAGTCCAAGGAATATCAAAAACGGCATTGACACGAGTGATCCGCCGCCGGCCATAACATTACAAATGCCGGCGAATATGCCGATCAAAAATAATAAAACAGGTTTCAAAAATGAAAATTCGACGAAACTCATTGAATCGATCTGAATATCTATTTAGTTCAGTTTTTCTTTCCTTCTTCCAGAGGAATCGTCAAGCTGCCTGTTCTGCTGGCTGTCGTAGACGCAACGTCATCTTCCTCGCCTTCTTCGTTTTTTCTGCAGAGGAAGGGAACAGAGTGAGATTTCAGCAGATAATCCGTTAAATAGGCTGTGGAATATTTTGGTTTGCCGATAATTGAGTTATCTTTGACGACAGAAGCGATAAAGTTGCGGCATAGGGAGGGTTGAATTTTACTGAGCAGGAGGTCTAATTTAAGCAGGAGACCTACGGTTCGGGCGCCGAAGAAGCGAGCCCAGGGATATGGAGATTCATAGGATTCGATTAATGTCTTTTTAAGACCGTGGAGGCTTTCCTGAGACAAATGGGAACTTTCAGCAATGAAGCGATAAAAATCCTGACGAAAGCCTTCGGGTTCATTGTCTTCTGCGATAAGGCGCTGCAGTCTTGCTGCGAAGGGGTGTACCGCTGATTCGATAAAGCTTCCGCCGGGCAGGAGTCTTTTCATCTCATCTTGAGTAAAGTAATTAATGTGAGCATGCGGTTCCTGAGGGTCCAGGTTTTCGAAGTGCCTTTTTTGTTCCTGTTTGGACCTGGCCTTTGGCGTAGTAATTAGAAGGGCATCTTTTGCAATACGGAGCAATTCGGAAACAGCTTTTTCCGGATCGGGGAGATGCTCTAGCACTTCGCTGCAGAGAACCAGGTCGAAAGCATCATCTTTAAAAGGGAGCGAATGCACATCAGAAGCGAACCCATCAAGATCATAGATTTCGCGGGCTCTTTTTAAGGCGACGCCGGACAGTTCAGCGCCGAAGACGCGAGAACCATACAACCCGCATACTATTGCCGCCATATAACCTTCAGCGCATCCGACATCGACGAATGAATTAAAATTCAACCTGTTAACGCGGACGAGTATGTGAATGCTGCGAACATACTCTTCCTGTCTTTCCCTCAGTTTACTCAATCCATAGATCGGTTGATTGGGCAGATAAACGTCATTGCTGTAAAGATTGAATCTCTTGTCCAGCCACCGTCGCGTTTTTTCAGTGTAATCATCCATCGAAGGCTCCATACTGGATTGAAATTTTTAAATCCCTTCCGGGGAAGCGGATTCTTATTTCGATGCAGGTTTTTCTGCATCAACCAGTCAATCTTAAATGATTATTCGCCAAAAATAAACGATTAATGAATGCCTGTCCATAAACTCGATTCAAAATTTAATGCTGGACAGCCACTTGGGTTTTTGATCCATAAACGGTCTGATTTATCTTAAAGCAATTAAGACAAGGATTTGCGAGGCAGGGGTAATGCATATACGTTGACTGAGCAAATCCGCATCCTGACGCAGTATTGGGGAAAATTCGCCGTTTATGGACAAAAACTAACGATGTTTTCATTGCAGGATATACGGAATGGCGCATGCCGTTTATTGATAGGAGAAGGAGACTTTTATGCTTTTTGAGACGCTTTTTTCAAATGAGGTGTTGATCGCCTCTGCGTATTGATCGATGGTAAATTCATGCGTAACGAGGGATTGGAGCATTTCGGAATCTTGTTCGATGAATTCGAGGGCTTTCTGATAAGTTCTATAGGTTTCGCCTTGCCGGTTTTCCTGGCCGTACATGTTTGAGCCTTTTATCGTCAGCTCATGAAACCACAGAGCGGACAAGTCCAATTTTGATATGACGGAAGATGTTCCGACCAGCATTAAGGTTCCTTGCGAACGAAGGCTTCGCAAACTGAACTCGAGGGACTGCCTGGACCCTGCGCAGTCGAAAACGACATCCACACCGCCGTCCATGACGGGATAGCCTATGGAGGGAAAACGTATTTCAGCGTCGGATAAACCCGCTATCCATTCCAGGGCCGGTTTGAGTCCGCTGATTTGGAAGAGATGATTCGCTCCCATAGTTCCTGCTTTACTACCTTGAAAATCATGCCGGAAAAGGCCGGCTATTTCTCCTGCGTATCCTGTTTTCCTTAAACAGTAAACAGTCAATAATCCTATGATTCCGCAACCGACGACAGCGATGAACTCAACGCCTTTCAAATCTGTCGACAATACCGGATGAAGCGCTGAGGCCAACGGATCGGTTAGCACAGCGGCTTTATCAGATATTCCCGGAGGGACTTTATACAATTGGGACTGATGAACCGCTGTTTTTTCTCCGAACCCTCCGCCGGTGAGTCGGTTAAAGCCGATAAGGACGCCCGGAGGCAGGTCGCCCTTGGTAAAATTGAGACAAAGATTATTTTTGCCTTCTCTGCAGAAACGGCACGGCGGAAACATGCCTCTGGGAAGACAACTCAAAGTAGGTTCTATGACTACACGGTCCCCTTCCTTAAAATTCTTGACTTCCTTTCCCCTCTTTTCCACGATGCCCAAAATCTCATGTCCGAATACAGCGGGAAAAGACGAATAAGGCTCCAGGGAAAACGATTCTTTTCCTAAAAGTGCATTCAGATCGGAACCGCATATGCCGCACTTCAGATTCCTTATTCTCAACCATTCCGGACCAGGCAGCTCTGGTTCGGGAATTTCCCGTAAACAAAGACAGGAAAATCGCGATGTATGCAATTTTTTCCAATATGATCCCAAGGTCCGCAGCAATAAATACTTAGGAATATTAAGTTCGTAAACTAATGCTTTCAAGGTAATGCACCTTCGCCTCAAGGGCGCCCGGCAGAAATCGCAAATTTCTTATTCCAGATAAAATGGAATGGAAAAAAAGGGACCTAAAGGTTCAACAGTCCCCTGGCTGAATATGCCCGCATGAAAATGAAAAGGACCTGCAGGAGAAAGTTTGGAAGGCATGTTGAATTCTAATATCGTTTTTTCATACTTGCCCCCGTTTCCTTCAATATCGTAAGACAACCAATCCGGTTCAGTCTCCCATCCGGGCCAGTACCAAAACGTATCCAACCCGCAATCTAAAAGAACATAAAGGTCTAACGCCAAAAAATCACAAGTGTTCTGGACCTTTACAGAAAGTCTGAACTCATCCCCTCCAGAATAAGAAGATTGATTTAAATAAAGCGTTGTAAGGGGCTCTTCCTCCTCATTCGTTCCATGGAAACATCTGACGAATTCCTCATAATAAACGTCAGCAAACTCCTTGCTGTAAATGAACAGCACGTTCTCGTCATTATGATTTTGTCCGTTCGAAGTCCAATTGGCGCTGCCGGTTATCACTATGGGGTCCAGTTCGGGCATCCCCTGGTCGATTACCATGAACTTGTGATGGAGAGTGCGGGCGTGAGGACAGACGTCCTGCTTGTAATTCCTCATTTCTACTTCATCAAAATGATCGAGATAATTGAATTGCGTGCCGAAATCGGTAGCCCCGGCATCATCCATTACTCCTTTGACCTCTATGCCGGACCTCGCTGCTTCTGCTATCGCTTGAGCCATCTCGAAATCAGTAAAATAATAGATGCAGAAATGAATCGATTTTTCCGCATTCTCTATCGCTTCCAGAAATGCACTGTGCAAAGCATCCGGAGGTCCGAAATATGCCTCAACCCGCGTTTCGCCGATCAGGAACTCATTATTCTCATGCGCATCTTTAGCCGTTCCGAATTTAGAACCCGTGCAGCCTTCAGGGACTGTTCCCCACATCTGGTCGAATTCGCTCTCGTATTCCGATGCCAGATCGACATCGTCCACCAACACTGAATTATTGCTGTTTAGGTAGGCTCCGTTGTACGTCGTGTTGTAAGAACCTGTCCAGATATGACGAGAATCCGTAACTACAAATTTATTATGCATTATCCCGCCAGGATAACTTCCAGGAGGACAACTGTTGTCTATTATGCTGATTCCGGCTTCATACAGGGGCGTAAGAGCTTCATTATCGCTATGTTCGCTGTCCACGATTATCCTTATGCCGGTCGGTCCTATTTTCTCGCTCGCTTCTAAAAAAGCCTGGATGATTGCCGCAGAAGTTAAACAATACAAAGAAGCTTTGATCTCGCTTTCCGCTTCTCGAATCAAATCTGCCAGTCCCGACTCCAGGTCAACCGGATCGCGATCAACAGCATAATTAAAGAAGACCTCGAAACCAGGCGGAAGACCGGCGTATGACGCTCCATACGATATGAAAACAGCGATAAGCGTCAAGATAATCAGAATAATTTTCCTGTCCATAGCCACTCCTTTCTTGCTTCTCACAAATTACTCGACATGCTCACCTGATATTCCTTGAATTATTTTAGCAAAAAGATCGTTTTTTTCAAACGTCAAAAGTCCTGACCGACATCCACACGTCAACCGATAAAATTGACAGGCAGGAATTCGGGCCGTCTTTTTGAGAAATTCCCTCGAAAATTCATCAAGTCGGCGCTTTTCTAAAAAAAAATCTTTAATTCGGTCATTTTTTTCCTTGACAATTCCAAATGAGATTTGTTATTAAAAGAATGAGAACCCCACCCAGTCAACCCTACGTAGTTCCTGCCAAATTTTTTAGGGGAAAGGTTGAATTAAATTTGAACCTTTCCCCTCCCTCCTTTAAGGGCTGATTTTTGAATCTGGATGAGTTCGCTAATGCCCTTTTGTCCGAGATCGAGGATGTTGAGCATTTGATCTTTGGAGAAGGGATTTTCTTCAGCAGTGATCTGGAATTCGACGATTTTCAAGTCATCGGTCATGACCATATTGGCATCGGCCGAAGCTTGAAAATCTTCTTCGTAGTTAAGGTCAAGCAATAATTGATCATTGACGATGCCGACGCTGACGGCGGCCAGGAATGGGGTATGGAGGAGTCCGGGCGGGAAATTTTTTCCGTAAAGAGAATTCAGGGCGTCCATGAGAGCGACCCAGGCTCCGGTAACAGCGGCGGTTCTGGTTCCGCCGTCGGCCTGAATGACGTCGCAATCCACGATTATAGTGACGGCGGGTAGTCTGGAGAGGTTCAAGCCTGCCCGAAGGGACCTACCGATGAATCTTTGAATCTCTCTGGTTCGTCCCCTTATTTTTGTCCGAGATTCCCTGGCATTTCTTGTTTCAGTGGAGCGGGGCAGGAGAGCGTATTCTGCGGAGAGCCAACCGCCATCCCCGGAGATGAACGGCGGCGTATGTTCTTCAATGCTTGCCGTACAGATGACTCTCGTATTACCCATTGAAATAAGGGCTGAACCTTCAGCCGGCGGAATAAAATTGCGTTGAATCGAGGTATTTCTTATTTCATCGATTTTTCTTTCATCAGTTCTCATAACACAGCTCCAGCGTTTAGAAAGCGTCGGGTTTGATGAATTTCCGAACCTGTTCCAGTCCCCAGGGACGACTGATATCGCAGTGTCCGTCAAGAGTATCGGCAGGATTTCCATTTACCAAAAACTGTACTTTCTTAATTTGTTCGATGTTTTCAGCAAGCGTCAGAACGATAGACGAAAGGTAGGCCGTTTCCTCCATTATTCCGCCGTAAAAATTTTCGCGGTATTCCTGCGCCAGGTCCACATAAGCCGTCTGATCGAAATCATAATGGACAGCCCTGAGATTATATTTGTAGCCTGAGAAGACGTCTTTTTCAGATAATATCAACATAAAGTTCTCAAGCAGAAAATTCGCTGTTTCGATGCTGCTGTCTTTTTCCGCAGAGGATTCTTCTGATCCGGAAATTCCTATCCGGTCAATTTTCCAGGGTTGTGCGGAATCCCAGAGGAATATTTGATATTCGGGGAGTTCGCCATTAACCGGGGTGATTACGGCGACGGGAACGTCGTCGTTATCTGAGCCGAACAAATCCAATTTGCCCGAGGCGTGTAAAAAGTAAAGGGCAATGCCTGCTGCGACGGCAAAAATGATAGGCAGATAGAGGAATATGGAAGGTCTGTCGAGATCGTTCTTATACCTCATCAGAAAACTCCAGATAACGTCTGATTGCGTTGACCATTGCTCTGGCGATCTGTTGGATCAGGTTTTTATCTGAAAAGTCGATCGAGTTGATTGAAAATTCGACAGCAACGGACGGACAGAGCAGTGAATTTTGAACGAAAAGAGGGACCCTGAAAAAATGTATTTCCCATTCGTCGAACTCCTTCATCAGCTCAGAACCGATAAATTCAGCAGCCCGTAATTCTTTTTCGGTTAATTCAGAATTTTCCGTGCGCTCGGGCAAAGGAATGAATGTCAAGTTTTCCGTTTCTTCTTCAATCGTTTCCGCTTCGTCGTCTTGACTGAGTGAAACGCTGCGGCAGATGCGGACTTCCGGAGTATCGCCTCCGATGAAAAAATGCAGTCCTACGCACAGTAAGGGTTCATTCTGATTAATTAAAGCAATGCGAGAATTTAAAGGGACATAATAATCTCCGCCGCGTGTCAGTACGACCGAACAGGGAAGGGTTTCCGAGATAAGCGGCTTCAAGGTATCAGCCATTTCAAAAGCAGCGTTTTTTTCCTGTAGTCCTCCCTTGCCTGATACTCCATAATCGTTTCCGCCGTGTCCGGGATCGATAATAATGAGTTTGCCGATAGCGGCAAATTCGTCGATTCCCGGCGCGGTTCTTTGATCGAATATATTCCGAGGGGCTTTGACGATGACGGTCAAGTCTCGGGGCCGCCATATGATTTTTCCCTCATAAAAACTTACAAGCACATTTTCAATAAAAGGCAACGGCAGCAAAATTTCGCCGTTTACGGAGCGCACCGGATGGATCAACCTTATCAGGCGCGATTCGGTTTCCACTCTGTCATAACCAGACATCATACGGAGAGAACGGTCTCCGTAATTCATATAAAGAAAGCGGCTTATCGGATCGTAAACGGATTTTCCCGGTAAAGCTGAGGCAAGCGCATCAAATGGCATGTAATAAATGTCGTCGATTTTCTTCAGGGGTATTTCTGATGCAGACTTTTCTCCTTCATAAGAAACGCTCAGCGCTTTGAATTCCGATCCAAGCGTCCTGCTCCCGTTGAAAAAAGCCGGAAAAAAGCAAACGCCTGATAAAATAATAAGATTCAAAGTAACCCGTAAAAAATATTGGCCGCTAATTTTATTGATAATTGCAACGAAGTTCTTCATGACGGTTCGCCTGACACGCGTTGAAGGGACAAAAAAACCAGGAAAGGATAATAACATTTTATTTTTTTCGTGTCACGTTCTGGTTGCAAAGGTATATCGAATTGTGATCGTTTATCGTTGACGATTGACCATTGACAATTCCGAAATTCCCAGAGGTTTACGGCAAGATAAAGCTCGTAAAATGGCCAATGGTCAATAGCCAATAGCCAATTCACAATGAAGCGAACACAATGAAGCGAACCGTGCAATCATTGACGATTGACCATTGACCATTGACAATTCTGAAATTCCAAGAGGTTTACGGCAAGACAAAGCGCGTAAATGGCCAATGGGCAATAGCCGATAGCGGCATATCCCCTTAGGTTTGAAGTCAGTCCGACACTAAGGTTTCCGCCCAAAACTCTCCTCTCTAGACCAGGAGGCATATCCACCTACAGCCAATTCCCAATGAATCCCATACGCATATCGTTGACCATTCAAGGCAAGATCGATATGCCTTCGCCGGCTGCTCCGGTCAGTATCCTTTGAGGATTTTCGGGATCGACGGTTATGCAATTGATGAACTGTTCGCTCAGATCATCAGAGAATAAATGGAAATTAGTCCCCAGATCGCTTGTGTAATAAATCCCTTTGCCCTGAATTACCGTATAATAGCGAGAACCGCAGGGTGAAAAACAGGTTTCAAGCGTCAAGGGATTCCCCGGCAGGCCGCAGTCAGTCGTCAGTCTGTTCCAACTGTTTCCGGCGTCGAAACTTCTGTATAATCCTCCTTCGCCGACAGCGAATACGAAACCCGGGATAGACGGATGATAATCGATATCGTAGACCGGAGAATATTCATGTAGGTCGTGGAGAAGGACCTGTTTCCAGGAAGCTCCATGATCGGAACTTTTGTAGATATGTTTTGAGTAGGTCCCTGAGAGTATTTCTGCAGCGTTAAAAGGATTAACCGCGATACAGGAGGATTCGACTGTGTAATCAGCGACTTTCTGCCATTGCAACCCTTTGTCGTGCGAAACGTAAACGCCATGGGAGAAACCTGACGCAAAAATCTTGTTGTAATCAGAGGGAGAAAAAGCGAAGTCCCGAAAATGAGCCCAATCGCCCATATTCTGAATCAGGGAGCGATGCCAGGTCAAACCGAAGTCTTCTGAATGGAGGATACCGTCACCGCTTGTCGCTGCCAGAAGCCTGGCTCCGTCCATTGTGCAGGAGATATGTTTGATGTCCATTCTTCGTTTATTGATGCCGTATCCCGTCCTGTGCCAATGGATACCGGAGTCTATGGAAACGTAGAGACCTCCGTCCAGAGCTGCATAGACGAAACTGGGATCAGTTCGATGAAATCTTATATGATTCACGCAGCCGGCCTTTATTTCGATTTTCTGAAAGTCGCCGGAGTGGCCGTAGCGGCGAAAAAGACCGTCGTCTGTACCGACTAGAACATAGTCACCCGGCGAAATGACGCAGTGTATCCGGTTCGAGGTTATTCCGTCGGCGTCTTTTCTGAAATTCAGGCCGCCGTCTGTGCTGTGGTGCAGGCTTAGATTCTGGGAGGCGACGTAGCAATGATCAGGATCAGCCTTATCGAATGCGACATCGTGAAGTCTAATCCACTCTTCCACGGAATGCCAGCTCATACCAGCATTGTAACTGATATATACGACGCCGCTGGTTATCAAATGAGGACGATATTCATTATTCGCTGCAACGATCAGCCTGTCGGGATGGGTTGATGATGAACCGACGGCCTGTATAAACGGCGGGAAATCTTCGCTGACCTGATTCCAGCTCAAACCGCTGTTCGAGGAAACATAGAGTCCGTCGCCCAGTGTGCCGATTATTATTTTATCCGAGGATTGCGCGGTCATTTCAAAGGTTCGAACGATTATGCCTCTGGGTCTGATTTTCTTCGTCAGGTTATCCCAGGTCGCTCCCAGATCGTCGCTGGCTATTAAACCGTAATGACCGGCCAGATAAATTTTTCCGGGTGAAGGATTCCTCCATTCAACATCGTATGTCTTTTGCCGGTTGATGATTCTCCAGTTTTCCCCCTGATCTTCGCTTATTGCTGCGCCCTGATCGCCCCCGACAAGAATGTGTTGAGCGTCAGGCAAGGCGAGGCTGAGAATCACAGCTCCGACCGGCGGAGTGGAGATATCATGCCAATGCAGGCCTGCATCCTCAGACAGCAACAGTCCTTTTCTCTGAAATGCGCATACGACAATGGCAGGGTCGTCCGGGTTGCATGCTAGGGCGGTGACTTTGCCGGCGTAAAGAGCGGCAGGCGTCTCTGACTGAAGATTCGCCGTCTGAATTACAGAGAAAAATATCAGAAAAAGGCCAATCATGCCGCATTTAAAAATTTGTGGATTTTTTAAAGCAACTTTCAGAGCGTCGATAATTTTCAAAAAGCCGGAACCTCCCGTGCCGCTACTTGATGTGCAAATAAGGCCATTCGTCAATGGCTCCGTAGTCATCAAGAGCCACGATCGTAAAGCCTTCATAAGTTCCTGACGGTACGCCGGAGGGGATTTCTGCCGCAAAAGTAAACAGCCCGTCGCCTGAAGACCAGTCGGGGCCTGTCCCGTCGTCTTTCAGCAGACAACCCGTCGGATTTCCGTCGTAATAAAGTTCCACGTGATTGAGTATATGAGGCCACATATGCGTTACAAAGGCTGTAACTGTCAGAACTCCTCCGTGATCCTCCGTTAAATCAGTATCAAAGAACCCTCCGCAATAAATTAACGGATAAAGACCGTTTCCGGGAGGAGAAAAATACTTGTTATCGGAGGAGAATATCTTAGTCGGCGATAATGCGGAAATCCCTGCGCCGCCGGAGGAAGCAGAATCAAAATCACCATTACCTTCAACATCCCATACCTCAAGATAAGGCCACAAGGTCATGTTGCCCTCGCTGTCGGTCGCTGCTATCTGAAAGAAGTAATCGCCTACGGGGACGCCCGACGGAACGTCAAAGGTAACCGCATAAACACCGTCGCCGGCTCCGAAATCACCATGCTCGCCGTCGTCCATCAGGTAAACCGGATATTCCAGCGGCTCTGAATCGTAATATATCTCCACAGATTCAATATCTTCAGGGCCGTCAGGGTCCACAACGTAAGCCAGAAGAGTCAACTCGCCGCCGCAGTAACTCCACAAGTCCGTTTCCCAATATCCCCCTACGTAAATTGTCGGTCCTTCACGCTCAGGATAATCCTCAACCGTCGTTCGAAAATATATTTCATTCCCGTAATAATTGTCCCTGTCGTCAGCCCAGGCAACGTATAATTGTCCATCATTTGAAGCTATCTGAGGTTCGCATGCGGTATATCCTTTGTAAAATATTTCGGGCTCGCTCCAATTAGCGCCGCCGTCGCTGCTCCTCGTATAAAATATCTGTCCGGCCGTTCGGTATGACTGGGGAGATCGGATATGAGAATAATAAACCAGATGCAGAACATCCGATTCGTCGCTGCACATCGACGTATAAGAAGTCGACCAATTCAGCGGAGGCATATGCTCAGGTCCGAAATCGCTCAATTGATTGATTTTTGACCACGTTATGCCGTCATCCGTACTGAAACGGTGATATAAATTGTCGCCCCGGTTGTCCTCCCACCAGGTCAGATGAAGACGGCCCGATCCGTCTAAATATAAATTCGGCGACCGGGATATCCCATACGATGTCGGTAAATCCGGCGACAGTCGCTCAGGTATCGAATTCCAATGTTCTCCCCGGTCCTCGCTGCGCAGATAGTAAATCTCATAAGGAGAATAACCCCCCTGAGGATATCCGTCCCTGTTGTCACGCCAGGTTAAATATAAATGTCCGGCGTCGCTGCTTATGATCCGTGGAGCTTCCGAATCGACCTCGTACTCAATCTCCGTTAGCGCCCGATCCGGATTCCACTCCCACGTCGTTCCACCATCAAGACTCCTCGCAAAATATATGTTCGTTACTCCTGATACGACGTCCCACCAGGCTATATATATTCCCCCTGATCCATCCGCCGCTATGCAGGGCGTTCGCGAATAATTAACATAGTGATTAATTCTCACCGAAGGCTCCCAATATAATCCATTTGAACTGCTCCGCCTGTAATATATTCCCGGCGCATCCCCACACTCGTCTTCCCATACAAGATGTATCTTCTCTCCATCGCTCACAGCATGCGGAAATTTCGCATCGCGGACCGATGCCGGAATACCCGTTACTTCCTGTACCTGCCAGTTCAATCCCTGGTCACTACTCCACGCCTGATATATTCCCGGCTCATTCTCATACCAGTCATAAAAGAATATGTGAAATACCCCCTTATGAATCAATAATCGCGGCGTTTCTGAACCTCCCGGACGATTCAATACACGTATGTCGCGGGACCATTCACACCGTACCGTCGAAACCGTCAACATCATTAAACACAATGATATACTCAGAATGATCGTTTTGCTTTTCATTTTATTCACCTTTATCATGGAGGGTCAACCTACCCTTCTCATTTTTCATTATAGGCTGCTCCTAACCCAAGGTCAAATTTTTAAATAAAATTTTGGATTTCTTGCAATAAACGTATAAATGGTAACCGTCGACGGGCATAGACGGAAATTTTAACTCGAAAACAGCTAAAAAGGCTTACGAATTAAACGGTCCATAGATAACCGGAAATTTTTTACGCTCTTGCCTGGAGTGAAACCTTTAATTCATTTGTTATCTTCGTCGACATTCAGTCAAGGCTTATCGTCACTGTTATTTATTCGGCAATTCAGGAGGGAATTCAGGAGGTGTGAAGAGGTTTCGTATTTCGATATGAAAGGGAGGATTACCGGTTGTATGTTCAATAGGCAAATTATTTTTATCGACGAAATTATTCATGGATGTTGTGAAGGGACCGAGGTGATGGAGAATGATCCAGATGCGAGGTCGCTCCGAGATCGTCGCTTTCATTTTATCGATGAAATCGTCCCAAATTTCATTTATTTTTTTAGCTCCGGCGTGGATACTGAGAGTAGTGACGGGAGGTCCGGTCAGGTATCCGGCATCGGGATTTTTGAGAATAAAATTAATAGGCCATTCAGTGAATATATCGGCATCGGGAGGAATATTTTTTCTGATATAATTTTCCGTTCTGCGGCAATTTTGGATGAATCGAATGAATTGGAGGTTATCATCGTAACCGGAGGCAGGATGTCCACCGAACCAGATTCCATGAATAAGGAGAGAAAAAACGAGAACAGTAAGAGGGAAGCTGACTTTAGGATTCACGCGTGATAGGCCGAGGGAACCGAGCAGATAGAGCGAGGGAAGGGCGGGTAGTATGTAACGAGGGATGAATTCCGTGGCGCCGATACAAAGGATGAAAGAGGTTATAAGGATGATGTGAGGAGTATTGTTTAAGGTCATCTTTGTTTAAATGTAAGGAATCGGCTGTCGCAAATCGCATTATAATCACAAAAGAAAATGTATGACAAGGTTGATTCGTTTTTTTCTAAAGGTCATAATGAGAATAGCGCGCAGCTTCCGTACATGTGGTGAGACCATTGCATGATGAGGCCGTCAGCACAAAAATAATACTGCTGTCGATTAATCAATTTAAATAGCCGCAAAGGGAGAAGAGCTGAAGAGAGTGCATAAAACAAGGGTGATATTGATTATTGGAGCAGCGGTCGGGCTGGCTTCCGCTCTGATTGTCCATTTAGCGTATAAAAGGAGCAGTTTGGAATTCACGGAAACGGGAATCGTGCATCTGTTGGATGAAGTCCCATTCAAAAGTGAAATAAAAGATTTATCTTTTCTGGAGAAGCAGGAATTGACGCTATGGACTGATTCTTTCGAGCAAGGCCTGGAAAAATGGAATTATATACCTGGTTTCGGACCTGAGAACAAGATGAAAGAATTTCCCGGAGGTCTGAAGGCTAAAAAATTAGACGATAACGCTTCCGAGGATGCATTTTTATCAGAAGTTGATGCTTATGAAGGAGAAAAAAGCCTGAAGACCACTTGCATATCTTCCGGCATCGCTGAAGTTTTTTTCAGGGGAGTTAATTGTGAAAAATCCGGGGACCGGTTCAAAATAAGCGTGTGGGTAAGGAATTTATCGGAGGGTAAAAGTGGAGAGGCTGTCCCTGCTGTTCTGGAGTGCAAAGAGGAGATATGTTTTGCTGATATAAACAGCAGAATTGATCTCGAAAAGAAGGTTACGGCAACGCATATGCAATTCATGGAAAAGGAAGCTTTTGGATTATGGAGGCGATTGGAGCTTGAGTTGCAGCCTGGAGCGGAATGTCGTTATCTTGTCATCATCCTGACGTCCAGGGGAGATGCCGGAGCTGAAGTCCTCTTTGACCAGGTTACGCTGAGCAGTAATCAAAAGAAGTGGAGCTTTCCCGGCCGGACAAAACGTTATTTTTACAGTGAAGGAGAAACGAGAGAAGCGATGATCCTTCCGCCGGACTCGCTGGTAAGCTGGAAAACAACCGGTATGGTAAAGAGTGAGCTCGTTTTCGATTGTTTCATGGCTGATACGGAGATTTCCGACCCGGAAAATATGCAGTTAGTCGTTTCTTTCAAAAATGACAGAGATATCGAAAAGATACTATTGAATTCAGAATTCGGGAAGTCAGGCAATAAACCTTTTGGATGGCATCATTTCACGGTTGCTTTGGATGATATGACGAATGGACAGGGTGAATTGGTCTTCAGGACGAAAAGCGCTGAGAATCCCGAAAGGGATGTGGAAGAAAGAAACGCCTTTTTGGCCCTGGGTCATCCGATTATTTGCAAGGGAGACAAGAAAGGAAAAATACCGAATCTGGTAATAGTATCACTGGACACTTTACGCCAGGACGGATTGGGCGTTTACGGCAACAGCAAAAAAATAAGCCCTGTCATGGATATGATAGGAAAGCAGGGAGCGGTTTTTTCAGACTTTTATTCACATGCTCCTTACACTCTTTCTTCGCATGTATCGTTATTCACTTCGCTTCATCCTGCGGAGCATGGTTTGAACGACCCGTTCGTACAGAAAGAATGGGCGGATGAAAACGAGTCATTGACAGAGATATTAAGGCAGGCGGGCTATCAGACTGCCGGTTTTACTTCAGGAGCCCAGGTGTCAAACGCCTATGGTTTCCATAAAGGTTTCCAGATTTACAATGAACTTTACGCTGATTTCGAGGACACAATAGACCTGGCTATTGCATGGTTGGATCGTAATGCCCTGAACGCTCCATTTTTTCTTTTTCTTCATACTTACGAAGTGCATCACCCGTATAAACCGACGGAGCTATACAGCGATATGTTTGATCCGGAATACGCGGGTGAGATTGACGGCACGATGAACACGATTTATGACATAAATTACAATAAGCGTAAAATCAGCGCTCGCGACGTACGGCATATACGGGCGCTTTATGATGCTGAAATAAGATATGCTGACGGACAATTAAGCAGAATACAGGAGAAACTGGCGCAAAAAGGCCTTTATGATAAGACGCTTTTTATAATATTCAGCGATCATGGGGAAGAATTCAACGAACACGGTTATGTCGGCTGGCATTCGCACACTTTGTATGAGGAGCTTCTCAAGGTGCCTTTGCTCATGCGTTTCCCCGGTCGCATAAAAGCCGGTGAAGTATACAACGACAAGACTTTCGTTATAGACGCAGCGCCGACGATCATTGAACTTTTAGGCCTGAAGCGAACTCCGCCGGAAACCTGGCAGGGAAGATCGCTTGCGGAATATATCATGCCGCATTCAAACGGGGGCAAAAGAGATACGGAGGAAAGGGTTCTTTTCAGCGAGAGGAATACGGCTCCGGTGTTGAAAATGGTGAATTATAAAGACAGGAAGCTGATTTATGATTTTTTGAACAGGCGGTATGAGTTTTTTAACATCGAACAGGATATTTGCGAACGTTGGCCGCTCGTGCCGAAAGGTCCGTTCTTCAATGAAGCAAGAGATATTCTGATGGAGAAGACCTTTCTTACGCATCGGGGTTATTCTGTTATTCTGAAGAATAACACGGGAAAACCCACTCCCGGATTCATAGAAATAACCGGAAACGCATTCGATCCGCAATATCTCCCGCTTTGGTTCGATTCATCGGATGAGATAAAGACTCAGGCGGCGCGCACAGTTTTTAAATTCAGCAGAGTAAAAGACAGAAAGGGTATATGTTTTTCGATTATTCCAGATGCGGGCGTCGTATTGATAAAAATATCCCTCGACGGCCAACTGTTGGAGCCTGATTCAATTATGACGAGCAATGGGAACGAGACACCCGATGCCAATCCGGTTGTTCTGAATGGAGATGAGCCTGTCGTCGGCTTCGGGGATAAGATGCCTGCTCTCGAAGGCGGCCCTTTCGTTGCCGGCGTCTTCAGGATGGGTTCCGGGCAGGGAGATGAAGGGGATGAAATAGAAGTGAGCCTGGAAGATGAATTAAGGGCCCTGGGCTATATCAGATGATCGCGGAAGGCCGGCGATTAATACCATTCCGTATACACCCGGTTATGAATAATCATTCAGGCAGGTATTCGAAAACAATGCGGTTGATGATGAGGTTTCTGTCTTCGTCGTCCTTGGGATAATAAAAATCGTTGGTGAAAAATAATTCAAGCAGGTAAGCGCCGGAATCAAGAAAGCGAGTTATGGCGTAATTTTTCCAGATGTAAGAATCAGCAGAAAATTCCCAGATATTTTCGCCGTTCATTTTAATCAGACACAAGGGCCATATCCATTGAGCGTGACTTCCTCGTGCCGTGCAGGTTATTTTATATGTGCCTGCGGGAAGGGCTACCCAGGCTGCAATTTTGCCGTTTGTCGTCAGCTCCCATCCATCCGGAAATTCTTTGCCTGTTTCATGCTCCATCTTTTCAGCTTCGATAACGAATTGCCTCGACCGGTTCAATTGCCGGTTCAGTATCTCGCCTTCATCGAGTCCTCTGATTAGCAGGGAATCCGCTAAATCGGACAGGGCGGGAAAGTATCCGGGAAATGTTTCCAGTAATTGTCGTAATTCTTCATCCGCTTGTTTCGGATCGCCTGCACCTCTGAGCGCCCAGGCATAAATATAACGATGCCTGGCTTTTTGAAAAAAAGCGGGATAGATCGACAGGATGGAATGTCGATTATTGCTGACGTATGCAGTCTCCATAAATTCGCTTATTTTTCTGCGGGGGCGATCTCCGAAACGGAGCAAATGACGATTCAAGTCATGAATCGCAGCCCAGTCCGCGCTTTTCCGTTGAAGAGTAACCAAGGCATTATGTTTAGCTTCAGAAGGCAAACGGATCAGGAGCTCTTCACCGAATTGTTCGATCAGGAATATCAAAAATTCCGGCGAATCGTTATGCAGTGCTGAATAAAAAGCTTTCACGCCTGTTTTGAGACTGAACGGATTATACAGACAGGCTTCTTTATGGAAAAAATGCATTTTTTCTTTGAGCCTGAAGAGTTCAGCCGCCGTCGCCGTAATTCTGTAGAATCGATTTTCAAACGGAGAATAGGGATATACGTGAATGAAATCTATAAGCAGAACAGTGACGGGAGACGAACTCAAGAACCGGATCGACAATTCCTGCTCACCGGATTTTTGAGCATGTATTATTTTAATTATTCGTTCAGAGTCATTACGTAATGGTATTTGGTCCAGCTCCTGACTATCTGAAAATATTTTGATGCCTGTTTTACCTAAAGGCGACTGAGATATCCTATATTTCATCTCGAATACGAAAGGTCCTCTTGCTAATTCGCTACGAAAACGGAAATTCTGATTGGCGGACAGTTCCCAGCCGTTTTTTACGGGACGGAAATTTTCCTGGCGGAATAATCTGTTTTCCGGTTCGATATGCCGTATCGGGCGGGTTACGGCAACAGATAATAAAACGATGAAAAAGAGGGGAAGAGAGAATCGGAACCATTTTGAACGAAAAAAACGTCCTGCCTTGCGCAGTGAGAAAAAAGCCAGGATGAAAGCGACAGAAACATAAAGTGCGAACCAGAAAAAATTGACGAGGAAATGGTGATTAATTGCGGGAAACCATCTGACAAGGTCGACTCCGCAACGGTGTCCGATAAAACGAAGCAACCTTGATCCGGCCTCCGAGGTATCGCTCCAAAAGTAGAAAAAACGGGGATAGATCAAGCTGATTAACGTAATGAAACCGCACCATACCGAAGTCCAGAGAAGTATCACTGTAATGAGTGATTTTTTTGAGGGATTGGATCGTATTTTTTTATAAAATTCTGCTGCGGGAAGAGCGATTAAAGGGATCAGCACGGTGAGAAAACGTCCAGGGAAAGACCATCCGCCGCCCCAGAATCTTGTAACGGAAAAAGCGGCCAGGTAAAAAAATATGCCCGGCAGCATGGTAAGGGCGGATTTGTTTTTTTTCAGCGCCAGGAAGAGCATTAAAAAGAAAAACAGGGGAACAGCGGGATTGATCAGAAAAATTCCGATGCTCTGATCGAAAAACATGCCGAAGAATCCGCGGGCCGGGGGAGGAATATCGGCAAGGAGTTTTATGATTTCCAGGATACGGAGAACCATAAGCATTAGTACATGTTTAAAGGAAAAAATGAGTATAGCGAAGGAAACCGGCAGGATGAGGAAAATAACGACGAGAAGCTTTTTAATTTTTCGGCCGGATGTTTTCAATTGAGCGGCCAATTGAATAAGCAGGAGCGGACCGGCGATGAGGAAATACCTGAACTTGATAAAGGTCAGAATGACGGTAATGAATACAGAGTATAAGAACGAACGGGGAGTTTTTTTAGAAACCGGCAATGCGGCATTCGCCTGCAGGAGCAGAAACCAGGCGGCGGGAATTTCAGGATAAATGAGTGATGAATAGTTCATGACAGGTGAAGAGAAGCAAGCGAAAGAAGCGATGATCAAGGCTGCCGATATTGATGCGGACAACTTGAATGAAATGCGAAAAAGAGTCAGCCAGAGGAGAGCAGAAAAAAGATTCATAAATATAAGGGCGCCGTAATATTTTCCGATGAAGTACGCCGGGATTAACAATAAAGGGAATCCGACGTTCTTTTTGGGAATGGTTATTTCCTCAACCTGGTGCTGCTGAGGAAATATACGTTCCTCATAGAATCCCTCCTGCCAAGCCTGTTCGTAATTGTTTTCCAGGTCCAGATCACGGTCCTGGATAAGGCTGCGCGCAATGAGAAGATAATGCGGTTCGTCTCCTGCAGGCCGTTCAACCCAGCCCGTCCACAAACTCAGAACGCTCAAAGCCGTAAACACTGCCGGAAAACAACGCCTCTCAATCCTTCTCATTTCCTGACCTGAGCCTGCATGAATCATGGCAGAACATAACGGCAGCAGGGTAATCAGGGCTCTTGCGATATTTATCAGGATGAATGCTGCGCCGAAAGCGTGCTGAAATGCTAAGGAGGGATGAGGTAAAGCCGCTATCAGGATCAGCATCGAACTCTGGCATAGTATTTCTGCGGATTTCTTGAGAGAGAAGGGCATTGGGGAAGAAAAATCGAATAACAAATGAATAACCGGGAAGCTTAGAAACGATACAGGCAGGACGATCTGCCAATAGGAACAGTCGGGAAGAGAACGCAATCGCCATAAATATACGGCAATGACGCCGCCGGATACTGACAGCAGAAAATAATTTATTTTCCCGAAAATATTTTTGTACATTGAAATATTAAGCAGACTCCATACGAACCCCAGGGATTAAAAGGAATTCCCGAAAAGCGATATTTCATGCACACGAAGCTCTGAATCATCATGAAGACCTTTTTTAATGATTATTTCTTCTATTTTTTCCGGAGGGGTTATCTTGATGTCAAAAGAGAAACGAAGGTCATAAACCATAATATCGTTTGTTAAATGAGACGACAATCTCCAGAATTCAACCCGCGGCAGGGGAAAGGTTCTTATTTTTTCAAAGTACGGCATTTTTGATAATCGGTCAGCGGTTTCAATTCCATTTCTTATAGGAGATTCATAAGTATTATTTTTCGTGCGGACCAGGCAAGTTGCGACATTAAAGCCGTAATTCATTTTCCAACCTGATTCGAGAGCCGTAACGAATTTCAGGGTGTGGATTCTCGAATCGGCGTCGACGTTTTTTTTCAGAATATCCCCTGATTTTAAAATTCTTTCAGATTTCTTTAAGGGAAGTCGGTAATATGATTGTGATAAAATGGAAAGGGAAGACACGATCAGGACAAGCAGAGAGGCTGCGGAACAAACCAGGGAAGAGCGATTAAGTTTTTTTAGGAAGCAGAAGAAGGCGCCGGTGCAGTATATAGAGAGGAGACAAACGATAATGAAATATTGCAAGAGCATGGTCGATATTCAGAATGAATGTTCAAGCCGTCAGATATACATTTCGATATCCGGATTCCAGCGAAAATCGTCGACGTTATCCGTATTGACCTGGTAATCTGTAATCGATTTATCCGAGCCTTCTTCCCTGATATTTTCAATATAGGCGCCCCAACTGTTAAGCGTTTTGCCCCGAGTCGCCCAGTCGACGAATTCCTGTATTTCTTTTTCAGTACCTTCCAGGGCGAAACGTGCTGTGTCATAACGATCTACGATGTTGGAAGCCCCGGCTTTCAAGCGCCTCTTTTGCGCCGCCCGGATAATCGTCTGCCGGAACATAACGTTGCGGACGACTCCGGAAACCACAAAATGTTTAATCATGATATTCACCTCAATTCAAAGCGTCGAAAAATGTTACTATGAAAGTTCAGATATGACAAGCAATGCTGAAGAGATACAATTTTCAGTCTGCTCGAAAGCGCCGGTCCGCAGAGTCGTTTATCGAATAAGACGCTGCCCGGCCAGGCGCTCCATATAAAGAAAAAAGTTTCTTGTCGCAGGGTTTCACCTTGTAAGATCAATGATCCCAGTGTTTTCCGAATTTTTTATTTGTAAATTTTTTATCTATTTTAATGATGACCCATCATGAGCGGATTGACCCTTTTCATAACGTTTGGTAACCTCCAGGCACCGAGGGCAGACGCCCGAAGATGCCTTTGACGATGAAGCAAGGATACTATCTTGTGACGACAGAAAATCAAGCTGGGAATACGGGTAAAACCAATAAAGAGGGCCTTCTTAAAGCATTTTTTGCTGCTGTGTTCGGGACGGGATTCTCCAGGATTTTCGGTGCAGTGCGTGATATTGCTATCGCTCATGTTTTTGGTGCCGGAATCGTCACGGATGCATTCTGGGTGGCTTATACGGTTCCGAGTGTATTTCGTCGTTTTACGGCAGATGAAGGTTTGACGGGAGCCATCATTCCGATGGTTTCACAGGAAGAACAGGAGAGAGGGTACGATGATGCGAAAAAATTAATGGATACGGCTTTTACCGCGTTAATTGCGGCGGTTTTCATCATAACCGTAGGCGGAATACTCGCCGCTCCGGCGCTGGTGAAAATATTCGCATACGGGTTCAGCAAAAGACCGGAACAATTCGAATTGACTGTTAGATTGACCCGCTGGCTTTTTCCTTTCGTGATTTTCGTGAGTCTGACCTCTTATTGCGAAGGATTGCTTAATCACAGAAAACATTTTTTAATTCCCAAGCTGGCCCCGGGAATAGTGTCCATTACTTTAACCGTCTTCGCTCTTTACCTGACCGGATTTTTTTCTTCTCCGGTGTATGCCCTGGCTGCAGGTCTTCTGGTGGGAGGAGCTCTCCATTTTGTGGTCCAAATACCTATGATTATAATAAAATGGGGAATTCCCAAACCTGCCGCTCATTTTCGATCATCACGGTTTCGATTATTTTTAAAAGAAATGGGAAAGGTAGTTTTGATAGGCATTTTCGCACAGATCAATATCGTCATACTCCGGTTGCTCGCCTCAATCCTGGAACCCGGATCGGTTACCTATTACTGGAATGCCAACCGGCTGGTCGATCTTTTTCAGGGCATAGTGGCCGTAGGGATCGGCAGCGGCCTGTTGCCCGCCATTTCCAAGGATCTGGCAATGAAGGACTGGCTTTCTTTCCGCAATGATCTGTTCTACACGTTTCGTTTCGCATTTTTTCTCCTGATACCGGCAGCTTTCGGTCTCGCGGCTTTCGGTCTGCCTGTGGTAAGTCTCCTGTTCAGACACGGTAATTTTTCCGCTCAGGATATGACGACCACCGCAGCTGTATTATGTTACCTCATTCCCTTTTTCCTGGCTATCGCCGCGCTTAACATCATCAAAAAAGCCTACTTCGCCATGGACGATCGGAATACTCTCCTGAAAATTGGATTCCTGGGAATATTGCTGACTGCCGGACTCGGGCTTCAATTTGTTCGTATTTCAGGCATCAAGGGTTTGGCGATGGCTCTGTCGATATCTACCGTCATACAGGCGTCGCTTTATTTCATAATATTGGGCCGTAGGTTAAAGGAACATTTATCCTTTAAGGAGCTCGTCCCGCCGATGTTGAGGATCGTCCTGGCTTCAATTCCAGTATATATTGTATTAAAATGGCTAACAGGAATGGGGCGCTGGGATGCCGGACCGGCGGATATGACCAACGTCATAGTCGGGATCACTGGGCCTGCAGCAGGCGCAGCGGTATACTATGTTTTCGCCAGGCTTCTTAAGATTAAAGAAATGGACGATATTGCAAACCGCATGTTCTTTGTCAGGGCGCTGAAGAGAAAAAAGAAGAAAGATATGGGTCCTGAAGGTTCTGGATTATCGGAATGACGTTTAAAGGCAACAAATCACGCTCAGTGTTTATTATTGCCGGTTTGCTGTGTTTGATCGCTTTTTCATTCAGCGCGTACCGATTCATGATATTCGTCGAAGATATACACGGTTTCGGGAACCTGAGAAAATACGGCGCTGATAATGACGGCATAAACTGGGTATCGAAAGTGACTGTTAAAGAGCAGCAGCTCTGGCGTATCTTGACCGTTTATGTTTTTCCCGGACTGATTTTTCTGGCGACCGGCCTGGTGTGTTTTCTTTATGCAGCGCAACTGGAAAAAACAGATAAAATAGGGAAGAGGTTGCTTGCAGTCGCAGGAAAAGCATCGCCCTGGATTGTCTTCCCGGTCATACTGATTATCGCTGTTTTTGTTTTGAAGGAGACGGGCTTGACTGATGATGAGGATGTATATCTATTTCAGGCCAGGATTCTGGCTGACGGTCATCTTACGGCTCCGGCGCACCCGTTGAAGGAATTCTTCGATAACGTCTTCCTCATCAATGAAGACAGAATGTACGGTCAGTATCCGGTTGGCCATCCCCTAATGCTGGTTCCCGGTGTTTGGGTGGGCTTCCCTTATCTCATGCCGGCCGTAATGGGCTTACTTGTCGTCCTGTTCAGCCGAAAATTCGCCGCAGAGTATTACGGCAAAACCACCGGGAATATTACGGCAGTGCTGTATCTTTGCTCTCCTTTTTTTCTGTTCACCTTCGCTGCTCTGGGTTCAGGCGTTTCAGCCATTTTTTTCATTACAATTCTGTTTCTTCTGTTCCTCTCGCTTGAACAGAATCCCGATAAGCGCAGAATGGTGAAACTCTTCGCAGCCGGCTTTATAGGCGTCTGGATGTACAACATCAGACCAACGGTGAGCGTTACTCACTCTTTACCCATCCTCGCCGCAGGCTTTTTGAATGAAATAAGGAAACCGCAGAAAAAAAAGTTGTTGATGCTGTTTGCAGGAGGCGCCGTTTCACTCGTCTTAATTGCTTCGCTTAACTGGATCATGAATGGACATCCGCTTTATTCGGGGTATTACAAGTTCTGGATGGAGGAAGTAGAACTGACGGAGGCTATAGGTTTCGGAAAATATCCCTGGGGTATAGAGCATACGCCGCAGCTTGGTTTCAACAACGCGGTCATTAATTTTCTGAGATTGAATTTCTGGTTGTTCGGCGGTCCCTTCACTCTCGTTGCCCTTATTTCCTACATTCTATTTTCGAAAAAAAGAAAATTCAATATTTTCCTGATTGCCCCCGTTATTTTTTCCTTTGCCCTGTATTTCTTTTATTTCTGGGCTGGTACGAATGATACGGGACCCATACTTTATGTCGAAACGCTGCCCTGTCTGATTATTCTCTCCGCCAGGGGAATCCGCAGTCTGGCAGATATAATCTCGAAAAAAGCGCGCCTGTCGGCTTACGCCACCGCAATCGCTTTGACTCTGGCTGTTTTTACCGGGTCGCTTTTTTATGATTACGCTCAAGCGGATGCTTTAAAAAATCTCGTCAGAAAGATCAATACGGTCTACAGGAAAGTATCGGAAGAAGGAGTAAAGAAAGGTTTAATTTTCGTCAAATATTATATTGGAACAGGGTTCCAGGAAAGCTGGGTCGCTACGCTAAAAAACAATGCTCCTGATTTTTCTGACGACGTCATATATGCCAGAGATTTAGGACATGAAAAAAACCTGGAATTAATGGAGTATTACGACGATCGACCGGCTTATCGCATCAGGTCCTATCGAGGAAATCTGGAATTAAAACCATACAGCGAAGGCGGGTTATCCTGGGAAGTGATGGAAGATACGAAACCGAAAATGGTTGAATTGGGCGGCGTAAGGAAAAACAAAAAGAAAGAGGAGCTTAACGGGATAAAAGATGTAATTCAGGAAGCCCCTTCGGCCGCTGAAAGGTCCATAGGGGAATTTCAACCAGGCGCTCGAAAGGTGGAAACTGGCGATGGATCAGATAGATGAAACGAAAACCAGGAACCGGGGGCTGATTCTGTGGTGGCACAGATTGCGCCTTTATGAAGCTCTGCTGATGTGCGGTTTTCCCTTGTTCGGCTTCCTTTACGCCTGGAAAGAATGGCGACCGGAGAAATTAGGACGCTTCTTCATTTTCTTTTGCGGAGTGATGCTTTTGTCGGAATCCATCTATCTTTTTAATAAATATTCAGGGCATCGGCAGGAACTGACGAGGGGAGAGCGCTTTTCCGATGCGTTCATCAGAGAACCTTCGGTAGAATTAAAGAAATTCCGGAACATTTCCTTCCTGCTCTTTCTGGCGGCAATCCTCATATTTCTTTATTTTTCCTCGGCTGCTTTTGTTTTTTCGATTATCCTGTTCACCGTCTGGGCCGTATATTCTCATCCGGCTACTTTGTTGAAAGCGACAGCGATAGGCTCCGTTTTTACTCATATCGTCAGCGGAATATTGCAATTTTTATTAGGAGCCGCATTCGTTGTGGAGATCGCAAGCGAAACCGTGATGTTATCGGTTTTTTTTGCGATGATCTTTACGGGCGGGCATCTGGTTCATGAAGTAAAGGACAGGGAAGAAGACAGCAAATTGGAGGTTCATAATAAAGCTTTCAGGTACGGACCGAAAAAGTTAATCGATGCGGCTTATGCTTTATTTATGCTTTCTTCTCTGTATCTGGCCTTTTTATATATTTTTGAAGAAACGTTACCTTCGCCGTTCGATCAGAAATTGTCGTTTTTTTTCGTTGCGGTATTCTTTTTTGTGCCGGTTATTCTGTTACCTTTCTATTTAAGAGTGAGAAAATCGGCGGAAAGCAGGAACGCGGTCATGAAATATAGAAGCAGTTATCGTTTATTGTATTCCCTGGCGGGTTTGGCCGCAGCAGCGGAAATGGCTGTGAGACGTTTATGATGAGGAAAGTCGTCATAATAGGAGCTGGACCTTCCGGGAGCGTCGCAGCTTACGAGTCTGCCAGGGCGGGCATTAAACCCCTGGTTTTGTGTCGCGAAAATTATGCGGGCGAACACGCTGCTTGCGGCGGGGCGCTGGGCGTATTTTTATTACGCGAATTAGCCATTCCGGAAGAACTTGTTGAGAGAAGTATAAGCGGCGTCTCAATAGAATACGAGGGAACGGTAAAAAAAACGAGACTGAAAAAACCGCTTTTCGCCGCGGTAAGACGCGAAAAGTTGGATAACTTTCTGGCGGATAAAGCGGGAAAAGCAGGGGCAAAAATTCTATACCATCATAAAGCCGTCGAAATCGATCCCTTTCTGAAAAGAATTAAAGTTGAAAATCGACAATCAGGAGAAAAAATCTACTTCTCTTATGATATGCTGATTACGGCAGCAGGACCCACCGATATCGCTTATGAAGCTCTGGAAATAGGATTCAATACAGACATGCACCACGCACAAGGATTAGCCTGGGAAATCGAAGGCATGCCCCCGGCCGATGCGCCCCTGGCCTTCATCTATGATCATAAACTCAATCCTCATGGTTATTTCTGGATTTTTCCAAACAAAGACCGTTATAACGTGGGAATAGGGGGTTTCGGATTCGAACGGCGCAACAGCCTCCATCTTCTTCTGCGGGAATTTATTGAAAGTCGAGACTTCCTGAAAAACTGCAGAATCATCAGGAAATCCGGCGGAAGAATACCTCTTAAAACCGCTGATTCCTTCGGGTCAGGACCCGTTATTTGTGCGGGAGATGCGGCCGGCTTCGTGAATCCAGTAACGGGAGGCGGTCTGTATTACGCATTCTGGAGCGGAAAAAAAGCCGCTGAATCAGTCGTTCAGATAGACCGAAACAATATGTCTCCTCAATTTCTGGCTTCCGTATATCGAAAGAAAGTCATTTATTCCAAAGAAAATTTAATGCTGCGTTTAACGCAATTCCTCGAAGAACGGGATTTGCAGTTAATAATAAAAGGTGATCCCACCTATTGGTCCCGTTGGTTCTTGAAATTCTCGACGTCATTATTGAGTCTGCCCATGCAATGGAAACTATAGAAAGCGGAAAGCGCGGCTACGCAGATCACGTTTGAAAGGCATATCTATTGTCGTAAAGGCAGTCCGTTTTTTATCCGTCCCCTCAGCCTGTAAAACGATACCTGCAAATGCTTCACACCGGTGAGACAACTGCAGATTTGAGCATTCGAAATCAGAGAACGATGAAAAAGGAGAGTAGGAGGATTGAAGATTTGAGTTGAACTGGAGCCTTGTAATGAATTATGATTTTGAACGCGGTAATGCTTTCTGCCGTAAAAATTATTAACTACTCTGTACTCTGGGAGCAGGGCGAGCGAATGAGGAGCTTGTGCAATTCCTGATCTTGGCGGTATGGATGAAAGGAGCCGATTTTGGTTCGGAAAAATATTGGAGCTAAAACGCCGGTTCTGTTTCAGAAGTTGTTGAGCGTCATGAAAAAAAAGGGCAAAGAGACTCGTTGGGAGCCGCCGCGGAATTTCTGGGTTGAGATAACAAACTGCTGTAATTTTAACTGTTCTTTTTGTCCTTACGGCATTATGAAGCGCAAAAAGGAATACATGGATTTCAAAACATTCCGAAAGATCATAGACATGCTTGCGGATGACGGATTGGTTAATAATTCGCACGTCGGCTTGCATTTAATGGGCGAACCTTTTCTTCATCCGGAGCTGATCCGGTTCATCGAATACATGAACAGCCGGGGAGTATTGCCGGATTTGTATACGAACGGAACATTTCTGAACCCGGAGAAAATTAATGAGTTGTCTGCATTGACGGTGGTGCGCCTGGTTATATCCATACAATCTCCGGATGAGGCATCGTTTAAACAGGCGCGTTTTCAATCCGGAATGGATTGGAAATCATATATTGAAAGGATCGAATCAGCCATAGGGCGTTATCTGGAAAGACTGGATTCAGGCGAACCGACGGGCTTAAGGCAAATAGATGTTCTATATATGACTTCTTTCGGATTTATGCCGAACATGAAGGGGCTTCAGTCCTGGATGGACGTTCTGAAAATATTAAAGAATTGGACGAAAGTTCTGGAAGAAAAGTCCGGATTACCGGTGCAATTCCCTCAACCCGTGAAAGAAGCGGATGATATTTATAAATTTCAATTAATGAATAATAAGGACCATATACTCAATATCGCTGTAAGGGAAGCAGGCGCCTGGACCGGAAGCCTTTACGGAGAAGAAAATTACTCGTATACGGAGAAGGGAAGTTGCGCCAATCCTTTTAATCAGCTCATCGTGCTGGTCAACGGCGATGTGACTTTATGCTGCGAGGATTATGACGGGGAAATGGTTATCGGGAATATTCACGAAACGCGGTTAAAAAGACTGTGGCAGGGAAAGGATGCGACGGAAATACGTGAGGGAATGCAGAAGAATTATCTGACATCTCCCCTATGCCGCCGCTGTCTGGGCTCTAAGCCGGAAAAGGAAACGAAGCCGGAAGCTGAAGAAGGTGAATTCTATGCCGTTGAGACATGGAGTGAAGACAACAGGAAATTTCAATGGATGGGGAAATCCGCAGCAAAAATAGTCGCCCTGGACAGGAACTCTTCTCACCTGGAATTTTCCGTTATAACAATAATTCAATGTTCAGAGAATGATCCTCAACACGTCAGGATTTCACTTAACGGAAAAACGGTAAAAGAATTGGCGCTCAAAGAGCATAACGTCTGGGTTCCCTGCAAGATATTCATTCCAGATGATTTAAGGGGCCGATGGGTTGTGCTTAAATGTGAAACGGACCGTGCGATTAGGCCTTCGGATGCTTTCGGCAGCGTAGATGTACGACTTCTGGGCGCAGGGTTTTCGTTTACGAACTTATAGAATGCAGAATGATCAGATTTGAATAATCGATTTAACGCTTTGGACTGTTCGGACAGGATGAGGAAAGTCGTGATCAGATTTTTTTGGCGGAGACTCATGGGAAAGGAGATAGAGGCAATGAAGAAATATGAAAAGACGAATAGGGAAGATTCGGAGAAAGAACTGCTTGAAGAAATAAACCGTGATGTTCCTCCTGGTATCGACTGGAAAAAAGGGGCTGTGGAATATCTTCGCAATTTGACGAATGACAAGGGACGCGGCACAGAAAGGTATCATCTGATTAAACCCTTTATAGGAGGTCCTGATTACGATTCTTTTTATATTGAGATGTATAAATTCCTGAATATGGCTCAAAGACTACCTTTAACTCCGCAAACAAGAATTTTGGACGTAGGTTGCGGACCTGGCTGGACGTCCCATTACTTCGGAAAATTGGGACTCAGCGTGTTGGGCTTTGATATATCGCCGGATATGATTCAGACAGCAAAGCGACGCGTCGCTGCTGATCCGCTGTCCACTTATGAAGATAGGTCGTTCGATGTGGATTTCATGGTGCACGATATCGAAAAGGCGCCATTGCCTGTCAGCGATTTATTCGATACGGCTTTCCTTGAATCCGCTTTACATCACTTTTATGATCCGATATCCGCCTTAAAAAACATATCGAAAAATTTAACAAGTGATGGAATTATCGCAATAACCGAAAGCACGGCGCCTGATAAAGATTCTTTATGGCAGCGAAACAACAGGGAACTTATGGAGAAATATCATACTCTGGAACGACCCTATTCCAGGGATCAGATGATTCGATTGCTCAGGATATCCGGATTTACGCACATGATTTTTCTTTATCCCGTTAACGGCTTATTCGAGCATGTCCCGAGAAGTATGGACATCGTTAGAGAGAGCTTTTTGGAAGGCCGGGAATGGAACATATGCCTGGCTTCGAAAGATGCAGAAGCGTTAAAGAAAGCAGCCCCAGAATACAGGGATAAAAGTGAAAACGAGCCGTTAGTCGATTATATTGGGGGTTTTTATGGTGAAGAGAAGACAGGGCAGGCTGCTTTCAGATGGTCTCAAATAGAAAGCGTTATAATGTTGTTCAACGTCAATAGGATAAAGTTCAAAATCAGCAGCCTTTTCCCGCGTTTTTACAATAAAGAACAGAGCATATTCGTCTACTCAGACGGCTCTTTGTACGAAAAAATCGTTCTGACCGAGACGATGAACCAGTTTGAGCTGACAATGAATGAATTAAATAGAACGGTAAAAATTAATTTTTATTCAGACAGCGTTTTTTCACCGTATTGGCACGACGAAACTGACGGAAGACTACTTTCTTTCATGTTGGAAGTCATTTCTTATGAATAAATGATGTCATGTGATTCAGAAAATTCAGTCCTCCCGTTACTTTACGCACAGCATTTCGGGGAAAAAATTTTAGAACGTCAGATACGTTCAAGAGCGTCCCCAGGTATCCAGCCGTTCAGGCCGTTGGGCAGGTCGATACGGACCCAATCTGATCGTCCGGCTATTATATTGACTTTGGTTCCTTCATGAATGGTAAAAAGGGATGTGAAGTTTTCGGCGGGACCGCTTTTCGCTTCGACTTGATCGGCCAGGACGACGGCCTGGGGATTGTAATGGAGGTCATACAGTTTCCAAAGAAAACTGTATCCGAAAACGATCAGCGGTATTGCGCATATCATGGCTGATCGAAAGCACCATTTGCGTATTTGAGTAATGCGAATTAATATTCCTGTTATGACAAGGGCGCTTATGACGAGATAAATAATGAGTGAAGCGGCGGCAAGAGTATTAAGATTAAATTTGTTATAGAAGAATCGGAATGCCCGGCTCATTAGTCCAGGCTGCGGCGCTTCTATTTTGTCTTCCGTCATGGAATATGCTAATTCCAGATTGGCTTTGACGTCTTCGTCTCCCGGAAGGATGCGTCTGGCTCGTTCATAATACAGGATGGCTTTTCCGATGTTTCCAAGATAGAAATAGGTGTTGCCGATGTTGTAATAGACTTTTCCGCTTGCGAATCCGTGAGTCAGTATTCTTTCGTAGTTGGATAACGCTGTTTCGTATTGTCCTTTCTGGTAGGCTTCATTTCCTTTTTTGAACAATAATGTGAAACTCTCCGTTTCATCCGAAAAGACGGGAAGCGTCGATAAAAGGCCGGCGCCGAGCAGAACCGTTACAGTGCAGAAGATTATCAGAAATCGCTCTTTCATTTCCGGCTCCTCAGATTCTTTTCTTTTTCCAGTTCATTTATCAATTGTTTCACTTCTTCGAGAGAATTCTGCATATCCTTTTTTTCGGAGCGTGCACCGGTGAAAATAAGGAAATTTGAAGTTTCGAGCAATGAATCGACTTTCCTGATCGATTCTGAAGTGACGCAGGATTGATTCAAGACGTTCCGGATTTCTTCGGGAGTCAAACCTGCTGCGGGAAGGTTACAGACGTCAGCGATGTATTTCGTCAATGCGTCATTGATTGTTTTATAGAATTCCACTGAGTTTTCAGGATGCTCCGACATGCTTTCCGCTTTCTTTAATTTATTTTGAACTGTGACGAGCGCTTTTCGTTTACGAGCGAAAGCCACATCTTCCGAGAGACGTTTCCGGTAAGAACTGAAAATTAACGCTCCGGGTAAAGCAAACCATGGAAGTATCCACAAGAGCAGTGTGAGCGGTCTTTTATGAAAATTTTGGGTTTGATCGGAGAGCATATCAGGAGCGCTTTTTATATATCGAATGTCCTTCCCTTTCAGGACCATTTTTTTCTTTTGAGTTTCAGGGCCGACGACTATGACGGAATCTTCCTCCTGTTCCGATTCTTCGACGAAAACACGGAAATTTTTCGTATGGACAGTTCTGTATTGTTCCTTTTGCGGATCGAAGAACGAATATTCCAGCGAAGGAATTGCGACATTTCCCGGATTCCTGGCTATCAGAACGTATTCAAATGATTTCAGGCCCACGTACGTCATGTTTTGAATATTGCCGGACTCGGATACTTTGGGTTCATAAACCTTGAAATCCGGCAATTCAGGCAGAACAGGAGGGCCGAAGGTCTTAACGTTTCCGGTTCCCTGGACGTTAATAGTCAGCGTCAGGGCATCGCCTTGTTTCAGTCTTGTCTTATCGATATCCGCGGAAATGGAAAAATCGCCGACGCTGCCGGAAAAAGATGAAGGCCTGCCTTCTTCGGGCAATGGTTTAACCTTGATGGAAAGCGGATTGCTTTTTCGGAATATGGATTTTGTTCTGTCGAAAAAAGGATTAAAAAAATCGTCATTCATAAAACCGAAAGGGTCACGGGATCGGGAAGAGCGGCGCCTTTCCGTTCTGACGGCGAAACGGAGCACCATGGGTTCAATCGTATATTCTCCCGAGGAAACGGGAAACAGGGCTTTACGGGCGATCAGCGCCGTGACGTAAGGAACATCGTTGATTTTCGTCCGGCGCATATCAAGCGACTGCGGCGAATACAGGTCCTCTTCCCAGAAGCCCGAAGTCGACGGCATGGTCTGAATATTGACGTCGACTATGTTGATCCGGCTGTATAGGTCATACTGTACCGATATCTGCTCGCCTACATAAACTTCAGTTTTATCCGCTGCAGCCCGGATGAAAAGGTCCTTTTCATCGGTTGAACCGGGTGGTTCGACGTCGGAACGGCGCGAATCCTGCTGCGATTGCGGATGAGGAGCTTGAGGTTTGACCGCGGATTTGACCACATGAATTTCTATGGGTTCAGAATAGGCTGTCTGTCCGTCCAGTGTCGCCGGTATGCGAGGTATGGTCAGCTTTCCGTCCCGCTTCGGCATCAGAATTACAGTGATCTTCTGTTTTACGGACATACGACCATTGATGATCTGCATCTCAGTCGACTGGGACGGCCTTTGGACAACATCAAAATCCTCAAATTCGGGAATCTGAATTTGTGGCGTCCCCTGTTGGGCTCCCGCAGAAACGGTCAGTTGCAGACTGTCGTCGCTGGTCATCCTTGTTTTGTCCGTGTAAGCTTCTACCGAAAAATCCGCACTTCTCGCTGCGCATACGCCGGACACAAACAAAATTATCAAAAATATGGAGACAACTTTCACAATCTACCAGTCCTTCTCAACGCTTCTGGCGCCTCCCGTTAATCTGCGCCGCACATCCTTCTGTATTTCCTCCTCATCATCTTCCAATGCATTCAAAATCCTTTCAGCTTCCTCCTTTGAAATTTCTTCGGCCGTCATCGCCTTTGCCTCCTGCTCCTCCTCACCCTGCTTTTCCTCGTCTGACTGTTCGCCTGCCTGAGCCTGTTGTTGCTGTTCCTGCTGTTCCTGCTGTTCCTGATTTTCCTGGTTTTCCTGTCCATTCTTTTCCTGTTCGCTGTCCTGATTCTGTTGCTGCTGCTGCTGTTGCTGCTGCTGTTGCTGTTGCTTAAGGCGTTCTTCTATTTTTTCTTTCAATTGCCGGCATTGCTCATCATCCGGTTTCAGTTCGAGCGCTTTTTCGATCATGTCCATAGCTTTTCCGTAATTGCCTTTGAAAAATGTGAAGGCGGCCCCATGCATATTGTCTTGAAAAGCATCGTCCGGGTCGGTCAGTTGTCCATCAGAGTTTTGACTGAAAATTCCCGGTAAATAAAAGCACAAACAGAATATGAGGATTCCGGCATTAATCGTTATTTTTTTCATATTTTAACTCCCTTAGGGCGGGGAAGAGGCGTTTTCATAGGTATAGGCGTCTGTTTCGGCGGGGGCATGGGATTGATTCGGGGACCAGGGCCGGGGCCGGTTTGTCCTCCGGGGGCGCCTCCAGGCGGCTGAATCTTCAACTGCTGATTCTGAACTGATTCCGGATCAAAAATGCCCGCCAGCTCGTAAACCCTCATTATCATATCGCCTAATTTTTGGAAAGTTTCATCTTTTTGAAGCGCTTCAGCCGTCACATTCCAGGCTTCTCCGTATTTTTTCTCTTTGACGAGCTTTTCAATCTCTTTTTTATATCTCAGGGCTTCTTCGGAAGGACCAGATTTAAGCCGGCGACGGACCAGTTCCAGGTTAAATTTTGCATCTTCATGGTCCGGCACGATATCCAGGGCTCTTTTATAAGAATCAATAGCTTCTATCCATGCCTTTTTTTGATAATGTGCGTTTCCGATGTTGTACCAGGCATCAGCGCGTTGCTGGTGCGAATCGGCTGCTACGGCTTTCTGCCAGCTTTCAATGGCCTGATCATGCTTCTGTAATCTGTAATAGACGTCGCCGATATTAAAGTGAAGGATTTTCGATTCCGGGGCTTCGAGTTGTGCGTTTGTATATTTTTTCAAGGCTTCATCATATTCAGCTTCCTTGTAGAGCTGGTTGCCTTCGCTGGTGGTTTTCCAGAGTTGATCCTCCAGATTTTCGCATCCGGAAAAGAGCAGCGCAGAGCAGGCGAAAGCTATATGAAGGATTTTTATACGAATCTTCCTTTCCATTCTTCACCCTTTGTTTTGCGGTCGGTTAAAACAGCTTCGACGGAAAGAACAAGAACTCCCAGCAGGAGAAATATCTGATAGCGGTCTTCGCGTCTGGTAAAAAGTTTTGATCCCATTTCCCGTTTTTCCATTTGCTGGAGTTCTTCATAGATTTTATCCAGTTCGCTTTCTTCGGTAGTGGCTCGATAATATGTTCCGTCGGCGAGCAGCGCGATTTTTTCCAGGGTCGTTTCGTCCAGTTTACTGACGACGACCTGGTTATTTTTGTCTTTTTTGTATTCGACGACTTCATTTCTTTCGTTTCTGATGGGTATGGGCTCGCCCTGGGGAGACCCGAATCCGATAGTAAATATGCGAATTCCTTCTGCAGCGGCTTCTTCTGCCGCTTTAACCGGGTCGCCCAAATGTCCTTCGCCGTCGGTCATCAGGATAAGGACTTTATGCTTTCTGTCGCCTGTTTCAAAGCTGTCGGCAGCGGTGCGTATGGCTTTTTCAAGCGCGGTGCCCGGATATTGAATGAGATCGGTATCCAATATGTTAAGGAATATTCGAAGCGCTCCGTAGTCGACCGTAAGAGGACATTGAACGAAGGCTGTACCGGCGAAGGCTATCAGCCCGACTCTGTCTCCGCGCATCTTGTCCAGCAGCGCTTCTATTTCTCCTTTCGCCTTCTGCAACCGGCTGGGTTTCACGTCTGTCGCGTTCATGCTGAGAGACGTATCGACGGCTATGAAAATGTCGAGACCCTTCATCCTTACCATTTCTTTACGCGAACCCCATTGCGGTCTTGCGAAAGAATAGACGGCAAGGAAAAGGCCGACGACGATCAGGGTCATCTTGAGCATCTGTTTGCGGCGGGAAACCGCTGATGTGAGTCGCTGCAGCAGACGGTTTTCTGCGAATTTCTGCAGCGCTTTCTTTTTGGCGTGATTGCCGTATAAAAGCAAAAGAATGATAAGCGGCGTTAGTCCGAAGATCAGAAATAACGAGAGAGTTAAAAGAGGGCCGGATTGTCCGTAGGTTATCATGACAGCATCCTTATGGAAGTTTTCTGAGTCGGGTTTGACTTAAAAAGATTTCGAGAACGAGAAAAGGCAAACCTGCCAGAATGAACCAGTAAAACAGTTCGCTGTATTCGGTGTATTCCTGGGTTTTAATTTCGGTTTTTTCCATTTCATCGATTATGTCGTAAATTTCTTCCAGTTTTTTGGGGTCTGTAGCTCGAAAATAGGCTCCTCCCGTTAAGTCAGAGATTTCCTTAAGGGTTTTTTCATCAATTTCCACCTGCATGGGAACCATTCTTTTGCCGAAAATGGGATCGGAGACGGGGACCATTGCGGTGCCTCTGGAGCCGACGCCGATGGAGTATATTTTAACATCCATGGTTTCAGCCAGGCGTGCGGCGTGCAGCGGGTCAATTTTGCCGGCATTGTTGACGCCGTCGGTCAAAAGAATAATTATTTTGCTGTCGGCTTCCGAATCGCGAAGCCTGTTGATACAGTTGGCGAGAGCCATTCCGATGGCCGTCTGATCTTCATTGACCATACCGATTTCCACATGCTGCAGAAATTCCTCTAATATTCCGTAATCATGCGTCAGCGGACATTGAGTAAAGCTGTCTGCGGCAAACACGACCATACCGATGCGATCGTGCATTCGACCGTTGATGAAGTCGGATACGACACGTTTAACGACTTCAAGACGATTGTCAGGTTGAAAATCCTCCGCTCTCATGCTTCCCGAAATATCAATGGCGAGCATGATGTCGATTCCTTCACTGAGTATTTCCTGATGAGTGGTTCCGGATTGAGGTCTGGCGAGCGCTGTAATGAAGAACAACAGCGCCGCTGCGCGGAGTATTTTTAGAATACGGAGCTTCTTCAAACCCCTGGAGGACCTGACTCCTTTTAGAAGCCTGAAATCGGAAAAGCGTAATGAAGCGAAACGAAAACGGAACCGGGTCGCTCCGATAAGATAAACGACGACGGGAAACGCCAGCAGCAAAAAGAATTCCGGATTCGCAAACCTCATTGTCCCGAACTCACCTCCGTCCTCTTGACGGTTTCGGTCGAACCGCCTTCAGTTTTCACATAATGCAGCAACATTCCTTTTTTCGATTCAGATATAAGTGTTTCAGCCATTTCAAGCGTTTCGTTTATCTCTTCATCGTGAGGATGAAATTTGGCGAACTTGACCAGGTCGCTCCTCTCCAGCAGTTTCGTAAATATCTGTACGCATACGTCCGGAACCGAAGCCTTGTGCACGTCATCCAGGATTTCCTCCGTCGTCCTTTCCAGATAAGGAAAACCGAACTGTCGCCCCATGAATTTTTTCATGATTTCCGAGAATCTTACGAACCATTCCTTGTATTGAGAATTTTCCAGCAGGTCACTTTCCTTTAACTTCTGGAGGGCTTGCAATGCCTCTTCATCCGGAGGAACGGGAGGCTCCGTCACTACCGGTTCGAGCCGGCTCCGGCGGCGATAACGCACATAAAGCAATGCTGCAACTGCAGCTAAAATTATCCCTGATATCGCACCGATGAGATAATAGACTTTCGACAGGTCCCGCTCCATCAACACAGGATTCTTAATGTCTCTAATATCCTGAGCATCTTCCGGCGCTATGCCGGTCACTTTTATTTTGAGAGGTTCTGAGCGAATGCTTTTTTCCTCGCCTTCAGCATCCACATAATTTACCTGAACCGGAGGAATTTCATACTCTCCGACATAGTACAAAGTGATTTCATACCTGGTTTCATACTTCACATATCCTTCAATTTTGGAAGGAGGTACTGCCGTGTAGTCTCGAATTTCAAATTTACCCAGGTTTATTCCCGGATCAGGCAATTTAACTGAAACGTCTTCCGAAGCCTCAATGGACAGGGAATAAATCAGCGGTTCACCCATAGTGATGACGGATTTGTCCACAGACGATTTCACCGTTAGTTCCGGTTTTTCCGCGTCCTCATCCTGTGCTTGGCTCAATGGCGCTGCAGCGAGACTCAGAATCAGCACAATCAGGATTCTATTCCATAGGATGTTCCGGTATTCTTTCTTCATAAAATTCTACGTCCTCTGCTGCAGAAAGCCTGTTGATCAAGTTTTGCCAAACCTCCATTCCCCTTTCCCGGGCCAGGTCGGCAGCGATCTTCTGACGCGCTTCTTCAAAACTCATTATCTCTTCTTCTTCTGAATCGCCTGCAGCGGGTTTCTTGTAACGATCTTTATGAGCCTTATAATAGAGTCTCAGGTCCGATTCAGGCAATTCAACGTTGTCGGCCAGTTCCGTTTCGATAACCTTTTGCACCAATAAGGCTTTCTCCACTTCCTCAATTTTCTCCCTGATTTCCGGCGATTTTTGTAAATTTTGTCGTAAAGCCGCTTTGTATATTACTTCCTCGGCCACGTAATTCCTCAGAAAATTTCTGAATCCGTCCCAGGTCGTAAATGACTCAGCCGAATCTTCAGGCAATTCAGTTATTTTTTCTCTTATTTCCTCAAGCGTTATCGATTCATCTCCAATGCGCGCCAGTACCACTCCCTCCTCTTCTTTCGCCTCGGCTTCCGCTCCATGCCTGGTTATGCGGTCCAGTTCCCGTTGAGCGTCTGAGCTTCTCTGCATTCTTTCAAGACATTCCACGATGTTGCGGTTGGTTTCATTCATGAGGTCGCCGGAAGGGCGAAATTGTTTGACTTTGTAAAAATAAGCCAGAGCGTTTTCATAATCCTTGAGGTTTTCCTGGTAGATTTTTCCGATCATGTAATTGGCGTTGATGCGACGGTCCAGTCCTATGCCTGAAAATTCGGCGTACCTTTTATAAGCCTCAATCGCCTGCTCATACAATTCTTTTGAAGTCAGCAGGGCAGCATACTCCTTTATCCATTCGGGGTCCTCCCGATATTGTTCTTCAGACTGATCCGTCAGCATATATCCGACAGTTCCGAGCAGCAGTAATAAAATGACGGTATTGACTATGACCAGACTTTTCACTTTAGATTCTCCAGAATAATAAATTGAACGAAAGACAATGCATAATCGACCATAATCCTCCAGCTTACAGCGCCCTTAATCTCCTGGCCCGTTCCCTGAAAAAGAGAACCAGCGGTTTAAGGTAGGGTTTATCGGTAAAGATTTCTATGTGATCGATACCCATTTTTTTGAACATTTCCGTGCGGCTGTTTCTGTTTTCCTCTGATGTGGCAGAGAACTGATCCAGTAACTGGGAGTCATACGTATCAACGACCAGGATGTCGCCAGTTTCGGCATCTTCAAGTTCCAGAATGCCTATGGGCGGCAAGCTTATTTCTCTGGGGTCTGAAACGGATATCGCTATGACGTCGTGTTTTTTATTGGCGATTCTCAACGGTTTTTCATATTCTCCGGAAAGAAAGTCTGATACAAGAAAAACAACTGCTTTTTTCGTTTGAATTCTGTTCAGGTAATCAAGCGCGCCGGCGATGTCGGTTTCCGTCCTTTTAGGTTTGAAATAGAGTATTTCTCTGACGATCTGAAGCACATGTTCTGATCCGCTTTTGGGGGGAATATATTTTTCAACCTGGTCGGTAAAGGCGAGCAGGCCGACGCGATCATTATTTTTAATCGCGGAGAAGGCGAGTAAAGCGCAGATTTCTGCGGCGAGTTCGCCTTTCATTTGATTGAACGAGCCGAAGGAGCCTGATGAGCTGACGTCCACAAGCAGCATGACGGTAAGTTCACGCTCTTCAACGTATTTTTTGACGTAAGGGCTTCCCATGCGGGCCGTAACATTCCAGTCGATCGTTCTTATGTCGTCGCCTGGTCTGTATTCTCTGACTTCGTCGAACTCCATTCCGCGGCCCTTGAACACGCTCTGATATTGACCTGCAATGACCTCATTGACCATACGGTTGGTATAAATCTCAATGCGCCTGATTTTTTTCAGCAATTCCTTGGGTATCATGATCCGATATTTCCAAATAATGAAACTTCATACTCTGAATAGCCGCTCAATCCCATGTATCTCGGATATATTCCGGCATGAATTATGCCCTACGGGACCTCCACCGTATCCAGTATCTGGCCGACGACATCCTCGGCGCTTCTCTCTTCCGCTTCAGCCTCATACGTTAAAATGATCCGATGCCGTAAAACATCCAGGCTGATTGCTTTCACATCCTCCGGCGTAACATAGCCTCGCCGGCGGATGAAAGCATGGGCCCTGGCGGCCGTCGTCAGATAAATCGTCGCACGGGGTGAGGCTCCGTACCGGATAAGGTCCTGCAGTTCCTCAAGACCGTAATCTTTGGGATACCTGGTAGCGAAAACCAAATCCACGACATAATTTTTTATCCGTTCATCCACATAAACCTGGTTCACTATTTTCCGGGATTCCACAATCTGCTGCGGCGTTATCACGCTGTCCACCTTCGGCTCTTCCATACCCGTCATTCTGTCCAGAATGGCTCTCTCTTCTTCCTTGCTCGGATAAGTTACGTTCAGCTTCAACATGAAACGGTCCACCTGCGCTTCAGGCAGAGGATACGTTCCCTCCTGTTCGATGGGATTCTGCGTCGCCAACACCAAAAACGGCTTTTCCAAAGGATAGGTCGTTTCTCCTATGGTCACCTGACGCTCCTGCATCGCTTCCAGCAGCGCACTTTGGACTTTCGCCGGAGCCCTGTTGATCTCATCAGCCAGAACAAGATTGGTGAACAATGGACCCTTTTTCGCAACGAAAGTTCCTTCGCGTTGATTATAAATCATGGTGCCTATCAGGTCGGCGGGCAACATGTCCGGAGTAAACTGAATTCTTTGGAATTTGCCGGATATGGAATCCGATAGAGTTTTTACCGATAGCGTTTTCGCCAGTCCCGGAACTCCTTCTATCAGTATATGGCCGTCTCCCAGAAGACCAATTAGAAGTCGTTCGATTAAATATTTCTGACCGACGATGACTTGACGTATCTGATCGAAAATAGTCTCTACGAATTCCGATTTTTCGTTTATTAGTTCGTGAAGTTTTCGTATTTCTTCTTGATGCATTTCAATTCCCTCTCAAGATTTTGAGATTTTCTTTGTTTGCTCCTCAACGCCTGGTATCGGCCATTTTCTGAGTGTGCTCTCCACATCCCGGGCGGCTTCCGACAGCTCTTCCGGGCTGGGAACATGACCGGCGAACTTCACCAGGTTCGCCAGCTTGAGCGTGCACTCAATTCCCTTGAGCGATTCCTCGGTTATTCCCTCTCTTTCCAACTTTTCCATTGACGCTTCAATGTCGTTTCCCGATACTTCAATTCCCATTTCCGTTATAAAGCCTGTCAGTATCTCCTCGAATTTAAGCGCCAGTTGCTTGAATTCGCCTCTGTACCTGAGCTGGTCCGCTTCTTTTATCGAATTTAAACCTCGCGTCAGGGCATCTTCCTCCATCATTTCTTCCAGTTTTTCACCTGTACGGCGAGTCTTCAGCTTGATAAAAATTATTCCGCCGATTACCAGCACTATGACGATGCAGACGAAAACAACCAGACTCCTGGATAATTGCAAGTTCTCTGAAATAATCGGCGATCCTATGTCGACCAGGATAGGCGAAGTGCTTAGAATCCTTGCCTCTTCCCGAAATGAAAGGTCTTCCTCAGATGCCCCGGACTGCAAAGGCCTGTAGCGGATTTTTACCGGAGGTATTTCCAGCTTTCCCGTATCTTCCGCTCGTAACTTGAATAAATATTTCTTCAATACTTTGAAGCTGTCGCCGTATGACTGTCGCTGATTCGCAGATGATACGGAGCGGACGTGAAAACCGTCTCTGTGTTCAAAATCAGGCTCCTCAAATTCAAAATCGCCCATCTCGCCCGTCCATTGAAGCTCAATCGATAATTCAACGTCCCTGTTCAACGGCGCCTTAAACGAATCAACTGATGCCGATAACTTTACCTCCTCCGCGATGCCGGTTTCTTCTGCCGCGGTTAAACCTGGAAGCAAATTACAAATACACAGGCAAACCGCTGCGGTCAGTAAAGTCAGCATTAACGAAAGACGGTTGCATTCCGAAGTTAAGCCGCAATTGCGTCCGCGTTCTTTTGATGAATATTTCGAAATTGTGTTTCTATTCATTCTGATGCTTCCGGCGATGATATATGATCAACTCGATCTTAGCCGATAAATTACCGGCTTCTGCTTGTAAAATCCTGCGGACTCTTCAGAAAACGCTGCTGCGGCAGTCGGCGGAAGCGCCTGCCGCAGCCGCCGTTTCCTTATCTCATCATTCAGGAATATCCAGAGGATTTATTCTGCTTTCTGGTTCTTCCTCCATCGTTTCCAGATCAGGCGAATCCTGGATGTTTTCCTCGAACACCTGCACGTTGTATTTTTCCTTTAAATTCTCGAAATTACGGTCAAGAGACTTCTCCTTGTATTCCCGCAACATTTTGTCTCTGATCTGATTCTTGACTTCGTCGAAATTCTTGTATTGTGAAGGAGTTTTTTGAGTGATCGTGATGATGTGCCACCCCTTCTTGGTCTCAACGGGCTCGCTTATCTCGCCCTCTTCAAGGCTGAAAGCCGCTTCTTCAAATGCTTTATCTTTACCGACGCCCCTAATGTAGCCGTCTTCATAAATATATCCGATATCTCCGCCCTTTGATGCTGAGGCCTTGTCTTCCGATTTTTCTTCCGCTAATTTTTCGAAATCAGCGCCTTCCTGAAGTTGTTGACGTACGGCTTCAGCTTCTTCTTTGGTTGACAACACTATGTGCCTGGCTTTTACGCGGGCACGTGATTTGTATTCCTCACGGTTCTCTTCATAAGCCTTTCTTATTTCTTTATCCGTTACCATTACTTCACCTGCGATATCACGTTTAACTTCGTCGAAAGGTTTTTGAGAAGCAGGCTCCTTCTCGATGCATTTTATGATATGCCAGCCTTTGCTCGTCTTCACGGGTTCGGAGACCTCGCCCTCCTTCAATGAAAAGGCCGCTTCTTCAAATTCCTCAGACTTGCCCAGTCCTCTTATGTATCCGCCCGCCTTGATATATCCTAGCTGACCGCCCTGCCTTGCAGAACTTAAATCCAGAGATTCCTGCTGCGCCAGCTCGCTGAAATCCTTGCCGTCCTTTAGCTGCTTCAGTATATCCCGGGCCTTCTCCTCGCTGTCTACGAGAATCTGGGCCGCCTTCATGCGTGCCGCCGTCGAATATTCATCCTTGTGTTCTTCATAGTATTCCCTCAGACGTTCTTCCTCTACGCCCAGATTGTCCTTTACCTCATTCTTGAAATATTCCGTCTGAAGTATCTTTTCCTGCGCTTCTCGGATTTTTTCCTTTATATCCGGCTTCTCCATATATCCCGCATCCACTGCCGCCTTATACAAAAGTTTCCCCTTTATCATGTTTTCAAGAATTTTTTGCTTGCCTTCCTTCTTCAAAAAATTCTTACGCGCATAAGATGGGATTTCTTCAATCTTTGCCTCCAGATCGGATACTGTGATCGTCTCTTCGCCTATCTTCGCCACAGGCTCATTCCCCTCTTCAGCCAGAACAGCATCTGAACTGAATGAAAACGTCCCCGATATCACGAGCGCCAGTAAGATAATGAATAATGCCGATTTTGCTTTCATGAGGTCTCCTTCCTCTCTTGTTAATGTTGAAATTTCCCGAATTGACATAGCCGTCGATCTCCCAAACGACGTCACTTTTCACTTGCTTCCGTCGCCTTAAATGCGAACCGCATAAACAAAGGCAAAACCCGTACCTACCTGTGAAAAATCAGAATTCATTTTGCTCAACCGCCCGATTTTAAAGGATTACGACGTTTAGACGTTGAAAGAAACGATTTATGTGGAAAAAGTTGATTGTATGCAAGGCGTCAATATGGCGCATCATGAGTCTTCAAGAATATGAATCGCGTCATTTTGACGTCGCTGTCTTCCAATTCAAATTTCCGTTGACTCAACCGTCAGTTCCGGTATAATGACGCAGCGCGTTGTAAGGAAGTAAGGAGGAAAAACTATGGAACGTTACGAAATGCTGAACAGGATGACGCGGCCGATAGATATGTTTCTTGAAGCGGAGCTCAACTTATTGAAGCGACTGGGATTATATGAGACGGTCAAGGGGCTGCTGTCCAATACAGCGAAAACGATGCTGGGCAGTTATTTCAACGTATATCATCAAATAGAGGTGGTAAATTCAGAAGTAATTCCGAAGGAGGGGGGTTTTATACTGGCGTCCAATCATCAGAGCTGGTTTGACGCGCAGATACTGGGAGCGGTGTCTCCGAGAAGATTGAGGTTTATCACGAAGGACATGCTGTATCAATTTTCTGTTTTACGGCATGTATTGGAGCTGTTCGACAGTTTGCGCATTCGGAGAGGGGGCGATCCTGAGGGAATGCGTCTTATAGGGGAGGCATTAAAGGGTGGAGATGCAGTGGCGATTTTTCCTGAGGGGACGATACCCGGAGAAGAGGATGTTCCGCGTTCGGCCGTTGAGTATGATACGGGATTATTACCGGGGAAGACCGGTGCGGTAAGATTAGCGATTGAGGCCAGGGCGCCTGTATATCCAGTAGGGATATCGGGAGCCGGCAAGTCATTTCCGCCGGAATATTATCCGCGAATGGAGAAATTTCCGTTAATAAAGCCGATACCGATTACGGTGAGATTCGGCAATCCCATAGAATTTTCCGATTTATATGATTCCGTCGGGAAGATAGACAAGCGTAAATTGAAAAGCGCGACGAAGAGGATAATGAAATCCATATCCAGCCTTGTAGACCATTCCCGCAATTATATTCCCATAAGCGTGCCCCTGGATGATCCGCCGTGGGGACCGACGAAAGAGATAGAACGGAAGGGAGGAGATAACAAGATGCCTGGAGTACTGGTACTGCATGGTTTTACTTCCAGTTTGAAAACGGTTGACGGTCTGGCTCCCATGCTGACTCAAAACGGATTTGATTTTTTGATGCCCCTGTTACGAGGACATGGAACTCGTTATCAGGACCTGGAGGGTGTAACGCATCAGGATTGGTATGAGGATGCGGAAGCGGCCATGAAGCGACTTTTAAGAAAGCATGATTCGGTATTTGTGGTGGGTTTGTCTATGGGGGGACTGGTCGCACTGGAGTTGGCGGCAAAGTATCCCGACAAGACAGCGGGTACGGTCCTGGCGGCTCCGGCCCTTCGATTCAAGAATCCCCTGACCAGGATTGTTCCTGTCATGAAAAAATTCGTCAAGTACTGGAG
This sequence comes from uncultured bacterium, assembly GCA_964619725.1. Classification (GTDB taxonomy): domain Bacteria; phylum CSSED10-310; class CAZUFC01; order CAZUFC01; family CAZUFC01; genus CAZUFC01. The sequence goes on along the minus strand of CAZUFC010000016.1, from coordinate 40,578 downwards.
TTCGCCTAATTCTTTCAACAGTAAGGAGTTGTCCGTCAACAACAGGAATTACGAGAAGTTTCCTATCGACGCATTTGCTTCGCTTTATGAATACACAGGCAAAATAGAGAAGCTGCTGCCCGAAATAAAAGTTCCCGTGCTTATTCTGCAGTCCCACAAGGACAATGTGGTCGATCCGAAGGCAGCTCAGGAAATTTGGGAAAAAATCGGCTCTGAGGACAAGGAGCTGGTGTGGTTCAAGCAAACGGGGCATGAGATGTTCCAGGACATGGAGGCGGACCAGGTTATACAAGTCGTTGAAGACTATTTAAGACGAAAGACTGAACGGTGAACGGGGCTGTCAGCAAAGCGCCGCATGTTTTTGAAGCTTTCGTGACGGCGCATAATGATTCGCAGGAGTGTTGCATCGGCGCGAGCAACGCTGCTGCAGCAGCAAAATAAGGCTTCGGATGTGCGGAAATCCGTTTGAGATTTGACTTTCATGGGATAATGCAATAATTTATATGAGGGTTGAATTTCCTTTAAGGAAGAACAGAAATGAAAAACCATGAAGGGAAAGTGTAAATGAGTAATTTAAAAATCAAGGGAATGATTTTGTTGTGGGTATTTTTTGCCCTGGTGACGGTTTGCGGGGTTTCAGCAGGATTGGATGAAGGCGATACTGCCGCGGATTTCACTCTGCTGGGACATGACGGGTCATATTATACATTATATGATTACACGGGTGATGTAGTTTTCATCAATTTCGCGACCTGGAACTGAGGATACTGCCGTCAGGAAATGCCTCAGTTGGAGGCAGAAATTTGGCAGAGATTCAAAGATCAGGGCGTACAGGTTTTTTGTATTTTGTTAAAGAATGCGCAGGGCAATCAGCCGTCTCTCGGAGACCTTCAGACCTGGGCTGATATGGGCGGAGTGACCTTTCCCGTCCTTCAGGCCGCGGACCTGGTGGGCATCACTTACGGTATACCGGCCTACCCGACGAATTTCATTATTGATCAGCAAATGATCATCGCCTGGAAAATAGTAGGATTGCCTCAGAACTGGCAACCCGTAATCGATTTTATTGAGGACCTGCTGGGTGAGGAAACCCCGACGCCTGTCCCTTCATATACGCCGACGCCCACCCCGCCGCATACTCCTCCTCCGACGGAGACGCCGACGATAACGCCTACATCTTCGGCCGATGAGTTTAATTTCACATTACAGTTGACGGACGATTTCCTGGAACCGGGTGATTATTTCGATCTTACGGCAGAATATTACAATCCGCTGGAATTGTTCCAGGCCGACGTTTATGTCGTATTGGACGTTCTGGGAGCTTATTTCTGGCATCCCCAATGGACTCAGGAAATATCTCATGAGCTGACGACTTTCGTCATGGGTACGGGAACTCTCGACATTCTTCAATTCACCTGGCCCGATGTTCAGGATCGACTTAACGGCCTGTTTTTTTATGGGGCTGTAACCGAGCAGGGAACGTTCGAATTTCTGGATGACGTTTCGGTTATTCAGTTCGGATACGGGTATTGATACAGGGAAAGGAATGAACTTCATTTACGAATAGCGGGACTATCTCCAGAAATTCCAGGATAAAACTATAAAGGGAGGAAATAGAAGAGATGTTTCATAGAAAAACATGCCTGCGGGGCGTAGTAATGTTTGCTGTCGTTTTATTAAGCGGTCTGACGGTTTGCAGCGCTCTGAACGTCGGCGATACGGCGACTGATTTTACATTGCTGGGGAATGACGAGTCCTTTTACACGCTCTATGATTACTGGGGAGACGTCATTGTGATAGACTTTTCAACCGTCAGGTGCGGCCCATGTCAGCAGGAGGCGCCGGAGCTTGAGTCGAGAATATGGATTCCTTACAAGGACCAGGGAGTAATGGTTTTTACGATACTGATGGAAAACGCAAGCGGGGACCCTCCGACGGTCGATGATTTGCAGGATTGGGCCAGGGACTTCGGTTTAACGTTTCCGATTTTGCAGGGTACCGAAGAGGTTGAAAACAGTTACGTCGTACCGATTTATCCGTCTAATTTCATTATCGACCAGGATATGGTCATTCAATACAAGCATTCCGGTTATACTGAGGATGACATGGACACGATGGTCGCCATAGTCGAGGATTTGCTGGGCGGGGGATCACCCACTCCAACCCCTGTTCCCACGTCGGAAAATACTCCTCAACCGACTTCAACCCCGACAGGAACCTTTGAAAACATGACTCTGGATTTGACGCTCACCGATTCTCAGCTTCAACCCGGCGATGAATTCCATCTTTTTGCGGAAGTTATGAATGATAACCCCTACCCGGTAGAATCTGATTATTACTGCGTCCTGGAAGTAGTGGGATTATATTTCTGGTATCCCGGATGGACTGAAATGCTGGAATTCGAGAGAAGGAATTTAGGAATCGGAATGACGTCATTCGACGTATTGGGACCTTTCCAGTGGCCTGACGTCCAGGACAGTCTGACCGGGCTCTATTTCTATTCTGTTTTAACGGCCCCCGGAAATTTTAATTTCATCAGTAACCTGGAAGTCATCGATTTCAGTTACGGACCTTGACCGCCGGCAAAAGCTTTGGAGGCTTTCAGAGAGATATTTCTCAGCAGGGTTTTCGGTATATTTGTTCAGAGAGGAATGGTCCGTTTTCAAAAGAAATATGAGGTTGACAGGCAGGAAAGCTACGTGCGTAGATTCGTTCGACGAAATGATGAAGAACCGTTGATTATCCCTGGAGTTGACGAAGAATCAATATAAACAGCCGTTACAGTTTGAAAATTGTATTACGGGCCGGTATACTGATAAAGCAGGGATCGAGCGGAAAAGATGCCTGTTGAAAAGGGGTGACATTTTGAAAAAGTATAAGATTTTTTATATTTTAAATTTAGCGGTAATGATAACAGCCGGCACGGCTTTCGGGGCGGTGATCCATGTTCCTGAAGATCAACCGACGATTCAGGCAGGCATAAATACGGCAATGAACGGCGACACGGTTCTGGTTTCCGACGGAACATATACGGGAACGGGCAACAAAGAGATCGAATTGAAGGGTAAAGCGATAACGGTTATGTCCGCGAACGGATTTCTCACCTGCATTATAGATTGCGAAGGTAGCGGCCGGTCATTTTACATCAATGATGCTGAGCAGTCGGATACTATAATCAGGGGTTTTACCGTAAGGAACGGTTCCAGCGCCTGGGGCGGAGGATTTTATGTGGATTATTCCGATCCGGTGATATGGGGATGCAGAATCGAAGGAAATACGGCTACGTACGAAGGAGGGGGAATATATTGTATTGAAAGCTCTCCGACATTTATTAATTGTATAGCGACGAACAACTATTCGGATTCGGGCGGAGCTATTGCCTGTTATTTCAACGCCGAACCTGAATTTTACAATTGCACTGTAGCGGAAAATTCCGCTGGAAGCGAAGGAAGCGCTGTATACAGCATACTCAATTCCTCGCCGGTACTGGAAAACTGCATTATTTGGGATAACGCAGGCGTAACCATAGCCGGGGATGAGGTTCCGCAGATCACCTACTCAGACGTTCAGGGCGGATTCGCAGGAGCCGGCAATATCGATCAGAATCCTATATTCGCCGCAGGTCCATGCGGCGGATATTATCTGAGTCAAACCATTGCAGGGCAGTCATTCAACAGTCCGTGCCTGGATACCGGAAGCAGCCTCGCCTCCGAGATATGTTTGCCGGGAAGCGCGCCTGAGTTATGTCTGAGCGACCTGACGACGAGGTATGATGAATTCGGGCGGGATTGGGGAACGGTAGACATGGGCGCTCATTTCTATAAGACAGGGATAATCAAACACGTGCCTGCAGATTACAACACCATTCAGGGAGCCATTAATGCTGCTGATCCGGGTGAAATCGTACTTATCCATAACGGAACATACTCGGGCAACGGCAATTATAATTTAGATTTTCACGGAAAAGCCATCACTGTCGCCTCTCAATACGGACCCGATTATTGCGTTATCGATTGCGAGTCTCAGGGCAGAGGATTTCATTTTCACAACGGCGAAACTCAGGATTCGATCATAAGAGGATTAACGATAAAAAACGGGATGGCTGATTACGGCGGCGGGATTTACCTGGAAAGCGGTTCGCCTGCCGTGGCAAACTGCATTTTTTCCGCTAATTTCGCTCAATACGGCGGCGGAGCCATTCTTTGTTATGAAGAAACGACGCCGAATATAACTAATTGTCTGTTTTACGACAATTACAGTTTCAGTTCCGGCGGCGCTATATATTGTTTCGAATCCGAACCGGAAATACTCAATTGCACATTCGCCGGAAACGGGACGTCTGAGGGGCTGGACGGCGGCGGTCTATATTCTTTTAATGCAAGCCCTCAAATTTCCAATACCATCTTTTGGAATAACTCTCCCGACGGAATTTTCGTCCATGGATTTCCTATTCCAATTGTCCAATATTCCGACATTCAGGAGGGATATACGGGCACAGGCAACATCAACGAGGACCCTTTATTCGCCGCAGGCACGAATGGAGATTATTATCTGAGTCACACGGCTGCGGGACAAACTCTGGACAGTCCGTGCATCGACGGGGGCGATCGGGATGCCCTTTGGGTCTGCTTCGAGGGATTGTATAAAACTCATTGTTTAAGTCAGTTCACTACTCGAACGGACAGCGTATATGATTCGGAAATGGCGGATATGGGTTTCCACTATATGAGCGCATCTCTGGTTCCTCCGCCTCCTACGCCTACGCCTACACTGATTCCCACGACCCCTTCGATCCCCGCATCATCTTCCGCAGGTATAGCTCTCCTTACCCTTTTCCTCGCCTGTCTGTTAGCCATAAACACCGTTCGACGCTGCACTTGAAAATCTTTTGAATAAATATCGGCCTTTTCGTGCCGGTTACGCAGGTTTGCTTATTTTCAATTTTGAGGAGGAATTTGACGATGAAAAAAGCTCTAGCGACTCTCATGCTTATGATACTGTTTACTCAATTCGGTTGCCTGGGACTGCCGGCTCCACAATTCGGCCGAAATGAAAACGTCAGAGAGGGCATGCTGTTTTTTTTACCCGATGAAGCGGATGATTACCACCAGCAGGAAATTCAAGGAATCATTTGCGTTCCGAATAGAAAAGGCGTGTTCTACGAACCGGGAATGATAGTTGTTCCTGATCCTGAAATAGATGCGCGGCATTATACTCCTTTTACTCGTCGCTGTCTGGATGCCGGCAGGATAGGATTCATCGTAGATCGGTTAAACTATTATAAATATGATAATGCGAAGATGCCTTTATTTGAAAGAATAAAAAAAGATATCGAAATTTCCGCTATAAGAATGACCGAATATTATTACTTCCAGAAGAAGGAAACGATTATTGCGGCTTTCGGTATAAGCTGTTTTCCTGCTCTCAAAGCTGCCGCAGGCTTAGAGAACAATGAAATTAAAGCGCTCCTGCTCGTTAATCCCGTTATGAATCCCGTTTTGTGGACAGAAGACTTCGATGAGGATAACCGACAATTAAAACAAAGCTATTTTCCCGAAGATTTTCGGGACTTTTCCAAAACAGAAATGAGAAGTTATTTGGGATTTGATGACATTGGCGAGAACCTGAATTGTCATATCATGGAAATCCGGTTTTCCGAAAACGATATGTTATCTGATGAAACAACGGATTATTTTGAATTAATGGAAAGGCAATGGAAACAGAAAGGGTTGTTTTACGGGAAGGAGTCAGTACCGGGAAAGATTGAGAAAGAATTTTTTCATCCTGAGGACCCAGCGGGTACGGCCTGGCCGGCGATTCGAGATTTTTTGGATAAGATAGCGCCTACTTCGAAAAAATAATTGGGAAACAAGAATTCTAAAATATTCCGGAATTTTAATAGCTGATTATCGGGGCGAGTATTAGAAAGAATCAGTTTTCGGATGACGAATTATGCAGAGATTCGTCATGGTTTCTCAATCTTCCGGGGGGATGCTTTCTCTCGTAGAATTGCAGGTCTTTGTTTCCTTGCTGCAGCTCGATTATCTTTACGGTGTAATTCTTCGTAAAATCCGGGTGATTCAGTATGCTGTATGTATCGAGAGTTTTATCAGAATTGAGGTCTTTAAGAGGGAATGCGGTAACTTTTTTTCGGCGGGCTCCGGTCGTGACGATGTAATCGGGGTGAAGCGACATGATATAGTCCGGATCGCGTTTTTCATGTCCCGCCAGGCCTGTTCTTTGAATTTTTTCATGAGCAATATGAGTATCCAAGAGACCCCTCATGTCGATGGTCCACAATTCAGAGTAAAAAGGTATTTTTCCTGCAGGCACGACTGCGATTACGGCATTAGGCGGGGCGTTTTTTTTCAGGTGAAGTCCTAGTTCTTTCAGAACATCGACCTTAGGTTCTCCGGTAAAAACGGGATTCTGACGAATCCATTTCAGGGATGAGGGCATCTGTCCGGTGACAGCTAAAAGCAGAAGCAAGGCAATAATGACAGAGCCGGCGTTTTTCGACTTGATGCGGTTATGTAAGGCTTCCAATCCGTCCGAGACCAGGTAAAAAATAATGGGCAAGACCGGGACCATAAAACGCCACAGCGGCATCCAATCGCCGCCGATAAAGGCGACGTATACTAAAAACAACATCACCGATAATATCATCAGGCTGTTGCGGCGACTTCTACCTTTTTTCATCATGGAGCAAAACATCAGTATCAAAGGGATCAAACCCGGGCCGAAAGCGAATGATTTCAGATACGCCAGTCCCTGTTCGATCTGACTCCCGCCGCCTCCGGTTTTAGCGTAAAATGTGTTGGGGAGAAAATATCCGTAGTAGTTATATCGCCAAAAGAAATAAATCCCGTATAATAAAAAGAAAAGGACAAATTCCGTCAGGACCGCCCAGAAATTGTCGCGTTTGCATAACGTTAGCTGAAAAACGCCGAAAAGAAATACGAACATCAATGCCTCGGGTCTCGTCAGGGCCGCTCCGAGAGCTAGAAGGCCTGTGAACATAATGTGTTTGAATGATTGTTCTTTTTCCACGCTGCGAATCATCGCCCAGAAAATCAACAGGCTGAAAAAAACAGTTTCGAGTCCGGCCATGACCCATATAGCTGCAGAGCCTGAACAAGCGAAAAGGAGGGGCCCGGACAGACGGCACAGAGGAATGCTCGACTGAGAACGCCGATAGAGCAGCCACATCAGTAATAAAGCTGAGAATATGCTCAACAGGCGCGCCCAGATAATCGGCGGAAATCTCAGGGCAAACGGAACGACCATCAGAACAGTCCAAAGAAAATTTGTATACCCTTCGACTCTCTGGCCGGGATTGAATGTAAGCCCCTCACCTTTGTAAAGGTTACGCGCGTATCGGAAAGAAATGTAAGCATCATCGGTATCATAGAAAGACATCAGGAAAGCATGCGCTAAAAAAAGGCAAAAGATGATCCCAAGTATGATAAGTTCATGCTTTCGCTCTTTGAAATAATTGTTTTTTTTATCTGATTTTTTCACTTCACAACCTCATCCCCAAAAAACGAATTCAATAATAAAAGAATGATTCGGACCTTGCAAGTCAATGTGAGCCGGCGGCGGTTCACAAAATCATTATCAGCGCCCTATGTATTAGGCGACAAAAGCTGGGACTGATCAAACGGAAATTACAATTTCCATAACTAGTGTCTGTCCACAAACTCGAATCTCGATTCAAAATTTGATGCTGGACAGCCACTTGGGTTTTTGATCCATAAACGGGCGAATTTTTCTTAAGGCAAGGAAGGCAAGGATTTGCGAAGAAGGCGTATTTATTATATGTTGGCTGAGCAAATCGTTAGCCTGACGCAGCACTGGGGGAAATTCGCCGTTTATGGACAAAAACTAACTATCTTCTTCTCTTATCCGTGTTGACCCTTGGTTGCTGAGGGCCGGACAATGACTTCCAAAAATCCGTGTATTTAAATCATCGCTTGATTATTTATCTGACTGTCGGTCGTGTCGGCGGGAAGGAGGTCAAACATCGAAAAGCGGTGTTAATTTCCCGTCGGAATGAATTCTGTATATCCGAAGGTCTGAATTTTCGATAAGTTCTTTGATGGTATGAATCTTGTACGGCGTTTCGATGTAAATGTTCCTGATGCCGGCGTTGATGAGAGCTTTAAGGCAATGATAACAGGGCGAATGAGTGATGTATATGTCCGCTCCTGATATGGCTGTGCCGTTTTTCGCAGCCTGTATGACGGCATTCATCTCTGCGTGCGTCGTTCGGTAGCAATTTTTTTCAGTTTCGCCGAATGGATTCTTAGATTCATAGACAAGGCATCCCACTTCAGTACAATGCTTTTGACCGCTGGGCGCTCCATTGTATCCTGTGGAAAGGATGGAACGATTTTTGACTATAACCGCTCCCACAGCGGCTCTGGGACATGTCGACCTTTCAGCGACAGAGCGAGTGATTTTCATAAAGTATTCATGCCAATTGCTTCTCTTCACAAATTCTCCGCCTTCCCTTCATACAAAAATAAGTCATTGATTAAAATAATGTGCGACGTACGCCGGCGTCAATTTGTCGTCCCAATCTGACCAGTCCCGAAAATTTCAATATACGCTCGTTCATGATTACTTATTATAGCTTGGAAAAGATTACAGTTTATTTTTCTTTTTTTTATTGAGTCCCGACATCAGATAAGCGAAGCTTTCAAGATTTTCTCCGAAGAAACCGAAACGGTTGATTTCAAAAGGCGGCGTTTTTTCAGAAACGTATCCGGGCATGAAAGTGAAAGCGCATTGATAACCGATTTTTTTCAGTTTGTCCTGTGCGCTGCGGTTGAACTCACCCTTCCGTCCGCTGGGAAAAGCAAAAGCGCGCACGGGTTTTGAGATTGATTCTTCGATTCTGTTTTTGGAAAATTTCGCTTCAAATGCAAATTCATCGTCATTCAATCTCGTCATAATGGGGTGAGAAACCGAATGAGAACCGAATTCAATGCCTGCTTCCGACATCTTTTTAACCTGCGGCCAATCGAGCAATTTCATGCTTTCTAACCTAGGGTCGTCCGGGGAGAGATTGAGAGATTGTTCGATGGATTCGAGCCATTTCAATCGTTCCCGGTTCGGTAAGGATTTCAGGATTCGGCGCAGAGTCACGGCGGCATTCCGTCTGTCGGTAATCGTCTCTAAAGAAAATCGACGAACGCCGCTTCCGGTCTCTACAGATAAAGACGATTCGGCCGTTTCGCTCAACCAGTAATACAACTTGTCGAACCACAAAAAAGAATCCTGATCGACAGGTTGGGTAGTTAAAAACAGGACGGCGGGTATACTGAATTTTTTTAAAGATGGAAAAGCAGAATCCCAGCAATCGCGATAACCGTCGTCGATAGTTACCAGCACAGGATTGGGCGGCAACGCCTTTCCTTTGTAGAGAAACCCGAGGACCTCATCAAGGCTGACCGGAGACATGAAATGCTTCAGGAAATACATCTGTTTTTCAAAATGTTCTTCCGCTCTTTCAATTTCAAATAACTTTCGAAAAAAGAAATGAGGTTTAAGCGAATGATAGGCTAAAACCTGCAAGCGCTTTTGCGGTTTGTTTCGGAGTTGCCGGCGAATAACGCCGCTTTTCCAGAGAACCTTCGCTGCGGCTTGAAAGGCGAATTTTCTAAATGGTCTTTTTTTCATCCGTTTGACGTTCCGTTAAACTTAATGTTTTCACTGAAAGGCTGCCGCGGAAAACTCATTTATTTTTCGCTGGAACATCAACCGATGCTAATTTGACCGACCGGCTGTATATTCATATCGCCGGCGATTTCATGAAATGAAAGAACCGCTACGCGGGGATAAGTGTCTTTCACGATGCTTTTGAAATAAGGCCTTACGTCGAAACTGCAGAGAATTACCGGCGGAGTTGGTGAGTTTAGCGAATGTTTTAATTCGCGTCCCATAACCGCCAGTATTTCTTCGGCGACATCGGGATTGAGGTTCGGATAGTTGCCGGCTTTTGTTTTTTTAATTGAGCTGCGGATCAAGTCTTCTATATCAGAATCCAGAAGGTGAACGATGAGCGTATTTTTGCCGCCTGAATATTTGTAACTGATGATTTCCTTGAGATCGGTCCTGATGTATTCTGTAAGCATCATAACATCGTCGGGCTCAATGGGACCCCACTTGGCCACGGATTGCAGAATTCTGCGAAAATCACGGATGCTGATCTGTTCATGGACGAGTCGTTGCAAAGCTTCGGACAGTTTGAGGGTATTAACCGCCTTTGAAGCGGCTTTCACGAGAGCGGGAAAAGCCTGTTCCATTTGATCCAGCATTGACTGTACTTCCTGGATGCCTATAAATTCGTGAGCATGCTTCAGCATGACTCCTGAGAGGTGCAGCGTCAGGACTCCGGGCACATCCCATATTTTATAACCGGCTTTTTCAATAATTTCCCTTTTTTCTTCGGGCGCCCAGGCTGCAGGCGAGCCGGTCGCCGGATTCGTAGTGGGAATGGCATCTATATTGAAAATTTTTAGACTCTGAGCGGCTTCGTTCACCAGTATTTTGTTCATAAGAATTCTGCCTGTGACCACAGGAATTTCGTTCACAAGGATCATATACATGTCCGGACCGAGCGCCCGGCTGTATCCGCGCACTCTCACGCCAGGTAATCTTGTTCCGAGTTGCTGATAGATGCCTTCCCGGATCATCGGCAGCATCTCATTGATGAATTTGCCTCCATCGTACTTCAAATCCACAAATTTGGTCAATTCTTCGCCCACTTCCAGCGCAAGCGGAGTAACCAAAGAAACCAGTCCCTCTTTCGCTGCTTCCTCCTTCTTTTTTTCTTCTTCCTCTGCTTCAATCTCTTCCGCTGCTTCTTCAGATATTTCCCTGGTCTTCAAAAGACCGTAGGCGATGGTTCCCGTGACAGCGCCGAGGATAAAGAACGGCACCATCGGCAATCCCGGCACAATGCCCAAAAGAAACAACATACCGGAAGCTATTCCGATCGCTTTCGGCTGATCCAGCAACTGAGTTCCTATATCCTTGCCGAGATGCGAATCCTCGTGCTCCGAAGCGACGCGAGTAACGACCATACCGGCGGCGGTCGACAAGAGAAGCGCCGGTATCTGGGAAACCAATCCATCGCCGATAGTCAACAAGGTATATGTCTGGGCGGCCTCTCCAGCGGACATCCCCTGCTGCATTATGCCGATGATCAACCCGCCGATAATGTTTATGGCGGTGATGATGATGCCTGCGATGGCATCCCCCTTCACAAACTTCATAGCCCCGTCCATGGACCCGTAAAGCTGCGATTCACGCTCCAGTTCCTCGCGCCTCCGTTTTCCTTCCTCCATGCTGATCGATCCTGCACGCATATCGGCGTCAATGCTCATCTGCTTACCGGGTAAGGCATCAAGCGTAAAACGCGCCGCAACCTCCGCTACCCGCTCCGAACCCTTCGATATCACGATGAATTGAATTAACGTCAGAATCAGAAAAATTACGGCCCCTACAACGAAATTGCCTTTAACCACAAAATTTCCGAATGATTTAATGACTTCTCCCGCATAAGCATACAGCAGAATCAGCCTTGTCGAAGACACGTTCAGTGCAAGCCTGAACAGAGTTGCAATGAGCAACACAGTGGGAAAGGATGCGAATTTTATGGCGCCGGGTACGTATAGGGTTACCAGCAATATGGTCACTGCCAGGGTAATGTTCATCGTCAGCAATATGTCCAATAAAAAAGTCGGCAAAGGGATCAGCATCATTCCCACTATGCCGATTACCAGTCCCGCCAGCATTATATCGCTGTATTTCGTCAGAGCTTCCGTTAATCCGCCGTCCGCCAGAGACCTCTTCACATTCGTCATTTTAGACATACTTGCGCCGTCCGTCCTTTAATAGAATTAATAATTTACATGCCTGTAACGCTCCGAATGCTATTACCTTCAAGTCGATAAATTAAACAATAAATTTCTTGAATCAAGAAAAAACAGGCTGAAGAAAAATACTCTTTTGTGCTGCTTGAAAAAGCGCTCCGGAGCAATCCCACAGTATCGCTCCGTTAACAGGAGAAAACCGCAAAAAAACGTTTATTAAACGACTATTTGCTTTCCCCCTGCTTTTTCTGTATTTCGTTCAAAGTTTCGTTTAAAGCCATTGCTAAAACAATCGCTCGCATTGAAGCCGGATTCTTCTTGGCCGGGTCGGTTTCTTTATCTAATTCGATTGCCTTCGTGAGGTCCTTGGTGGCCAGATCGAGTTTTCCCTGGCGGAGATAAATTTCGCCTCTGTTGGCATAAGCTGCGATATCGGCGGGATTGCGATCTACAGCGACAGAATATTCGGCTACCGCATTTTCCAGTTCGCCCTTTTTCATGTATATTCCGCCGAGTACGGTATGAAACTGTCCGATATAAGGATTAAGCGAAACCAATCCTTCAAAAATGCTGCGAGCCTGGTCAAGCTTTCCGGATTCAAGCAGCACTTCGCCCATCTTGGCCAAAGCCAGCATTTCGTTAGGGTGAATCTGATGTAATTCCTGGAGGGTGATTTCACCTCGCAGAAATTCGCCGAGTGCTTCCATCGTGATGGGATTCTCGATCTGTTCGGCAGGTTCTGTTTTTCCTGCAGTTTCATCTACTTTTTTTTCTTCAGCCATTTTTTAACTCCTTGATAGAAGAAAAGTCACGGACTATCGTATCTAAGTCCATTGAAACAAAAAAACGCATTCGTGTCAAGCAAGGGCTGCAGCCTATCTTGCGGATTTCGTAAATTTGTAAATTTCCTAAAAAAATGCCGTTTTCGGGTTTCGTCTTTCCTTGAGCAAATGGGCAGAAACCGGAAAGGACGATAAAGAGTCGGCATTTGCAGAATTCTATTTATGTAAGACGAGAGGTTCATAGCGAAAAACAAACAAAAAAGGCGGTTTATCGAACCGCCTTTTTTGTTTTGCTTTATTGCTGACTAAGCTTTATAGTTTCTGGCAATGCCCATTCTGGCGTCGCCCATCGTTTTCATGATGTTCGTAACTGATTGGAATAACCGGGATATTCTCTGCATGCTCATCTGAAGCTTGAAGTTGTTGACGTTGGTGTCGGAGCCTTCGCCGCCTCCGCCTCCGCCTCCGCCGCCGCCGAAGAGACCGCCGACGAGAGGAATATTTTTCATCATGCCGCCGATGCCGCCGCCGCCACCGCCGCCGCCTTTGCTTTCATCCAGATTCTTGGCTAAACCTTCGGCTTTTTTCATCTCTTTGTTGGCTGCGGCCAGCAGGAGGGCCATCATTTTTTCTTCAAAGCTTCCGCCTTTGATCATCGACATTAATGCACCCCGTGTTTTGTCGTTTTCGACGTCTCTCATCGCTCCCCACCAGTCCATGTCGCCTGTTCCGCCGGCTCCGCCTGCGCCGCCTGCGCCGCCTGCGCCGCCTGCACCGCCTGTGGGCGGTTGTTCCGGCATAACCGGACCGCTGGGGAAGTTCGGAAACTGGGCAATGTTGGGTAATAATCCCATGGCGGGATTGAGGAAATTCATCTGCTGGAAAGCTTCGGGGAACTGTTGCATTACATTGCCGGGGAAGTCGCCCATGGAAGGCATGCCGGCGAGCGAACTGGAAAGTTGCGTAATTTTATCAGCCCAGAAACCGCCGCCGAATTTCAATGCGCCGGGTTTTCCGCCGCCGCCTGCGACTTCTCGCATGAACCCGTCAACCATCTTGAACCAGTCATCGCCGTCACCGCCCAGATGCACGGACGATCCGTCAGTATGCATCGCATCATGGATCGCTGCATCATATCTTACGCCGCTGACCTGCGGATTCCCCGTATTGACTCCCGTCGCCTGGACGTGCTGGTTGCCGTAGTATACGTCGAAATCAGTCGTAACGCCCCGAGGTCCGGTGGCATTGGCCGTGATTTTCGTCCCATCAGGTAAATTGAAGGACATCGTCTTGTTGTCCCAGTCCCATCTGCCGCCGTCCTTTTCCGATACATGAGGATCGCCGTGGATGAGCGTTTCTTTTCCCGTGGGCGACGTGATCTTCCATTTCGTGCCGCCCATGTTTTCCACGCTGTATCCGCCGGGTGTGTGAATTTTATTTCCTTCAACGGCTAACTGTCCCTGAGGCTGCAATGACTGATCGAAGGAAGGGGAATATCCCGGTTCGGGTATCTGGCTGCCGAAATTGCTGGCGAAATCCTGGAAACCCATGCCCGATTGCATAAGGTCTCCGAAATTCTGAAAACCGTCCATAAAATTCTGGAAAGCGCCGATCGTATTGCCCGTCATAAAATCCGTATAAGTTCCAGCCATGTCGCCGACGAAATCTCCCAGCTTTCCCGGTAAAGCCCTGTCTATCATGTTGTTTAACATTCTTCCTGGATCCAAACCTGGTAACATTTTCTTTCCTCCTTGAAAAAATTTATAACGTTAACTTAAGAGGGTCATTCTCTTGTTTGCTTCCCTCATTCAGCCTTGTTATCGGTAATCGACAAAATAAAGTTTCGTGAAAAAAGCGATTTTTTTCAAGAAAAAATAGAAAAAGCGGAAAAAAAGCATAAAAAACCAGTCACAGAGCCTCTGCCGCTATCGAAAAAAAACACTCTATATTTCCTTTAATTCAATAAGTTAAGATGAATCAGGTAAAAGACGTTTTGATGTATATGAAAAGCGTTTAAAATCATGAGTTCTATTTTTCTTCAAAGCGCCGGCAGCAGCTTATATAGAACTCCAAAGCTCTGAGGTAGCCGTCCCAGTTTCCCGTATCGAAACGCCGAACATCGAGCGCGCATCCGAAGACCTCGCCCTTTTCAGCGGCCAGCTTTAAAGGTTGCGTGTCTTCAAGCTCCTGATCCGGTTTCAGTTCGGAACGGCATCTTTCTATATAATCGAAAACGGAAGGCATCAGGAGAGACCTTCCGACACCCAGGAAGTTTCCTGGTTTGATTGTTGAGCTGATGTCACGTTTGGGCGGTTTGTTTGAAAAATCCGTTATTTCATAAAGATTTTTCATTTCCCGTTTTTGAAGCAAGGGATAGGAGAAGGAGGCTTGAGTTTTTACATCCATTTCCGTGGTTTTGATTAAGCCGATGACGTTTGCGTTGACTTGTTTGAAGGCGGTAATCAGAGAGGAGGCCGGTCTGGTCGAACCAGAGAAGAGATTATCCGGCAGCATTAAGAGGAAAGGCTCGTCAGGCGTCCAGGGACGTGCTTTGCTGATTGCGTCGCCCAGTCCGAGCGGTTCGGGTTGAAGAGCGAATTCAATGCCGATGTTTTTGTGGTTCCTTTTTTCCAGATAATTGCGAATAACTGATTTATTCGGAGCAATGATTATCAGGATTTCTTTTATTCCGGCATCCTGAGCTTCTTCAATGATCCAGTCGAGAATGGCTTTTTTTCCGAGAGGGAATAATTCTTTTGGCATAACGTCGGACAGCGGCGCTAAGCGTGATCCGGTTCCGGCGGCAGGTATAACGGCTTTTTTAATCATTATTTTTTTCAATAAGCTGAATCAGCATCCTTGCGTTTTCCACGGCCTGGCCGCGATAATGATTGTTCATGAAAACGAAAGTGCGGTCGGTGTTTCGATCCATTTGCTTTATCGAATCGACCCAGGGTGAGAGTTCTTCCTGGTTGTAGAGATAATCATACCTTTCGTAAGCCTTGTCATGGGTCCACCATTTGGCGGCGTTTCGACCGTGAAAACGCACGTATCCTATGGAAGAGGTGGTTTTCTGCATCGGGGGCAGGAGGTCTTTCAATTGGGGTTGATCTACGCAGCAGAATCCCAGATTGTGATAGCGCAAAAAATCGAACAGAGGAGGTTGAATCCAGTCGGAATTTCTGAATTCCGCAACCAGGGGTAAGTCAGGCAGAAGCTTCGGCAGTTGAGCCAGATAGCGTCTGTTATTTTTATTATTCTTAAAGGACCAGGGAAACTGAAGCAGCACTGCGCCGAGTGTTTCTGCTTTTTTCAACGGATCGATTCCCTTGATGAATTTTTCGGCAGCTTCAGTTATGTTTTCCCGTTTATGGGTAATGTCCTGGTGGGCTTTGACCGAAAAAACAAGTTTTCCTTCTGATTTTTCGACTATAGACAGAATAGCTTTTATCGAGGGGTAACCGTAATAGGTGAAATTCAATTCGACTGTTGAAAACAGTTCCGAATACAGCGCCAGCATGTCTCTTTTTTTAGTTCCCTGGGGATAGACGGGACCGATCCAATCATTGTAACTGAATCCTGATGTGCCGATGTGAATCATATCAATTTCCAGTTTATGCCGTAGAAGACGCGAATTACGCGCTTCTGAAGGCATCTGTACAAGTACTCGAAAAATGACTGAATTTCAACCGCGAGTCCGTACCGTAATATAAGCCTTTGGGCTGGAAAACGGCTTGAAAATCTTCAGCATGAATCTTATTATCAATTTGATGCAGATCGAGGGCAGTTTGTTTTTGAGTTAAAAAAAGGGAGGGAAACGGGAGATGAGAACAGCGCTTGTTTATCCGCCGCAGGGAGAGCCCGCCTATCCGCCTCTGGGCATACCGTCTCTGCAGGCATACCTGAAATCATCCGGCTTTACCGACATCGTGGTACGCGATTTAAATATTGAAAGCTATGATTTTTTCCTAAGTGAGGATTTTTTGTTTGAGCAGGCGCGTCAGCTAGAGTGGAGGTTGAGCAAGCTGGAGAGTTCTCGAAAACTCAAGACGGAACAGGTGCGCGAGTATAATTACATTTCCAGGGAGTCTCTGTCTTCCGAGTATGCAGTCAAAAATATCGAAATTGCAAAACGAAGCATCAGGGAGATGGGAGCGGAAATGAATCTGGAAAGATACCAATGGGCCTTTCGGGTTGTTATTTCCGCGCTTCGTTTGATATCGGCTTCTTTTTTTCCGACGGAACTCGCATTAAAGAGCTTCAGGATGAAGTATTCTGCGGAGTCATGGAAACAGGTCTCTGCGGCGATAACCGACAGGAGGTCCAATCCTTATTTTGCTTTTTTCAAAGAACATGCGATCCCGAGTCTTTTAAAAAGCAAGCCTGATGTAATCGGCATTTCCGTAAATTGGCCGTCTCAGCTTATTCCGGCTTTGACGCTCTGTCGACTGATAAAATTAAAATCGCCCGGTATTCATATTTGCCTGGGCGGGAATCTTATCACTCATTTGTCCGGAGCCCTGCAGAAGAATCCAGAATTCTTTCGATATGCTGACAGTTGTATCAGGTTCGAAGGAGAAACGGCATTCAGAAATTTGCTGGAGAAGATTGAAAAAAGGGGCGATCTGGCAGAGGCGCCCAACATTATTTTTCTTAAAGACAAGCAGGTTTTTATGAGCGAACGAACGACATTCGAGGAGGTGAAAAAGCTGCCGCCGCCGGATTTTGCCGGAATGCCTCTTGATCTGTATTTTTCACCGGAGCTCATCCTACCTGTATCGGCTTCCCGGGGCTGCTACTGGCGAAAATGCGCATTCTGCAGCCATCACTTCGCTTACCAGAGATACAGGACGCGTAAGGCGGAGCATGTGTTTCGCGATATGCTGACGTTGGCGGAAAAACATCAGACGCGAAATTTCTATTTCATGGATGATTGCCCTTCGCCTGCGGCGCTGAAGAAAACGGCGGCAAAAATCATCGAAAAGGGTCGTAATTTCCGATGGGGAGCTGAAGTTAGATTCGAGACTTATTTTTCGCCCGCCGTATGTCGATTGCTGGCTCAATCGGGCTGCAAACTCGTTATGTTCGGAATGGAATCGGCCAGTCAGAGAATCCTCGATGTAATGAAAAAGGGCATCAAAAAGGAAAACATGCAGGAGGTCATAGACAATTTTCATAAGGCCGGCGTTAATGTATGGCTTCTGTTTTTTTTGGGTTTTCCGGGGGAGCGGCCGGAAGAAGCAGCGGAAACGCTTGATTTCATTCATTTAAATCGTGATAAAATTGCTGCTGCAGGCAGCGGAACATTTGTTTTAACCAGGCATTCGGACGTGCATGAGCATCCAAATGATTATAATGTAAGCATAACGTCGCCGGACAGGGAAAAGGATATGGCGTTAAGTTACGATTTTGAATCAGAGGAAACGATTCCGCAAGAGAGCGCCCGGAAAATGATTGATGAATTCTTCAGCAATAAAGGCAAAGAGTTTCAAAATATCACAATGATAGAAGCCCACGGGCTTTTTATGTCGTTGTCGGATTTCAAGAAGGGATACCTTTTGAAATGCCGGCGCGATGGTTCGGCTGATTTGGATGAAAATTGGATGAATAAGCCGGTTGAGATATCTCCCTCCGTTAAATACAGGGTCTTTCGTTACAATCCTTACGATAAAAAGGCGGAAAGGAAGGGGACTGTTCATGAATCGTCAACAGGGCTGATTTATGACGGCGAGTTTGATCAGGTATCTGAAATTTCACCTGAAGTGGTTGGACTGCTGGATTTGATAGACGGAAAGAAAACCGCTCGACGGATAGCCGAACAAGTGGCTGGCCCTGTTGATAATGAACGGAAAGGCGCTTTGGAAGCCTTAAGTAATCTTTTTAAATTCCGTTACATAATATAGTTTTCGACCGTCACCGGCGAATTATTTCCATTTAAATTCTGATATAGGAAAAATGATTTTTCTATATCAGAATTTAAGGGAATCATGGAACAGGTTGCATAACGAGGATTAATGGTTCATAATATAAATGGGCTTTCAGTCCCGCGTCAGGAGCGAATAAATCGTTGCGGTTTTCAGTGAAGTCCGCAGATTAAATAATGTAAATAATTAAGGGAGTTTCAGAAAAGTGGAAAACAACAGACCCCCGGATGATCCCCATCAAAAGTTTTCACCGCCTCCTTTTGATAACAAAAAGAAAAAATGGCGCAACATTATTCTGCTGATTCTGCTGGCGGTCCTTTTTCAGTATCTGATGGTGAGACATTATTCAACCCAGCAGATCAATCGAATAGGCATTCCGTATACTTTATTCAAGCAGGAGTTGAGGGAAGGCAACATCGAGAAATTGTCCATTGAGGGACGTGAGATCAGAGGAAGTTTTCTTACCAGCGTAACGACTGAGAAGGAGATGGAGAAATTTTTCGGCAGCGAGGAGCAGGAGGTGGAAGTGGAGCAGTTCAAGACTCTGCTGCCGCCGTTCGAGGATAAGGACCTGATGAGCACGATAGAAGAGCGGGGGATAGAGTTGGAGATAAGAGAGGACCAGGATTCCATCTTCTGGCAATTGCTGTTTTCATTTTTGCCCTGGTTGTTCATCATCGGTTTTATCATATTCATGGGGCGCCGCGTTCAGTCTCAGCAAAGAAGCATATTCAACGTCGGTTCAAGCCGGGCCAAATATTACGTTAAGAAAAAGACGAGCGTGACGTTCAGCGATGTGGCCGGATTGGAAGGGGCAAAGATGGAGCTGGAAGAGATTGTGGAATTTTTAAAAGACCCGGACAAGTTCAAGAAGATAGGCGCCAAGATTCCCAAGGGCATCCTTCTGGTGGGACCTCCGGGAACGGGCAAGACCTTACTCGCCCGGGCGATAGCAGGCGAAGCGGACGTGCCTTACTTTTCGATCAGCGGTTCGGAGTTTGTGGAGATGTTTGTGGGCGTGGGCGCAGCGCGAGTCAGGGATTTATTTCAGAAGGCCAAGAAGAGCGCTCCGACCATACTGTTCGTCGATGAGATTGATGCGGTCGGGCGAGCGAGAGGTACCGGGCTGGGAGGCGGTCACGATGAGAGGGAACAGACGCTGAATCAGTTATTGAATGAAATGGACGGATTTCAACCGAATGAGGATGTAGTCGTGATAGCGGCGACCAACAGGCCGGATGTTCTTGATCCTGCATTATTGAGGCCCGGACGTTTCGACAGGCATATTACTGTCGAAACGCCGTCGTTGAACGCTCGAGTCGAAATTTTAAAGGTGCATTGCCGAAATAAACCGATTGCCGAGCAAGTTGATTTAAGGTCCATTGCGAGAAGCACGCCCGGCGTATCCGGCGCTCAATTGGAAAACCTCGTTAATGAAGCGGCGCTTTTCGCCACCAGAAAAAACAAAACCATGATAGAGATGGAGGATTTTGAGGACGCACTTGACCGTATTTTTATGGGCTTGAAAAGGACCGATCTCATCAGCGAAAACGAGAAAAAAATCATTGCGCTACATGAAGCCGGTCACGCGCTTGCTGCTTTGCTGCTTCCCAACGCTGACCCGCTTCACAAGGTTACGATTATTCCTCACGGAATGGCCCTGGGCGTCACTCAGCAACTGCCCATCGAGGACAAACACAATTACAACAGCTCCTACCTTGCCGATAAGATCGCTACTTTACTCGCAGGCAGGGCCGCCGAAAAAATGATCTTCGGAGAAGTGTCGACCGGCGCTGAAAGCGACCTCAAACAAGCCTCCAAAATGGCCCGGAACATGGTCACCAGATGGGGTATGAGCGATAAACTGGGTCCGGTCTATTATGAAGGAAATGAAGAGCATGTTTTTTTGGGCAAAGAAATTGCCGGTGAAAAGCATTTCAGCGAACAGACCGCTGCGGCGATAGATGAGGAAATAAAGCGGATAATATCAGAACAGGAGGCTTCGATAAAGAAGCTGCTTGAAGAAAATAAGGAAGCCCTGGAAAGACTGTCGAAGGAATTAATCGAAAAAGAAACCATGAGCGTTGCTCAGGTGCAGGATATTCTTAAAGAAACTCAGGATAAAGAAACGGCGAAAGAGAAGGCTTGACGGAGATATTTCCATATACAAACTGTTGCAAGAGCAATAACGACGGTTTTGATTGATGTTCCTTGACTATTCACAATTCAATTTAACCTAAACAGACTGCCGCAACAACGTCTGATAAACACCCTCTTTTTATGGAAAGCGCTGCGAAATTAGTTGTTTCGACTGCGATATCGATACTGACTCCGATTACAGGCATAAAGTCCACTCGATCAAAAACAGCGCTGAGTGTGTCGAACAGATTCTCGTGGGTAAGAGGCCGTTTACTGATGGGGAATTCAATTAGCCGATTTTTTTTATTGAGACAAATTGTTTTCTCTCTTAATCAGTAACAATTTACCCGGCAACCCGCCGAAAAACAAAGGAAGGAAAGAAAGTAGAAGCGGCATCCTGCCGCTTTCCATGAGTTCTCTGAAACCCCTGACGTTTAAAGGCAAAATAAAGTAAAAAAAATCCGCCGATCAACCTCGGTCCCCAGTGGTTTTTTTCAATAAGCGCGTATGCTGCAACCCACGTTTATTCCAGAATGCTCTTAGCGGTCATTCGCCGAAAAAAGCTTCAACGGAAGTCCGCTGCATGACAATCCTGAGCCATGCCTATTCAGCCTGTGGAATATCATAAAGCTAGACGGAACGATGCAGTATGCCGCGTCTACAATTCGAAACAACCATTTTTTTCCGGCAACCCGCCGAAAAACGAAGGAAGGAAAGAAAGTAGAAGCGGCATCCTGCCGCTTTCCCATGAGTTCTCTGAAACCCCTGACGTTTAAAGGCAAAATAAAGTAAAAAAAATCCGCCGATCAACCTCGGTCCCCAGTGGTTTTTTTCAATAAGCGCGTATGCTGCAACCCACGTTTATTCCAGAATGCTCTTAGCGGTCATTCGCCGACTCCGATCCCGATACCGATTCCGACTCCGACCCCGATATCGATACCGATACCGATCCTGAACCCTGATCCCGATACCGACCCCGATAAAAATGGCCCTGGATGAAACATAGCGGTTAGTTCGGCAGAAGGGTATATGGCGTTGAGGGTCAATTTTCTTATGGTGATTTCAATCAGTAAAATGTTTTATTAAAAGCGGAAGATCGATCTGATAAATCCCGAAAAATTGTTGCCGTGATTTAACTGCTGCAAAGTTAAGAGTTTATTCATGGTAGTGATCGTTTTGCTTGTCGAATTTAAATATGACGCCATTCAGTCGAAATTGAATATAAACTCATTTCCATTGTTGAACCTGCCCGTGAAGTGAGTATAATGCGGAGGCGTTTAAATGCGTTTACTGGAAGGAGCGCGGGAGATGGAGAGCGGACGATTGCCGGATGAGATTAAAAAATACAGGGAGAGGGCGCCGGAGATAATTGAAATCCTTGAAGAAAAATTCGGTTATTCGAGTATGTCGGTGAGCCTGGAAGAGATCACGAGATATGTTTTTTCGGATAAAGATTCTATTATTACGAAGCCGGAGGTATCAAACGGGACGGTATTTTCAGGTTTCAACGGAGGTGAAGTCGTTGAACTGGGGATTGCGGAGACAAGACCGGAGGAGCTGGTTAAAGAAGCGAAGAAATGGACGGATAATATCCTGGAAAGGAAGCCGGATCACAGCTTCATTCTTGAAAATGCTGAAATTGGAAAAGAGAGAGTGATAAGGCATTACATTTCGGAATTTGATGAGGACTTTTCGGATATTCCTTTTGAGGTAAAGTACGAGGATTTGCATCGGCTTGTTCAGAGAATAATCAGCAGCGATGGACGAGTGAAGCATGCCCGAGTCGTATATACGGAATCAAGAATTCTGAAATTTTTTGCAGACCGTTACAAGCTTCTGAGTCAGGATTTACGTTTCGTTTCGGTTTCAATGAACTGTTATGTGACGGATAGGAATATGACTCGACGCAATCATGAAGGCAATACTTCTGTCGGAGGATACGAAAAGTTCAGAGAATTCACCTCTGAGGAAAAAGTGCGGCAGGTTGTAAACGGAGCAGTCGAGCAATTGAGGGCTGAGTCCATCAAACCGGGGATTTATCAACTCCTGACTACGCCGTTGATATCCGGCGTAATCGCTCACGAAGCATTCGGCCATGGCGTTGAAACGGATATGTTTTTGAAAAAATGCGCCAGAGCGCAAGAATACATCGGCAAGCAGGTAGCGGCGCCTATGGTGGATATGTACGACAGCCCGGCCGGTTTAACTTCAGCCGGTTATTACTATTTTGATGATGAAGGTTTTCAGGCATCAGCGACTCAGATAATCGATAAAGGCATTCTGGTAAGCGGAATTACCGATTTTCATTCAGCGACGCTACTGGGAATGAAAAGGACCCCGAACGGCAGACGCGAAAATTTTCGAAGGAAAACCTATTCAAGAATGAGCAACACGTATATTGCTCCCGGAAGAGAAGATGTCGAAAGTCTAATAAATAAAGTCCAGCACGGCGTTCTTCTGAAAAACGGCGGTTCCGGCATGGAAGACCCGCTTGGATGGGGCATTGAAATTTCAGTTCAAACAGGCGAGGAAATACGAGACGGGAAGTTTACGGGCAGAGTTTTTTCTCCGCTTGTCCTGACGGGATATGTGCCGGATTTGCTCAAGAGCATCAGCGGAATAAGCAGGCAATTCGCCGCTACCGGACTCGGAAAATGCGGTAAAACTTTCCGTAAAGACTGGATTCCTGTCGGTTCGGGCGGCCCCTATCTCTTACTCGAAGGAAGATTAACCTGATGATTCAATTCGTTAAAGAAATGACGCAAAAGGCCGGTTTGGAAATGTGGGACTTTTCCCGACAGAACAGTACGCATTATCAGTTGTTTCTCTATGGAGAAAAAATAGAAGCTAAACGTAAAGTCAAAGATCGTGCCGGTAAATTCCGGCTCTTTTTGATTCATGAAAATGGTGATTCCGAAAAGCCGAAGTTGGGGCATACGAGTTTTCCGGTGACGGCGGATATGACGAAAAGCGATTTCCTCAAGATGCTTAAACAGGGTTTGAGACATGCCGGCTGCGTTTACAATCCCCTGAGAACGCTGCCTGTTTCCGGTCTGATCTATCCCCCCGCCGATTGTTTTGAAAACGGTTATAAAGCGCATTTTCAGGACCTTCTGTCAGATATCGCTAACAAAATCATAAGACTGGTTAGGAAAGAAAAAAATATCAGCATCAGTCATTCGGAGCTTTATCTGACATTTCGCACGACTCTGCTGGTTAATTCCAATCAGTTGGAACTGAAGGGGGAAGAGACGTTCTGCAGCATGTATCTTATTCTGCTTGCCGAAAAAAACGGGGATCAGATCGATCAACAAATCGAGATTCACAGGCGTTCGTTCAATAAAATGGACCTGGAGAACATTGTACGATCATATTCCGCATTCGCCCGAGATCGTCTTTCAGGTTCCTTGCCCCAGACCGGGACATTTCCCGTGATCATCAGCGATTCAGCTCTTGATCATTTCTTTGCCCCCCTGCTATTTCATTCTTCAGGAAGAGCCACTTATGAAGGACTTTCAAGATTTAAAAAAGATAAACCCATCACGAACGGATGCTTTAACGGTGATGCCGTCAGTTTGAAAGTCGATGCGACATGGCCTATGGGCAATAAAACTGTTCCCTTCGGGCCGGAGGGATTGCCGCCGCAAGAAGTAAAGGTAATCGAAGATAACATATTCAAGAACTTAATATGCGACCAGAAATATGCCGATTATTTGAATATCAGGCCCACAGGACCGACAGGCAATGTTATACTGCAGGAAGGAAAGGCCGGCTGGCAAGAGCTGATTCACCGGAACGGAAACGCGTTGCTTTATCATATCCCTTCCTTTTCCTCCTTGATGCCCGACCCGGTAACCGGTGATTTTAAGGGGGAAATAAGAACGGGATATGAATATTCCTCCAAAGGCATAAGACCCATAAGGGGCGGCGCGATCAGCGGCAACATCTTCGATGCGTTGCTGAATGCTCGACTTTCAAGCGAAAAAGTTTTTCGCGGCGATTATTACGGTCCGGCCGCATTGAGATTCGAGAATCTGATCGTTTCCGGGACATGACGGGGAACGCCGTCGGATAAAGGTAAAGAAAAAACAGGGGACTCATCAAGCCGGGATTGCGCTTTTTCATAAAATATTTGTTCAATCCTTAAAATATGATTCGCAGTACCGACGTAAGACCTTTACGAATCTCATATTTCAGGAGCGAACACCTCAGAAGTCATAATAGATTCATGATTTCGGAGTAATCTCCAATTTTACGCCTTTCATTTCATAGTATGCGTTCAGGAGATAAGCGGCCGTCCTGACCAGGTATTCCGGGACGAAAAGTCCGATCAGGAGGACCCAGGAAGTGACGGAAACAAAGGGTACGACATTGTCCAGAGCGACAAAAGCCGTCAATATCCAGAATGCTTTTGAGCGCAGCCTGCCGAATCTGTTTCCTTTATTATCGGCTTCATTCATAAAAATTTCTCCCGCTGCCGCGATGATTGTAAAAAGATGCCGCCGCTCGATGGCGAATATCGCCTAAGAGACGTTTAAATGAATAACAATAATTGGCATTGAACAAAAACACCTCTTTTGAGGTTGCAATTCGACAGAATCTCCCATCATTTTGTTTTGAAAACGACCCAGATACCGACCCCGATTACTGAAACACACTGTCATAAGTTTTGAAAGAAGCCTAAGTCAGGTTTGATCAGTCTCCAAAAGTTCCCGTGAATTGAGGTGAAAATCAAAGGGTTTTTTTGAGAAAATCAATATTTCAGTTCGCTTCCGCCGATAAATTCTCTTAAATGGCAATCACCAGGTATAAGTTTGGTCGAGATATCATCCGGAGTGACGAGTGAATCCAGGAGGCGTCTGGTTCTTACGCCTCTCAGATAGGCATCCATGCGACCCTGTTTAAGAAAAGTTTCAGGGTCCGGAAAATCTGAGCCTAAGCATTTTTTTAAGATGGGCAATTCAAAAGAGAGGCCTCCGTTTATAATATAATCGACGGTGCGTATGTAGGGTATCATATCGCGTAATTCGCCGCGACGCACGAAATGCCAGTGACCCAGAGTCATCTTCGGGGAATGATTGCGGTGATCGCGGTCCCGCAGCATCCGCCTTAACATTCGAACGTCCGTCCACTTGGTTAGAACCCCGGAACTGCCGTCCCCTATTTTCAAGTAGCTTATCAGTTCGATGTATAGTTTGAATTTCACATCTTCCGGCACTTTCGACGTCATAGGCGGATACAATCCGTGAAGGCTGTCGATCAAAAGTATCTCATCCTTCTCTATCTTCATCTCCTCATAATTCGGAATACTGACGCCTCTTTTAAAATCATACTTGGGTTTGCTGATGGTCTCTCCCTGGAGAAGCTTACCCAGATGATCGTTTATCATATCCAGGCGCAAGGCATGAGGCGTTTCGAAATCCCAATCCCCGAACGAATCCTGAGGATAATCCGTCAAACCCAGGAAATAATCGTCCAGATTCAGAGTATGAAATTTGAATCCTTTTTTCGCCAGTCTCTGCGCAAGTTTCATCGTCGTGGTGGTCTTGCCGGAAGAGGAAGGACCCGTTACCATGAGCAGTTTAACATTTCCCTTGTCCAGGAATTTTTGGGCTGCTTCGTCCAGTTGTCGATCATATTCCGCGATCGATGCATCCACTAATTCCTTGAATCGGCCGCTTAAAACCCACGCATTTAATTTCTGGACTGTCTCGCAATGGCGCTCGATATTCCACTGCTTGATCTCTTCGACCTTCTGCTCAGGAAAACCGTTTCCCGCAAAGCGCTGCTTGTCGATATCGCCTTCCCGAATCTTCGCCCTCCCCGAACGATAGACTTCATATACGTCAGCCGTGTCCGAGAATCCCCTGCTTCGGAGAACATGAAGCACCATGTCCTGGATCGTTTCCACATCAGGCGGCGTCTCACGATTCACATTTGCGTTGTTTGCGTTCAAACACATTAACACGTCGTCGCATAATAATTCCGCTATCTCATGATCCGATTTTTCCCGGAATGTCGAATATATCGTTTTCGGAATAATGTCCTGGGCAAATCCTCCGATAGATTTCGCCGCTCCCAGTATCGCCGACATGATCCTTTCAGAATCAAACGGCACAAGCGCTCCCGTGCGCTTCTTAATTCGCGCGATTTTGTTTTCAACCGCCATCGATTCCATCACCTCCATTTGCGTTTCACTGCAATATAACATATTCCGGTTTGACTGCCAATACTGTTTTTTGAAGAGAAAGCCGCGTTAAGGCTGCGGTCAGGCGTAAAATGTTTTACGCACCGTAAAAGAAAGTATGCATTGATATTCGTTATTTGCGCTTTTTCGGTCAGAGGGAAGAAAAAGAACGGCAATAGTATAAATTATTATTTTTAAAGAATAAAATTGATTGTTCTATTGCGGATGAGGCGCTTGTCGGCGTTGAATTAATTTCGGCATGAAAATTGCTGTATAGCCGTGGATTGGGGGAAGCAATGAAGCGAACAGACACAGCAACGTTGAATAAATTTGAGAAGCATAACTATACATCAGCATCGTTGGCGAAAGCGGACTCAGGTTTTATGGACGAGTTGGACTATGAAATACCGAGAAAAGCGTTTCACTTTTTTGCCGGATCGATTATCCCATTTATTTATTTAATTACGGGGATGAGTCGCGAGATAGCCGTAGGCCTTTTGTTGCCTTTTTTAATAATATTGGCGGGATCGGATGTATTGCGGTTGCTGGTTCCCAGTTTCAACAGGTTCTATTTGAAAAATTTTTCGGCATTAATGCGAAAGAGTGAAGAGAACAGTTTAAATACCGCGACATATTTTGTAATAGCATCGTTTTTCGTCATATCTTTTTTTGAGAAGAACACGGCCATCACGGCCTTGTTGTTTTTATCCGTGGGCGATCCTGCTGCGGCATTGATCGGCAAGCGTTTCGGCGAAGTTAAGATATGGGGAAAGACGTTGGAAGGGGCTTTTGCGTGTTTACAGGTATGTTTTCTGGCAGCGCTGTTCTTTTTTCCTCCGCCGATAGCTTTGGCCGGGGCATTGACTGCAGCGATGGTGGAATTCCTGCCCTTGCGTATCATCAACGATAACTTAAGAATCCCTATCTGTTCGGCGCTCGTCTTGTCTTTTCTGGTCTGAATTGGGATTAGATTTGCAGTTTTTACATGCTGACTTGGCCGTAAGAGGGAGTTTGGTGACTTCAATGATGGAGAGATCGGCTTTTTCTCCGTTTTCGTATTCGACGGTGACCGATTCTCTAAGTACATTGATGTTCAGAAGTTTAGCGGGTCCTTTCAAAGTATTGATTTTACGACCGAGTCTAGGCAGTTGTTTTCTGATTTCCAGGTAATCCTCATACTCGTAAACCAGGCAGCACATCAGCCGGCCGCAAATACCGGAGATTTTAGAAGGGATAAGAGTAAGGCCTTGTTCTTTAGCCATTCGGATCGAAACTGGTTCGAAATCGCGGAGAAAGGCGCAACAGCAGAGTTCCCTGCCGCAGATACCGAGACCGCCGAGCATTTTAGCTTCATCCCTGACGCCGATCTGTTTCATTTCAATACGGCATTTAAATTCTCTTGCCAGGTCTCTGACGAGTCCCCTAAAATCTATGCGTCCGTCAGCGGTGAAGAAAAAAATGGCTTTACTGGCATCTAGCAGGTATTTTACGCCGACGAGTTTCATGGGTAATTTACGTACGGCGATTTTAGCGAGACATGATTTATACGCGGTTTTTTCTCTTGATTTGTTTTTCTTGAGATTTTTTAAATCGTCGTGATCAGCTTTTCGTATGAACTTGCATCCGTTCTGATTCAAATGCCGTTGTTCCACTTCCAGAGTGCCGGTAATGACGACGCCCGTGTCGATACCCATTGATGTTTCAATGACGCAGATTTCACCGCGTTTGAATTCATTATCGTTTATAGGCAGGAAATCCAGCTTGTTGGTTTCACGTTCCCTGATTCCAACTACTTTTATTTTTGGTTGGTTTTCTTGGATTGAGTTCATTTTTTAAATTATACCGTTCCAGTATCCCGAGAGATTCAAATCGCTGCAGCAATTCCTCATGGACGCCTTCAATAGAATTTTTCCCGTCAATCAGCAGAAATCGCCCAGGTTCTTCTTCCGCCATTCGAAGATAGCCTTCCCTGACAGCTCTATGAAAATCTTCGTTTTCCTGCTCGAAACGGTCTTCAACATTGATCAGCGACAATTGCACATTTCTCGTTCTGGCTCGCGACAGGCTGCTTTCTGCGGGTATATCGATCAGGATAGTTAAATCCGGTTTCTTGTTCTGAGTCGCTATCTTGTTCATAAAAAGGACCGTATCTGTCGAAATGCCTCTGGCATAAGCCTGATAAGCCAATGAAGAATCCGTGTAACGATCGCACAGCACGACAGCTCCTCTGCTCAAAACCGGGAGAATGACGTCATGGATATGCTGAGCCCGATTAGCGGCCAACAGGAACATTTCCGTTAGAGGATGCATTTCAGAGTTTCCTGAGCGGAGGAGAATTTTACGGATTTGATCGCCGATGGGGGTGCCGCCGGGCTCACGCGTACTGTGGACCTCGTACCCTTTTTTCCTCAAATGAGCGTCGAATAAACGCATTTGAGTCGTTTTACCGGAACCTTCAATGCCTTCGAATGTAATGAATAAGCCTTTCTGTTTCCGGTCCTGGTCAGATGTTGAATTTTTCATATGAGCGCTCGCGTATTGTTTTCGAGTTATTCCGAAGCGATTTCGAATGTATCCTTGAACTGAGAGCCTGAAAATCTCTTTTTTTCGTTTTTTTTACGTTTTTTCAACGCTTTTCTTATGATCTCCAAATCGGCCCTGGCTTCCATCTCTTCCCGCATGTCAAGCAATTTTCGTATCTTTTCAGGATCACAGCCCAATCCGAGACCAAGCTGATTGAAAACTCCTTCGATTCGTTTCTCTCTGTCTTTAGATTTATGATTCATAGGAAGCGCCTCGCATTCCTTTCCTCACCATATTAAACCTAATATCGTCAGCGGTCAACTTATTACTTGTAAAGTAAAGAGGGACTCGCCCGCAAGCTTTCAACAGGGGATTAGATAGTGACTGTCCACTAACTCGATTCTCGATTCAAAATTTAATGCTGGACAGTCACTGCGGTTTTTGATCCATAAACGAGCGAATTTTTCTTAAGACAAGGATGGTAATGATTTGCGAGGCAGGGGCGGCGCTTATACTTTGACTGAGCAAATCCGAAGACTGACGCAGTATTGGGAAAAATTCGCCGTTTATGGACAAAAACTAGATGAGAAGGTACGTCATCAATGGGAAGGGTCAGGTGCAGGGTCTATGCAGGCATCCGGCGAAGCGGACGGATACGACAGGAAGGGAGAATTTAAGATGAAGTTATACTCTTAGCGTTTTATTCCAGTCTGCTGCGGAGGGCAGGCCGAGCATCGACGACGCAGAGAGGACAGCGTTTTTAATAGCTTGCATGACGGCTAAAATTGCTCCTTGAGCGATTTCATCCAGGTCGTGTTTCCGATGGCCGACGGAAACGGCGAAAGTCATATCGCCGTCGTAGAGGGTGTGCACGGGTTGGATGCACCGGGTCAGCGCTATCTGAGCGTTTTGAGCCACTTTAAGAGCTTCTGTTTTTGTCATGGCGGCATTGGTTGCGGTCAAGGCCAAAGTCGTATTCGTAGCCATTCCGGGGCGTTTATATTCATGATAATTGGCGAACCAGTCGAAAGGATCGACATACTTCCCCGGTTCTTCAGCTCTGACGCCGGCGATGACTTTGCCGTCTGCAGGATCGATAACGGACCCGAAAGAGTTCACTGCTGCTGCAGCTCCGATTTTAAGCCCGTTTTGTTTTTCGATAAGCGCTGAACCAATTCCTGTTTTTACAGCCCGTTTAATTCCTTTGAGTTTTCCCGCTGCGGCTCCTGTTCCAACGCCCACGCAGCCCCATTTCGTTTCAGAAGACCAGGCATCTTCGCAGGCTTCTTTTCCCATATTTTCATCGGGTCTTATCCGGGGATCGCCGACATTAAGATCGAAAATTACTGCTGCAGGTATGATGGGTATGCAAACAGAGTTTATTTTATGCCCTATGTTTCGTTCTTCCAGGGCTTTTACCGCGCCTGAAACGGCTGCCAGGCCGAAAGCGCTTCCTCCGCAAAACATCAACCCGTGAATTCCCGTAACCACATGTCCCGGTTTCAAGCTGTCCAGACTCCGGCTTCCTGACGCAGACCCTCGCACGTCTACGGCAGCCGTCGCCGCCTCCTGGAATACGAAAATCGTGCAGCCCGTTCCTGCAGATCGATTATCAGCATGACCGACTTTTATCCCCGCAATGTCAGTGATGTCTCCTGACTTCATCAATCAAAGAAATTCCGGCTCGCCGTCATCGCCGATTATGACCGTATATTCCTGGCCGTTTTTGTCCCTGGCGTTTAAAAATATCTGATGGCTGCTCCAGTGCGGAAATTTCTTCTGCAAGTAACCTATCCAGGAAGAAACGCACTCTTCAGCTTCATCCCGGAGAAACGTGCTGTCTTCATCCACGCTGAATACCATCCGGTTGAAGCGTTCCTCAATATTGACGTGAGTGATGGGATAATTATGCTTCAGAAAACTTTTATCTTTGTAAATTTTCCTCGCTTCGGCTCGGGCCTTCTCCGTATCTCCGGACCACCATCGACTCCTGGATTCAATCTGGATGAAGTCGTTGTTAATCCATCCGATCCTGCCGCTCTGATGATGCTGAACTTTGGACCACTCGTTGTACTTCTCCAATACCGTAACCTGATCTCCCTGAGAAACCATCATAATGACCTGAGGTTTTTCTCCCGGTTTGGTCAAAGGCTCTTTCAACAGATTGCCGTTGACGCGTAACATATGAAGTACGGCATCAGATTGCGGAGCTTCCGCTTCCTGCAACACCGTGATTTCTTCCTGTTCCTGACCGCAGCCCGTCAAACCCGCCGAGATTATCAACAACGCAACCACGCAATATTTGAAAAAAACATCTTTCATGATTATTCCTCCTCTAAAGAAATTTTCGGAAAATTTCGAATCATCTTTGTAATAGTATAAAAAAATCGCGTAAATGACAATATGTTCAGGCAAACGCAAAATCTGCGGAGAATAATTTTCCGATCAACGAGCTCCTGTCGGCAAACTGATTTTGAACTCAGCATGCTGGGCGTGCAGTTGCTGATGAGCGGAAGGATACAAATTTTTCGAAAGTTTTCTAATTATTCTGGAAATATTCTATCGTTTGCTTCAAACCTTCATTCAGGGGCACTATGGGTTCCCAGAGCAATTTTTCTTTTGCCAGGGAAATATCCGGGCGTCTGACTTTCGGGTCATTCTGAGGCAATTCTTTGAAGACCAATTCCGAATGTTTGCCCGTCAGTTTATTAATGCGTTCGGCAAATTCCAGGATAGAGAGTTCGGTAGGATTCCCCAGATTAACGGGACCCGGGAAATTTGATGCCGCCATTTTAAGAATGCCCTCAACGAGATCGTTGACGAAGCAGAAACTACGCGTCTGAGTTCCGTCGCCGAATATGGTTAAAGGTTCTCCGTGCAGGGCCTGATTGATGAAAGTCGGAACGACCCGTCCGTCGTTTATCCTCATTCGAGGCCCATAAGTATTGAAAATCCGGATAATTCGCGTGTTCAGCTTAAATTTACGTCGATAAGCCGCCGTCATCGCCTCTGCATACCGTTTCGCCTCGTCATAGACTGACCGGGGACCGATAGGATTGACGTTACCCCAGTATTTCTCATTCTGGGGGTGCTCCAGCGGGTCGCCGTATACTTCGGAAGTGGAAGCGAGCAGTATTCCTGCATTTTTTTCACGGGCGAGCTCCAGCATGTTATATGTGCCGAAAGCTCCGACTTTCAAGGTTTCCAGCGGTAGTTCCAGATAGTCTATAGGACTGGCTGGACTGGCCAGTTGGAATATGAAATCCACCGGAGTTTCAATTTTCAGGGGTCGGCATATGTCATGTTCGATAAGTCGGAATCCGGTGCGGTCACGAATTGTTTCGATGTTCTTTTTACTTCCTGTTATAAAATTGTCGACGCAAATGACGTCATTCTTCTGATTCAGCAATTTTTCGCACAAATGCGAACCTATGAATCCTGCTCCTCCCGTTACCAGTACTTTCATTCAAGCCTCCAAAACCAGATCGGTACATTGATGTGAAATGAAAATCGCTCACGCAGTCTAAACATTCCCACGACTCAATCTAGCATTGAAATAAAATAAAGGTCAAGAGAGATTTACAATGGGAAGAACCGGTCAATATGACGCAGCGAGAACAACGGGAAAGGGGGAGTGCGTCAACCTGACGCGTTCATTCGGGCATGCGGAATGCGAATATTGAAGAGTAATGGAGGGAAATCAGGGAGTTTATCCTGTTTTTTTGAAACCGGTATGCAATTTGCTTATTCATGACAGGGATTCACTTTTCGTTTTGGGAATCCGCTGTTAACGATTTTCTTTTTATTGTTTTAAATGAAAAAGAACAAAACTGAAGGAGGTTTTGGATGAAAAAGAGGAAAAAATTATTTGGCTTTACGTTTGTTGTTCTGGTTTTAATTTCTTTGTCCGTTGCAGGAATAGGCACGGCGACGGGCCGGAGCTGGTTCGGAGAGGATGAAGATGAGGGAACGAAGAGAGACCGTGCGAGCAGCCCGTTTACATTCGATACATTTCGTAAGATAGCTGAGCAGGAGAACCCGACTGTTGTGAACATCCAGACGACGAAGATAATAACGAGCCGGGGTATGAATCCTTTTGAGGATTTTTTTCAGGATGATTTTTTCAGGAGATTCTTCGGTCCTGCGCCGAACCAGGAGCGGGAATTTAAGAGTCAGAGTTTAGGATCGGGCGTAATCATCAATGAGGACGGATATATATTAACGAACAATCATGTGATTGAGGGCGTGGACGAGATTACGATAACGCTTCACAATGAGAAGGAGTATAAGGCGGAGATCATCGGGGCTGATTCAATGACGGATTTGGCTTTAATCAAGGCATCGGAGAAGCTGAGCGATTTCAAGGTTGCGGAACTGGGCAATTCGGATAAATTACAGGTCGGCGACTGGGTGATGGCGATAGGGAATCCCTTCGGGTACGGGCACACGATCACGGTCGGCGTAGTGAGCGCAAAGGGAAGAGTATTGGGACAATTGTCCCGGTATGCGGATTTCATTCAGACGGATGCATCGATCAATCCCGGCAACAGCGGCGGTCCGTTATTCAACATTTACGGCGAGGTTGTCGGCATAAACACGGCCATAGCCAGCGGAGGAATAGCTCAGTCTGCAGGCATAGGCTTCGCCATTCCGATAAACATGGCCAAGGGAATAATCGATCAGTTGAAGTCGACGGGCGAGGTTGTTAGAGGCTGGTTAGGCGTTTATATTCAGGATATGACGGAGGATTTGGCGAAGAGTATGGATTTCGACGTTTCTTACGGAGCGCTGATTTCTGATGTGGAGCCGGACAGTCCGGCGGAAAAAGCCGGACTTGAAAAGGGCGACCTGATCATCGAAGTAGAAGGTGAAAAAGTCGAAGACGCGCGCGACCTGTCCTGGATCGTCGCGAATATACCGCCCGAAACGGAGATCAAAATTGATATCATACGAGAAGGCAAGGAGAAAACGATTAAAGCGGAACTGGGGCAGAGGATTGAGGACGGCACAGGCAAGGCAGTAACCAAAGAGGAAGTCAGGCTTGGAATGACTGTTCAGCCTATAACGCCCGAACTGAAAAATTATTTCAATCTTACGGAAGACGAAGGCGTTCTGGTTTCTGAAGTCAAACCGGGCGGACCGGCTGATGAAGCCGGCATACAGAGAGGCGACGTAATACTGGAAATCAATCGTGAACGTGTCGAATCCATGAGTGATTACAGGAACTCTTTGAGAGATATTGAAGCGGGCGATTCGGTCGTTCTTTACATCCGGCGAGGGACAGCGGGATTATATGTAGCGCTTCGTGCTGAATCCGATGAATAATGTTCGGTAGGCTGAACCGGATTTGACCGAAAGTAAATAAGCTGAAACACCAAAGGCTTCTTTCCCGGTCGTCGGCCGGGGAGAGGCTTTTGGCGTATTAATTCTAGCTGTGAGGAGATTAATCAGTCCGCTTTGCGGAAAGGTTCAGAATTAAGCTAAGGAATCCAGTTTTTTTACGGCGGCGGTTGACTTATCAGGGCAGTCGGTTATGATGCAGCGAATCGGAATAGAAATGCAAGCGACGAATTTAAAACAGGCGGGAATTGACAAAATAGAAGGATAAACAATGAAATGAAGAAAGCGTAGTCTTGAAAGAAGGAGAACGGCATGATTGAAGTTTCACATTTAAACAAGTTTTACGGGTCCTTTCAGGCCCTGGACGATGTGTCTTTCCGGGTGGAAAAAGGAGAGATTCTTGGATTCCTGGGTCCAAACGGCGCAGGAAAGACTACGGCGATGCGCATTTTAACGGGTTTTATGCCGCCGACGAGCGGCAGCGTCAACATCCTGGGAATGGACATCATGAAGGAATCCTTGAAAGCCAGAGAAAAAATAGGTTATCTGCCTGAGTCCGTGCCGTTATATAAAGATTTAACGGTAAACGAATATCTCAATTTCGTTTCTCAGGTCAAAAACGGAGCCGGTGGTCCGGAAGAAGCGATGGAACAATGCGGACTTGTTCCGGCTAAAGACAAAATAATCGGAAAACTCTCCAGAGGTTACAGGCAGCGGGTGGGGCTCGCTCAAGCCCTCATCGGCGACCCGGAAGTTCTGGTGCTGGATGAACCGACGATAGGACTCGATCCCAAACAAATAGTTGAAATCAGACGGCTGATTAAAGCCCTGGGGCAGGAACGAACGGTCATACTCAGTTCGCATATACTGCCGGAGGTGAGTATGATCTGTGAACGAGTCATGATAATAAACGAAGGAAGAATGATTGCTGAGGACACGCCGGAAAACCTTCAGCGTCGAATGCAGAGGACGAACAGGTTGTTTTTGCTTATAGAAGGCAAAGAACAGGATATTCATGAGCTTTTTGAGCGTTTCGACGAGATTACGAGATACGGGATCGAGCTGGAAAAAGAAGACGGCGATCAATCTCATTACCGGGTCATCGTGGAAGCTCACAAGGACAGGGATATAAGGAAGGAGCTTTCCAAAGCCGTGGTTATGAAGAACCTGGGACTTCTTGAAATCCAGATGGATAAAATGAGTCTGGAGGACGTTTTCGTTGAACTGGTTACTTCTGAAGAGGAGGTGGCGGAATGAAGAGAGCCTGGCCGGTTTATAAAAAGGAACTGCTGACCTATTTTTATTCGCCCATCGCTTACGTGGTTTTCACTATTTTCCTGCTCGTTTCAGGATTTCTCTTTTACAATATATTCATTTTTTATTCTCAGTTTTCCATGGACATGATGAACAGTCCTTATGGAGCATCGGACCTGAACATAAGAGACGGCATTTTAATGCCGCTTTTCGGAAACATGTCCGTGATCATGCTGCTTGTCATGCCTTTGATTTCCATGAGGAATTTTTCTGAGGAAAAAAGATCGGGGACGTTCGAGTTACTGGCGACATTTCCGATTAGAGATTATGAGGTAGTTCTTGGCAAGTATGCGGCGGCTTTAAGTATCTTTTTGATGATGCTGGGATTGACTCTGGCGTATCCCGTAATAGTCACGATATTTGGATCGCCCAATACCGGTGCGGTTATAAGCGGATATCTGGGTATGGCCTTGATGGGAGGAGCTTTTCTGGCGTTGGGAATATTCATATCAGCCATGACCGAGAATCAGATCGTGGCAGCGGTCATAACTTTCGGAGCGCTCCTGTTTTTATG
Source organism: uncultured bacterium (assembly GCA_964619725.1). Taxonomy (GTDB): domain Bacteria; phylum CSSED10-310; class CAZUFC01; order CAZUFC01; family CAZUFC01; genus CAZUFC01. Next base: position 3,973 of record CAZUFC010000016.1, on the reverse strand, counting down.
GATTGTCGGATGGGCTGGAGAGTCGGCGGAGCCGGGATTATCGAGGATACTGAGTGAATTGAGCATCCTGGGACATTTCGAGAATTTTTCAAAAGGAGTCGTGCACATTAAGGACATCGTTTATTACCTGAACTTTACGGTATTTTTTCTCTTTTTGACGCTGAGAGCGCTGGAATCGAAAAAATGGAGGGCATAGAAATGGAAAAAACGACTCGAATAGGAGCTCTGATAGGTACGGCGGCATTAGCGGCAGGCATTATTTTTATAGCCTATAAGCAACATATACTCTACGGATACGGGATGATCGGACTTGGAATAATACTCTGGATTCTGTTTGCCTTTTTCAATCGAGAACACCTGGCGCGTATTTTTTCACGACGAACCGCCAGGTACGGCGCCAACGTCACGGTGATGATACTGGTTTTTACGGCGATCATCATTGTGGTTCAGGTTTTGGCGAATCGTCACGATAAGATGTTCGATCTGACGAAACACGGCAGTTTTACCCTTTCTCCGCAAACCGTAAAAATCCTGGAAAACCTCGACAGGGAGGTTAAAGCGATTGCCTTTACGGTGGAAGGGCAGGCGAATTACTTTGAATTAAAGGATTTGCTGGCTTTATACAAGTATCATTCAGACAAATTCGATTACGAGTTTGTCGACGGCGACTTGAAGCCTCAACTGGCTCAGCATTACGGAGTCGATACGCATGGAACGACCGTGATAGAATCGGGAGTGAATTATAAAAAAGTAAGCTCGGCATCGGAAAACCAAGTCACCAGCGCTATTCTGGAAGTGACGAAAGATACCAAGAAGAAAATATACTTTCTGAAAGGTCATAATGAGCGTTCGATAACGGAGACGGGAAACCGGGGTTACAGCGGAGTAGAAAATGCGCTGTTGAAGGACAATTACGAGGTGGAAGAGATAGCTTTGAGTCTGACGAACGGCGTGCCGGAAGACTGTTCCGTTTTGGTCGTTCCGGGTCCTGAAGCGGCATTTTATCCGGAGGAGGCTGCATTTTTGATTGATTACGTCAATCGCGGGGGCCGGCTGATGGTCATGCATGATTACAAGGGCCCGGAGGAAGTTTCAACATTTTTAGGGAATTACGGGCTTGAATTTCAAAAGGATGTGATAATAGAACCGCTTTCCCAGTTATTCGGGGGAGATGCTTTCGTTCCTGTGGTTGAATCAATCGCGGTTCATCCGATTTTTGAAAATTACAGATTCACGCCGGTTTTCGCCATGTGCCGCTCGGTAGCCAAAGCTGAAGACATTTCAGACCGCATTCAGGTCACAGCTTTGCTGCACACCAGTCAGGACAGTTGGGCGGAAACGAACCTGGATAAGATTGAAAAAGAGCAGGCTGTCGAATTCAATGAGGGGGAGGATATGGATGGCCCCATACCGATTGCTGCAGCAGTGACTATCGCATTGACGAAATTTGATCTGAACGAAGAGGAGGAAACGGATGCTGAAGAACAGGATGAGGAAGCCGCGGAAGAGGAGTCGGCTGATGAGCAGCCGGAAGAGGCCAGACTGGTAGTCATCGGCGATGCGGATTTCGCCTCAAACAATTATCTTTATCTGCCGGGCAACAAAGACCTGTTCTTGAACAGCGTCGCCTGGCTCGCTGAACAGGAAGAACTCATCTCCGTTCGCGCTGACCAGGAAGAAGCCGAACCCATTTTCCTGTCTGCTTTCCAGGCTCAAATCAGCTTCTGGGTTCCAGTGGTTCTGATACCCTTTATGATTATTGGAATCGGAATTATGGTCATCACTCAAAGGAGACGCTCAAAATGAGTTTCAGAACGACAATTGTTTTGATCGTTATATTTTTGATCCTGGTTGGATTCCTTTACTTCGATAAACAGATGATGCGAAAAAAAGAGGATCGCGAATTGGAATCAAAGCAGATTTACACTGTGAACGAGGATGAGCTGAAGTCGATTACTCTGATGAAAAAGGGAGAAGAGGAGATAGTTATAGAAAGGACGGAGGGCGAATGGAGGTTGGTCCGGCCGGTTCAGGCCCGTTGCGATCAATCTTTAATCCGGGACATTTCAAAAAGTCTGACCGATCCGCTGATAGATAAGAAACTCGATGCAGGTGAAGACCTGGCTGCATACGGATTGAACGACCCTTTCCTGCAGGTCAGGATTAAAACGAAAGACGAAGGCGAATTGCCTGTGCTGAGTCTTGGCAATAGAAATCCGTCGGGCATGAGCAATTACGCCGGGTTGTCGGAGAGCGACGAATTGTTGCTGGTCGATACGATCATCCGTTCAAGGCTTGATCAGTCGTTGTACGATCTCAGGGATAAAAGCGTTATGGACGTTGATATGGAGAATACGGTTTCGATTGAAATCGTCGGAAAAGAACAAACGATCAGAGCGGAAAAGAGATCGGGGGAATGGATGCTCCTGAAGCCGGGAAAGAACGAGAATGTGGAGACGGTAAGAGCGGATAGTCAAGCGATAGAGGAATGGTTAATCGAGCTTGATAATGCAGAGGTGAAGGAATTTATTGCGGAGGAGATTGAGAATCCGGATATGTATGGATTCCAGGAACCGGTATTGAAGGTTCGCGCGATTTCAAAGGAGGCGGAGGGCCTATCCGGTGAAACTCTGGTGTTTGGCGATGAACGTTTTCCGGAAGAATCCAGTGATGAGACGGAAGAGAAACCGAGAGCCGATGGAATTTATGCCAGGCTCGAAGGGCGGGAGAACGTTATTCTGCTCGGTACGAATCTGCTGGATAATCTGGATAAAAATTTCGATGAATTGAGGAATAAGTCGATCCTGCATTTTGATCGTAATTCCATTGCAAGGATCGAATTGAGGAAACCGAGACAAAAAGAGGATATACTGATAGAAAGAAAAGAACAGGATCAGTGGTATATGTTGAAACCCTTTCAGACGGACGCTGATGCCGGTACGATTAATTCGTGGCTTTGGGATTTGGAGGAATTGGAAGCGGAATCTTTTATTGATGAACCGAAGTCGCTGGAGGATTACGGACTTGATGCTCCTTTGATTACCGTCAGGTTGTGGATGTCTGCGGAAGAATCGGAACCGACTGTTCTGAAAATAGGCAAAGGTCCGGATGCAGAGGATAAATTCTATGCTGTAACGTCCCTGTCGGAGACAGTATATGAAATAAGCGAAGAGACGAAGAATGACCTGGACAAAACCGTCTTTGATCTAAGGAACAAGACCGCGGTTGAATATTCACGGATGGATTTGCGCGAATTACGGGTTTTTGTCGAATCGCCTGAAAAACAATTAATGGTTGAAGGCGACGGCCGAAAATTCAAAGGCCGGACTCTGGAAGGCGATGAATTGTCAAAGGAACAAATCGACGATTTAATTTGGGCTTTTGATTCCGTTCAATACAAGGAAATAATTGATGAAGCCCCGGAAGGTGCCGATGATTTCGGCCTGGAGTCGCCGCGGATAAGAGCGGAAATCGAATTAGAGGATCAGGACCCGAAAGTTCTGTTGATAGGCGACGAGGATGAGGATTCCGGAATGGTCTATGTCAAGTTGGAAAAAGATAAAAAAATCGGACTGGTCGATAAGGTCGTTTTTGCGGACCTTTTTAATTCGGATTTATTGAATAGTGAGTAAAGCGGCAGGATTTCAACGAGTCTTTTTTCTTTACTTTACCCGGGAGATTTACCTATCGAGCTCTTGTCCATAAAATCGATTCACGATTCAAAATTTAATGCTGGACAGCCACTATCGAGTAAAATATGGCCTGGTTTGGCTTGAAACGCTGCGCTTTTTAGCCCCCAGGCGGGTCTTCCAGCCTGCTTGAGCAGAGTAAAGCTTAAAAGGCAAACATAAGCTCTCAAAGCCCCGATGGTGATGGTGAAGTTTTTTTGGCATTGATCAAAAATACGACTATTGAGGTTCACATCTCCTGACATTCGCTAATAAAAAATTGTGAAATGTTTGACAAAAAAAAC
>CAZUFC010000015.1:0-99164 GCA_964619725.1 uncultured bacterium | reverse complement strand
GACCTTCATTTTTAATTGGTTTTACTTGGATCCACACACAGCGGAAAAAGCTCAAATAAACTGTTCATTCGATCCTCCGACGGGTCCGGCGGGGCCCGAAGGTCCGGTCGGTCCCGTAGGACCTGCAGCGCCCGTCGCTCCCCTCGGACCTTCCAATCCAGTCGGGTCACCCACCCATTGACCGTTTTCGTTTATTACCGTCTCTGCTTTGCCGTCATAACCCACAATGCTCACGCTTCGTGGATTGATGTCCCGGGCGTATACATCCTCCGCCTGCAGAGAATATCCGACACTCGTCATAAGTTGATCCGGCGACAAAAGCTGAAACTCATTACCGTTTTCGGAAAACCATACCCGAAGATACAGATTGTCCGTTTCAAACACCGACGAAGCTATGGCTGCCATGTCGTCCGTGTAACCGAGTATTACATTGAAAAGTCCGTTGCAAACTGTGGTCACGACCGCCGTCGATGGAGTAGCAGGCTGAGCGCCGTCGTTGGTCCATAATATCTCTCCGCCGGCATTCACGATAGCGAACATAAAATATCCTTCAACACAATGCTCAGCGCCGTACGGAACCCCATCTACTTGTATCCGGCCCTGGTGGTTGATCATCCCCGGTGCAGCCAGGATGACCGATTGTAAAGAAAATATAAATGATGCCAGAATCAAAGCTTTCACATTCAATACATTTTTCATGTTAAGTTCCTTTCACTTTTTAAGACGTCAAAGTCCAAAATAAAAAATTACGATGACTCTTGAACTCATCACCGCCGCATAGCTTCAAAAAATGTCGTTGAAACCTGCCGCTTTAAATGAAAATTATTCCTCATTATACCCGCCTCCCTACTTGAAAAAAAATTATGCTCAAAAAACATGCTTAATTCATTTTTTTCAGCGTTTAAAGGAACTGTTGTCCACGATCCCGATCAAATATCGGTATGAACCCGATTTTTCGCAATCGGTTCCCTGGCAAATTCCGGTATCAGGATATGCGCCTGAGTTAGTGCTCTGGACCCTGGCCATTCTCCCACAGATATCGAATTTATACATCGGCGACGAAGTTCCTATTCCTAAGTTGCCGGCGGCATAATCGTGATCAGAATTACAAATATCAATTTCAAACTTCGTTTCATCAAAAAACCTCCCATTCAATTTAAAATATTGGTAATAATTCTTTCATTTTCATTTCCTTATGAAAACAAATCAGCTTATCCTAATCCGTATTCCCTCCTAAAAGGGGGAAAGATACGATAATGTTGATGCAAGCAGTTTGCGGCGCAGCATGGACATCAGCGTATCGGGGGATGTCCGAAAATGCTACGGCTTCCGAATGCTTCGGTAAAGCATCGGGCTACCCAAAATCAGAATGAGCAGACAGAAGCCTCCCCGTGAAAGAGTTGGTATTGGGGGCAAGGTGGGGGAGACGGTTGTTGTGGGAGTATTCTGCGGCGTGTCGGTATGCGAAGGAGTATGAAACGGCACGTCAGTGGGAGATTTGGTTGGCGCAAGCGTGGGCGGTTCCGTAGCCGCGTCGGTTGGAATGCTGGTTGGAGGGACGGTTAGAGTCGGACTGATTGTCGGTGATTTTGTAGGGGAAGAACTTGATGAGCTTGTCGGTGATACGGCTGCGGTCATTGTTGAACTTAACGACGGACTGGCTGTAAGCATTGGCGTCAATGTGTCGGTAGTAAGCGGCGTCGGTGTGGAAGTAGGCGTTGCCGTATATTGTGAACATGGATCGTTGCGATAGACTCTGATGTCGTCAAAGTAAGCGTGATAATCTGAAGAGGTGGAATGCGAAGCGAATCTTAATTTTATCTCGTATCCTGTATAGGCGTTCAGGTCTTCGCAACATTCGATACAAGCGCCGCCCGTATTCTCATGAGATGAAACCAGGTCGGTCCAGGAATCGCCGTTATCGATCGATATTTCTATCCTGGGAGACGTGTAACTAAAACCGTCCCAGGTGTAATAATATTTCAACGAAGGCGCTGCTGCTCCGACCAGATTTATGCAGATCGTTTCAGTTGTGGAATAAGGGTAACCATAACCAAAATTCAGAACATAATCGTAAGCGCCGCCGCAGGGACCTAATGAAGTTATATAAGGTCCATACCCTTCGCATACTTCCCACTTGTCGGGCCATATGCTGCAGACAGAGCCGGATTCGAAGGAGGTTCCGAAGTCTTCATCGAAAGAGTCAACGCACTGCTGACCTTGACCTGAGGCTTGAACGACGATGGCGTCGATCCAGATCGCAGTGCCCGAACTTCCCGACTTTCGCCATCTGATATAGTTAATCGAGTCGTCCGTCAGGGGAATAACGACGTCGATACATTGCTGAATTGCGGAATGATATTGAATAGCGCTGAAACCGTATGATTGTTCGCAATCGAGCGTACCGAAACTTTCCGTCTTTTGTTCCGTTACGCATGACGCAGAATCCCATTGATAGTAGATATAACTGAGGCTTCCATCAGCGTATCCTTGCAGGTCGATTCCGATGACGGGTTCTTCCGACAAGTAATTTATTCTCATTGAGCAGCCGTCCATGCAAAGAGGAGTTCCGGAAGGACTCGCAATTGAAAAGGAACCTCCCCAGCATACCTCCGGCGAGTTTGCCTGATCGTCGGCGCTGTAATCGTCGAATGTTTCCGTGTAAACGACTTCTGCATTCATGCACGCCGGAGCGGTATACGAAAATGATGAAAGTATTAAACTGAAAACAACAGACAATGCAAAATTTTCTTTATGTTTCCTCATTTCCTACTCCTTGGGAGTCATATTAAATATTTCTTCTCTGCTATCGCGAAGATATTCAAAAAAAATTGTCCCGCTGATTAATATGATAAGGATTAAGAGTCCGGAAACTCCTGCAGAGGGTATTGGCGGCGCTGTCGGCGTCATGGACGGCGTAGGTGAAAAACAAGTAGGAGTCGATGTGGGAGATGAAGTAATTGTTGCAGTCGGGCTTTCGGTCGGAGTAGAAGTGGGAGATAAGGTAGGAGTCAGCGTCGGCGTATCCGTTGGGGAATTCGTCGGGGACAGCGTTGACGTGGGACTTAAGGTCGGAGTCAATGACGGCGTATGGGTCGGAGTGTCTGTCGGCGAATGAGTGGGTGACAGCGTCACTGTGGGAGAATCAGTCGGAGTTAATGTTGGAGTGCAGGTAGGAGACGATGTGTAGGTTAAGGTGGGAGTTTGCGTAGGAGACAACGTGGCCGTCGACGTGAGAGTCGGAGTATTGGTCGGAGTCGGATATACTGTGGGGACGATTTCTCCGTCATTTTTTAATATCTTTCTGTCTACCGCAGCGTAAAAAGTTCCGTCCGCCGCCTCGGCTAATCCCCATAAATAAGTCGCCCAGTTGAATTCGGCCGCTTGATGCCAGTTTTCTCCTCCGTCATTCGTCCTGAAAAGACGAGCATTAGGTTGCGTGCCAACATAAACATAACCGTCTGTCGGTTCCGCCAGCGCTTTTATATTATCGACACCGGGAATATCGGTCGTTACGCTCCATGAATCGCCGTCGTCTGTTGATTTGTAAACTCTTCCGTCAGCGCGACCAGCGAAAATGACATCATCCTCCGTCACAATCATCGGACTGACTTCACTGGCGGCAGCGCTGAAGTTGCTGACCTGGCTCCATGTTCCTCCTCCGTCCGTTGTTCTGTAAATCTGCGCATTATAAGCCGTGCCGGCAAAAATCCATCCGGATGAATTTTCTACTAAGGAACTCACATAGTTTGCTCCGCTTAATTCTGACGTTTCAGTCCACGTTTCTCCGCTGTCTGTCGTGGAATATACGTAACCGCCGCTGCCGCCTACATAGAGCGTCCCATCCGAAGTTTTGAGGATTATTAATGTAGATGTCAAACTCGCCGCACGTAACCCATTCCCAGGCCCTGGCAGTGCTGCTTAATCCGCATGTCAAACATAAAACAACGGCCATCGATGCCAAAACATTTTTTCTCCCCTCACGAATGATATCCTTCATTTTTCCATCCTTTTTCAAAAGTTTCTTATAAAATCTTTTCTTAACCAGCCTTCTTAAAAGTTAGCTCTTGACTTCTCCTGAAATTCATCGGCGGTAAACTCCTTGACGAAGTCCGTATTGAATTTTTCGTCAATGAATCTAGCCAGTTTTTCCATGTCGACTCTTAAAACCTTGCCGGTTTTTACATTTTTCGAATAGAATATCCATTCGCCTGTTTCCGGATCATGCGGCGTCTGTAAAGTGGCATTGCCTGCGGCATCCATCCAGTAACCTTCCCCGGAAGATGAATACAAATGAGTCGTATTCGCCTGCGCCGTAGGGGCGGCTGAAGTATTGGACAATGAAAGGATCGAACTGCCGGTTCCGCCTCCAGGATTAGTCGTTCCGATTCCCAGGTTTCCTTCGCCGGTTATTCTCATTTTCTCGGTGAGATCGCCGAAGGAGGATGTCGTATGGAACAACAGGTCTGTTCGGGGTTTATGGGAGGGCTCGCCTGATCCGTCGCCCATACTGTAGGATTCTATTCTTGCCCTGACGTAATAGGGATGGATATTTCCATTATCGAGGGTGAAATCCAGCGTTCCCAGGCTTTCCAGACCGGTAGGGTTTGAGCTGTCCTGTCGTCTAAGATAAATAGTCGGAGAAGCGTCATTTTCCTGAACATGTAATTTTGCTGCAGGCTCGGCGGTTCCAATGCCTATTTTACCGTTACTGGCAACCCTGAATCTCTCATCCGCATCTAAATCGACGTTATCGCTATCCGCGAGATAAACCACGAAGTCCTGGGCTCTGTTATTAGTTGCGGTTTTTATAAAACCGAAAGCGCCGCCGATGTATCCTCCTCCTCCGCCGGTATGTATGTAGTTGCCTTAGATGAGTAGACGGTCGCCCACCGCGCCGTTTCGGTTCGACATGATCATATGAGCTTCGGATAAATCCCCTGAACCGTCTCGTAACAGGTTGAAACCCCCGTCGAATACCTGAAGCTTTTGTGATGGGTTGCTCGTACCAATGCCGACGCTGCCTTTGAATTCAACGGTCGGCGTGCTTTGCCTGTCTCTAATCACCATAGCATGAGTTGATGCTCCTAGATTGTTCGTCGTAGTAAACTTCAATCCATAGTTGTGGGTAAAAGATAATTGTGCGCCGATACCCCTCCAGTCATTATCTCTCCAATATAAGCTTGAGTTTTCTTCGCATTGAACGGCAGTGAATTTTCCTGTACCGGAAACGTCCAGTTCGTATGAAGGATACGTTTTTCCGATTCCGAGGTTGCCTGTGGTATTGTCGTAGTAGACTTCGGCGCCGGCGGCGTTTCCGGCGTAGTTGTATATCATTTGCATATTTGAACCTGCAACGGGTCCTGCGGGACCTGTATCTCCCTGCGGTCCGGTTGAACCGATCGGCCCTGTATTTCCCTGAGGACCGGTAGGTCCGGACGGCCCGGTAAAGCCCTGGGGCCCTGTGGGACCTTGAAGTCCTGTATGTCCCTGCGGACCTTGAGGACCAACCGGACCTGTGTCTCCCCGATGACCATCGGGTCCCGGGGCGCCCGTATCGCCCTGCGGGCCTTCAGGTCCCTGTATGCCGGTATCGCCTTTAGAGCCTGCGGGGCCAGTTTGACCGGTATCCCCTTGTGGACCGATGATGCCTTGAATCCCCGTATCGCCCTGTGGGCCAGTCGTTCCCTGTATGCCGGTATCGCCTTTAGAGCCTGCGGGGCCAGTTTGACCGGTATCCCCTTGTGGACCGATGATGCCTTGAATCCCCATATCGCCCTGTGGGCCAGTCGTTCCCTGTATGCCCGTATCGCCCTGGGGTCCGGTAGGACCTGACGGGCCCGTTTCGCCTGCCGGCCCTGTCGGTCCCGTCCAGGGACTTCCGTTCAGGTAGTATTCATAAGCATTAACTGTACCGGCGACATCCAGTTCATAATCCGGATTCGTCGTGCCGATGCCGACTTCGCCGTTTTCCTGCACAGTCATGACGACGTCAGTTCCGTCGCCGTTTCTCTTTATCCTGAATTCACTGCTGCTCGAATTATCATCACTGTCTATGATTAAATCGATTCCTGCAGTTCCGGAAATATCTGCGGCGCCGGAGAAGGCGAGTTCACGCGAAGAACCGCTCAAGGCAATGTCGCCGTAAACATCTAATTCGGCAACCGGATTGTTCGTACCGATTCCGACATTGCCGGAGCTGGTGACCCGGAACCTCTCATCTGCATTCAAGTCCACATTATCCTCATCAGCGAGATAAACGATGAAATCCTGCGTTCTGTTAGTCGTATCGGTTTTTATGAATCCGAATGCTCCGCCGGTGTATCCGCCTCCTCCTCCGGTATGTATGTAGTCGCCGAAAATAAGTTCCAGGTCGCCCACCGTCCCGTTCCGGTTCGACAGGATCATATGAGGCGCTGATAAATCTCCCGGACCGTCTCTTAAGAGATGAAATCCTCCGTCATAAAGGTGGAGTTTTTGAGCGGGGTCGGTTGTTCCAATGCCCAGGTTGCCGTTTTGCAAAAGGACCAGCTTCTGTCCGGTATAGTATCCGTCTGTGTTGGCTATAGCAAGCGCTCCTTCAGGCCCGACGCTTTCGCTGGTTCCGCATACGGAGAAGCGCCATTCTTCTTCATAATCTGACAGAATCAACCTTCCTCCTGTATCGGTGGAAGCTCCGTGTAAACAGAGGCCGGCGTAACCCCCGTTTTCTTCTATGTAAAGTCTTGCAAACGGGTACGATTCGCCTGCTTTAGGCTTGTCATAATAGACCTCGGCGCCGGCTGGACTACCGCTATAATTGTAAATAAGTTGTCTGTGCGTTCCGGCGACAGGACCGGTCGGTCCCGTGGGTCCCGTTAAGCCCTGTTCTCCCTGCGGTCCGATCGGACCTGATGGACCCTGAAGACCTGTCGGTCCTGTCGGTCCCGTCAAGCCCTGTTCTCCCTGTGGGCCTGTCGGTCCAGTAGGGCCTATCAAACCTTGAGGACCTGTCGGTCCTGTCGGTCCCATCGTTCCGGTATCGCCCTGAGCGCCTGTCGGTCCTGTCGGTCCCGTCGGTCCCATCGGTCCCGTATCACCCCGATCGCCTGCCGATCCTGTCGGTCCGGTGTCGCCCTTCGTTCCGGTCAGTCCCGTGTCGCCCTGTGGACCTGCCGGTCCCATCGGTCCGGTGTCGCCTGTCGTTCCAGCTTGTCCCGTCGGTCCGGTATCGCCCTGTGGTCCCGCCGGTCCCATCGGTCCGGTGTCGCCTGTCGTTCCAGCTTGTCCCGTCGGTCCCGTGTCGCCCTGTGGTCCCGCCGGTCCCATCGTTCCGGTATCGCCCTGAGCGCCTGCCGGTCCTGTCGGTCCGGTGTCGCCTGTCGTTCCAGCCTGTCCCGTGAGTCCTGTGTCGCCCTGAGGTCCCGTGGGCCCTATCGGACCGGTATTACCCTGAGCGCCGATGGGTCCCGTATTACCCTGCGGTCCTGTTTGACCTATCGGTCCCGTGTCACCCTGGGGTCCGATCAAGCCCGTATCGCCCTGTGGTCCCATCGGTCCCGTGTCACCCTGAGGTCCGATCAAGCCCGTATCGCCCTGTGGTCCCATCGGTCCCGTGTCACCCTGGGGTCCGATCAGGCCCGTATCGCCTTGTGGTCCTATCGGACCTATGTCACCCTGGGGTCCGATCGAACCCGTATCGCCCTGCGGACCTATCGGACCGGTCATTCCCTGCAGACCAACCGGTCCGGTATCGCCCTGTGGACCAGTGTTTCCCATCGGTCCGGTATATCCCTGCGGTCCGATCTGTCCCGTATCGCCTTGCGGTCCTGTGGGACCGATCAAACCAGTCGGATCGCCGATCCATTGTCCCTGGTCGTTTATAACCAGGCCGTAATTCAGAATACTTATTTCAGCCGGATGAATGGACTGGCCGTATACATCTTCCGCCTCCTTTGAACGATAAGCCTGCCCCGTACTGGTCAGCAACTGACGGGGTTCAAGCGTTTCTCCCGCTATTTCCACTTCCAGCCAGTAATAACCGTCAAAATCAATAATAAGCGGATCAATGGGATTCTGTTCGCCCAGAATCACGTGAAACTCGCCTGCATTGACCGGCACGCTGTTATGAATTTCCGTCCACAAAGGCGTTTCACCGAATTCTTCGTCATAAATTCTGAAAACGAATCCGTAGATGCCTTCCAAAGGCGCGCCCTGCGTATCTGTAAGATTCCCCTGGTAATTGATCACATGCGGTATAACGGCTGAAGCTGATGATACCGTCATGATGATAAGAAAAAAAGCTGCTGTTAAACCCCGTTGCATCAGAAAGCCTCCTTTTTACATGAAAATAAAGCTATATAGTTGTTTTTCAAATTTGATGAAAATGTATCATTTTGATGACGATTACAGGGATACAGGAAAACGTTCCATGATCCCGCGGATAAATTAACAAAGTCTTTCATGTCCTTTTCCGTTTCAACAGGATGAAACCGCTGATCAACATTAGGAGCATGATGAACCCTGCCGGTTCGGCGGCCGGTATGGGCGGCGCTGTCGGCGTGATGGACGGAGTGGGTGAAAAGACGGTCGGTGAGTTTGTGGGTGATAAAGTCGGCGTCGGCGTAAGAGTTACGGTGGGGGTGTCGGTCGGCGTCGGGTACACGGTAGGAACGAGGGACCGGTCGCTTTTTAATACTTTGTTGTCCACGGCAATGTAAAAATACCCGTCATCAGCATCAAGAAGTTCCTTTAAATAGGAAGCCCAGGTGAATTCGTTCACCGGATACCAGTTGGCTCCATCATCATTCGTTCTGTAAAGACGAGCTATCGGCCATGAGGCTCCTGCATAAACGTAATCGTCCGATGATTCTACAAGCGTATCAATATTCCCCGTATCAGGTATTTTCGTTACAGCCGACCAGGAGTCGCCTCCATCGGTCGATTTGTAAGTGTCGCAGCTATTGCCGCGCTGGACTATAATCGTTTCGTCCGATTTTACCACCATAGAGTAGACATAACTATTTATCGCACCGAAATTGGAAACCAGGTCCCATGATCCTCCTCCGTCGGTCGTTCTGTATACTTCCGCGTTATAATGAGAACCGGCGAAAATCCAGCCGGCTGAATTTTCAACCAGACGATAAACGCCGGCCGCGCCGCTCAATTCTCCAGTCGCCGACCAGTTGTCCCCATGATCGCTCGATTTGAATACTGTATCCGCTCCGTGACCGCCCGCATACAGAAAACCGTCCGATGCCTCCATCATACATTGCAAGAATACAATGCCCGGACATGAACCCGTCGTATCCCAAGTCTGACCGTGATCGCTGCTCCTCCTGGCGCTGGAACTGCTCCCGCATGCATAAATATACCCATCGGAATCCTCAGCTAGAAATTGAAGCGATATCCCGGGCGGGGCAGTTTCCGGCCAATTAATACCCCCGTTTGTCGTACGGAAGATATGATTACCGCCGCCGGCATATATGCTCGAATCCGAAGTCTCCACCATTGTAGTTATCACCGGTACCTCGAACTCCGCGCATTCAACCCATTCCCAGGCAGATACGCTGCTCGATAATCCCAAAATCATAAGAAAAAATACAAATGTCGCTGTAACTTTCTGTTTTGAACGCAAGTTTGCTTCCATTAGGCCCTCCCTCTTTAAAAATGATTATTCCTAAGAAACATCCTTAAAATCACTTTTTTCAGCTTCCTGAGGAATCACCAGCCACAATCCCCGATCAATTTTCGGGATGAACCAGTTATCGCTCCTTTTAATATAATAAAGAAAATGAAAAAAAAATGAAGCACTATTTTTATAATGAAAACAATAAGTTATGTGATCAACTCGCAGGATGCCGTCATTTTGCAACCTCCAAAAGGCCTGCAAAATGAACCGTCGATCCTTCGGACGGTCGTGGAGGAGGAATTCTGTGCGAAAACGAATCCTCACCGACAATAGAATCCTGCCGGATAGAAGGAAACTCGGCATACCATGGAGCCGGCATCTCTTGTATTGAAAATTCTTCTCCTTTGATCATAGAATGTTTCGTCACTGAAAATAACGGAACCTCCGGAAGTATTCACTGTTTTAATTCATCGCCTGTTATTAACAACTGCATAATAACCGCCAACACGCCTGGCTGGAGCGGAGGCGGAATCATCTGCGCTGCTGCCGATGAACACGAAGGATGCCCTTTGATAACGTCATGCGCTATTTCCGACAACTATGGCGGATATAACGGCGGCGGAGTTCGTTTCGAGGGCTCAGGGGGGGAGGGCGGAAGAGGAATACTAAGCGATTCCGTTATTACAGGTAATTGGGCTCACTGCAATGGCGGGGGTATCGCCGCTGAGACGCATAATTCAGTTCTCATCACCGGCTGTTCGATTATGGGCAATACAAGCTGTCGGGAATGTCCCGGTATATTAATACATGTAAGCTGCTTATCGGGATTCCGTCATAGAATAATGAATTGCCGAATTTGCGGGAACGTCTCGCCGGGTTTTGGCGGGGGAATAGCATCAGCAAGCAGTGTTGATATAATCAATTGCGAAATAACCGGGAATTCCGGTTCAAAAAGGCGGCGGTATTTTCATTGGAAGCAACCAACATACGATCATGATTGAAAACTGCACCATAACCGGCAATATGGTTTCGGAATACGGCGGGGGAATCCATTGCGGCGATAATGTAGTATCCACAATAGACGTCATCAACTGTATCGTATGGAACAACACATCTGATGAAATATATGGGCCTGATTCTTCTGAATTTTCCATCACTTATTCGAATATCCAAGGCGGGTACAACGGTATCGGCAATATAAACGAAACGCCGCATTTCGTCTCAGGTCCCGACGGCGATTACTATCTAGTTTTTGTCCATAAACGGCGAATTTCCCCCAGTGCTGCGTCAGGTTAACGATTTGCTCAGTCAACATATAATAAATACACCTTCTTCGCAAATCCTTGCCTTCCTTGCCTTAAGAAAAATTCACCCGTTTATGGATCAAAAACCCAAGTGGCTGTCCAGCATCAAATTTTGAATCGAGATTCGAGTTTGTGGACAGACACTATCTAAGTCAGACGGCAGCGGGTCAATCCGTCGAGAGCCCCTGCAGGGATGCCGGCAGCGCCACGGCAGGTGATATTTGTTTCGATGGCGAAAGCGGAACCGTTTGCCTTGACGAATTATCAACCAGAACGGATCAGATCATGGATGCTGATCAGGTCGATATGGGATTCCATTATACGGGAATAATTTCTACACCGACACCTACGGCAACTCCTTACGTATCGCCTACGCCTGCAGCCGTTCCAGCATTGTTTTCTTCAAGATTACTAATTTTGACGTCAATTCTATCACTTTTTTTATGGCGTTATTCACGTCGCAGTCAGCGTTTTTTTTCATTTTTCTGAGTTCATTTTTACATGTAAATCTCTAAAAAAAATACTGAAGCCCGTTCATAGCCACAGAAATTCTGAACTCCTGTAATGTTTCACCTTCGTCTGTCCGCTGAAGCAAACAGATTTAAAAATTAGTATCTGGAATAGCGCAGGCTCAACATTACAGGAGCCCTGAACGAATTTCGATCAGCTCTGAAAACTTCAATAACCGAATTATGTTCGCATGTCCGTTGCGTGGAATCCATAAATTCAGAACTCTTGACATACCCTGGTCAAACAATTGATTTTAAAGGCTTTTAAAACTAATCAATTCGGCAAAATTATTGTGAAATATTTTTGAATTTCACGACAAACAATATTGATATTCTTTGAACCGTGATCCGTTTTCATCAAAAAATTCACAATTCTTTTCAGGCACATTGTCAGGAGCTCAGAAATTTCTTCGTCAGCTTATTTAAGAGCAACGCAATTTTTGACTTCTTTTTTAAGAATCTTATAATAAAAAGAGTAAGTCGGCCTTAATAGCCGGAGAACGAGGAAGCTCAATTACTGACAAAAACAAATGAGGGATATGATCAAAACACCCGGGTTTTGGAAACACGTGCATATCCTGCTGCAACAGCGGATTTCACTGATCATCATGGATAAAAGAAGAAGAGATTCACGAAAATTGTAATCCGTTTGATCAGCTCCTCAATAATTTTTACGATGAAAAATTTAATTTATCTTCCTTTCACCAAAATCGCCCCACCGAATTTGAACCGTCTGGAAAAAAACCTGGAACGCGACCAGGTTGTTGAAAGCGTAATCACGCAATTGAATCGGCGAGCATCTCTAATTTCCGGCGGCGCAGGCATCGGCAAAACGACATTAATGGCGCATATAGCCTCGCTGTGCGAGCGAAATGTTTTTTGGATAAATATTGATGGGGATGACCGGAATCTGGATGATTTTTTGACGATGGTTTATTATGCGATCCAGAGGAATAAGCCAGGCGAAGGTGAAATGCTTCTGCATTTTCTGACGAACACACGGCCGTTTGAAGAATCGATAAAATTGCCTTTGGGTCTTCTGGTGAATGTTTTTTCTGAACTTGATCCTTTCATTTTATTCATAGACAATTTCGAGAACATATCCGACAAAGAAAGGATCACCGGTTTCATCGGCGCATTGATTGAAAACCTTCCGGAAAAACACCATTTAATTGTCAGCAGCAGATATGCTTTTCGCTTTCAGGAACAACCGAAATGGCGAGTGAGGCAATGGTTGAATGAGATTAATGAATCAGACCTGCTGTTAGATATCAAGGAGACAGGGAACCTGTTGTCGCTAAATGATATTAAGCCGCCTCATCCCGGTTGGAAGTACCGTTTGCTTGATATAACGGGGGGAAGGATCGGACTTTTAGTTTTATTGATCAATCAATTAAAGTCTTCACCAGAACCTGAAAAATTGTTTCAGTTCCTGGAAAAAAATAAGGAGCATCCGCTGCTTGAAGAATACATTATCAGCCAGGTTTTGGACAGGCTTCCCGAAAATCATCGAGACTTTTTAACAAAGACATTCCTTTTTCCACGCCTGCTTCCCGCCCTCATTGACGGTTTTCTGGGTACGAACGACAGCGCCGAGATACTGGAGTCGTTTGCGAAGAATAACTTTTTATGCTTCAAGTTGTCCGATGAGCCTCTTGAATTCATTTATCATAAAATGCTGAAGGATTGCGCCCGGAAGTTGTGGCAAAGAAATACCTCTAGCGAGGAGTCGGCGAATACATTTTATCGGTTGGGAGATTATTTAAGGGAAAATGGGGCGCTGCTGGATGCCGTTTCTCTGCTCATCAAGGGTCGCGCTACTGGTGAAGCTCTGGATGTACTGAATGAATCGCTGGAGGAACACCCAACGCCCATACAGCGAATTAAATTTTATCGCTGTTTGAGAGAGATACCGGAAAACAGGATCAATGAGTATCCAGCTCTTTTACTGATTAAATCAGATGCGGAACTCAGCATGGGTAAGGTGGAAAAAGCTCTACAGACGTTGACGACGGCAATCGGCGAATTTGAAATTATGAATGACGACAACGGGGTGTTGAACGCATATATTCGGCAGGCCTGGATACTGCGTTTTGCAGCCAGGTTCGACCAGATGAAAAAGTTATGTAAGAAAGCTTTGGAATTAGCGGGAGAAGAAGATACCCCGACTCGACTGCATATAGAGTTTCTGCTTTTGTGTTGCTCCGGGACGGAATACAGTCTCGAAAGCCGCCGGAGAATACTGGAAAAAAGAGTCGAAATATCACTCCAAAGGAACGAAAAGCTGGAGCAAGCGAAGGCCTATATCGGTCTGGCCGGCGAGTATTATTATCAGATAGGCGAATTCCAGAAAGCTATTGAAATGTTTAAGAGAAATATTCCTGTATTCGAGAAGTTTGGAGACATAAAGTCGCTTTGCAGTTGTTGGATGTTTCTGGGGATCATGCAGATGGATTATTATCTGACTGAAGAAGCGGAAAAATCTTTTAAGAAATTGCTGGAGATTGTTGAAACATACGGTATGTATTTTTACAGGAAGTTGGCGTGGCTGGGATTATCAATGGTTTATACCAAAATAGAAAGATTAGATGATGCCTGGGCGCTGTTGTGCCTGGCTGAAGAATATTCAGAGGTAAATTCCGATTCATTCACGGATTCTCTGCAGAACCAGGCATTACTGAATTACCATCTTGCAGCACGAAATGAAGAGCCTGCCATGCGGTTAATAGAATTGAAAATGAAAACAGCAGAAAATAGCGGTTCCGAAGATCATCTGGCGGCAGAACTTTTGAAAAAAGGCGATGCTTTATGTTCATTCGGCAAGTGGAATGAGGGCAAGGAATTATTGCTGCGAAGCCTTGATATGTACCAATCCTTAGAAAAACCGTATCATGTGATGATTGTCAATTATAAACTCAGCGGACGTATTTTGGATGAATCTTCAGGTGAAACAAAAGAATATTTGAGATCGGCATTGAGGACGGCCAGGAAATATAATTTTGATTTCTATTTCCAAAGATGTCCTTCAAAGCATAACATCAAGCAGCTGGCAGTAGCGCTGAAGGAGAATATTGAAACTCAGTACGCAACACGATTGCTTGCCGGGATGGATAATCCGGTTCAATTGAAATCGCTGATCGATCATAAGCATCCGCGCGTGAAGAAAGCCGCAATGTTGGCTATGGAATCACAGGGACGCATCGATGAAATAATGATTGAGGTTGCGAAACAGGCGACTCGCGGAAGACCGGGCGTTAAGCAGGTTGCTGCTGAGATTCTGGCCAGACAGAACGAACAATTGGTAAAGCCTTTACGTATTCGGTGTTTCGGTAAATTTCAGGTATGGGCGGGGAATATGCGACGCCCCATAGATGATTCGGCCTGGGGGCTTGCCAAAGCGAAGAACATTTTCAAATATCTTCTTATTCACAGAAGGCAACCGATACACCAGGAAGTTCTGCTTGATCTCTTCTGGCGGGACTCTGATCTTAAACGCGGCCTGGACAGCGTTCGCCGTGCGATTTATTGTATCCGGCGGGCTTTGCAACCCGCTCTGTCCAACTATGCAAAATCAGCCTATATATCGCATCACAATCAACATTATACACTTCTGTTGCCCGACGGTTCAGAGGTGGACTACGATCTTTTCGAGCGACATTTGGATTTTGCAAAAACTGCGCTCTTGCAAGGCGATTTAAGGAAGGCGCGAAAGCATTTTCTGAACATGACCGAAATATTCAGTGATGAATTTCTTCCAGAAGATATTTATTGGGAGTGGCTGGAACCGATTCGACAACGTTTTAAGATACAATTTATCGATCTGGGCATCCGGCTGGCCATGAAATTAACGCAGGCCGGATTTCATGAAAATGCCTTGGATATAACGCAGATACTGAAGGAAAAGGACCCCTGTAATGAAGATGTGACTGCTCTTATGATGAAAGCGTATCACCGTTCAGGTTATCCGTCTCTCGCCTTGTCGGTGTATAAAGATTACAGCCGGAATATAAAGAAAAGCCTGGCGCATGAACCAAGTCATTATCTGCAACAACTCTCCCAAGCCATAGCAAGCAGTAGAACGGCTCATTAAAAGGGTAAAATCCTCAAAGATTCCGTATGATACGCCTGAATAATCAGCGAAGCCGGTTCAGCTTGCAGCTCTGTAAGAGCAACTTTTCGAAGGATTAAATTAAAGTAAAAACGTAAAATACACAGTAAGACGGAATCTATGATTTCGATTCTGACAAAATACGGTCGAGTTCCAGCAGAACATAGGCATCGATAACGAGGCAGTTGATCCAGAAGTCTTTATTTTCCGGGTCGTCGAGGTAAGTGGGGATCAGGCCGTCCTCTGTCGTTTGCTGAGCGATCGTAATGGAGTTCGCCAGGGTTATCGCTTTCGCCAGGTAAAGATCGTCCTCAGTAATTTTATACATGGACAGAAATGCATACGCCATTCTGGAGGTTGCTGCATCGATGGCTTTGTACCAGAAATACTGTTCCAGAGCGCAGGGCGTCACATGTTTCAGCCTGGGCTGTTCCCAGACGGCGAACTGATCTTCGCAGAACCTGGTGATGTCCCTGGCGGCTGCGGCATATTCGGGATTCTTCTCAGAATGAGAGGTTAAATAGCCGACGAAAAGTCCGGGATAGATTACGTTGAGATTCTCATAGGGTTCGGTCGGGGGGACGTCTTCGAATTGAGCTTCCCAGTTGAAGGTTTTGATCGGATTATCGAACATCCATTGAACTGCATCGTCGAGTAATTGTTGATATTCTTTTGAATTTTCGTAACGAGTAACAAGGTCCAAAAAATCGATTATATTGACGGGGATACAGACGTTTTTCGTTACGGGGGTTCCGTCTTCCATCCGGGCTTTCAATATCCATGTGCCTGAATCAAGTCGGCGCTTCTGATAAGTATTCAAGATTTTAACGGCAGCATCCAGGTATTTTGTTTCTTTTGTCTCATTATAAAGTAAAGTTAATGCTTTGCCCACATTGGCGGGATAAATCAGGACGATTTGTCCCTTATTGTTTTCTGCGCTGAATTCTTGCCCCAGGTAAGTAGGCGGCCAGAATTCGAAGTACGCTCCTTTGGGTTGGCGTATTTTTATAATAAAATCTGCCGCTCCTTTCGCAATTTCAATCGCCTGTTGTTTTTCGGCGGGATCGTCGGTGAGTCCGGCGAAAAGCAGCATTCCTTCAATGACGGCGCTGGTCATTTTTGAGGGGTATGAGTAGTACCCGTAAGCGGGGTCTGGAGAGCCCGTCTCCCGCCATTGTTGAACGTAAGGCTTTTTAAAAAGAGCTTTCAGAGCCTGAAAAACGCAATCTTTATAATCGAGGGCCGGTTCATTGTAGGGTCCGTTAAAAACTGCTGCTCTGTAGAATTCCCTCTGTCCGACGATGCCGCGTGAAAGAACGTTATTGTCGCCCACTCCGTCAACGGTAAGGCTGACATCACCAACAGGCAGATTTTTCCAGATTTCAGTCAGGGGCGTCCAGGGTTTTTCAGTTATAAAGAATGATCTTGTAACCGCTTTTTCGCTTATGGCCAGGAATCTGTAGCGGTTTACGCCTTTAAGGGGTTTGAAATCAAAAGCAGGTGCGTAGATGAAGCGTTTCGCATGAGCATTCCAGAAAGGGGTTTGTGTCGGTTCTCCCGGACGAATCGGCGCCAGTGATTCTTTCGCAGCCCGGGCATTAAGCGCCGGCCAGTCGAACATTTCGCCCTCCTCGGCGTTTGCCCCTAAAAGAGCCCAGATTGTAAAACCGGAAAAGAATACGATGCTTTTCAAATTCATGTCAGTTCCTCCCGGCATGATTTGTTTTTAATTTATCACAGTATGAAAATTTCGGGACTGATCAAATGGGGATTACAATTTTTGCGAATCGCTTCTTTTCTTATCCGTGATAATCCGTGCTGTCCGTGGTTATGAAATCTTTGCAATCGTTTCCGAAAACCCGGGTATTTTGATCATCGGCAGAATTCAATTCTTTAATGAAGCCCGATAAAGGCTGCGTCAATTCCTGACCGGACACTTGCTTTTTTCAGGGGCGTCGTTATTCCGTTTCGTTTTTAATTCGACGGTCGTTCTTCCAGAACACCTTTTCCGTCAGTTTTCCCCATTCGTCGTATCTTTCTTCCCAGCCGTTTTTTACGCCGCTTTTCCAGGGAACCTGTTTCATAAGCGAACCGGACTGATAATATTCCTTTTCCATTCCCTGGGCCGTGCCGTTTTCCCATTCGACTTCCCACTGAACATTGCCGTTCGAATAATACCAGAATTCTATGCCGTCCTTCAATCCGTCCTTATAGGGTATTTCCTTCCATAGTCTTCCGTCCGATGAAAAAATGCGCTTTATTTGCCTCCCGCGACCAGTATCAGAAACTTCGACTGACGTTTTTGCGTTTTTTCCGTTTTTTGAACAACCGGCAAGAGAAATGATACAAGCCGGGAAAATCAGGAGAAAAAGGCATATAAAAATCAAAAAATCTTTAAGTTCAGAAAATCCCTTTTTGATGTCGTTTTGCAGCATGATGAATCTCCCGTAGTTACGATTCTCTGCGCCTTAAGCCGGCCATCATATATTACTGTTTTTTCCTGGTGATGAAAAGCGGAGCAGGAAGCATCGAAAGTCCTTTTCAGGCAGCGCCTGTCCAGTAAGTTCTTTTGAGTGGAATAGGACTTGACGGACAGGCGCTTCGAGATAAATTTGACAGAATAAGCGGGTTTAATTAAATTTGCTATTTGCAGTCGTTTTGACTGATGAAAAGAGGACTGGAGGATGGGTTTTCGATCAAAAAATGGCGAGCATTTGACAATCAGCTTCATTTTCGGAATTCCGGGAATGGTTTCAATAAGGCGGTGAATTGAATGGAAGTACGCAAGAGAGCTGCTATGATATCGACAGGATTAAACGTCGGGCTGACCGTATTGAAATTTGTCACCTATTTTTTTACGGGAAGTATCGCCATTCTGGCCGAGTCGTGGCACAGCTTCACTGATGTCGGAACCTCTTTGCTGGTTTGGCTGGCCGTGGTAAAAGGCCCTGTTTTATCCGGCAAATTAAGAAATGCGGGAAAGGATGTATCGACTGAAGAATCCGATGAAGAGAAGGGCGGCGGCAGGGAAGAAACAGGCTCCCCTAAGATCGTGCTGGAACAGAAAATATCGCTGTTAATTGGTTTGTTCCTTTTTGTGGTTTCGGTCATGCTGGTCAGAAAGGCTATTGTGGCGGATGTTGTCGAAATTCAGTATCCGTTGACGGCGGGCCTCATATTCATCGTTTTCGCCATGGGCAATTATTTTGTTTACCGTTTTGAAACGGGCGTCGGAAAAGAAGAAGGATCATTGGGGCTGGTCGCCGACGGAATGCACAGCAGGGCGGATATGGTCACAGACCTCCTGACCGGTTTTTCCCTGTTATTGTTCAAACTCGGTATAAATCTCGACAGGATCGTCGCCGGAATAATAGCAATATTTATTTTTTCCCTGGCCGCTGAAACGATCGTCAACGTCGTTTTGTCGATAACGAAAGGGGAAAAAGGTTTCACAGGCGAATACAAAGTGTCTTACATGCTGGGATTGTTTGTTGACCCGAAGTTCGTCGCCGGCGCCAGAAATTTTCTGGAAAAAAAGCTCGGATTGAAATTCATGCGAACTTTAAACATAAGACGGTTAATCCAGGGACTGATCTGGTTCGTCGTCTTCGCAACAGCCCTGGTCTGGCTGCGAACCGTCGTCTACACGGTCGCTCCTTCGGAAGAAGCCATCGTCGTTCGCCTCGGTAAACCCATATCGACGGAAACGTCCGTTTCCTCTGGATTACATTTAAAATTACCCTGGCCTGTCGATGAAGTCATCAAAACGAATACGAAAAGCATAAGAGAATTGCCGGTAGGCAATATCGGAGATCGGGGAACTTTCGCCCTTTTGTGGACCATTAAGCACGGAACCGAGGAACCTTTCCTTACCGGCGACAACAACTTTTTTTATCCTTATCTCATGATCCATTATAGAATTAAAAACACGTTCAATTTTAATTTTGAACACGGTGACCCGGAAAACATCCTGGAACTCACGACATATCAGATCATAGCAAAAATATTCAGCTCAAAGGAATTTTTCGATATCGCCACGACGTACAGAAAAGAACTCGACGCGGAAATACATAAAAGATTGCAGAATGCGCTGGATGATCTGAAGACCGGTATCGAAATTCTGAACATCATAACCAAGGACCTTCATCCTCCCATCTTCATCGCCGATTCATACGAACAGGTGATCGCTGCCTCTCAGGAAAAGGAGGGTATGATCAATACAGCTATCGGATATAAAAATTCCAGGATACCGGAGGCGCGAGCAGAAGCCATAAGAAAGAAAATTGATGCGAGCGCCTATGTGTACGACAAAACAGAAAAAGCGGAAGGAGAAGCGCAACGTTTCCTTTATCAGTTATCGGCGTTTAAAAACTATCCCGGCATTTCTTATAAGAGAATTTACCTGGATAACATGAAAGACATTCTGAAAGGAAACGCTAAAATGATCATTGATCCGGATTCAGGCGTTCCGGCTATCTGGCTGGGATTCAAATCAGGCGCTTCCGCCATAACTCCCTATGATTTTTAAGAAAGGATGATTAATCTTGAAAAAGACCATTATCTTTCTTCTGGCCATCGTCATTTTTGTTCTGTTCATCTGGTTATGCGCTTTTAAGGTCAACCAGTACGAATACGCCATCGTCACTCAATTCGGCAAACCCGTTCAGACAATCACCGACCCCGGTTTAAATTGGAAATGGCCAGGTTTCATTAATGTCGTCAATCGTCTTGACAGACGGATAAAAATTTTCAGAACCCAGCCCATACAACTCCTGCTGGGAGATAAGAATCCCATCATCGTAACCTGTTATCTGTGCTGGCGCATCTTTGAACCTCTCAACTTCTTCGAATCTCTGACCTCTCCGGAAATGGCCGAACAAAAACTGGGCGATATGGTCAATTCACAATTGGGCAGCGTCCTCGGCGACTATTCTCTTGATAAAATTATTAATACGAGTGAGAGAAAGGTTAAGTTATCCGAAATAGAACAGAAAATAATGGAACAGGCCAATGAAAAAACAAAAGCTAAATACGGCATCGAGATAGTCAAAATGGGCATCAATCGTCTGAATTATCCCGCCATCGTTGCCGATGCCGTTCATCAGCGCATGAGGACTGAGAGAGAAAAAGAAGCTAAAAAATTCAGGGCTGAAGGAAGAGAAGAAGCGGCGGGAATAGAAGCCGATACCGATCTGACGGTCGCCAAGATGCTGGCTGATGCAGACAAACAAGCAGAAATTATTAAAGGCGAAGGCGATCGTGAAGCGACCCGCATATACGCTGAAGCTTATTCCGAAGACGAAGCCTTCTTCGAGTTTATGAAATCGCTGGAAACTTATCAGGAAATACTTAAAGAAAAAAGCACGCTTGTGTTGTCGACCGATTCGGAACTCTTTAAATATCTGGATTCCAGAGAAATGCTGGTCGAAGAGGACTCTGAAAAAGAAACAGGGGAGTAAAATGAACAACATCATCAGCGAGTACTTCCATAAAACAGTCAAAAGCACCAGCCGTTTTGCCGCTGTCCTGGTCCTCCTGCTGATACTCATTTACCTCCTGTCCGGCATCTATTCCATTTCATCCAATGAAATCGGAGTCCTTTGCCGGTTCGGCAGAATGATCAGCGACAATATTATGCCGGGCATTCATTACGCTTTGCCCTGGCCGATCGATTCGGTTACCAGAGTCCCTGTCAAAGCCGTCCATACACTCGATATCGAGCAGTTCTTCGAAGAAAGTCAGACTGCTTCCATTTTCAGCCGGTTAACAGGACTCAGCTCATATGCCGTTACCGGCGATAATAATATCGTTACACTCAACTTCACCATTCAATATAACATCTCTAAACCGGCTTATTACCTCTTCGCCGTCCGTAACCAGGAACTCGCACTCAGAAGCATGGCCTGTAATACCGTCATTCATGCCCTCGCAGAAATGCCCATCGACGACATCATTACAATCGGTAAAGGAGCCATAGAAAGAAGCATCAAAATTAAACTCCAGGAGTTGCTCGACTCCATCAATGCCGGAGTACAGGTCACTTTCGTAGAACTCAACGTCGTCAGACCTCCAGAGATCGTTCAGGAATTCTTTGACGACGTTATTAACGCTCAGATCGATAAACAACAGATGATCAACCAGGCCGAATCCTACAGAAATGAAAAAATACCAGAAGCTTCCGCCGCTGCAGACAGAATAATCAGCGAAGCCAGAGCCTATAAAAATTCAGTCGTCTCAAAAGCTGAAGGACAAACGCAACGCTTCCTCAATCTGCTAGAAGAATACAAAAAAGAAAAACGGCTCACTCGGAGAAGACTATACCTGGATTTCGTCAGGGATATCTTCCCGAACCTTGAAGGCAAATTCATCGTTTCCTCGACTGAAAAGGGACCTGCTGCAACGCTCCGTATTAAACCTTCCAACTGATGATCTCACCAGGAAATACATTTGTCCCTTCTTGGCCGCGAAGGGCTAATGCGGTCTTTCAATCTCGATTATAACCTATTATGAAGTCAGTCTGAACGCGATGCTGCCCCTAAGCAAAAACGGAACATATTGTTCCCTAATGCAGCAATAAATGGTGCATTTTGTCGTTATAACATGGTTTTTCACATTAAGGAAAAAAGTGAAGCAAAAAAATAAAAACATTATAAAACAATAGATTAGGAAATATTTTTTGGAACGCTTTGAAAACCGGCAAGAAAATTGCTACCTCAAGGATGGAGGTTGGATGAATGAAAGTGGCCATCCCAGAATTCAGAAACAGAATAGCGCCGGTTTTTGATTGGTCGAATCAATTGATCGTTTACGAGATCAACGGCGACAGGGACAGGGAAACATTGAGTCTTTCCGGATTAGGATCAATTCAGCGAGTTGAGTTATTGCGGAAGCTGGGAATCGAGGATATGTTATGCGCGGGGATATCGTTACAGATGCGGAGTATGGTAGAGTCAGCGGGAATACGCGTATGGGACGGGATAGTAGGAGAAGTAGAGGAAGTATTGGAAGCATGGCGGAGCGGTCGTATAGATCAGCGGCGTTATGCGATGCCGGGATGCGGAAGGCGTAGAGGTCGTCGTCGGCGATTTCATGGCGGACGAGGATTTCGAGGACCCCGAAGGCGATGAACAACGGATAAAATTGAAACCCATTAAAGAAAAATTGAAAAGGAAAGGAAAAGGAGAGGAGAAGAGGATGAAAATAGCAATAACGTCCCAGGGCATGGAGTTGGACAGTTCAGTAGACCCGAGGTTTGGCCGTGCGGCATATTTTATAATTTACGATACGGAGACGGGCGAGCATGAGGCGATAGACAACAGTCAGAACTTGCAGGCGCTTCAGGGAGCGGGAATACAGGCAGCGGAGCACGTACAGAAATCCGGCGCTGAGCATTTGATAACGGGACATTGCGGACCTAATGCCTTCAGGACGTTGAATGCGGCCGGGGTTAAAGTATCGATCAATGCTTCGGGAAAGGTATCCGACGTGATTGAGAAATTCAAGAGCGGAGGATTCGGCGAGATTGAAAAGCCAGATGTAGAAGGCCACTGGGTGTAAAGACAACTGAGTGATTTTTCTTCCGTCGCGAGAGGCGGAGAAATCGGTATTGAGGAAAGGAGTGAGATGATATGCCGGCAGGAGACGGAACAGGACCTTGCGGATGGGGAGCGATGACGGGAAGAGCGGCTGGATATTGCGCCGGTTTTGGAGTTCCCGGATACATGAATCCGTCGGTTCGGGGATACGGTTATGGATTCGGGATTCAGAGATGGGAACCAAGGTATGGCGGCTGGGGCCGCGGATATGGTCGGCGAGGCTGGGGCTTCGGGCGAGGTTTCGGACGCGTCGGATATGGTCGGCGAGGCTGGGGCTTCGGGCGAGGTTTCGGACGCGTCGGATATGGTCGGCGAGGCCGGGGTTTCGGTCGAGGATACGGCTGGGGTTTCGGTCGAGGAGTGCGATTCAACGCCTGGGGATATTATCCTTATGAAGCTGAGCCGGGAGTATACGTGCCTTATCGTTATGCGCCTTATCCGTATTGAACGATTTAAATGAATCAGAGAAAAAATAAGTGAAAGCAAGGCAAGGATATTGAATCACAAGATTTATGAAAAAAAAAACGAAAGGAGGGATAGATATGCCCGCTGGAGACAG
The DNA here is from genome assembly GCA_964619725.1 of uncultured bacterium. Lineage (GTDB taxonomy): Bacteria > CSSED10-310 > CAZUFC01 > CAZUFC01 > CAZUFC01 > CAZUFC01. The sequence continues at coordinate 75,479 of CAZUFC010000015.1, read as the reverse complement.
AACAGGACCTTGGGGCGCAGGCCCCATGACGGGACGCGGCGCTGGATATTGCGCCGGATATGACGTTCCCGGATACATGAATCCTGTACCAGGTCGCGGCCGGGGTTTCGGCTGGGGCAGGCGCGCAGGATATGGCTGGGGACGCGGAGGCCGTTTCGGATGGAGAAGGGCAGGATATGCACCGTATCCTCCGGAACCGGTTCCTTACGGTCCGCAATATACGGCTCCGCAGTCTCGAATGACCAGTGACCAGGAATTGGAGATGTTGAAGCAGGAAGCGGAATACATGCAGGGTTCCCTGGAAGAGATTCAGAAGAGGATTCAGGAGCTTGAAAGCGTAAAAGAGGAATAAATCTCAGAAATCGGCTAAGGAACGGAGCCTTCCAAGGGAGGCTTCGTTCCTTACTGCCGCAAGGAATTCCAGGCTGGCCGAAGCGGAGAATTCGTTTCAATTGGCGGGTAGAGGCCAGATGATTGAAAAAGGCGGCTTTTTTGATTAGAATTGTGCGGATGAGATTGAAGCTCTGCTGAAAGCCGGACGGAGATTTGAACGATTACAAGGAATTTGATTGTTTTAGATCAGAATAAGGAGGTAGAAAATGCCGAGAGGAGACGGAACCGGGCCGACGGGTAAGGGGCCTGGAACAGGCAGAGGATCGGGTCGAGGAAGAGGCGGCGGTCGAGGAAGAGGAGGCGGGTTCGCTCAGGGACCTCAGGGAGCATGCTTATGTCCCGGATGCGGATATATTGAACCTCATCAGACCGGCCTGCCGTGCAACAAGAAGAAGTGCCCGAAATGCGGGGCGCTGATGACGAGGAAGATGTAACGACTCAAGCGGCGAAAGGAAGATCAGAGAGTTGCAATGAAGATAGCAATAGCGAGCGGAAAAGGCGGGACGGGGAAGACCACTATAGCGGTCAATCTCGCAAAGGTTCTGGCGGATAATGGAAAAAAGGATGTCGTTTATGTGGATTGCGACGTAGAGGAACCGAACGGACATATATTTTTTAAACCAGAAATAGAGGAGACCATACCGGTAGGCAAACAGGTTCCGCTGGTGGATCAGGAGAAATGCATTCAGTGCGGACAATGCGCTGAGATATGCGAATATAATGCGATCGTATTGATCAAAGATCAGGTATTGACTTTTCCAGAGATTTGTCATTCATGCGGCGGTTGCTGGCTGGTGTGCCCGGTGCATGCCATAACCGAAGAATCCCGCAACCTGGGAACAATGGAAACGGGTCATGCAGGCGGAGTAAGGTTCATCCATGGAAGAATCAATGTCGGTCAACCCTTGACGCCCCCGGTCATAAAAGCGGTTAAAGAACGCATACCGGATGAAGGAATAATCATCGTCGATTCGCCGCCCGGGACATCATGTCCGGTGATTGAATCGATAAAAGGCGCTGATCTGGTTGTCTTGGCGACAGAACCGACTCCATTCGGACTTCATGACCTGAGGCAGGCGGTTCAGATGTTGAAGATGCTCAAGATGCCGTTTGCCGTTGCCGTTAACAGGGCTGATATGGGCGATCGGGAAGTTTATCGTTTCTGCAGTATGCAGAATATTTCGATTTTGATGGAGATACCGGATGACAGGCGCATTGCGGAAGCTTATTCTAATGGTGAACTTGTTGCAGATGTCCTGCCCGAATACAGAGAAGAGTATTTAACTTTTTTCACTGCAATAGAGAAAGAGTTGGAAAAGCGAAATGAAGGAATTGGTTATTATTAGCGGCAAAGGCGGAACGGGAAAGACGAGTCTGACGGCGTGTTTCGCCGTATTGTCTGATAACGCGGTTTTTGCGGATTGCGATGTGGATGCCGCGGACCTGCATTTGATTCTCGAACCGAGAGTAAAGCGCAGAGAGGATTTTTCGGGAGGCAGGCGCGCCAGGATACTGACCGGTCATTGCATCGCCTGCGCAAAATGCGAAGAGATTTGCCGGTTCGATGCCGTATTTTTTGACGGTCCGGGTAACGGCCGGTATGAAAAGACTTTTCGCATAGACCCTATCGCCTGTGAGGGGTGCGGAGTATGCGCAAGATTCTGTGCTGAAAACGCCATTGAGTTTAAAGAAGTAGTCAACGGCAAATGGTTTATTTCCGAGACACGGCGCGGTCCTATGGTGCATGCTGAACTGGGGCCGGGCGAGGAAAACTCAGGCAAACTGGTTACTCTCGTCAGAAACGAAGCTAAAAAAATCGCTGAAAGCGATGATCGCGATCTTGTTATTATTGACGGGTCGCCGGGAATCGGATGTCCCGTCATTGCCTCGGTGACCGGGGCGGATATGGCGGTTGCGGTTACAGAACCCACCTTATCGGGGTTGCATGATTTAGGAAGAGTTTTTGATTTAACGAATCATTTCAACATCAAAACCATGGCTTGCATCAACAAATGGGATTTAAACAGGGAAATGACGCAGAAAATAGTTCGTTTCTGTGAAGAGCACGGCATAGAAATTGCCGGAAAGATCAGGTACGATGCGGAGCTGACGAAAGCGCAGATTGCGAAAAAAAGCATGGTAGAATATAATAAACAGGCAGGATCCTCACAGGACATTATTTCAGTATGGAACAGCATTGGCGAGCGACTTGATTTGTGATGCCGAATCTGTTTCAAGCGAAAAGGTAAAGCATGGAAAAGGTTTTAATCGATTCGAATGAAAGACTGGAATCATTATTGAAAGAAAGGGCCCGGGAATACGCTGCCGTAGAGGTCAGAGCAGGATTGGGATATACTGCAGTAAAACTCGACGACGGTTCGACGGGAGTAGCCTTTACTTTCCATCAGCATTGCAATGGAGAATGCACTCTTTTTCACGGGAAAAGACCTTTAAGCGGCCGATCGGCCGCTGATTTACTTTCATACGTCAAAAGCGCCGATCCTATTGAGGCTGCTGTCGGATTAGCTGCAGCTAATGCGGTTATTACACGATCAGGCGTGAAACCGGATGCTTCACTGGATGTCCTTGATTTCATCCGTTTAAGAAGGGATGATCGAGTAGGCATGGTCGGATTCTTCGGACCTCTGGTGCAAGCGATCAAACAAAGGGTCGAATCTTTGTTCATTTTCGATCAGAACGCTGCCAGAGGACCCGGAATTTCTCCTGCAGAGGATGCTCTCCAGAATCTGCCGGAATGTTCTGCGGCTCTTATTACTTCAACCTCCATCATGAACGGGACACTGACCCAATTATTAAACGCCGCGAAAAACTGCCGGGAGATCGTCCTTCTGGGCGCTTCCACTCCCATGCTTCCGGAGGCTTTCGTCGATACTCCCGTTACCTGTTTATCGGGAGTGATCGTCAGGGAGCCGGACATGATACTTCAAATAGTAAGTGAAGCAGGGGGTATGAGGTTTTTCAAGAAATACGTCGAAAAGATCAATATTCGTCTGAAATAGGCGAAGATTAAGTATAAATGACGAAGTGATAAAAAGAATTTCAAGAGTTGTTTAACGGGAAAAGAGGAGAAGAAATGAACGAAAAAGGAGAAATCAGCAATAAACAGGTAGGAGCGGATTCAGGAGGAGAGAAGCAGGATGCCCAGGAAAAGCAGGCATTGGAAATGAAGAAGCTTCAGGACAGACTGTCGCGAATTCAAAATAAAATATTAGTGTTATCCGGGAAGGGCGGCGTAGGAAAGAGCACGGTTGCTGCGAACCTTGCGGCGGCTTTGGCTGAAGCGGGAAAGAACGTGGGGTTGCTGGATATAGATGTGCATGGTCCGAGTCTTCCGAAGATAATGGGTTTGGAAGGCAAGAAACCCGAAGTTATCGATTCTGCCATTCAGCCTATTCGGCTAAAGGAAAACCTGAAAGTGATGTCCATCGGTTTTCTGCTGCAGAACCGGGATGACGCAGTGATATGGCGCGGGCCCATGAAGCACGGCGTCATCAATCAGTTTCTCAAGGATGTGGAATGGGGCGACCTGGATTATCTGATAGTAGATTCTCCTCCGGGGACAGGGGATGAACCGCTTTCAATCGCACATTTGATAGGCGCCGGAGCCGGCGCTGTAATCGTAACGACTCCGCAGGATTTGTCGATCAGCGACGTTCGCCGCTGCATAAATTTTTGCCGGAAAGTCAACGTAAAGATACTGGGCGTGCTGGAAAACATGAGTGGGTTTATTTGTCCTCATTGCGGCAATTCTGTTGAAATATTCAAGACAGGCGGCGGAGAGAGCATGGCGAAAGAAATGAATGAGCGTTTTTTAGGCAGAATTCCGTTGGAGCCGACAATCGTACAATATTCCGATCAGGGAAAGTCCTTTATGGATAAGGCCGAAGATTCTCCCGCAGCGCAAGCGTTCAGGAATGTCGTGAAAAAAATAACCGGCGAAAAGAGTGAAAGAGAGGACGCACCGGGGGAAAGCGTTCCGGTAGAAAAAAAGGAGGAAACAGGAAAGATGAGAATTGCCGTGCCGTTAGCCGAGGGATGTTTGAGTTTGCATTTCGGTCATTGCGAAAATTTCGCGCTGATGGACCTTGATATGCAAAACAAGGAAATACTGGAGACTCAAATCGTGCCGGCGCCTCCTCATCAGCCCGGTTTGTTGCCCACCTGGCTGAAAGAAAAGGGCGCTCAGGTCATAATAGCAAGCGGTATGGGGCGAAGAGCTCAGCAGTTGTTCGAACAAAACAACATAGATGTTGTAATCGGAGCTCCTTCTCTCGAACCCGATAAAATAGCTCACGATTACATGCATGGTCAATTGCAGACCGGTGAAAATATCTGCGATCACTGACGTTGCCGGTAAACTGAAAGATTTTGCTCCTGTCGTTACTGCCGCTATATCTGCATGTCGATTCAACGGCTGAACCGCCTGTTGTACGCTCAAACCCAATACGGAATTTAAAATGGACGTAGAAGACTGATGCCGACTTCTTCGAAAGAATACGCGGATATTATTTTCGACAGCATTGCGGACGGCGTTTTCACAGTCGACCGCAACTGGAGGATAACGTCATTCAATCGCGCCGCTGAATCCATTACCGGCGTTCCTCGAGAAGAAGCGCTCGGAAAGCCTTGCTGGGAGGTTTTTCGTACGAATGTCTGCGAAACGGCATGCGTACTCGGACATACCATGAAAACCGGCAAGAGCATTGTTAATCAGCCCGTCAATATACTGCGATCCGACGGAAGACGCATCCCTATAAGCGTCAGTTCCGCTTTGTTAAAGGATAAAAAGGGCAATGTCATCGGGGGAGTGGAAACCTTTCGAGACCTCAGCATCGTTGAAGAGTTGAGGAAAAAATTAAGAGAACGCCACTCTTTTCAGGATATAATCAGCCGCAATCACAAAATGCAGAAAATATTTGAGATTCTGCCCCAGGTCGCTGAATCCGAAAGCAATGTGCTGATTGAGGGCGCTCCGGGCACCGGAAAAGAACTGGTGGCCAGGGCCATTCACGAATTGAGTCCCAGAAAAGGGAAGCCGTTCATCACGGTAAACAGCGGCGCTTTGCCGGATACTCTGCTTGAATCGGAGTTGTTCGGGTACAAAAAAGGGGCTTTTACGGGCGCAGGCAAGGATAAACCGGGAAGGTTCGCCCTGGCTGAAAAAGGAACTCTTTTTCTCGATGAGATAGGCGATGTTTCTCCAGCTTTACAGGTTAGACTGCTAAGGGTCCTCCAGGAAAAGACGTATGAGCCTCTGGGCGGCATCGAAACCGTAAAGGCGGACGTCAGGATAATAACCGCCACGAATCATGAACTGACGAAAGAAATCAGTGAGGGCCGGTTCAGGGAGGACCTTTATTACAGGATAAACGTCGTAAAGTTATTTTTACCGCCTTTAAGGGAGAGAAAAGAGGACATTCCGCTTCTGGTCGAACATTTCATCAAGCAATTCAACGCTGTAAAAGCCAGGGAGATCAGCGGAACAGACGACAAAGCTATGGGCGTATTCATGAGGTATGAATGGCCCGGCAATATCCGTGAATTGGAAAATACGATTGAGCATGCCTTTATACTGTGTTCAGAGGGCCTGATCGGTTTGGAGCACCTTCCTGATCGCTTCCAGGCAATGGCGGAAAGACAAAAACCGCCCGCACAGGGACTGACGTTGAAACAGATTGAAGCCAATGCTGTTTACAATGCTTTGGAAAGAAACAACTGGAAAAGAACTGCGGCTGCCCGGGAACTGGGAATAGATAAGAATACTTTAAGAAGAAAAATAAAACGTCTGGAACTGGAAGTGCCTGATTCTCCGTACCAGAGGAACCGTTAAATCCGGAATATGCATCCGACAACAAATGAAGTCTCATCGAACAGGCGGAGCTCCGCGCTGACTCCCCAGCGATAATCGAAATAATATGAGACGCCTCCGAATGCTCCGAAATCATTTTGGCCTTCGCAATCGAGAGTCCCAGAACTTTTGATTTCAGTACTGCTTCCATCCCGGTATTCATTCACCGTTCTTTTCCATTTTTCATCCAGTGTGGAAAACAAATTGTAAAACAGGCCGCCGTAAATGTGCGAATTGTCGATTTCATTATAACAGAAAAGGGCGCTGAGCTGCACTTCATTCCAGGTTTCCTCGTAGCTTTCGCTTAATTCGTTATAATCAGTTTCATTATATCTTTCTGTAACGTCAAGCGTTCCATCGTTTTTGAAATACAGCATGCGGGCCGAAAATTTAACGGATGATTGTATCTCATCCAATTCAAAGGCATTAACGTCGATCCCGAATCCCAGGGCCTGTCCCCAGTCATATTCGATATCATGGTATTCATAATTCAACGGGTTCAGATTCGTGAGTTGAGCTGCTCCTATTTCTCCGTAAACACTGAATCTGGCGTGCGGAACGAATTCTCCTCTCAGCAGAACACGATGGGAATCGAACTCGAATCTGAGGTTCTCCCCTTCCGCTTCAAATTCTTTTCCCGTGCTGTAGTCATAATACAAGGACACCTTAAAGATTTCTTCTCCGATTTCCGTGCTAAGCAATGCGCCGCCCATGCAATCAGAAATCGGCATTGATAATATTAGAATGATGAGAAAAACTTCCGATAAGATCATTTTTTTCATTACATTTCTCCTGTGCAAAACTAAAAAGGTTTTCTGTGAACGGCAAATGAGCTGTTGAATAAGCATCCATATCATTTCGACTTTTGATCATAAAGAAAAAAGGTTCTCATTTCAATCAGCATTTTGTTTTTTTGAGTCCTTGTTCAAGGGATGTTTGAAGTAAGTTTTCCCGTGGTTTATAATGGAGAAAGAGCATAGGGGCGGCGTTATGCAAACATGTCCGGAGTGCAGTTACGAAAATCAGGAAGGCTCAAAATATTGTTCCAATTGCGGGAGTAAACTGAACGATACTTCGCACGACTGGGAGACGGTATCTTCGAATAAAAGGGGACTTGAGGGTTCTGAGGAACGCAAGAGGAAAGCATCTGTTCCTGAATTGCCTGAGAATATATTCGAATTAAAAGGGGGAGAGATTCTGGCGGGGCGGTATGCGGTTTTGAAGATGCTCGGCAGAGGAGGTATGGGTGCGGTCTTTCTGGTGCGCGATGAGATGCTCGGTGAGATAAAAGCATTAAAACTGATGAATCCCGGAACGATGCGGAATAAGGAAGAATTCTGCCGCTTCATGAGAGAGGCTAAATTGGCCCAGAAGCTGATGCATGAAGGAATAGTTCGTTCATTTCACATGGACAAGATGAAATTGGAAATCGGGGGCCGTGAGCACGAGATATTTTATCTGCTGATGGAGTATGTGAAAGGGAAGAATTTAACCGCCTGGATGAGGGGGCAGCCGGGCAATATTCCTGTTGAAAAGGCGCTGGATTTTACTCTTCAGTTATGTCGCATACTGAAATACGCTCATCGTTTCATGATTCATAGAGACATCAAACCCGGAAACATAATGATCACAGAGGAAGACAAGATCAAGCTGCTGGACTTCGGCATAGCGAAGGTCCCCGATGCGACGGTCCTTACCACCAGCGGGTGGTTTATAGGGACCTTGGATTATACTTCGCCGGAACAACTTGAGGATTCTTCTGCGGTTACTGCGTCTTCAGACCTCTATTCAGTCGGCGTTATGCTTTATGAGATGTTGACCAGAAGCAAACCGAGAGGTTCTTTTGCATTGCCCGGCGATATAAGAAGCGACATTCCTGAAGTTTTGGATGATTTGGTGGTCAAGGCATTGAAGAATAATCCTGAAGAGCGTTTTCGGACTGCACAGGAGATGATTGACGCTCTGGAGAAAATAAAGCCCGAAGGAGCCGGCGAGCGGGAGGTCGAAAAAAGCAGCCGTTTGCCGGAATCGAGATCGGTTGTTCAGGCAACTCCTGGTTTAAACATAGAAAAAGCTGTTCCAGCGGTAAAAAAACAGGGCAGAGGCATCGCCTGGATACTTACAGTGATTGTCGCTGCGGTGATCGTATCAGTGGCAGCGATTATCTTTTATCCCGTCATCAAAGAAAAAATATCCGCCGTGAAAAATAACGGATCAGGGATCGATTTGAATTCACAGTCAGGTTCATTGGATAAAGGACCGGAGAAACAGTCCGGAGCCGGACTTCCCGCAGCCGTTCCCGTCGTCGGTATGCCGGATGGAACTGAATTGCCCACGGAACGGAGCGCTTCTGCTTATACGGCGATTCCTGTTTATACAGCGACGAAAGCGCCGACCGCAATGCTGACCGCAACGCCGACGTCCAGTCCAACGAGAGCGGTTATCAAAAGAAGAACACCGACCCGAACGCCGACGAAAACTCAGACGCCGGAGATAATTCCGGAGACGAAAAAAGAGCCGGTTGCGTTGCCGGCCGGGTATCCTTCAGCGGAAGAAACGAGAAATACTTTAAGGATAAGGCTTGCTGACGAGATTATGATAGACATGATAAGGATCATGCCGGGCAGATTCTGGATGGGTTCTCCCGATGATGAAACGAATCGTCTGGAAAATGAAAAACGACACAGGGTCCAGATAACGAAATCGTTTTTTCTGGGAAAATATGAAATAACCCAGGCGCAATGGGGGGAAGTAATGAATGATGCGCCTTCCAGGCATGCCGGTTGTCCTGACTGTCCGGTGGATTCTGTGAGCTGGGAGGATTCTCAAAATTTTATCCGGAAACTCAACAGGATGAAATTGGGTTATGAATTCAGGCTGCCGACGGAAGCGGAATGGGAGTATGCCTGCAGGGCCGGATCAGGAGATTCAAGATACGGTAAAATAGACAGGATTGCGTGGTACAGAGGCAATTCGGACAATAAGACGCACAGAGCGGGATTAAAGAAGCCTAATGCCTGGGGATTTTACGATATGCTGGGTAACGTTTGGGAATGGTGCAACGACTGGTACGGCGAGTATCCGCAAAGGAACGTCGCCGATCCGACGGGGCCTGCGCGAGGGACCGCCAGAGTTCTGCGGGGAGGGTCCTTCTGGAACCTGGAGATGTATGTGAGAGCGGCCAATCGTTACTGGGAAGACCCTGAAAAGAGAAACAGAACAGACGGTATGCGACTGGCTGCGGATAAGAAGTAGCGGCATTGATCAAAAATAAGTCTTTTGAGGTGACAATTAGACGGAATATGCCGTAATTTTGTTTCGATTTCGTCCCCGATTTCGATAATGATACCGATCAACCAAAAAAGCTATCAAAAGTTTTAAAAGAAGCACAGCCCCGGTATGATCAATCCCAAAGTCAGTTTCTTCTTTGAAACGGTAAATTTTCCAATGCCGGTTTTATTTAAACAAATGATTTAATATTCCAGGCGTCCCTTCTGTCCCTTAGGTCCCTTAGGTCCTTTAGGTCCCTTTGTCCCTTTGTATTAAAGCCCGTACCCGAATTCAACAACCAAGTAATCGCCCCGGATATCGTTCATTTCTTCGTTCAGCAAGGCGTCCCGGAATTTCGGTTCCAATATTTCGTTGTTTCTTTTCAGCGTTCCGAAGGTAATGAATCAAAATGATTCAGCTTCAAATTTCCTGTTTTTTGTTTTTCCGAAGCGCCTGTTAAGGGAGAGAAATTTATCACAGGTTTCAGCAGGCGAGGAGAATAAAAGCGGATGCCATGATTGATTTGTAGATCCGAGAACAGGTTGGAACGAATGTCAGCGCTTGAATTTCCGATTCCGATATAGATTTTATAAATTTTGAAGTCGAAACTGTCGGCCAGCCACGCGTAGGAACCGTCGATGGTCAGGCCGGTGGGGCCGTTTCCCGGAGCTTCAAAATAATCAATGACCTCGCCGCTGGTGTGCATTTTGTAGACTTTGCCCATATCGTCTGAAACACACCACAGATGCTGTCCGTCCCAGCTAAGACCCATGGGAAAGGCTGCCGGGGCATCAATAATGGAAACTATACCGCCGCTTGTATTCATTTTATAGATTTTATGGTCTGTAGTATCGGCATTCCAGAGGTAGGAGCCGTCCCAGGCCAGTCCGAACGGATCAGGACCGGGAGAGGATATGACGGCTGCGATTTCAGCGGTATTTTTATTGATTTTAAGGATCGTAAGGCTGTACCAGTCGGCGACCCAGAGGAAGTTGCCGACGCATGTCAGTCCGGTGGGCAGGAAGTAATCGGAATACATGAAATCGACGACTCCGCCGTCAGCGTTTAACTTGTAGATTTTTCCATCGTAAACGTCGGTAATCCAGAAGAATGAGCCGTCCCAGCCCAGCCCTCCCGGAAAACCTCCGGGCGCCGGTATATCATCCACCACATCTCCCCAGCCGTAACCTTCATCCTCGCCGTTGCCGCCGTTTTCGTCTCCGCCCTGAGATGCGAGAGCTATTCCGCCTCCCACAACACCGGCAGCAATAGCCCACGTATACCATTTTTTATACCATTTTCCGGATTCCATTTCCGGTTCGGCGGCGTTCATTTCGCTGGGTAAGCTCCCTTCAGCGACTGAAGCGCCGGCGCTTTCATCCCTTTCTTTGAATGTCGCTATCGTCCAATCGCGTGCGCCTGCGCCTTCCATTCTGATCCAGGGAGATTGATCGATTGCGGCACGAATGTGCTTGGCATACAGGTTTGCGATACGTTCTTTCAGATATGAATGGAATCGAGCCAGAGTCATCCGGCCTTCATTATCCGCTGCTTTGCCGGATAAGGCTTCCTGAACGGCAATTCCGAAAATCCCCCGTTTTTTACTTTTCCATGCATAAGACCTCTGGCCCGGCGAGCAGGAAAAAATCGAAGCGCTGATTTGAAGATTACCGCCTCCGCCAGTTTCCAAGTCTATATGCAGCGGATCGGCAAATGCCTTGGTCAGTAAATTCGATTTCGCAGAGTCTTTTTTCAGAGGTCCCGAACGATTCACATCAAATAACAAAAGCGCTTTTGCCGCTCTTATGCGTTGAAGTTCCCTCCGCAAATCTTCCGCAGAAAGAGACGTCATCATCAATTCTGAGGGATCGCTGAGAACCGTCTCATATGTCAACAGAAAACCTTCTTCATCTTGCGTTATTCCATGACCGGCGAAAAAGAAGAAGAAAACGTCATCAGGAGACGACTTTAAGGAGACTTCCGCCAGCGTTCTGAGGATATTCTCCACGTCAGGTTTGGGGGTTTCACCTTTTTTTCCCATAGTTGAGGTGAGCAAGTAAACATTTGAGGGAGAAAATCCAGCCGATTCGATCAAGGAGCGGGAAATCGCTGCAGCATCGGAGGCCGCCCCTGTCATCGGTATGATATCGGAATCCCGGTAGTCTTCGATTCCGATGATTACGGCCCATTTTTCCGCCGCTGTTGCGCCACTGAAATGGCATGCAAGAAAAATCAAGACTATTGAAATAATTACATATAACCTCATCCCAATCCCTCCCGTTTTACTTTTTTGCGTTTTATTTTTCATTTCGGCAATCTTCGATCCTACTCAATAACTGCTTGATAAACTTGACATTATCCTGCCGGATTGTCAAATACTGAGCTAGTGCCTGTCCATAAACTCGAATCTCGATTCAAAATTTAATGCTGGACAGCCACTTGGGTTTTTGATCCAAAAACGAGCTAGTGTTATGTGGAGCTATCCATGATGGGAGCTCAGAAATTTATTTTTTTCTTGACGATTTGACTGCTGATCCCGGATACTTTTTCAGGGCGCGGGCTGATGAATACTTATTCCACAAAAACAATTCGTGGGATATGTCTGATAATTCTGGCTTTATCCGGCAGTTGCGCTCACGATGCTTCCAGCGTTCCGAAAGCTAGCCCTGGTAAGAATAATGCAACGGAGATTTGCCGGGGGCGCCGCATTAGTAAGGCTGGATTGAATGACAGCATCTGCCGCTGGTTGGGCGTTCCTTATCGTTACGGCGGGATGAATCGTAGAGGCATGGACTGTTCAGGGCTGGTTCATACTGTTTTTTCCGAGAACGGTTTAACTTTGCCGCGTACTACGGCTGGACTCAGGCGAATTTCCACTAATATTCCTCGCTCGAATTTACGTTTCGGGGACCTGTTATTTTTTTCCATTAAACGAAAAAAATGCGATCATGTGGGCATTTATCTGGGCAACGGCAAATTCGTTCATGCATCGACCCGGCGGGGCGTGATCATCAGTTCATTAAGCGAGGAGTATTACCGGCGACATTTCGAGGAGGGACGCCGGATAATTGAATGTTTTGGACCTTAAAATGCATTGACATTTTAAAGCTTCAAGATTAAATTGAGTTGAGAAACGGGAGGATAATTCGATTGATCAGGTTTTTGATTAAAGGTTTTTTTCACTTATTGGTCACAATTCCTTTAATTCTTAATTGCCGTGCGGCCCTGGGGATATCGCACGGGAACCCGGATGCTCCCCGAGGCGGTCGCCTCGTGCGTCATCTGTCATCCGATCCTGCTCATCTGAATCCCATAACATCGAGCGATTATTATGAAGGGCTGGTAACCGAGTATATTTATGAAACTCTGGCCGAAAGGGATGTAGAGACGTATGAGTTCATTCCCCTTTTGGCGGAATCGTGGGAAATAAGCGAGGACAAGACTGCTTTTACATTTCATTTAAACAAGAATGCAAAGTGGCAGGACGGTATGCCGGTAACGTCTGCGGACGTTAAATATTCCTACGACATATTCTTCGACGACAACGTGAATGCGGCGCATCAAAGGGCTTACTATATGAACATAGAGTCCTGCGAGGCGGTAGATGAACATACGGTCAGATTCAAAGTCAAGAACAAGTATTATTTAAATTTTGAAATGGCGGCCGGGCTGATAGTGGTTCCCAGGCATTTGTTTTCGAGAGGCGACGTCAATACCAGTCCGTTGAATTTACGGCCGGTAGGGACGGGACCCTATCGGGTGGCGGACTGGATAAAAGGGTCAAAAATTATGCTTGAGCGAGTGGACGATTACTGGGGCGAAGGATTGCCGCAGAATGCGGGGCGGTATAATTTCGATCAGATTGTATTCAAGATGGTCAGGGACGAGCGTGTGGCATTCGAGATGTTCAAGAAGGGCGACATTGATCTGTATTCGTTTTATCCCCGTCAATGGATAAAAGAAACGAACGGCGAAGCTTTCAAGAGCGGGAAAGTAAAGAAACTCGACGTTCAGAACAAGCTGCCCAACGGGTATTCTTATATCGGATGGAACAACCAGCATCCTCTTTTCCGGGACAAGCGGGTCAGAAGGGCGATGACGCATCTGATCGACCGGGAATTGTTCAACGAAAAGTTTTATTATGGATTGTACGCTATTGCTGACGGACCTTTCGGCAAGTTATCCGATTACTCTTCCCCCAACGTTCAGCCCCTGGAATTCTCTATCTCCAAAGCCATTGAACTGCTGAAGCAGGCCGGCTGGGACGATCATGACAAGGATACTGTTCTGGATAAAGATGACCGGCGTTTTGAATTTACGCTGATCGCTCCGGGCCGCGATTATGAAAACATGCTGACGATAATCCAGGAAGATATGCGGCAGGCGGGCATACTGATGAACATAAAAATAGTGGAATGGAACAGTTTTCTGAAGCTGCTCGACGATCAGAGGTTCGCAGCGGTAACTCTATCCTGGTCATCGGCGGTCGATCCGGACCCTTCCGCCATATGGCATTCAAAGAATTCCCGGAAGGGCGGCGACAATTTCATCAGCTATAAGAATGAGCGTGTAGACGAGCTTTGCGAAAAAGGGATTTTTACTTACGACAGTGAGGAAAGGAAAAAATACTTCCGTCAGATTCATGAGATACTGCATGAAGATCAACCCTACACATTTTTGCTTGAACCGATTCACCAGCTTGTAGGATACAATTCGAAGCTGAAAATGGTGAAACCTTATTACAATTACGGCGTCGGGTATGCCTGGTGGTGGGTCGAGAAGAGTCAACCGGACAATGAGTAAATCGTCATATTTTATAAGAAGAGTATTGGCTATCATTCCCACTTTCCTGGGAATCACCGTCATCACTTTTATAATAATCAATCTGGCGCCCGGCGGACCTGTCGAGCAGGCGATCCGCAAGATGAGGTTCGGCGCATCGGCTGCAGGGGGAATGCGAGGGAGCAGAATAGCCGGTACGGATACGGCTGCAACGGATGTGGATATAAATGAAGAAATAATGGAAGCGATCAGGAAGCAGTACGGGTTCGACAAGCCCATGCATGTAAGATATTGGATTTGGCTGACCAATATAATGAAATTAGACTTCGGGAAAAGCTTTACTTACGAACGTCCGGTAATCGAAGTCATCTTGAGTAAAATGCCTGTTTCCATTCAGTTCGGGGTCGTATCGTTTTTCCTTTCATACCTGGTTTGTATTCCGCTTGGAATCATAAAAGCCGTCAAAGACGGTACGAAGTTCGATTACCTTTCCTCTTTTCTTTTATTTCTGATGTATTCCATTCCCGGTTTCATGCTCGGAGTCGTCCTCATTGTGCTGTTCGGGGGAGGCAGTTTCTGGGATGTTATACCTATCGGCGGATTATATTCCGACAATTACCCCAGTATGTCTCTGTACGAAAAAATCATGGACCGTATCTATCATTTCATCGCCCCCATGGTCTGTTATATGGTCGCGGCGTTTACCTCGCTGACAATGCTGATGAAAAATTCAATCATCGGCGAGATATCGAAAGATTACGCCCGTACTGCCAGGGCCAAAGGAATCAGCGAATTTTACGTATATATGAAACATGCTTTGAGGAACGCCTTGATTCCGATTGCAACAGGTATCGGAAGTTTTCTCATGATGTTTTTCGCCGGTTCCATGCTTATCGAAAGCATATTTTCTTTGGACGGCATGGGATTGCTTATGTATTATTCGGTTTTGACGAGAGATTATAACGTCATTATGGGCGATCTGGTGATAACCAGCTTTATCATACTGACAGGAACCATCCTTTCCGATTTTATTTATACTCTGGTCGATCCCCGCATAGATTTCGCCGGCGGAGGATAAAGATGTTCAAGCTGAATGAAGTTACACGGAGAAGGTTAAGGGCGTTCAAAAGAAGAAAATCAGCCTATTATTCATTCTGGGCTCTGGTCGTCATTTCTGCGGTAGGGCTCGGCGCAGACCTGGTCGCCAATAACGAGCCTTATGTGATGAAATACCAGGGGCATTATTATTTTCCCATTTTTAAAACTTATCATCCCACTGAATTCGGAATTACCGACCGCTTTATCGTCAATTACAAAAAAATGGAAAAACGACTGGGCGAAAAGGACTGGATGATTTTTCCGCCGATCAGATGGTCGCCTTATGAATCCAACCGCAAAGCGCCTGAATACCCTGCCCCGCCGTCAAAAACAAACCTGCTGGGAACGGACGACAGGGGAAGAGATGTGCTGACGCGCCTGATTTACGGCTATCGCGTCTCCATGGCGTATGCATTCAGCGTATGGGTCGTTTCATACCTGATAGGGATAACTCTGGGCGGCATCATGGGTTACTTCGGGGGACGTATGGATTTCCTTATGCAGCGCGGCATCGAAATGTTTACAGCCATTCCCTATTTTTTCCTTCTTATTATTCTGATCTCCATTTTTCAACCCGGTATACTCCTGCTGGCATGCCTGGCTTCCATTTTCGGTTGGGTCGCCATCTCCTATTACATTCGCGCAGAATTCTTAAAGTTTCGTAAATTCGAATTCGTCGAAGCGTGCCGTGCGTTGGGAATGAGGACGCCCAAGGTTCTATTCAAGCACATTTTGCCGAACGCTCTGACCCCTATCGTCACTTTTTCGCCCATCTTCATTGCCACGGAAATTTCCGAACTGGCTGGGCTGGATTACCTGGGTTTCGGCGTAGCCCCGCCTACCGCAAGCTGGGGAGAACTCCTCAACCAGGGAAAGCAGTACTTCAATATTGCCTGGTGGCTGGCCGTATTTCCGGCAGTTTCCCTGTTTATTACGCTTACTCTGCTGAATCTCGTCGGAGAAGGAGTAAGAAACGCGTTCGATCCCAGCAAAACGTAATCGAGAATCCCTGGAAGTCCTTTCTCATTTGCAGCGCAACAGAAATGAATCAATTGGCCATCCCTCATCAGGAATGAATCAACTTTATCAGTTTTTCAGCCTGTTCGTACAGTCCGTCTCCGGGTTTGGATATCTTCAGCACGGCCCGGGCGAATTTCTCAGCGGAATCAATATCGTTCAGTTTGTAACAGGTCAAGGCCAGGTTCAAAGTGGGTTCCACTTTTCCGGGGGATTTTTCCAATGCTGTGACGAACATATCGCGAGCCCGCTGGTAATCTTCTCCGTAATGAAGCAGGAACAGTCCCATACCATTATAGGGTTTGAAGCTGTCGGGTTTTTTAGACAGCGCCTGTTCATATTCGTTTTTCGCTTCTTTCGGCAGTTTTGAAGCCATGTACAATTCTCCCAGATTGTAATGACCTTCCCAACTGTCCGGATTCAATTCGACCGATTTTTTGAACGCTTTTTCCGCTTTTTCGAAATTGCCTGTGGTGAGGTATATCGTTCCCTGTCGGAGATAGTCGCTGTAACTGCCCCGACGACTGACCAGTTCGCCCGCCGCTTTCGACGCACCTTCCAGGTCCAGCTTTACGAAATATAAATTGTAAAGCTCTTCCCAGAGGGGCAGGGCATTGGGGTTGTGTTTCAATCCCTGCTTCAGCAGCTTTTCTACCAGTTCGCCTTTGCCGGCCTGTTTATAGAATCTCGTCAGAGTCATATAACCTTTCACGAAATAGGGATTTGCTTTGATCGATTCCAGTACCTGTTTCAGTCCTGCTTCCATCCTTTCAGTCCGGCAAAGGAGATAGCCCAGTTCATAATGCGCCTGGAAATGTTTCGGTTCGCCCTTGATCACATATCTCAGCTCCTCTTCGGCGCGTTCGAGCTCTTCCATTTCCAGCAGGCATTTCGCCATATTGAAGTGAGCCGGGATATAATCAGGTTTAAGTTTTACTGCTTCTTCAAACAACTGTATAGCCTTCTGGAATTCTTCCCGTTTGAAGGCCCCCAGGCCCTTTACCATATAGGCTTCGGCGTTTTCAGGATCATTTTCGAGCGCTTTTTCGATCATCTCCAGACCGCGTGAATGATTGTTTTTCATGAAGGCCAGTTTACCGAGTCCTATATAAGGTTCGGCGGCATCAGGATTAGCTTTTCCGGCTTTTTCAAAAGCTTTTTCCGCATCGACGAACTGGAGCTTTGACATCAGATCGTCAGCTTGTTTCAGATATTGAGCATATTCCGTCATATTTTGAACTCCTGTTTGGTTATTGGAGGGGACCAGTAATTAAAAACCGAAGAAATCTCCCACATCATCGATAAAGTCGCCCGCAGCTTCAGCAACATCGCCTGCTGCATCGCCTACGGCATCGAACACATCATTCGCAACATCTCCCACCGCATCGCCGACATCCTGAACAGCATCGGATATTTCCGTACCCACATCATAGAGTACCTCACCAACCTCACCGAAATCAACAGTGAATCCCCAATCCAACTCAAATCCGACTCCCAGGGCCGCTCCAAGCCCCATATCGAAATTGAGTTTACCGTCTTCAAAACCGACATCCAGTTCAGATTTTGCCCCGATGCCGGCCCAGGCGGTCGCTTCGCCCCTGACTGCCGCCAGGTCGCCGAGAGCGGCTTCGCCCTGTATTGTGGCGCTGGCTCCGGCAAATGCTTCGGCTCCGAGTTGAATACGATTTTCTTTTCCGAGTTTGATTTTTCCGAATATCTCGCCTCGCGCTCCTATTTCCGCATCCAGGTTGACTTTGGTGTTGATGCCGATGTCGTGTCCGGCGATATTCACCGTAGGCGTGTTATAACCGACTTCGTAATGAGCGCCGGCCAATTCAAGTTTGCCCTGCGCGCCTATTTCAGCCTTTAATGTCCAGTCGTCGAATCCGACATCCTGATATATCCGGCCTTGAGCTCCCAGAAGCGTAGTGTGTCCTTTGGCATACGCATCGCCCCAATCTCCCTCCCAAGTCTCATCCAACTCGCCGACCCTCATGGCTTCCGCTTTGCCTTCAAGAATCGTGTTCCCCTTGCCGTACTTCGCTAAATCTCGCAGATCATCAGGCATTTCTCTGTCTCCCCAGGTCCTTCTGTGCGTCTCCTCCTTGTGTCCTTTCGCCAATTTCTGAGAGCCGTAACGGTCGACCAGTCCTTTCACTCCATCCTTCATCTTTCCCTTGACGAATCTGCTCACCTGGTCGTCGGTCTGAGCAGCCTCACCTGGCGCCTGTAATTTCGTGGTGAGCATCCGGCGATATATCTGGTCCGCCAGCGCATTGGCCGTTTGACGGTCCAGTCCCCCGGCTTGTCGCGTACCCGCGCCGGACGCACCGGCATCAAATTGATCGGTAAATTGAAGAAACTGCTCGTATCCCGCCTTCAGCATCTCAAAACGATCAGACACCGTTTGACGATCCGCAGTTCCTCGGCTCGCTCCCGCTTTGATTCCCTGAGATAAACCCTGTTGCAAAAGCTGACGATAAAGACGTGAAGAATCCAGCTTCTCCGATTCTGCCCTCTGATTTATTTTCATCACTCTTCTCCTTTCCGAAATATGCGTTCATACCTTTGATTGAGTCTTGCTCAAATCTGCATCGCTGTTTTTTTCCGTCAACTGATCAGCAATAATGAATCATAAAATCATGACTTATTCAAGAAGACGAAACATCAGTTGTTTCAACCTCTTCATCAGTGTTATCGGTAAAAGGGAGGAAATAGTTGCGTAAAAATTTCGGTTTATTTGAAAATCATAATGCTTACATGCTTGACTTTTTTCAGCAGACGTTTTAGATTAATGCCGGATTCGGGGATGTAGCTCAGTTTGGGAGAGCGCCAGAATCGCACTCTGGAAGTCGGGAGTTCGAGTCTCCTCATCTCCATTCAGCCTTCCTTAGGGAAGGCTTTTTTATAGAAGCCGCCGTTGAGATTTCCGAAGAATAAATTCCGGAACTTATTATATACCCTTGCAGAACATGCGATACCGTAAGCCGCTTAACCTTCTTCCGGAACCATTTTACAGACAGGCAGCCTGATGAATTATCTGGACGACCCCTTGTTGATCATTGCGATTTATTCGTTCGTATTCGTTATTGGGATTATTGTAGGCAGTTTTTTGAACGTATGCATTCATCGAATTCCGAAAGAGGAATCCATCGTCAAGCCCGCCTCGCACTGTCCTTCCTGCAAAAACAAATTAAAACCGAAAGATAACATTCCCATACTAAGCTGGTTGCTTTTGAGGGGAAAGTGTCGTTATTGCGGGGAAAAAATTTCGGTGAGGTATCCGGTTGTTGAATTGCTGAACGGAGTTCTCTATACGGCTGTGATAGCTAAATTCGGACCCGGTTTTGAGAGTGCGGTCTACATGCCGTTCATGTCGATTTTCATCATTATAACTTGGATTGACCTGGACCACATGATCATTCCGGACGTTTTTTCGCTTACCGGAGCCGTGATAGCGTTATTGATACCGGTAACCCTGCATTTCACGGGTCGCCAGGGGCTCTGGCCCATAAGCATAACGGAATCCTTCACGGGATGCGTGGTCGGAGGCGGCATCCTGTTAACCATTGCAGCTTCCTACTATTTGTTAAAAAAGAAGGAGGGCATGGGGATAGGCGACGTGAAGCTGATGGCCCTCATCGGGGCTCTGTTAGGATGGAAAAAAGCCGTCATGACGATATTTCTCGGTTCCTTCCTCGGCACATTCATCATGGCGCCTTTCCTTTTATCCTCCAGGCTTTCCAGGGAAAAGCCCATTCCTTTCGGACCCTTTTTGATTATAGGCGCGGTCGCGGCTCTTTTTTTCGGCGATATGATTATTGAGTGGTATACGGGTTTAATATACCTCAGATAAAGCCTGTCTCTGCCGGCGTCAGAACCGCGATTTTCCCCAGTCGTTAAAGAACTTGGAAAAGTTATTGTCGGATAGTATCATGAGAAAGGCCGGAACCGGCCCTGGAAATAATTGATTTATATAGTCCGGTCCGATTTTTCTTTTGAATTGAAATATAGTAAAAATGCGGAGTGGAACAAATGAGTGAAAAAATCCTGCTGGTTGAAGATAATGCGGGTTTACGGAAAATGTTGAAAACTTCTCTGGAGAAGGAAGGTTTTCAGGTAAGCGATGTTGAGGACGGCGAAAGCGCTGTTAATAGAATCAATCGCAACAATTTCGAGATAGTGATTACCGATCTGAAACTGCCTCGAAAAAGCGGGATGGAAGTGCTTAAAGCGGCATTGGAAAACGATCCTCTGACGACGGTAATCATCATGACGGCTTACGGCAGCATTGAGGATGCGGTTTCTGCAGTCAAAATCGGCGCTTTTGACTTTATAACCAAGCCGTTCGACACGGATTTTCTCCTTGTCATAATAAGGCGGGGATTGGAAAAGTATAAGCTCGTCCGGGAGAACATATTATTACGGGAGGAATTGCCGGACGGTTTTCTGACCCCGAAGATCATAGGAAAAAGTCCGAAGTTTGTTCAGGTTTCCGACGAGCTGAAAAGAGTCGGTCCGAGCGACGCCACGGTTTTATTATTGGGAGAATCGGGGACGGGGAAGGAGTTGCTGGCGAGAGCTATTCATCAACTCAGCGACAGAAGGGACTATCCATTCGTTGCCATAAACTGTGCCGCCATTCCGGATACGCTGCTGGAAAATGAATTATTCGGGCATGAAAAGGGGGCTTACACTGGAGCGGTTTCGAAAAAGATTGGAAAATTCGAGCTGGCGGACAAGGGTGCGATATTTTTGGATGAAATAGGCGATTTAAGCCGTTTTTTGCAGGCTAAGCTGTTGCGGGTATTGCAGGAGAGAGCGTTTGAAAGAATAGGAGGAACGAAAACGATTCATACGGATGTGCGCATCATTGCCGCTACTAACCAGGATTTAAAACAACTGGTTCGCACTAAAGCTTTCCGGGATGATTTGTATTATCGGTTAAGCGTCTTTCCGATTGAGATACCTCCTCTCCGCGAAAGAAAAGAGGACATACCTATCCTGGCGGAGCATTTTATCCAATTGTTTGCGGCCGATCTTAAAAAACCGAAAAGCGACATTACCGACGACGCGATCAAGAAACTCATGGACCATTACTGGCCGGGTAATGTTAGAGAATTGCAGAATTGCATTGAAAGAGCGCTCATACTGGCGGAAGACGGTATAGTGCGCCCTGAAAACCTTGGGTTTTCTCACATTTCTGAGAATGAAAGCTTCGGACTGGATCAGTTCATTGTTGAGGGCGATTTACAGCAATCCGGCCAAAACGCAAAAAACGCGGTTGAAAAGGAGCTGATCCGGCGAACTCTTGAAGCAACCAAAGGCAACAAATCCGAGACCGCCAGGAGACTCAACATAAATTACAAGACCCTGCTCATGAAAATAAAGGAATTTGGTTTGGAGCGCTGAAGCGTATTCAGAATGCCGACGTCGTTCAGCTTTTAAGCAGCAAAGATATCCCTGAAAGAGTCAATGAGTGCATAAGATTCGCTTTTAATTTGAATGCTCTGAAAAAAAGCCATAACCCGTTATGAAAAAAATCGGCATTGATCAAAAATGCGTCTTTTGAGGTTACGGTCCGACAGAATATCTCATCATTTCGTTTCGATTTCGATCCCGATTGCGATGCCGACCCCGATACCGATTACTGAAAAAAACTGTCAAACGTTTTGAAAGAAGTGTAACCACGGTTTGATCAGTCCCAAAAAATCATCCGAAAAGAACGAAGAGAAAGTAGAAGCGGCATCCTGCCGCTTTCCGTAGCGGGTTCAAACTCCAATTAAGCGGATACGGTTCAGCAAACCTGGTTGAATAGCCGTTTCGCAGACGTTCTCGAGGCGGACCTTTTTTTTTCGTCGGCGCTTGAGGGTAGGAATTTTTTTATTGACAATTTTCAGAGGTTGTGTTATAAAGGTTTCATTGAATTAGGTACGTGAAGAAGATTTTTATTTTTCTAAGCAACAGGCTGTTCAAGAGATGCGTTTTTTAATTCTGGCGAGAGATACGGTAAGTGAGGCTGCGTGAAATGAAATCAGAGTATTAGTGCATCGACTGTTTTCGAGGGATGGAAACATTTGGAATGAGTCGTCAGTTATCGGGAATGCGGGAAAAGATGTCCGGCCTTATACCGGCGAAAATTATCAAACGGATTTTTTTGGGGGAAGATGAATGACAGAGGGCCGACGTAACAGTGATTTATCGTTAAAAACGTTGATCCGGCTCTTTTATATAAATGCAACAGTGAATGGTCCGATCAACGGGCCTCAATATTAACCGGTTTTTTTCCTATTCTTGAGGAGGGAAGTATGAAAAAATCTATCTCAATCGCAGCGGCGGCATGTTTTTTAATTTTCATGTCGATCGCACAATTTTCTGACGTATCGGCCATGGAACTTGAACATTATAAGCCGATTATAATGGATGACCCTGAGAATCCCGGTACGGGCGTAATTGTTCTGGCTTTGGCAGATGAAGGCTATCGAGGTTCAAAGTCTGACAATTCATTCGATTATTTTGTGCGCTGGCCTTCGGAGAAGGACACCAGCAATTTTGTTCAAATGGAGGATAACATTGCATATACGCGGGACCTTTTAGTGGGTGGGCGCACTACGATACGGAATCCTTCGGACGGAGAGACCTGGCATGCGAAGCTGGTAAGAGCCGACGGAGTGACGACGACCTGGAGCAAGGTGACCTTTTATGCGGATTATGAAGGTCAGACGAACTGTTATGTGTCCCCGATGTGGACGCAGCCGTTGTGTAATGCTTCGACGTTATGGATGACCTGGTATACTACGGCTCAATGCCAGGAAAAAGGAACGTGGACGATGACGTTCTACAACAATGACGCATCATTTTATGAAGGCACGTTCGAGGTTTATCCCCGGATTCCGCCGACGAAGCCGAACGGCGATATAACGGTACCGCGTTATAATCAAAGCACATGTACGGATGCTTATGATTCAATCTGCAGAACGGGCACGCGACGAAATTCATATCCTTGCGACGGGCGAGCGAACGAGGTTGAATGGACTGTAGCGGGTAAGGGTTGCGCTATGACCAGTTGCTGCATGGTTATGGCCTATCACGGCGTATCGGTCACGCCTTCGGGATTCAATACCTGGTGCAAAGCCAACAACGGGTATGATCTTCACGGCAACATTTTCTGGAACTCCGTCAACAGGTATTCGGCCTTGCAGGGAGCGGACAAGACCGTATCTTTCATGGGCACAAGCGGCGATCTCAAGAACCTGATCTGTTCTTACGGTCCGCAGATTGTCAGCGTTAAAAACGGCGGCCATTGGGTGACCGTGGTCGGGCAGGTCGAAGACGAATCGACCTATATCATCAATGATCCCTATGGCGGCGTTGAAACGACTCTTAACGCCTACAACAACACGTATAAGAGCGTACGAGCGTTTTCCGGGCCTGAGTATGTTTTCGTCGACACGTTATGCGGAATTACCATCAGGTTTCATTCGCCGGGTGAATTGATCGTGACGGATTCATCGGGACGAATGACGGGATATGATCCGGATACGGGAATACTTTACAATGAAATTCCCCGTTCAAACTATGAATACATCGCACTGCTTGAACCGGGAGAAGATTATCCTGCGGATTACGATATAGTCACCAAGTCGCTTGAAATCATCAAACCCCCGGACGGAATGTTCGCGTTGGACGTTATCGGGACAGGAAGCGGTACGTATGATCTGGAAATTCATGCTTTCGATCTGGAAGGCAATCCTTCCTCCGGAACTTATCGAAATGTTCCGATCGAGCCCGGCGTGGTTCATGGTTACGATTTCATGTTCAAACAGGACGGCGGGAGCGAAATCCCAACACCGGCGCCGCCCACCGAAACTTTCACGCCGGCGCCGCCTACCGATACCCCCGGACCGCCCACCGAAACTTTTACGCCGGCGCCGCCCACCGAAACGCCTACGCCTGCGCCGCCTACCGAAACGCCTACGCCTGCGCCGCCTACACACACGCCTACTTTTACCCCGACTTCCGAACCTTTCACCTGTTCGGTAACGATCAGACAGGCCAAGTATAACAGCAAACAGCAAAGATTAATGGTTAAGGCCGTTTGCGATCTCGAAGGAGCGACTTTAACGCTTTGGGACGACTTCGGACATTTCATCGGAGATATGGAGTCGCACGGACCCAAAAATCACTCCTATAAGGGGCAAGTAGGCCACGAGCCTGAGTTTGTCGAGGTTCGCAGCGATTGTGGAGGAAGCGATCAGGAATACCTGTAAGCTGATTTGAAAGAGAGATGCTGTGTCGATCTCCTTTAATATGCATAGTATCTCTTTAAGGCAAGCGGCATCCGATGATTTTTCGGATGCCCTTGCCGGAGAAAACCGACTGAAAATTTCGACTTGCTTCTATATTTACAGGGAGTGAAAAAAGTGGCCGCTCGAATGCCCGTCGCTTTTGAAAAAATGATGGCTGTATTTACAGCAGTGATATTCTGCATCCTGCCTTCTGTTTTGTCGAATGATGCGGATAATGAGCGCCCGAAGACCATCTCCAGGAAATCTGCAACGGACGTTTCTCCATCCGGCAGCCTGGATATACGTTTGCACCCGGAGGAGGGTAAAGAAAAACCGCCTGCTCAAGCGCTCTTGATCGATCCCCAGGGAAGAAGAACCGGCTGGGAAGAAAAGACCGGCGAAATAATTCAGGAGATACACGGTTCTTTTTACGAAGAAGAGAGAATAGACGATGCCGTCGAAGGCGCAACAGGACCCGCAACAAGAATTTTATACCTTAATAAGGCGATTCCAGGCGTCTATCGTCTCCGAATCATCGGGACGAATAGCTATCGTTATTCCCTGGAAGTAACAGCGTTCGATCGCTCTATGAACTTTTCTTCCAAAACATTCAGGGATGTCGAGATAGACAAAAACAGTACGCATCTTTACTCAATCGAATATTCAGGTGAGGAAGACTCAAAAGTAAAAGTTCAAAGGATTAAATGAGTCGCTGATAATCCTTGAGCGCCGGATTCCGGATGTCCTGTCTCTTTCCAGGTTTGTTGTTATTTTTCCAATGATTCTGCCGCCTTTGTCTATCTTGTTTCTGATCCATCATGCGCAGCGGGATGTATCAGAAACCGCAGCGCCTGTCCGGCGCTAAAATTTGAATTGGGATAAGAGTTTGTGGACAGGCGCTAACTGGAGATCGCTTTTTTATCTGAATCCGAATGGGGGGGCTGAGAATTTCTTATTTTATCCAGAATGATCAACTTTTCTGAACTCAACTGTTCGGTGGATTTTCTCTTGCTTTTGTCTTTGTACATCCTGTCGTCTGCTGCAACCATAAGGTCTTCAAGCGTATTACCGTCTTTCGGAAGAACTGACAGGCCGACGCTTAATCCCACGCGGGCAAATTTACCAGGCCTGACTTCCATCCGCCATTCGTCCACAGTTTTTTGCAACCTTTCGATGATCTCATACTCCAGGTTTTTATGCGTTAATTCAATAATTGCAAGAAACTCATCTCCCGCATATCTCACAAAAATATCCGTTTTTCTTATATGAGATGCCAGGCGTGCGGAGACTTCTTTCAGAAGCCTGTCGCCGATATGATGTCCGTACTGGTCGTTGATCTGTTTAAAATTATCCAGGTCCATGCTCAATATAGCTAATTTAAGATTTTTCTTGGATGCTTCTTCAATTTTCTGAGCGCCGAAAATATAAAGGAACCGGGCATTGGGCATTCCCGTCAAGGGGTCTGTAAGCGAATCCTCGCGTGTCTTCTGATAGAGGATAGCGTTGCTTATGGCCACGGCGGTCTGGTGAGAAACCATTTTAAGGATTCTTAAGTGGTCCAGGCTGAAAAAATCTTTTGTCTTGGAGTACAGGGTAAATACTCCGTAATGCTGATCGCCCTGTGATATGATGGTTGAAAGGCATGAGTCATACTCCGATGTTTTATCCGGCATGAGGAAGCGGAGATCGTTGGACGCGCTTCCGTTGATGATGTCGTCTCTGTTGGCGAACACCCATCCGCTGCTTCCGCTGGGAATTGGTATTTCTTTATTTTGGACCGAGTCTATTTCCTCTCCCTCGATCTGCATTACGGTCATTTTTTCGGCATCGAATTTTTTCATGAATATGACGGCCATATCAAAATGGACGATTGATTTCATTTTTTTAGTTATAATTTCAAGTATTTCTTTAAGGTCTAATGTGGCGCTCAAGGTTTGCGAAATTTCATAAAGAGACAATATTTCTTTTTGAGCTCTGGAAATATCGGAGAAGACGTTTTTAGAATTTTCTGAACTGATGGAGGATTCTTCTTTTTTTTCTTCGGGAGAGAATTGGCGCCCTGATCCGGCGAGTTCGCTTTTCAGGGTCATATTTTCAATATTGAGTTCAGCGACTTTCTTTTCTATGCGATGAATAATTTCGATGAATTTATGGAGGTAGAAGGGATCATATTTAACGCCTGAATCTTCTTTCATAATTTCAATAGCCTCATCGACGGAGAAACCTTTACGGTAGGGACGGTCTGACCTGAGAGCATCGTAGCAGTCGGCGATGGTGAGGATTCTGGCGCATTCGGGGATAGAGTCGCCGTTAAGGTTATCGGGATAACCTGAGCCGTCGTAGTTTTCGTGGTGGCATTTTACGATGGAGGCTACATCGTAGGGAAAGGGGACGCTGGAGAGGATTTCAGCCCCGACACGCGGATGTATTTTAACTTTTTCGAATTCTGTGGAAGAGAGACTGCCGGGTTTGTTAAGGATATAGTCGGGGACGGCCAGTTTACCGATGTCATGGAGCAATGCTGCGGATTGAAGTGCGTGAAGTTCTTTTTCATTTTTTATGCCGATGGCATCGGCTAGTTCGAGGGCATACGTTTGCACTCTTCTGACGTGGCCATGCGTAATTTGATCTTTGGCGTCAATGGCCATAGCCAGGGCTTCGGTAATCGAAAGATAGAGGTCTGCCATTTCAACGGCGTGCTTGTTGGTGGCTTCGACTTTATCAAGATAAGTTTTGTAGGTGAAATAAGTAATAGCCATAATAGGGAAAGAAATAATCATTGCAAAAAACCCGATTGATTCCCAGATATGGAAGATCAGCCAGGCTGCCGACGCGCCGCTGAAATATGTTATGGATGTCCACAGAAAATTGTCTCGCCATACTCTGTAGATTTTCTGATCTGATCCCATGGCTATAACGACGGCTATCATTCCCGAATTGACCAGGTATTGCACGAGAGCCATAATCATTAAAGCGGGGATCATACTGAAAGCCTCGCTTGCAGGATTCGCAGCATTCGATTGTGAAAAGAGTTCCAGAAAACGTTCGAAACATCCTCCCGACAGAATGACGGTAATGACCATGGTTGCAGAATTATATGAAATTTTGTGGAATTTTTTCGTTATCTTCAAAGAGGTGAGGGCCGAATCGATAAATGCCGTAATGGCTGCGGCCGCAGGATTGTATTTTATGATGCAGAGAAAAATGAAAGTGTCGGAGATGGATATCTGACTTTTTAATCCTGGAATACGCACAGTTTTGGAATTGAATAGAGCGATACAGACCGCTATCCACAGGAATTCGAATTCCCGTGTGATGAAAAATTGAACATAAATGGCGTAAAATAAAACAAACGCCCCGACTAGCACCGTTAACGAAATATATATGTTTTGAAGCCTGAATCTTTGTCGCTCTTTCATTCTCATTCGATTCCCGGTTCAACCTCACGTAAGTAAATGCAAAAACCGGACCTGTAACTTGTCCGCCAGTTGCTCAGGGGCTATCATACCGGAATTTGGTAGGACATTCGCTGCCCCTTAAAGGTTGGTGAAAATTATTTTCCGTTATTTTTTTATGATTTCTGAGCGCTGGACATTGATTGATGGAAATAGCGCAATGTTCTACGACAACCTCACCATCATATTTATCGATTAAAGCGACGGACCCGCGCACGTGGGGGATGCAGTGCTATCCTTTGCAGTCCCGACCTGAGATAACCGACGGACCCGCGCACGTGGGGGATGCAGGGTGGTAAAAACTGCGCAATTTCCTTGCTGAATCGTAATGTAAAAAACAAATGTATTCGATAGATCAGGATGTCAACGTCAGGAGTTTTGAATTTTTAAATTTAAGGCATTTACGGGCAGCTCATTAACATGGATTTTTAGTGCGTTTGAAATAGCTGCCGTTATAGCGGGAGTTGTCGGGATCATGCAGGGTTCTCCTATGCCTTTGGCTCCGAACGGTCCGTCGGGGTCTGGAAATTCAAGCAGATTAATTTTAATTTCCGGCAGGTCTTCGGAATTCGGAATTCGGTAAGTATTGAAATTCAAGTCTTTTGCCTGGCCGTTGCGAGTGCGGAATTTTTCGTAAAGAGTCATTCCCAACCCCATCATAATACCGCCGTAAATTTGTCCTTTTACATTGGCGGGATGGATCGCTTTTCCCACATCGTGAAAAGCGGATATTTCCATGATTTTCAGCTTTTTCGTTTGCGGATCAAATTCGACTGTGCAGGTTTGAATTCCGAATGTATATGATTTATACGGTTGCCCCTGTCCTGTTTCAGGATTAAGCGGCGTAGATTTGATACGTGATCGGGATTGCACTTTAAGAGTTCGATTTAATTTTCCTGCCAGTTGTTTAAAGGAAATGGTTTTATCAGGGGAGCTTGAGGAAATGATTGCGCCGTTTGTAGATATTTTCAAATTTTCAACGGGTACGGACCACAGATGGGAGACGTTTTTGAGGATCAATTTTTTTAAATTCGCTGCCGCTTTTAGAACTGATTTTCCTGAAACGTAGGTTTGTCGTGAGGCGACAGTCGACCCGCTATCTGGAGTGATTGAAGAATCGGCAATGATGAATGTAATTAAGGATTCGCTGATGCCGAGGGTTTTTGCTGCAATTTTACGGAACGCGGATTCCAGTCCTTGTCCGCAATCCGCAGCGCCTGACTTGAAAATAATCTGGCCGTGAGGGGAGAGTTCGGCGACGGCGCTGCCGATATCGGGGATGCCGCCGCCGTATCCTATGCCGTAGATTCCAGCGGCCATACCTTTACCATAAATTTTTCCGTTTTTTTCCCAGGAGAGCGGCGGTTCGAAATTATCCTGAGATTCTGCGATATCGAGCAATCGTAAAAAAGGAACATCGTGCATGAATTTTTGTCCGGTTGCGGTAAGGGAGTGTTGTTTCAGACCGTTGATGAATCTGATGCGGCAGGGGTTCATGTTCAGTCGTCGGCTGATTTCGTTCATTTGAGATTCGACGGCAAATATGGTCTGAACGGCCCCGAAACCCCGCATGGCTCCAGAGACGATGTTATTTGTGTAGACGCTTTTGGCTTTGATGGAGACGTGCGGAATTTCATAAGGTCCTGAAGCGTGGACGACGGCTTTACGCAGAACGTTGGGCGCCCAAGAAGCATAGGCGCCTGTATCGGCCAGGATGTCTATGATCATGGCTTTGATCCTGCCGTCTTTCATGTAGCCTGTTTTATGCGTGATGCTCATGGGGTGTCTTTTGGTCGTGCACGCGAAACTTTCCGCGCGGGAGAACACGATTTTAACCGGTTTACGAGTCATCCAGGCGCCGAGGGCGGCGAAAACCTGCGCTGAAAGGTCTTCCCGTTTACCGAAAGAAGCTCCCATGGGAGCTGCTATGACTCTTACCTGATTCCGGTTGAGTCCGAGCATACGACATAATTCTTTTCGATCGAAAAAAACGTTTTGAGACGGAGCCCTGATCCTTAAACGACCTTCTTCATCAAAATCAGCCAGAGCTGCTTCACATTCCATCAGCGCATGTTCGATTCGGGGAGTGCGA
This sequence comes from uncultured bacterium, assembly GCA_964619725.1. Taxonomy (GTDB): domain Bacteria; phylum CSSED10-310; class CAZUFC01; order CAZUFC01; family CAZUFC01; genus CAZUFC01. Next base: position 45,215 of record CAZUFC010000015.1, on the reverse strand, counting down.
TATTTTTCGGTCAATATTTCATCGCACTCTAACAATGCTTTTTCCGGATCGCCTTTCAAGATATTGAACTCGGATGCGACGTTGCCGTCTTCATGGATCAACGGGCTCTCTTTATCCAGCGATTTTTCCGGTTCGAAAACAGGGGGAAGAGCATCATATTCGATTTTTATTTTTTCAGCAGCGGCGCGGCATAATTCGGGGGTTTTTCCTACGATCAAGGCGATGGGTTCGCCATGCCGGCGTATTTTTTTGTCGGCCAGTACCGGTTGATCTTTGAACGCTTTCCCGATCCTGTTGACTCCCGGAATATCACGCCAGGTATAAACGCCGGCTATGCCTTCCGCAGTTTTCGCTTCTGCCGCGTCGATTTTTTTCAGAGCCGCATGAGCGCAATCGCTACGGAGAATATGGCCATAGAGCATGCCGTCACGATACAGGTCGCCGGCGAACAAGGTTTCTCCCGTGACTTTTTTTAAAGCATCGCTTCGTATTTCGGCCTGGTATTCTGTTGAATCTTGTTTGCCGGGAAATCCGTTGAATGTATTGCCGGAAGGGGTTTCGCTGCAGTTTTTGAGCAATTTTGCGGCCAGATGAACCGCATTAATGATCGATTCATAGCCGGTACATCGACATAGATTTCCTTTAAACCGTTTCTTTATGGTTTTGCGATCAGGAGCCGGATTTTCCTTCAGCAAGGCCGTCGCCGTCAATATCATGCCCGGTGTGCAGTACCCGCATTGTACCGCCCCGCATAACAAGAAAGCCTGCTGTACGGGATGCATGTCTTTGCCTTTCAATCCCTCAATCGTCACAATTCTTTTTCCGGCGACCTTTTCTATGGGATACCGGCAGGACTTCACAGCCCTGTCATTCACCAGCACGGTGCAGGCGCCGCATACTCCAATACGGCATCCCGGTTTAACCCCGGTAAGACGGAAACGATTTCGAAGCAAGTCAATCAAAAACAACTCACCGGATGTTTCTATTTCAACGGACTCACCGTTCAATTCAAATGATACGCGCATCTTTTTTCTCTTTTATCCAAAGCCTCAGACCGGTTCATGATTCAGAAAAAACGTCGTAACTTCGACCTGAAAAACTTTCCCGCAATGAATCTAACTCATTTGCCGATAAAGTTCAAACCGGGAAATTTATTTTACCCTGGGTCTGGAATGTGGTATGGTTTGTTGTTCGTTTTAAGAGAGCGAACGGTGATTATAAAAGGAGAGAGTGAAAGATAATGAATGACAGGGAAGGAGAATTGGCGGTAGGGGAAGATATTCTGGCGTACTGCACTTATTGCAAAATGGACCTCAACCACGTGGTTTTTTCCAAGAAGGGAGCGGCCGTCGCCAAGGTTAATTGTAAAACTTGCAGGCGCACTCACAGATTCGTCAGACCTAAATCGCTGGGTCAGAAGCATTTCCAGGATTCGCCTATGAAGAAGAAGAAAACTAAAACGAAAAAGACGGATAATCATGACGAATTAAGACGACAAATGGTGGACGGTCTGATCAGGAGCTACAACATATCTGAAAAATATAGCGAGGGGGATTACATCAAGCATGGAAAATTCGGTCTGGGCAAAGTTGAAAGATTGATAGGGGCCAGGAAGATTGAAGTCTCATTTAGCGACGGAGTCAGGATTATGGTTCATGCCAGAGAGTGAAGACCGGCGAGCCGGTAAAGACTTTGTCGGTCTTTAAGAGGCGGGAGAGCTGAACAAATGAGAGGGAAAAGATCAAGCAGGTTGATTTATTTTGTAATCATGCTGATCGTAATAGCCGCAGATCAGATTACAAAGAAGTGGATTGCAGCGACAGTGGTGAGATATGAGAAGATCGAGGTTATCAGCGGATTTTTAAATATAACGCATGTGAAGAATCCCGGAGCAGCGTTCGGTTTAGGCTCGAACAGCGAATGGGCGTATTTGCGGCCGTTTTTTATAGCCGTATCCATGATTGCTTTTGCAATAGTGATTTATTTTTTTCTGAGAAACAAAGATAACAGCCCGATGTTGAATACAGGATTATCGTTGATGGGCGGCGGAGCAATCGGGAATCTGATTGATCGAATCAAGTACGGCGAAGTGATAGATTTTATTGATGTGCACTGGAGTGATCTTCACTGGCCGACTTTCAACGTCGCCGATTCAGCAATAACGGTCGGCGTTACTCTCCTGATGATAAATATATTATTTTTGCACAAAGAGACTTCGGATGAAGGAGAGCGGCAAGAGAGCGCAGCGAGGAACATGAAGCGGAAAGAAAATTCAGCTTAGGATAGCGGGCATTACCGAGGAGATTGAATAATGTTTCCGATACTTTTCCGTATAGGACCTTTAACGATCCATACGTATGGATTTTTTACGGTATTAGGGTTTTCATCAGCGTTGTTTTTAGCGATGAAGCGGGCGCGCAGGGCCGGTTTGCCGCCTGAAAAGATATTTGATTTAGGATTTTATATACTTTTGGCCGCAATGATCGGTTCAAAGATATTGTTTGTGATCCAGGAATGGAACGTATTCATTGAGAACCTGAAAGATTGTGAGGGCGTGATGGATTATCTGAAGGCCCTGGGAGGTGGTTTCGCATTTTACGGCGGCCTGATAGGGGCGTTTTTCGTGGGCTGGATATACGTCCGCCGGGCAGGTTTGCCCTTATGGAAGACAGGCGATCTTCTGGCGCCGTCTATTGCTCTGGGCCACGGCATAGGCCGGCTGGGATGTTTTTCCGCCGGCTGTTGTTACGGAAAACCAACTGATTTACCTTGGGGAGTGGTCTTCAACCATCCTGAGTCGCTCGCTCCGCAGGGCATACCATTGCATCCGACAGAATTATATTCGGCTTTCGGCGAATTCGCCATTTGCGTTATAACTCTGGTGATGGATCGTCGCAAGAAATTTAACGGGCAGGTATTCTGGTCGTATGTAGTTATTTATTCCCTCTTTCGATTTTTTATTGAGTATCTCCGGGGCGACGAAAGGTTGTTCCTGTTCAACGGATTGTTGTCGATTTATCAGGTCATTGCGCTTGTTCTTTTTCCGATCGGGATAATAATGCTGATCATACTGGCCATGAGGAAAAACGATACTTCCGAAAATGCCTAGTGAAAAAGAAATCAGACATTTTATTTATGAGTCTGAAGAAGGTATGCGTTTAGATGCTTATCTGGCATCGGTTAGTCCGGATAAATCCCGATCCCGCATCAAAAAAGAGATCATAAATGGACTAGCTGCAGTCAATGGAGAAACAGAAAGGAGCGCACATCGCATTTTAAAAAAGGGAGAACGCATAGAGCTGGTTATAAAAGAGGAGCAACGGGAGATAGCGCCTGATGCAACGATTGAATTATCGGTGCTTTATGAGGACGACCACATTCTGGTGATAAACAAGCAGGCAGGCATTGCGGTTCATCCGGGAGCGGGATTAAGGGAGGGCTCAATTGTTCACGCTTTAAAAGCCCGATATGAAAATTTCAATATAGGAGATGCCGAAAGACCCGGCATAGTGCACAGATTGGATAAAGTCACCACAGGCGCCATGATTGTGGCAAAAACGGAGATTGCGTTGAGGAATCTGATTCATCAGTTCAAGACCAGGCAGGTGTTCAAGGAATATCGGGTTGTGGTGAAGGGTTCTGTGGACTGGGATGAGATTAAACTGGACACGAGGATAGGCCGGCATCCTGTCCGAAGAAAGAAGCTTGCCGTTTTGAAAGAAGGAGGAAAAAGAGCGTCAACGAGATTCAAGGTTTTATCCAGGATACGGGAGCTCACTTATTTATCCGCCTATCCCGAAACCGGTCGAACGCATCAGATACGAGTGCATCTGAGTCATTCAGGTCATCCTGTCCTGGGCGATGAGGTTTACGGAGGAAGAGGCAAAAAAGGATTTTTTAATAAGGAGTTAAGTAAATTACGAAAGGCAGGGGGCATAGCTCTTCACGCCTACGGTTTAAGTTTCATTCATCCGGAGAGCCATAAGCGGGTTGAGTTTAGGGCGTGTTTTCCGGCTTATTTTGTTGATATATTGCGTTTATTTAATAATGAGAAAGGCGAATGATTTTTGCGGGAGGTTGAACGAGGATGCTTTTAGGGGATAAGATTCAGAAAAAGGCAGGCAGAGGAGGCGCCGGCATACGGCGAAGGCGGAGCCTGGCTGTTCAGATGCTGTTTTATGCGGCGATATGTTTCACTGCCGCTGTCTCATTTCCGGGGGTGCAAGGAGCCGAGACGGAGGATGCTGGAGAATATAGCGCAGAGCTTGTCGAGCCGTCTTTTCCTGTTTCTCATTACAGGGACATATGTTTTATTCCCGGAACCGGTCAGATGATAATTGTGGGATTCGACGGCGCCGTACTGAAGTCCCCGGATCGGGGAAAAACCTGGAAGCGGATAGAAACCGGGGATAATCATACGCGTTTTTATCATGTTGATTTTGTTGATTCTCAACACGGCTGGATTGTGGGATTCGGGGGCAGCGTAATGAGAACCACGGATGCGGGGGAGACATGGGTAACTTTGGATTTGAAGGAAAGGCAACGTTTGATATGCGTATCTTTTTCGGACACAAAAAACGGATTTATAGGAGGCGATGAAAGCGCGCTATGGAAAACGACGGACGGAGGCGATTCCTGGAAACGGATTGAGGTAAGCGTATCGACGGGTTTTCGGGATTTGAAAATGATCGACGAGAATAATGTATGGATATGCGGTTACGGAGGAACTATAATTCAAAGCTCCGACGGGGGCGATACCTGGGTTAACCGTTCATTGCCGAAAGGATTTGAGTGTTATGCCATGGATTTTGTCGATGCTTCGGAAGGTTGGGTCGCCGGTTCATTTGGAATGATATTTCATACGGAAGACAGCGGCGAAAACTGGGTGTCGCAGTCGGTAACCACGAGAAATTACATCAGAGACATCGAGTTTGCTGATTCATCAATCGGATGGGCGGCCGGATACGGGATGATTTTGCGCACGACAAACGGGGGAGAAGACTGGAATATCACGAACACGCAGCGTTACGACCATTTTCAGGGAATTGCGTTTGACCGGCGCGGGACAAGCGTTGCTGTGGGATGGTACGGAGAGATTTGCCGGTCCGGGGACGGCGGAGTTTCCTGGGAATATTTAGCGGGGCCTTTATTTTGTCTAAGAGATGTGTGTTCTTTGAACGAGACGGAGGCTGTGGCCGTGGGAGATCGAAATACCGTGATCAAGACTACAGACAGAGGTTCGACGTGGAATAAGATGTACGGGCCGGCAGCCGACAACTGGATTTCTGTTTTTTTCGTCGATGCTGAGCGAGGATGGATTGGAGGAGAACGGGGAACATTCGCAGCGACGACCGACGGCGGCGTGACCTGGAGTTTGAAACAGAACCTTTACGGGTCGCCGGTTACGGACTTACATTTCATAAACAGACAGCATGGCTTCGCTGTCGGTGAATTTGAAGGCATGGCCGAAATTGACGGGGACGAGGTTTTTCTCCGAACAGGATCAGGAGGCAGAAAAAAAAGGTTCAGGGGCATCAGTTTCATCGATCAGAGTAACGGCTGGGCTTGCGATTATTCAGGTACGGCTAGTCACACCTCAAACGGCGGACGGTTTTGGACAGGTCAATACACGGGATTGGACACGCCGCTCAACGCCGTCAAAGTCTATCCTTCGGGAGCGGGAATGACCGTGGGCGATACGGGAATTTGCCTCAGAACGGTTAACGGCGGGGTTAATTCTTCCTGGAATACTACAGAGATGCCGGCTTCAGTCAACTTCAATGATGTCGACGGACGGGAAGACGGCAAATTTTTTATCGCCGGCGACAAGGGAACGCTTTTTTATTTTAAAAACTTGTTCGAAATGCCTGAAAAAATTAAAACGGATACCGATGCGAATCTTTACGGCATTTGTTTTTTTGATCATCTGAGCGGTATTTGCGTTGGTCAATGGGGAACTATCATCAAAATAAAACAGAAACATTTTCCGATTCATTCGCCGAAATGAAAAAATTTTATACAGCCGCTGCAGCATTCTCTTTTTTGTCCGCAGCAGCAATACTCGCCATTTACGTCTATTTCGGAAAAATATTCCTGGATGCAGGATTCTATGTTTATTCGGCAGATGCCGTAAATAAAGGCTTGATGCCCTATAATGATTTCTTTTTCGTTCAACCGCCGGTTTATCCTTATATATACGGTCTTCTTTTTAAATTGACTGGAGCCGGCATTTTACAGGCTCGGACCTTCTCTGCAATATTCGGTTTTGCTGCAATAGCTTTGGCCGTTCTTATCGCGTTCAGAAAAAACGGCCGGCCGGCTGCTTTCGTAACCGCCGTTCTTTTAGGACTCAATTCTTTCCAGTTATACTGTTTTACGACTGCAAAACTATATGCATTGACAGGTTTTCTGCTGACGGTCGGGATATATTTTCTTCAGAAGAGCGATAGGAAGTTCATTTTCGGCATTTTGGCTTCCGTGACGCTGACGACGGCGGTAATGACCAGGCTTACTTTGCTCCCTGTTTTGCCGATATTATACGTTTTATTCCTTTTTTTCATGTATCCGGGAAAAAGGGTGCACGGAGCGATTTTCGTTGCGGCATCCGTATTAACCGGGGCGGCGATATTGCTTCCTTTTGCGGCAACTGCCGGACCGGCAAAAGTTTATTATTATCTTCTGGGGATTCACGTCAGCGCTGCGGCCGGACCTTTCAAACATGGACTGGCGACAAAAATGGGCGCCGTATCGCATCTGATAAGAGATTATTACTTGTTTTTCATCTGTTTTTGCGGAATCCTGTTCCATCACATCAGGAAGCGAAAAATACCTGATGCTTTTTCCGGCAATAAATGGATCGAGGTTTCTGTTTGGCTTTCAACTTTCGCTGTTACAGCGGCTCATCTTAAAGCTAACTGGTTCGCCCCTTCCTATCAATCGCCGGTTTTTCCGGTTCTGGCCCTTCTGGTCGGGAGCGCTGCAGGCAAACTTATTCACGAAATGAAAAGCAAGGAGTTCGCCATGACTGCGAGCGTGCTTATTTTTTCAGCAGGATTGATGAATCCTGTCGCTCACGGCCGCAATTCTCTCATCCTGGGTAGAAGTCCTGTCGCCGTCGTTAAAGATGTCGGCCGTTTTTTGGCTCAAAATATGAAACCCTCGGAAACTGCAGCGGTCTGCAATGCTTTGTACGCTGTCGAGGTTGACAGAAAAATAGAACCGGGCTTTGAGGGAAGTCCTTTTACTTTTACCCCTGAATGGAATACCGGAAAGTGTCGGGAATATAACAGCTACAACGCGGAAATGGCCCTTTCGATTATTAGTGAACGAAAATCCGCCATCCTTGTATTAACGGATGACAGCTTTGCCGTCGGTTTTCCGGGATTCTTCCCGGTAAAAGAAAGCACAAGAAGACGATTGATGGATGCTGTTCAGGATGAATACAGGAACGTCCGCATTTTCCCGGACATTACCGGCGCTCCCGGTAAACTAAAAATATACGTCCCGCAATGACTCATGCGCTATGAAAAATTTCTTCAAAAATACGGATAAACTCTTTCTTCTATTTGCACTTTTCGTCTTTACGGCCGCATCAACTCTCTATGTTTTCTACGGCCGCATTCACGTGGACGAAGGCTATTATCATGTGACGCCTCTCCTGACAATGAAAGGCAAATTGCCTTATCAGGATTACCTGTGGGTTCAGGGTCCTCTATATCCCTTCGTATATGCCGGATTCATGTTTCTTTTCGGAAAAGGAGTCGCCGCCGCTCGCTTCATTTCAGTTTTCTTCAGTTTACTGACGGTCATAGCGGCTATGCTCATCTCAACCAACCTGGCTGGAAAAAAGTCCCTGCCATACACATGCGGACTGCTCTGCCTGAATTCTTTCCAGATTTATTACTTCACCATCATTAAGTTGTATTCGCTCACAGCATTCTTCCTGACTGCCGCCTGCCTGACCCTCACATCAAACCTCTCAAAAAACCTCCGGTATTCTTTAGTATGCATATTATTATGCTTTGGAGCAGCCGTAAGAATCGTCATAGCGCCAGGCATAGCGGCCTTTTGCATTTTCGTTTTCATCAAGGAAAGAAAATTCAAATACTTCCTGCTCACGGTCCTCATTTCCGCCCTCACCCTCATAGTTCTCACAGCTCCTTTCGCTTTAAATTCGCCGTCGCAGTTTTTTTTCGGAGTGATCAAATATCACATGATAAAGGAAAATTTCAGTCCGCTTCAGCAGATAATCTTTAAATTCGACAGCATTTCCAGCCTCTTGTCACGCTATTTTCTTACCGTCCTGGCCATAAGTTTCGTCCTCGTACATGGTTTTATCGAAATTTACTGGAAGAAAAACCCTTCAGCCGGCGTTTGGAGAAAATATCCCGCATCGGCCATATGGACCGTCATGCTGCCGATTGCCGCTCTCCATTTTACTTCTCAGATGCCCTACACTTACAGATATTTGACGGTATTGTTTCCCGTTTTCGCCGCTCTGGCAGGAAGCGGCGCGTATGTTACTATTCAAAATCTTAATCCTGCAAAACTGAGACGAGCGCTGAAAGGCGTTTTCATCACTGCCGCCGTTATGACGTTTATCATGCATGGAAGAAAAGAAATTTCGGAATTGAAAGGCTCACCCATTCGACACATAAAATCCGCGGCTCGAATTCTGGCGCAACACTCGAAACCTGACGCCCCGGTCCTGACCTTCAATCATTCCATAGCCGTGGAAGCTGATCGAAACGTCCTGCCCGGATATGAAATGAATGTCTTGACTTATAATCCGGTCTGGACTGAAGAAAAATGCCAGGAACAAAACATCATCAATAAAAAAATGCTCTTACGTAAAATTCAAGCCGGTATCCCCGGCGCCCTTTTCATTTATGATTTTTCGTTCATAGGCAATTTCCCGGTATTCTACAATCCGGGTGAGGAAGGCGCCCGTCCGGCCGTCATGAAAGCCATAGAACAAAAGTATTATTTAGCCGAAACTTTCCCGGAGTTGGGTTATCTCAAAGCTGAAGCACAGCTTTATCTGCCGAAGGATACAAATCGATGAACCATCGAAAAAACGCCTGATCTTACGGGTAAACATCGGTTCAATCGCCGTTATTACAGGAGATATTTGACAATGCGGCTTTTACGAATTTAGGATGAAATATTGAGAGGGAGGTGGATATGAAAAATCCGCTTTTTGAAACTCTTTTCATCGCTTCCAGAAGCGGTAAATTTCTTTTTATCCTCGCCATGGCGCTTATCGTCGCCGCCGCTGGCTGCGGTACCGTCTCAAAAAAGAAACGCATGAACCAGATCAACGCTCACGCCGTTAAACTGGCCAAAAAAGGGTACTGGGAAGAGTCGGCATACTGGTGGGATCGCATGCTGCAGGTTGACCCGGATAATTACAAAGCCTTAAACAATATGGCGATCATTATGGAAAAAAAGGGGAATTATGAATCCGCCAAAATTTTTTACGATAAAGCGTTGAGCATCGATCCAGGCAACAGAACTTTAAAGAAAAACCTGAAGAACCTTCAGATACTTCTTGAAGCAAAAGAAAAAAAGCCGGCAGATGCAGATGAATTTGAGGAATAGACTCATGACCCATTTAATTTTTTCCTGTAATTTTTTCAAATATGATCAGCGCCGATGTCCCGGCGCGAAACGGAACCTGTTTATGATTGTATTTCTTATAGGGATCGGATTGCTTTTCTGCGGCGGATGCGCGAACAGGGTCCGAATAAGATACGAGGCTGCAGAAAAATCGCCTGTGGACAGAGAGAAAATCGAAAGCATTACGATTGTTCCTTTTTATGGGGAGAGCGAATTCATTGACGCCGGCGAAGAGATGACGAATCTGGTTCGCCGAATTGTGGAAGCTGACGATCAGTTTGATGAAGTAGAAGTAGCGGATATGGAGGAGATAAAAAAGGTTATAGAAAAGCCGCAGATGGAATGGCCGGAGACTCATGATACGGATTTCTGGGAAAAATTTCAGTCTCTGATAAAGGGCGACCTGATTGTGACGGGTTACATCAAATACGACGGTTATACTTTCCAGGGTTTCGTCACGGAAACGGTCGAAGACCCGTATTATCATCATCCCAGGCAGATCACGGTTCAGAGGGAAATGAGCGATTATGATTACGACCTGAGGATGATCCTGGTGGATTTAAAAAGCGACAATATAGTCCTGGACAGGGCCGAGAAGCAGGATGTGAATCTTGAAGGACGCATGGAACTTTATCATTTCTTTGAAATTTTCGAGCCGAAGGCTGAAGAATTCGTTTCTCTGATTACAGGTAAAAAACGTGAGGAAACGAGATATTTGTTGAAATAATAAACTCGACAAGTGAGGAAAAAATTTTGAGAGACAGAAACAATGAAGCTTTTAAAATATGTGACTCACGAAAACGGCGAAGCTCGATCATTACGGCAGCTTTTTTAATCGTCAGCTTATCTTTTGCGGGAATTTCTTCCGTGCACGCGCAGTATTTTGGAAAAAACAAGATCAATTACGATCAGTTCAAATGGCGCGTGCATGAAAGCGAGCACTACGAGGTTTACTATTATGAGGTTGAGAAAGAATCGGTAATGGAAGTGGTAACCATGGCGGAAAGGGCGTATTTAAAGCTCAGCCGGGACCTGAATCATGTACTGGAAGATAAAATTCCACTGGTTCTTTATCGGAACAGAACTCATTTTCGCCAGACCAACATCATCCTGGATATGATTCCCAGGGGGGTAGCGGGATTCTCCGAACCGATAAAAAACCGCATCGTCATTCCCATTTCCGGTAAAAGGGATGATCTGAAATCATTAATCACGCATGAGTTGACTCACAGTTTTACATTTGATTTGTTCATTGCGTCGCGCTATACGGATTTATCCAAGATACCGTTGTGGATAGCGGAGGGGCTGGCGGAATACATCGCAATGGATTGGAGCGCTGTAGGACTGATGATTTTGAGGGATGCCGTGGTGAACGATCTTATTCCGCCGCTGGTGACGACTCAATCCTTCGGACAGTTTTACAGCGGATATCTGGGTTATCAGGCTTCTCACTCCCTCGTCGAGTACATTGCCGACGAATACGGCATGAAAGCTTTCAGAGATTTCCTCTGGGAATTAAGAAAAAAACTTAAATCAGACACATTTTTAAAGGATGCGGTAGAGAAGACCTTCGACAAGGAAGCAGAGGAGCTGAACAGGGAATGGTTAAGATATTTAAGGCGAAAATATGCGGAATTAGAGAGCAAAAAAGAATTTCCATCGGATTACGGCAAAACCCTCGGTTCTACGAAGACCTTTTACAGCTCTCTGTCTCCCGTGTGGGCGCCGGCAGGTCAGGGAACGGCGTATATTCAGCAGCATAAGGACAGGCTTGAGATATTTCTGGATTCCTGGGATGAAGATACCGAAAAAATATGTTTGACATGCGGAGAATACGATCGTATGGATTTTCATTATATGGAAACGAGCGGCAAGGCGCTGGCCTGGTCGCCGTCCGGCGAATACCTGGCGTTTTTCGGTCTTTCAGAGAACACCAGCAGCCTTTATTTGTTCGACGTAATAACTAAGTCGCATTACAGGCGCTATGATTTGCCGCTCGATGAGGTCAGTAATCCGTGTTTTTCTCCCGACGGCGACAGAGTGGTATTTGCCGCTTACGGGGACGGTCAATCAGATATTTTTATCCTGGATTTGGAGACAGAAGAAATAATAAATTTGACGAACGACGAGCATTACGACGAGACGCCGGCCTGGTCGCCTGCAGGCGATTCCATCGTTTTCAGTTCGGAAAGAGGGCGCTTTTCTTCACTGGTGATGCATCCTCTTGACCGTGAGTCTGAGGAGCGAATGCTGACAGACGATAAGGGGAATGACATTGAACCTTCCTTTTCTTCTGACGGAAAAATGATCGCATTCGTTTCTGATCGCAATCAGCTTATTAACGACCTGTATATTTACGATATGGATACAGGAAAGATAAGGCGGCTGACTAATGTATTCGGCGGAAATTTTGCCCCCGCTTTTTCGCCGGACGATAAGGAAATTGCATTCTCCAGTTTCGAACACGGCGCGCAAAAAATATGTAGAATAGATGCAGATCGAAATCCTCTGAACATGCAATCCGATTCGAAGGCGGAATTTTACGGTTTGCCGGACTATGTTGAGGAAAAAGAAAAAAAATGGCCGGCATACACCCCGGAAAGTTCCCAACTGGGGGATAAAAATCCCGGTTTTACTCTCTTGCCCGATTTCTATCAGGCGGGTATCGGGTATACTTCTGACGGAGTTCTTTTTGCGGATGGAGCGGTCATTTTTTCGGACATGCTCGGACACCACCGGCTGATCTTTTCCGGGGGGAGAGTGACGAATCAATCGAGCATTTTTACTCAGTATTTCTACCTCCGCAAACGATGGGACGTCGGGCTTCAGGGGTTCAGATATTCCGATTATTACTACTATGACGGCAAGCGTTATACCAGGAACGTGACGGGAGGGGCCGCGCTTTTTTCCTGGCCGTTCGATCTTTTCAGACGAATCGAGTTCAGTTATTCATTTTATGAACAGGACGATGATACGGCAGAATTAACCTATTATGATCCGGTTATCCAGGTTTCCCTGTTTACGACCACTTTTGTCGCGGACAGCGTTTTATGGGCGCCGTTCGGTCCTTCCGCAGGCCGGAGATACTTCCTCAGTTATGCTTATCCCTTGCGTTTCAACGATCAGATCGTTGATTTCGATATAAAAACCTTCGACTTCAGGCAATACATAAAGCTGACGAAACGCTCGCTCATTGCAGCAAGATTACTGCATAAAAGGAGCGACGGCGAGAATCCCGATTTTTTCTTTTTAGGCGGAGTCGCAGGACTGATCTACATGGGCGAATCGCTCAATCTGCTTAGAGGTTACGAATACGCTGAATTTTTTGGAACCAGAGTCGGCCTTATGAATGTCGAACTGCGATTTCCTCTCATCAATCATATTAACTTTGCAGGAGGCCTTACATTCAGCGGCATAAGAGGCGTCATCTTCCTGGATTACGGCGCAGCCTGGGACGACTGGGATGATGTCCATTTCAAAGAAAAAAATGTCAACGGCCGCAAGGAGGAAGGCACAGTCAAGGGAAGTTTGGGACTCGGCATTAAATTCTATATCTTCGGATTGGAATTGCATTTCGATTTCGCACGGAAAATCAAAAACATGACCGATCTTGAAAACGACGTTATCTATCAGTTTTCCATCAGGCAGAATTTTTGATTTTGCCGCGCCGCGAGGAAAAGAAATGAAAACCGCGGAAATTCTTCCGGAAAATTATGACTTTAAGAGGTGTAACAGGGTTAGTGGGAGTCGAGTCTTTTGCGTGATTTCAAGGGAATTTACACTTGTCGCGCACCCGGTCATGTTTACTTTTTTTTCAGGGAAAATGCCTGAAGGACGGAATGACTTGAAAAAAAGCGGAGAATATAATATAGAAATATGGTAATAGAATCCCTTTTCCCAGGGAGGCCCAAAGATGAGAAAGCTGCCCATAATTTCCTTTTTGTTATTATTCGTGATTTCAAGTTCGGTTCTCGCCGATTTTGATTATTCTCGATTTGATGCTTTTTCTGACGGCGCCAATGAGAAGAATCCTCTGGATGAAGGCAAGGAAGACGAATTTTTTCAGAAGCTTTTCGAGTTGAATTTAACGGGGAGGTTTCGTGAAGACCCGTTTTTCGGAAGAATAAGCATTCAGGGAGGGCGAGGCGGAATAGAGAAGGAAAACCGGATTTTCACTGAGAGCAGTTACGGTTGGCTTTTCGGCGGTGGAATGGGGAATCTGGGCGACTGGCTTATATTAGGCAATTTAATGACGAGCGACACGAACGATTCCGGTTTCATCAATCCCGAATATTTATTATCTAACGATCACATGTTTCGGGTATCGATTCGACCGTCGGATAAGTATGGATTCAATCTGGCCGGTCGATTCAACAGAGATCAGTTTCAGACGGATTATTACTACGAGTACTATGATCCGAAAGTCAACGGAGGGGCTTCAGAGGATGATTTCGACAGAGGGTTCCTGGCGCAGTTCGATCACAGTTTTTCATCGTCGTCCTGGATGATGATTTCTTCGAGTTATGAAGCAAAGGAGTACAAGATGGCCGCCAGGGAGCAGGAGGGTTCCTATGATATGAAGGCCCCCGAGGATTATCAGGAGAATGATTTCAAGGGGTATAAAGATTTTGAAGAGCAGTTGTTCAAGATAAACGGGGAAGTAATCAAGGAGTATTTTCAGGAACATCAGATAAAGGCGGGTTTCGAGGTCAGGAATTCTGTTTTTGAACGTGATGAAGGTCTTGTAAAAGAGCCTGCGGAATGGCCGGAGGGGGGCAATATAGGTTGGCGGAGCGAGTCCGAGTATACAGAGAACCGTTTGTACATAAAGGATCAATGGGAGGCTTCGGATAGGCTGTTTCTGGAACCTTATTTGAATTGGCGGTATTTCAGTTATCTGCGAAAGGAAAACAAGCAGTTCATTTTGCCGGGGTTTTCGCTTTCCTATTCTCCGGTTGAGAATCTCATCGTAATGGCGATGTTTAAATTAAGCGTGGCGCCGCCTTCGCCTTCGACTGTTCATATGGAGCCGATGAATGAGAAAACGGCAGAAAAATGGTATATGATTGAGGATGATTCGGTATCGCCTCAATATTCCCGGCATTATGAATTCGGAGTCGACCAGAACTTCTTCAATGACTATCGAATCGGAGTGAAGGCATTCTATAAATCTTTGGACGACGTAATCGTCAGTTATGACATCTGGTCGGACGACGAGGACCCGCTGACGAAAAGGTATGTATTCTGGAACGGAGGTGACGGCAGAATCTGGGGGGTAAAGACTCACCTCAAAAAAAGATTCGGAAAGGAATTTTCCGGTCTGGCCGAATACCTTTTCGCTGAAGCAAAGGCAATGCGTTCGATTAAGCCTGACTGGGTCGATAAGCTGTATCTGGAAGTTCCGCGGACTTATTATCTTGATTCCGATGTCCGGCATGCCTTAAAGTTGATCCTGGATTATTATACGACACATCTGGGAGGATTCGGAGCCAATCTGTCCTGGGATTTTCACACGGGGTATCCTTTTACGCCGATAGCTCGAACAGAGGGGGCTTCGGAACAGATGCAGGAAGCCGGCGAACCGCCGAAAAATTCACGAAGGTATCCGCCATGGAATGAAGTGAATCTGATTCTATCAAAGGATTTGAATTATTTTAACTGGTTGCAGATTACGTTTGATTTCCGGATAATCAATATTTTCGATCATGAAAACATCAGAGAAGTCAATCTCCTGACCGGAGATGCGAAACCGCAGCCATTCTCCGGCAATACGGGAAGCCCCAGGAAATTCGCAGCCAGTCTGTTTTTCCGGTTTTAACTCCAGGTAATGCGTCACAGATTAACTTTCACAGGTTCAATTCCACTCCTTCTTGTCGTAAACATTTTTCTTGTCCATCATGCTGTTTATGCTCATCCATCCGGTCTCCTGCGCGGGACGGTCAATGACGATACGGGTGCGC
Organism: uncultured bacterium; assembly: GCA_964619725.1. Lineage (GTDB taxonomy): Bacteria > CSSED10-310 > CAZUFC01 > CAZUFC01 > CAZUFC01 > CAZUFC01. The sequence goes on along the minus strand of CAZUFC010000015.1, from coordinate 29,637 downwards.
CGCTGGAGAACGTAGAAGTATTGGTATTCGGCAAAGAAGAGCAGAATTTATCATTAAAAGCGACAACGGACGACCTGGGGCGTTATTGTCTGGCGCCTTTATTGCCCGGTAAGTATGATATAACCGCCAGGCGGGAGGGATTTGTACCTGTAAAGCGTGAAAGCGTCGAAATAATCATCGGCCGGTCTTCAGTAATAGATTTCGTCCTGATACCGGAAATATACGAGAAAGAAAAGGCGGTTGACCGGAAATCCGTTTCTTATCAGGGAGTATGGGGCATATCGGAATTCATAAAAAAGGATTTGCAGAACAACGCATTTTTCTCCCGTTCCATGTTCCGTGCGTTAAGTTTATATCCGGGGGCTGTTTTTGATCAACGCGGCGCTGTACAATGCCGTTTTTCAAGACCTGCCGAAATAAATTACGTTAAAGACGGATTATCCTTGAATAGAGCTTTAGACGGTTATCCTGCATTAGATTTTCCTGTGTGGACCGTGATGAAAATATTCCGGTTCATTCCTTCCTCTTTCGGCATGCAGACGCCTTCAGGTTTGGGAGGGACAGTTATTATGGCGCCCAGGAGCGGCCGCGGACTGGTTGCTTTTTTCGGGGACCTGGAATTCAGAGGAATCGTCGGCGGCGAACAGGAATGGACGGATGAGCGATATGACGGGTTTTTCGATGAAGAAACTCAGAGTCAGGCAGCAGCGTCTGCAGACCGTGATGCCGGACCTGCTCAAAAAAGGAATTTACTATGGTCATTCGGCGGAGAATCCGGCATGTATGACTGGTTCTTCGCCGGCTATCTGGCGAGAGATCAGGCGGAAAAATTTTCTCCTTTCCTCAATGAAAAGTACGCTCAGAAAAACGGGTACTGGATAGGGACTTCCATTATGCCGGCGCCGGGGAATGAGGTTTCGCTTGAATTCATCTATGACGACTATTTGAAACGCAACGAAAATTTTTACTTGTTGCAGAATTATATGCCGATGCGGAAAAACCGCAAATTCCTTATGACGGACGTTAAATTTGATCACAGGTTCTCGCCCGACAGGTTTATGACATGGATCGTCCGATATTCCCACAGCAATTATAAAACAGGCGCTGCAGGAAGCGATTCTGACGAGATACTGACTCCCGAACGTTATACGGACCCTGAAAATTCAGAGGCTGATTATTTTCCCTATTATGACGAAGCGGAAGAAAAAGCGGTGAGCATAAGAGCTGGTATAATCTGGATGTCCATTCTGGATAATGAGTTGGAATTAGGGTTTGACGCATCCGTTATTAATGTGGATTCGATCAAAGCCTATGTCGGTGATGAGGAAACCTGGCCCGACGATGGAAAAGAGGAATGGAATGCTGTCTGGACTTATGATGAACAGTGGTATGCCGGTTCACTGTTCATCCAGGATAAATGGCTGGCTATGTCGAAGTTGACCTTCCAACCCGGTCTCAGATGGCTCTGGTTCAGTCCCCTTAATACTCGTACAGCGCTGAGCGTCGATCTGGCAATTACCTACGAACCTGTCAGGAATGTTATTCTTTTCGCCAACGCCGGTAAACATCATCAATTACCTCTCACAGAAACCTGGGCTGCTTCTCCCGCTAACCGGCAAACAGGCAACCTGTTCGGCCAACGCGGAAACGACAACCTGCTGATACAAAAAAATGCCGTTTACGAAGCAGGATGCCGGGCGTTTCTCACACCCAATATAAACATTCTCGCTGATCTTTTTTACAAAATTTATAACGACAGATTGATATTGTCCGAAAAAGTCGCTCTGATTCCCGAACAACGCAGTTATCAATTTCAGAATTCAGGGCGAGAAGAGGTCCTTGGAGCTGAATTCTCTCTCACGGGAACCTGGAAAAACTTCAGTTTTCTGGCGGGTTATGCCTGGGCTGACGGAGAGGGCAGTTCCTACCGGAATCCGTTGAAAAGTTTCGAAGAATTTCCGCATCGCTACGACTTTTGGACAGAAGGCGCCGTTCCTTATAAAAAAGTTGATGTCCAATACGAAAACTATCCGGGAGAAAGATACGTCGCTCAGTTGATATACGATTGGCTGACATGGGGGGGCGGGCAGGCTGCGATAATGTGGGTGCATGAAAAGGGAACCAGGATCGCTGATCCTGAAGGCGGACCGGCCGGGACTGAGCAGATCGAAGCCCCGGAATTAAACATGTTGGAGGTCAATCTGAATAAAAAATGGCCATTAAAATTCGGTCTGGAATTATGGACGGGCCTTCATCTGTACAATGCGCTTAATGAAGAGGGAAATTCGTTTTATCCTTGTGACGGAAGAAGTTCTTATTCGACTTGTCCTTTCACCCAATACGCTTTTATGCCCCGTGAATTCGAATTCGTTTTACGCATGAAATTCTGATATTGGATTATTTGACAATAGCATGGATTTGCTTATATTGATAATTGGGTTTTGACTCTTTAAAGCCTGGATAACAAACGGAGCTGAAAAATGAAAATTAAAATGTGCCTCTTTTTGATTTTTTTAAGCGTTATATTGTCGGGGAGCGCAAGCCACGCTTATTCTGTTCTTCTCAGGGAAGTGAGAGGCGGAGCGCCGGGCAATCAAAGTCCTCCCCATTTTGAAGCGGCTTTGAATGCTTTGGGAATTCCTTACGAAACGGCATCCAGCGACGAGGAATTAGCCGAAAAACTTGAAATGGAATGGGACCTGGTAATTATTCACAAGTATGACGAATACCTTCGGGAATCTGTGCCCCCTTTAATTGAATATATTGAAAGCGGGGGTTCTCTGATCGTCAGTTATTGGGGTATTTTTCTGCAATATTACTACGAAGATTTATGGGCTGCGCTGGGAGTGGATTATTGCGGGTATTTCACTACTCCGCAGGTAATATATCGCTGGGAGCAGACGCACGAGGTTTTCACTTTTCCAAATAGTGTGCCTAATTTCACCACGTGGGAAGATTTCGGATATTTCGATGCATCAAAATTCAATCCTCTTCCTTCCAGTACGGGTATAGCGGGTTATACGATCATACCTATCATGTGCGAACATGGAATCGTATTGGGAAACGACGATAGGACGATATTGAACGGACCCGTTTTGGGCGCTTATACGGACGACGAAGACGGGGATGGAATAGCGGATGCGCAGGAGCTGGCAGAGAATGAGATTATTTATCTGCTTTACCGGATAGCGACGCCGACTCCGACTCCTACGCCTTTTCAAAGTCCGACGGAAACGCCAGTGATTACCGAGACGCCGACGCCGACGAATACGCCGACGGTAACATTCACGCCTGATCCCTTTTTGATGAACGTCTGGCACATCCCATTAATTCCCGAGCCTACGCCTTTTGATTCAATGAGGGTTCCGGCTTTTCCCGGTGAGGAAGATGCGACGTGTGCGATTATAGTGGGCGGTAATCCCCTCTATGTAATGACAGGAGGCAAGGCTTACTATAAGCGCACTCCGGGCGATGAAGAATGGAATTCAGGCATTCTGTATTACCTGGATGAGTGGAACAGTAATGAATATTATTACTTTGTGATCCCTCTCGCTCTGCCTGCAGGAACTCTCGTGGAATATTACTTTGAAGTTTATGACGGCCTGCAATACATGACGACCTACGTCTATGGAACGGATAACGTGAGTCTCCGCTCCAGGGAACAGGAAACTGCGATGAGCGATCCGTTCAGCTTCGTCATATCAGGCGGTGTCGACACTCCGACTCCGGCTCCGACCGAAACTCCGGTCGCTACTCTGACGCCGACCGGCGTTCAAAACACCGCTACAAATTCTCCCCGGCCTTCCAATACGCCGTCGTCGGAAGTTCCCGTTGCGGATGCATGGGCGCTGGGTATTTTGCTGCTTGCTTTATCCGTCTTCCTGATGTCGAATCGAATGAATTTGACGCCCATTAAAGTAAAAATCAGAAGAAAAAAATAGCTCATCGCCAAAATTCATCAAACATGCGCAGGATCAGGGCGTTGCTGAGGCTCTTTCATCTGATCATTCCCTTTTATCTCAGTTTTTCTGCATCGTTCGACAGTCAAGACTGTGCAAATCACAACCGGTGAAAGTGCTCCTTTGTTCAATGCCGAAAATTGAATGGAGAATGGGCCGTTTGACGGGTGAGTTGATTTTCTGACCGGCAGCAATTACGATAAGGACTGTCGGTTGTCGTGATTCGCATTGTTGTGGATTCATCGGGTTTTTTTCCGGTAACGGGAAGTATGATGCCTTGGAAATAAAGTCTGGTTGAGAAATTTTTCCAATCGTTTCCGCAAACCTGAGTATTTTGATCATCGCCAAAAAAGGGTATTCGGCTTATGGAAGTAAATCGCTCAATAAGAAGGAAGTGACGGCGTTCAAGTAGGGTAAGATATGAGGAAAAGGTTTCGTACGATAAGAGGGCAGGGAAAGGGAGAGTTAACGGAGAGGAAGTCCAGATTTATAGGACATGCGAAACGGATTGATACGGAGGAAAGCGCCGGGCAATTCATCAATGAAGTGCGGAATGAGCACAGGGATGCGAACCACAATGCATTTGCGTATATTTGCGGAGACAGAGGAGAGCAGCGGAGATTCAGCGACGACGGCGAGCCTTCGGGAACGGCTGGAAAACCTGTATTGCAGATGATTCAAAAAGAGGAATTAAGGGATATTGTTGTAGTTGTGACGCGATATTTCGGTGGAATCAGACTGGGGACGGGCGGCCTGGTGAGAGCTTATACCAGAGCGGCTTCGGCCGCCGTCAGTGATGCCGGGATAATATCTATGGGATTGTTTTTCCGTATCAGAATTCGAGTTCAATATCCTTTACTTGGATCGACGCGACATCTTTTAGAAGAAAGCGAAAAAATAACGATAACGAAAATTAATTATTCAGATATCGTAGAATTTACTGTTATGTGTCCGTTTGAAGACCGCGAATGGTTGAAGGAGAGAATGACGGATATAAGTTCGGGAAATGCGGGTTTTATGATTGAGGGGCAGGAATTTATGGAGATGCCGGGAAATGAGAAGGAGAGGAAGTGAAAACGGGAGCAAAATGGATGAGCAGACGACGGATAACGGCAGTATTAATAATAATATCGGCATTAATTGCAGTGGGGGCGGCTATGGCTTTTTTTGAAAGTTCCATGATTTTTTACCCGGTGCGTCATCCTGTTGAATGGATGGAGCCTTCAGTTTACGGGCTGAAGTATGAGGATGCCGTTTACCATATAGAATCGGGATTCGATGTGCATGGGTGGTGGTTTCCAAAGAGGGAGCAGGGTGCGGTAATTGTATTTTTTCACGGAAATGCGGGTCACATCGCTCATCGCCTCGATTTCGCCGGCATGATGTTGAATTTGGATGCTTCTGTTCAAGGACTTTTAATGATGGATTATCCGGGTTACGGCAAAAGCGGGGGACGGCCGAATGAGAAAGTCTGCTATGAAACGGGACGAGGCGCCTGTCAGTATTTGAAAGAACAGAAGAAGGTAAAATCGCAGGAGATAGTGTTCTTCGGTCGTTCATTGGGCGCAGCCGTGGCATTGGAGACGTCATTGCATGTTAAGGGCGGCGCCTTGGTGATGGAATCTGCGTTTCTTTCAACCATGAAGATGGCTTCCGAGATATTTCCCATCATTCCCGGGATATCCAGGCTGATCAGGCAAAAATTCGACAATGAACGGAAGATAGACCAAATCGATGTGCCCCTGCTCATTATTCATGGAAACAAAGATGAAATCGTTCCGGTGGAGCATGGAAAAAAATTGTTCAGTCTGGCGCCTGAGCCGAAAACTTACTATGAAATTGAACGCGCCGGGCATAACGATACGTATCTGGTCGGAGGCGCTGAATACTGGAAAGCCTGGAAAGATTTTTTGCAAGACTTTAAAGGGGGTTAAAGAGCTTAAAAACTCATGATATTTTATGAGAAAAAATCGCGAAGGGAGCGATATTGATGACGCAATTGAGTAAAATTGAGGCGCCGCAGGCGGAATGGCTTCAGCCGAAAAGCGGCGAACGGAAGTTTGAACTATGGGCGAACGACGCTTTGCTCGGTAAGTTGTCGTTCCGTTCCAGTTCAGGGACCCTGGCGTTGACGGAATCGGCATACGGGAATTGGACTTTCAAGCGCATCGGTTTCATGAATCCGCGAATTACAATCCGTTCAGAAGGCTTGGAAGAGAACCTGGCTGAGTATAAATCCAATCTATGGGGGCATGGAGTATTGACGTTTAAGGATGGACGTTCGTACGCCTGGAAACCTTCCAATTTCTGGGGTACAGCCTGGGGATTCAACGATGCCGAGGCTCAGACGCTGCTCAGGTTCAACCCCGGCATAAAAGATCGGAAATTCAAGGACATTTTTAAAAATCAGGCGACGGCCGACATTGACCCCAGAATGCAGGGCGATGAAAAACTGCCGATATTATTGGGTTTCGGATTATACCTGCTTTTAATGCATGAGGAAGACTCAACCGCAGCAATTACTGCGGCCATATCATGATTTACTCATCAAAACTTAAAAGTTACCCCATTTAATTATGCACCCGAAACATAAAGGATTTCCATGAAAAAAATAGTTAAATGGATAATCAGACTTGTCGTATTATGTATTCTGCTGGAATTGGCTTACATCGGCGCCGCTCAGATTTTTTTTAATACTGAAATCGGTCATGACCTTATGAATCTCCGGCCTGAAAAGCTGAAGGTTTCCTGGTCGCAGGGTCAGAGTTTTCTGCCGGGACGCCTGTCGGTGAAAGACCTGGTGATAGAAAGGAGCGGCAGAAAATTCGACTGGAAAGTGGAACTTGATGAGGGAAAGGGAACCATTAATTTATTATACCTTATCGGAAAGAAATTCTCTGTCGGCGGATTGAGAGGAAGCGGGTTGAAATTTTCCATGCTGAAAATAAAGAAGGATGAGCAGGCCGGGGAAAAGCGTAAAAAGGGCCGCTGGATTCTGGAATTCAGGGATGCCAAAGCGGATAAAGTCGAACAGATATCCATTTTGCAATATGTTGTTGCGGGTTCAGGACAGGTTGAACTGGACGGACGGTTTCGGGGAAAAGAATACATGAAAATCAACAAGGCCGGTTTTCAGACGAATTCCGGCGATATTCGTGACGGTAAAAGGCGCTTGGCCGGTTATAGCAATGTAGAACTTGAATTTAAAAGCAAGGCGTTTTCGCCGGTCGAACATAAAGACTTATCGGCGCTGCAATTTTTTTCGGGCCGTTTGAAAGGAGAAACCAGCGCCGCCGGCCTGGAATTCCTCAACTATTACTTTCAGAAGACGCCGTGGATTATCCTGCAAGGCAGCGGAAATATGGAATTTGACCTGACTCTGGACTGGGGAAGATTGAAAGAGGGTTCCCAGTTAACGGCGGACGCTGATGATATTGCCGTGGATGTGCTTGATTACAGCGCTTCTGGAGAAGCTCACATAAAAGCGTCGGTTACTGAAAAAGAAGGACAATTCCAAAGTACGGTTGATGTAAATTTTAATGATTTCCAGGTAAAAATGAAAAATCAGCCGGAACCTTACATTTTTGGCTCAGGTTTTCATCTGCATGCGGTAACCCCGTCGAACAATCTGACTCCGCCCTTTGAAGGATTAAGCGGGTACGTGGAAATCCCTGAATCCAGGGTTCCTGATTTAACGATTTACAACAGCTACATGGGGCAGCTTGAAGACCTCTCAATTTTAGGAGGTTACGGGACGATCAACAGCCGTTTGGATTTTTCTTCTTTGAAGGACGAGGGAAGCGGTCAAATAAATCTGAAGGGCGAAGATATGGAAATACAGTTCGGCGGTTTGAGATTCAAGGGACTGGTAACCGTGAAGACAAAGGTCCGGTCAGACGAACTGAAAGGCAAGCGTTTTGATCTGGACGGTTCAGAAGTGCAATTACAGAGCATAAAGTTATACGATGAAGATCGACCCGATAAATACAAGGATAGTGACTGGTGGGGAAAAATAAGCATTATGAGAGGCGAATTGAACTGGTCGAAGCCTGTTTCGATGCGAGCGGGCATTTCCGCTGAATTTCAGGATACAAGACCTGTTGTAGCTGTATTCGCTGAGAAACGACAATTATGGAAATACTTCGGCAGTTTGTTCGAGACGAAAAATATTACCGCTACAGCCGATATAAGAGCAAAAAACAATTGCGTTGAGGCCGAAAACCTGGAAGTTTCCGGCCAGGGACTGGAGCTGCTGGCCAGGTTGAAATTGTGCAAAAACAGCAGAGAAGGCGTGCTTTTCGCTAAAAGAAAAGGATTTACGGTGAGCGTGCTTCTGGAAGGCGATAAAAGAGAAAGGAAATGGTTCGGCTCGAAAAAATGGTACAAGGAGCAATTGGCGCGTCAGACAGGTGAAGAGACGGGGCAGTAAGAGCAAGCGCAGACAAACGGTTTGAAAAAGCAGCGCCTTTATTTGATCAGCCCCTTTTATTCTTATACTGAGGACGTTCGGCTCCGTTAACCTCCCACTTTTTTTCTTAAAGCCCGTGATAGAAAGAAGAGGGCTGAGAGTGCGCCGAATATGCTAAAGGCAGGTACTGTGAAAACCTGCAGGAAGGTGAACTTTCCGTTTTGCGCATCCCAGTGAGCGATGTCATCGACCATATCGTCAAAGGCCAGGGGGCATTGATCACCGTGAAAGCAACTTTCGCATACGACTTGAAAGTTAAGCAGAATGATGCTGTCTGATTGTCCGGCAGGCAGAGGTTCTGAATTGAATCCTCCGATTATGATATGGCCCGGCGTAATTTGGTTGCAATTCAGGTAGGGCCAGTCGGCAGTCAGAAGGCCCGGATCGCATGAGAGAAAATTCAGCATATCGGGATCGTAATTGAGTTCGAATCCGAAAGAAGAAAGCGGCGTATCAGGGTTGGAAATGGAGACGGCGGCCTGGAGCGCTTCGCCTGCGTAGCCTGATATTTCATCTGCCCACAAATAGTCGTCCGTTGGAATGGGAGTATAAGTCGGAGGAGGTGAAGGCGTGAAAGTAGGCGTAGGGGCGCAGTAATAGGTGAATGTTCCGGGCAAGGGAACCCAATCAGTCACATCATCCACCAGGTCGGAAAGCGTCAGGGAGGATAGGTCGTCGTTTTCACACGTTTCGCAGATTATGTTGAACTGCAGTATTACTATGCTTCCGTTATTTCCTGGAGGAATGGGCGTTTCACCGAAGCCGCCTGCGACGATAGTTCCTGGCGTGATTTCATTGCAGTCCAGATAAGGCCAGCCGGCGGTCAGATTCCCTGCGGCGCAAGATTTATATTCCAGCATATCGGTTGAATAGGACAATTCGAAACCGAAGCTGACCAGGCTGCTGTTAGGATTAGAAACGTTTACGGGAATTTCGATCATTTCGTCGAAGCACCCGGAAGAATTTTCAACCTGTATGACGTCGCTCAAAGGGGTGTGCGTGGGGGTGGGAGTGGGAGTAGGCGATCGTGTTGCAGTAGGCGTAAATGTCGGATCGCAATAATATGTAAATGTTCCGGGTAAAGTCGTCCAACCGATCAGATCATCTTCAAGATTCGTCATGTTTGTTATGCATTCGTCGTATAGATCGCAATTTTCGCAAGTGACGGAAAAACGTAAAACCACTATGCTGCCGTTACTTCCCGTCGGAATGGGTGTCATGCTGAAACCCCCGGCTCTCACAATTCCGGCTTCCCATTCATTACACTCCAGAAAGTACCAGCCTGCGGTCAATTGGCCGTTGGTGCACGAGACGAATTCCAGCATATCAGGGCAATAATGCAGATCGAATCCGAAAGCGGCAACTTCCGTGTCGGAATTTTCAATCATGACCGGAATTGAGACAACGGCTCCCGAACACCCCGTGCTGTTTTCCGCCCATATAACGTCGTTTTGCCGGGTGATCGCCCATGTTTCAGGAAAGAAGGCGATTGTACCGTAACTAATCAGGAGTGAGACTAAGAAAAGCGATGCCGCCGACGAGTAAAACCTTGGTAATTTCATTAAATGCACCACCTTCCGGAGGATCAGTCGCGTAACTGATGGTTATCAGCGATTGCAGAATAATTGAGTTTTTCTGAAGAGGCGAAAACCGCATTGAAATGTTTGATGTCATCCACAAAATCTGTAAGTCGTAAAATATAGTCGTCTTCCAATATTTCACGATTCGGTTTCAACTCGAAGAAAAAGGTAAGCGCTTCCGTTTCCGAATCCGCGGGTATACATAGATGAGAACTGAATGCGCCCGCAACGATGGCAGAATCGAATCTCTCGACACCTTTAAACATCCAGTCGGAAAGACCGTCAGAAAATGAAGCGCGTTTGAATCCAAGAATCCTCTCCTGGTATTGCAGGTTGAATCCCCAGGCCTGAACGGCATTTCGATAGGGATGGATACTTAGGGTAAGCATCAGCGTTTTGGAAGTTTTATCATAGTGGATCGCCATTTTGATTTTCCCGTCCGAGGATGTTTGCAACTCCAGCGCAGCGTCCCGGGAGGAAATGCGGGGGGCTGAATTATGCAGGCTTGAAGGCTCCATCAGGAAATTGATCAGATCAGGGGAGCGATTAGTTTTGAATGACCGGTTAAAAAGATTGAATTTTTCGATTGGGTCAACGCAATCGCAGCCCATCTGCAGGTAATGCTGGAAAATGCATTGGACATCATCGGGTGTAACGCCGCCGCTGTCGTTGCAGTCTGCGGAACACCATTCATCATGTGTAGGATCGGTAAAAATGTCCAGATATATGTCGAAAGCTAATTTGGAATCTCTGGGAGTCAGTCTGCCGTTGTCGTCTACATCACCGTCGTTCAGGCAGACGAGGGTCGGGGTAATGGTGGCGGTCGGTTCAGGCGTGTTCGTCGGCGTAATCGGAGTCGATGTGGGCGGAGGACCTGTCGGCGCTGTGGTGGGCGTTTCAGTCGGCGGACCGGGAGTGAAAGACGGTCCTGCAGTGGCTGTAATCGTGGGCAACACTTCGGATTGCCAATTTCTGTAATCGACTTGCCCTTTCGATGAATTATCGTGGATGTCATAGATTTTCGTTATGTTATACGGATAACCGTAGGCATCCATTTCAGCCGTCGCCTCAATCCCCCACCAGCAGCTTTGGGCGGAAACCGCATAGGAAGAATCATTGTACATTTCATACGTATCATTGGCGTAAAGACTGTTTTGATCGAACATGGTTATTCCCTGCGTATTGTGGAAGCGCACGCCGTAATCTTCATTATCAGCGATTTCATTATAGGAGAAAGTCGCCAGTCCGCCGCTGAAATATATGCCGTATTCTTCATTATGAATGAACTGACTGTTCATGCAGTTCAATGTGGTCGAAGTCTTTCCCACCACGTTCATTCCGTGGTTTCCGTTCAGATCGAACCGGCAATCCTGAAAGGAAAAATTCAGCGCGTAAGATGAACCGTAACTGTCGCAGTAAATTTCCAGTCCGTCGTTGTCGTTGTTGTATGATTCATTACCCTGGAAATTCAGCGTTCCATTCGAAGTATACATGTGTTTGACGTAAACGCCGTCGTCTCCGTTTTCATTGAACGTGCCGTCGTTTATCGTAAGAATCGGATTGCTTATGAAATAATTATCGAAGTAAACGCCTTTAGCGTAGTTATGATGCGAATGGTTGCCGTTGAATTGGAGACTCGCATCCGCAGAACATTTAATGTAAACGCCGTGTCCGTCGGAGTTGGAGCCGCATTGAAAAATTTCACTGGTTTCAATGACAAGTTCGTGAGCGGACGGAGTTCCTGAAATGCCTCTGTGCCAGTGATTGCCTATCCTGCAGTTGGAGATGTGCGGAGATGTTGAACTGAGGGCGATGCCAATATGACCGTACTGAATATCGCAATGATCCAGCAGCGAGATATCGTCGTCCGCGTTAATGAAACGAATGCCGTAATAATCCTTGGGGTCAGGAAATACTTCATCGCTGGTGAATGTAATCACGTCGGCCGGTTCGCCGTCCGCAATAAGCGCGCCTCGCACGATGATCTCGCAACGCGAAGTATCCGCTCCCGATATGGAATCATCCCTCAAGGCCGCAAAGATAACGTATGTTCCCGGCAAAATGGTCAGAGTCAAGCCTTCGGGAACCTCAACATCGCCGGTTACCGATACTATCCCGCTCCAGGTTTCATCTTCATACAGGGTCCCCCAGGAATGGATCAAGCCTTCATCAATAGTCACGTCGACACCGGAACCTGGTATTTCTACATTTCCGTCATTATCCTCTGATCTGGAAACAAGATTATAGGTTCCCCCCGTTAACGGAGTCCAATCCCAGGTCCAGGTTTCTTTGCCGACGGCCGGAAGCCAGTTTGAGCCTCCATCGGTACTCATGTCCACTCTGAATATCCCCGGATAGGCGCACGCTACGCCCGTAACCGTAAAATCTCCCGGAGGCATAACCGTCCCGTCCATCGGATCGATAATATACGATACGGGGTCCCCGGAAGTATCGACGGGGGTTGTTTTCCAGCCCCTGTAATCAATCATGCCCGATCCGTAATAATCATGAACGTCATATAAAAGCCATATGTCGGCCGAGTAACCCCAGGCATTCATCTGCGCTGCGGTCAAATCTCCCCACCAGCAGTTACGAGCGTCCGCTGCATAACCCGTATCGTTATACATTTCATACGTGTCGTTGGAATATATGTTGCCGTAGTAGAATCTGTTGACTCCTACGCTTTCCGTAAAATATACCCCGTAATCAGCATTCCAGTAAACGTCGTTCTGAATGTATGTGCCTTTTCCGTTTTTCTGGTGAATCCCCATATCCCAGTTGTGATGAAATGAACTGTTTGAACAGAATACCGTTACGGGCGGCAGCAGAGAAAGATAAACGCCGTTGTTGTTGTTGTTGTTGGAGTTGAATTCGCAGTTGCCTATTTCAATGTCCACCGAATAGGATGAACCGTAACTCTCACTGTAGACTTCAAAGCCGTTGCCGTCGTTATTGCTGCATACGTTTCCTCGCATCCTGGTCAGGGAATTCGCCGAATAAATGACCCCGGTATTTCAAAAGTTGTTGAAAGCCGGTTTTCTCTGATGAGACGTCTATCATTATACATGAAAAATCAGAGAAATCAAAGAATTGAATTGAGCGAATTACAATTAGAAAATAAAGTTCCAACCCGGCTTTCTCATACAAACAATTTTTTGAAAAAGAGCCGGCCATTTCTGTCTGATTCAATTATAATGCAGACAGATTTTCCGTTAACTCTTGCCGACAGCTCTCGAATCATGAAAGAAAAAACTCGAAAATCAATCGGATTGATCGCTGTTCTCATCTCCATCGCTTTTTTCTATATCCTCACGATCAGGCAAGGGCAATACTGGGGAGGCGATTTCAGCGGTTATCTGGCGCATGCCGTAAACATAATCGAAGGCCGGCCTTACGGAGAAACCGGATACATTTTTAATCCGAATTATCCCAAACTGGGACCGGTTTCTTATCCGCCCGTGTTTCCCTGCATACTCGCCCCGATCATTAAGTTTTTCGGACTTAATATGCTTCTTATGAAATGTCAGGTTATAACGACATTCATTCTGGCTCTACTGATAATCTATTTCGTATTCTCGGAAACCTTGCCTTACATTTATTCTCTGCTGCTGCTCCTCCTTATCGGCCTTCATCCCCTGTTCTGGACTCACAAAGACCTCATTTTGTCGGACTTTCCTTTCCTTTTTTTCGCATTTGCAGCGCTTTTTGCCGTCATGAAGGAACCCAAAACAGCCGGCTTTCCCCTCCCGCACCGCTTCCATGCCGTCTTTACCGGTCTTCTCGCCTGGCTGGCCTACGGAACACGGACAATCGGCATCGTCATTCTTCCATCCATGATCGCCTGTCGCCTTATTAAAAATAAAAAACTCACCCCTTTCAACCTCATAGCCCTGTCAGTGGGGTTCGCTCTGATACTCTGTCAGCAATTGGTCCTGGGCGGTCAAACCGATTACTTGCGGAATCTTACCTCAGACATCAGCCTGCTCTGCAACAATGTCTGGGACTATATCATCGATCTGTCGCTCCTCTGGGATAACGGATACGACTCGCTTCTGCACTTTCTACTCTTCCTGGTCTCAGCAGCTCTCGCATGCGCCGGATTCATCACAAAAATCAGGAAAAACTGCTCCGTACTTGAATTCTTCGTCATGGTCTATCTCGCCGTCATATTCGTCTGGCCCTTTTCCGTGAAACGTTACCTGTTCCCCCTTTATATCCTTTTTCTTTTCTATGCCTTTATCGCTCTCCATCGTTTTTTCGTGAAAAGAAAACATCTGCTTAAACTTACAGGCTGGACGATTATTCTATGCTTCTTCGCTTCCCTTTTCGCCAAATACACCACCATTAATTTCGGTCCTATACAGGAAGGAATCGCAGTCACGCATACCGTTGAACTTTTCGATTTCATCAGAGAGCATACCGAAAAGGAGGACGTTTTTATTTTCAGAAAACCACGCGTCCTCGCGTTCTTCACAGATAGAAAAGCCTCGGTTTACCATCCGGCGCACCCCTATCTTGAACTCATTCGCTACATGAGGAGTATCGATGCGGATTATGTCGTTCTGAGCGATTTTTTTCTGGAAGATGTCGATTATCTTCAGTACTTCATTCGGGATTGCAATAACTCTTTTGAACCTGTATTCGATAATTCCGACTTCATGGTTTTCAGATTCGACGACCAGCATTCTCCCTGCTCGGAATGAATTCTCTTCTCCCTGCCTTGCTTTTGATCATTCATTAAAATGAAAAATGCAGGGCGGAATGAACGCTGAAATTCGAAATTTCTCAACTTTAATTAGAAATATTTCGAATGTTTCCTTATTTTTTTAACCTCTCACGAATTATATTATATTATTTTCATATAAAAAACAGATGCGAAAAAGAACAATCAAAATAAGGGCTTATCTGTAATTATCGCTGGGAAATAAATATTTTTAATTGTTCTGGCAAGTAAATTGCAATTGGAGGGTTCCGGCTGTTGTATGAATAGGAAAAAAATGCCATTTCAAAGGTCAAATCAGCGCGGACGTTTATTCTTTAATACTTTTCGGGTACCAGCGGCGATCCGGAAGGGCAATTGGGATTGAGGAGAGCGGGAAAAAATGGTTAAGACACAGATATTTAAAGTTGAAATAATTAAACGCTTGACTGTTGAAACTTTAATATGCTATGTTCTGGACGGGCTAATCGCCGAAGGAGTCTGCAAGGTGAACGAGAAGCAATCGGAATGTATCAGCGAGGTAGTCAGTTCGATCCGTCAGATAGTGAGATCGATTTACCTGGATTCGAAGCGAATGGTGAAGCGATTCGGATTAACGGGACCTCAAACCTCGGTATTAAGACTCATCATGCGCCGCGGTCCGATGTCTTCGAGCTGTATGAGTCGGTTATTATTTGTGAGTCCTTCGAATATCACAGGAATAGTCGACCGTTTGGAGGCGAAATCGCTGGTGAAGAGGGTGAGGGACCCGAAGGACCGGAGGGTGGTAGTAATAGAGCTGACGGAGAAGGGAGAGCAGACGAGTCGGAAGTTGCCGGATTTGATAGAGGAGAAGCTGATACGGGGATTGGCCGACATGGAAGAAGCTGAGATAGCGAAGATACTGTGGGTGGTGCAGAAGCTTGTAGATTTAATGGAAGTCGGAGATATAGCGGATCGACCGTTGGAGCCGGACCCTGCGAGCTGGCTACGCGAATGATCCGGATGCTGTATACCGACTGGATCAGAAAATAACAAAATCCATTTTGTTGAATATTAAAAACTAAGGAGGCTGAAGTGACGAACAGAGAACTGTTAGAGCGAGAAGTATTATCGACGATCCGCTCAGTAGCGGCTGAGCGAGGGTATAAGCCGTTGAATTCATTGGATTTAATGAAGTTGCACGAAGCGACGATGGAGGTATTTGCGGAAGTCGGATTCGAGGTTCATAATGAAAGGGCTTTCGAATTATTCAAGGACATAGCTTATGAATATGATTCGGACAATAGAATAATAAAGTTGAAGGAGTCTCGAATACAGGAGATATTATCGACAGTACCTCCTCAAATAACTTTGTACGGGCGTGAGGACCGACACAATGCGGCGCTGGGAGGCGATAACGTGTATTTCGGCACGGGCGGCACGGCGTTGAACATATATGATTATGAGAACCAGACGAGTACAAGAGCAGAATTGAGCGATCTGATAGACATTGCGAGG
Source organism: uncultured bacterium (assembly GCA_964619725.1). GTDB lineage: Bacteria > CSSED10-310 > CAZUFC01 > CAZUFC01 > CAZUFC01 > CAZUFC01. The sequence continues at coordinate 13,431 of CAZUFC010000015.1, read as the reverse complement.
ATAGTGGACAGGCTTGACAACATCCATATATTGCTTTTGCCGACGTATCCGAATGAATTGCCGGTGGAGCGAGTGGATGAGAACCGATTTTTCACGGGTTTGATGTATACGTCGAAGCATGTAATGGGCGGCGTTTACACATCGGAGGGAATCCGCAATGTAATCAGGATGGCGGAGAAGGTGATGGGATCGCCTGAGGCGCTGCGGGAGCGGCCGATAATATCGATAATAACGTGCGGTATAAGTCCTTTAAAGTTGGACGACAAGTATGGACATTATTTAATGCAGGTAGCGGAACAGGGAATACCAGTGGCGGTACCGGTTGAGCCTTTATGCGGAACGACGTCGCCAGTGACTCTGGCCGGCAACCTTCTGATACAGAATTGCGATTCATTGATCAATGTAATGCTGTCGCAATTAGTCAATCCGGGGGCTCCGGTGATATACGGATGCGTGGCAACGTCGGCGGATTTCCGTGACATGAAGTACCTGGGGGCTCCGGTAGAGAGCGGCCTGTTGAACGCTGCATCAGCGCAGTTGGCCAGGTTTTATGAAATACCTTATTACGGTACGGCCGGGATAAGCGATTCAAAGACGCTGGATGCGCAATGCGGCTATGAATCGGCGATAAACAATCTTCTGGTGGCCCTGGCCGGCGGCGATTTTATTCATGATGCTGCCGGATTGATGGAATTTGCGATGACGGTGAGCAAGGAGAAGCTGGTGATCGATAATGAGATACTGGGAATGGCTTTACGAGCGGCGAACGGGATTGAAGTGAACGAGGAGACGCTGGCGGTGGATGTTATCAGAAAGGTAGGACCTGGCGGACATTTTGTGGCGAGTCGTCACACGCGCAGGCATATGCATGGTGAGCATTATCAGCCTGAGCTGAGCGACAGGGACCACCGTGAAGAGTGGGAAGACAGCGGCGAATTGACGACTGCAGAGAAGGCTCACGACAAGGTGAGAGAGATACTCAATGATCCGGTTGAAAGTTATCTGTCTGATTCTGATATAGAGGAAATTATGGAAGACTTTTCAGCCATTGATGCGGAAAGTTATTCAAGGGTATAACGATCATGATTATAGTAGGCGAGCGAGTAAACGCAACGAGGAAATCGATCAAGAAGGCTGTAGGCGAACGGAATGAGGAGCTTATTGGTCGTGAGATAGAGCGTCAGGACAAGGCCGGAGCCGATTACATCGATTTGAACGTGGGTACGGGCATTGGGGGACGCGAGCGTGAGAAGGAGAGCATGAAATGGATGATCGATCTGGCGATGGAGAAGACGGAGAAGCGTTTTGCGATAGATTCTGCGGACCCGGATGTCATTCGGACGGCGGCCGAGAAATTGTTGGACAGCCGGTCCTGGCTTTTAAATTCAATAAAAGGCGAAGAGAAGACCATGAGGGAACTGCTGCCTTTAGCCGCTGAATATAAGGCTCCTTTCATCGGCATGGCGATGGATGCGGAAGGCATTCCTGAAACGGCGGACCGCAGGGTTGAGATATGCACGGCGATATATGAAGCGGCCCGGAATGAGGGCATTCCTGCCGACGACATATTTTTTGATCCGTTGCTTATTCCAGTTTCGACTGACGTAAAGAACGGAATGACGACGCTGGATACGATACGCATGTTGAACCGGAAATTTCCCGGAACGAACACGATAATGGGATTGTCCAATATTTCCCATGGATTGCCGATACGTTTAAGGATAAACCAGGCCTATTTAATCGCGGCCATCACTCACGGTCTGAACGCAGTTATCTGCGACCCGACCAGAAAACCCATCCGGCAGGCGGTCCTGTTGGGAGAAGTCATTGCGGGAAGGGACAGATTCTGCAGGAAGTTTTCCCGGGCGATGAGGAAAGGCGAGTTCGAGGATTGATCGATTAGTCTTGAGAGGCATTGCGGGACAGGCGGATTTCTGAACCAGGAAGAGATGCGAAAAGATGGCGATGATAGTCGTTGACAAAGCAAGCAAAACGTTTCCCGGAAACGTCTTAGCTGCAGATGAAGTATCTTTCAAAGTTTTCAAGGGTGAAATACTGATTCTTGTCGGGTTATCCGGATGCGGAAAAACCACGACTTTGAAGATGATCAACAGGCTGGTCGAAGCTGATTCCGGCGACATCGTCATTGACGGCATAAACGTCAGACAATGGGACCCTATAGCTTTACGAAGGACTATCGGATACGTCATCCAGGATGTCGGCCTGTTGCCGCATTTGACCGTCGGCGAAAATGTAATGATGGTGCCGAAACTGAAGGGATGGAAAGAGGAGAGGATGGACAGGCGCGTCGATGAAGTTCTGGATACTGTGGGATTGGAACCGGCCGAATACAAGGACAGGTTCCCGGAAGAGCTGTCGGGCGGCCAGAAACAGAGAGTGGGAGTAGCCCGGGCTTTAGCGGCGTACCAGGAGATTCTGTTGATGGATGAACCTTTCGGCGCTCTCGATCCGGTTACGAGAGAAGACCTTCAGGATGAGTTCCTGAAATTACAGGAATCGATCAGCAAAACCATAGTTCTGGTGACTCATGACATTTTTGAAGCCGTCAAGATGGGCGACATGATTGCAGTCATGAAAGACGGAAAAATTGAACAGATAGATAAACCGGAAGAACTCCTCAAGAATCCCCAAACGGAATTTGTGGACCGTTTCGTCGGAAGACACCGGGATGCCCTGCGAACCTACATGAAGACTCAATCAGGAAACGGCGGTTCCAGATGAACTTTTTCTCTTTTGTCCTGGAAAGAAAATATGAAATTCTCCGGCTGACCTTGGAGCATCTCCGGTTGTCGGGAATATCCGTTCTGCTCGCCATATTATGCGGCATACCCGTCGGGATTGTATTGACGAGGATCAGATGGATGGCGAAATACGTACTGGGGATTGCCGGAGTCATTCAGACCATACCGAGTCTGGCGCTCCTGGGATTCCTCCTGCCCATTCCCATAATCGGAGGCATAGGCACCGTCCCCGCCGTTACCGCTCTGTTTCTGTATTCCCTCCTGGCCATTATCAGGAACACGTATACGGGCATCGATCAGGTCGATGCGGCCCTCAAGGAAGCTGGACGGGGCATGGGGATGAAAGACGCCCAGATTCTTTTTATTATTGAGCTGCCGCTCGCTCTGCCCATGATCATGTCAGGCATACGCATCTCAACCGTTATTTGCGTCGGAATCGCCACTCTATGTGCAGCCATAGGCGCCGGCGGCCTGGGACAGTTCATCTTCAGAGGCATCTCCATGGTCAATAATTCCATGATACTCGCAGGAGCCGTTCCTGCAGCCATACTGGCTCTTTTGCTGGATTTCCTGTTCGGCAGACTCGAAAATTTCCTGACACCGGGATTGAAAAACAAAAGGAAGTGATTTTTTATCATGACGAATAAAACGAAAACTATAGGAGTATTCCTGACAGTCATAATCATTCTGTTGATCTTCTCATTCGCCGACAAACTGGTCAAAGCCCCCGCGGTCATTCGCATCGGATCCAAAAATTTCACCGAACAGATCATTCTCGGCGAAATTATGTCGCAATTGATCAACGAGCGGCTCAACATTCCAATTGAGGAAAAATTCAATCTCGGCGGCACCTTCGTCTGTTTCAACGCACTGAAAAATAAAGAACTGGACCTTTACGTGGAATACACCGGTACAGGACTGACGGCTATTTTGAACCAGGAAGCCATGAGCGATCCTCAGAAGGTGTTCGACATCGTTGAAAAACAGTTCAGAGAAAAATGGAATATGCAGTGGTTGAAACCGTTGGGATTCAACAATACTTATACCCTGACGATGAGGAAACAGCAGGCGGAAGAGTTGGGAATAGAAACCATAACTGACCTGGAAGAACACAAGGATGCTTTAACCGCGGGTTTCAACCATGAATTTCTCGAACGTCCGGACGGATATCGCGGATTGACGAAACATTATGGATTTGAATTTGAAAAAGAGCCTTTGGAAATGGATTCGGGTTTAATGTATAGGGCGATAGCAAAGGGCGACGTGGACGTTATTTGCGGATTTGCGACGGACGGACGCATTCCCGCGTTTAATTTAACTATGCTTGAAGACGATAAAGAATTCTTCCCCCCTTATGAAGCCGCTCCCGTGGTGCATTCAAAAATTTTAAAAAAATATCCTGAACTCAAAAATTTACTGGAAGAGGCGGCAAATACGATTTCCGATAAAGAAATGGCGGAGATGAACTACAGGGTGGATGAACAGGATGAAAGACCGTCTGACGTTGCAGCAGAATTTTTGATAAGTAAGAATCTGATATCCAAAACGCAAGAAGAATAAGAAGAAGCAATTAAAGGAGGAGTATTGTGCCGAGAGAAGGTCTATTAGTGGACAGTCCTCTGGAAAGAATGACAGAGGAGCAGATAAAGCAGATACATGGAGCTTCGCTGGAAGTATTAAGAGACCCGGGACTATTGTGTTTTAACCGACAGGCTGCAGATATTTTTCATGAAGAAGGAGCAAAGCTGGAGGAGGTGGAGACGAATTCAGGTTTCTGCAGTCGAATACGGATACCGGCTGAAATGGTGGAGAACGCGCTGGAAAGCGCGCCGAAAACGGTGAAGCTGGGCGCCAGGAACCCGGATAACGCCTTGATAATGAAAGGCGACGAACCCCGGGTGAACTTCGTCACCGGTTCAGAGACGAACATCTGGCTTGACGTCCATTTTGAGCCTTATGTCAGGAAGTCCGGTGGGAACGGGGAAGTCAGAATCCCGGAGTACCATCAGAGAAGAGGAACGGTCAATGATTTATGCCGGGCGGCTCATGTGTGCGAGCATCTGGATACCGTTGACGCGTTCATTCGTACCGTCAATATCCAGGATGACGAAATAACCAATGAAAACAAAGACGTCAACAAGTACTTCGCTTCGTTGAACAACACCACCAAGCATGTGATGGCGGGACTGACGGAATTGTCGCAACTGGATAACGTGTTAAGGATGGCGGAGTTGATTGCGGGCGGAGAGGATGAATTAAGAGAGAACCCGATTATTTCATTTATAACGTGCCTAGTTAAAAGTCCGCTGCAGTTCGTCGAGGACACCACGGACACGATGATTGCTTTATGCCGGAAAGGATTGCCGGTCGTGGCATCATCGGCGCCCCAGGCCGGTTCCACGGCCCCGATGAAGGAAGACGGCATCATTGCTCAGATCAATGCAGAAGTTCTGGCAGGAATTACGCTGAGCCAGCTCGTCAACAAAGGGACCCCGGTTATCTACGGAAGCGTCCCCGTTAAAGCCAGACTCGATACCCTGCATGATTCCTACGGCGCTCCCGAAACAAGTCAATACAACATCGACTGCGTACAGCTAGCGCGGTTCTACAAGATTCCCTGTTATTCCACTTCAGGAGTATGCGACGCAGCGGTTCCCGGATTTCAGTCCACGGTGGAGCGACTGTTTTCCGATATTCTGGTTACTTTGAGCGGTCCGCAGTACCTTCATTGCGCTTACGGCCTTTTCGACGGCAATTCTATCTTCTGCCTTGAACAGGCGGTCATGGATGATGCGCATTTCAACATGATCAAGTTTTTCCTCAGGCCGCCCAAAATAAATGAATCTGAACTGAATGAAACCCTTAAACAAATCAGAAAAGTGGCTGATACGCCGCAGAAAATTTTTATCAGATACATCCGGCCTCTAATGAGAAAAAAATTGTTGTCGGATACTTATCCATTCGAGGGTTCCGAAAATAAAGATGAAGCGCTTTTCCTGGCGCAAAAGAAAATGAACGAACTGCTGGAAAAACCGGTGGACCATATCGATCAGAAAACAACGGAAAAAATCTTCAGGGAAATACCGGGTCTGATGTCGAGTTTGAATGTTTATGAGAGTTAAAAAGAGGAGGTAAAAACAGATGAGTCAAGAATTACTGGAAATGTTGAAAAAAAATGTGATAGAGGGAAGACGGACGAAGGAAGATGAAGGATTGGACGAGAATCTGGCCGGCACGCCCGGCGTTATCGAATTGACCGAACAGGCCATTGAACAGAAAATAGATACTCAGAAAATAATCGTAGAAGGCCTGACGGCCGGTATGGACGTTGTCGGTAAAAAATTCTCCGCCAAGGAATTCTACGTCCCGGATATGCTGGCTTCTGCAGAAGCTGTCGGCGAAGCCATGGAAATACTGAAGCCCTACCTGGAAAAATCCGATGCCCCCAGAAAAGGGAAATTCATCATAGCGACGGTTCAAAAGGATATTCATGACATCGGAAAAAATATCGTGGCCATCCTTTTAAAGGGCGGAGGATACGAAGTGCATGATTTGGGCATTGACGTTCCTACCGAAACAATCGTGGAAGCCGTCAAAAAAGAAAAACCCCGGTTCCTCGGCTTGTCCGCTCTTCTCACCACCACTATGGGATTTATGGGCGAAGTCATCACCGCGTTGAAGGATGAAGGATTGAAAGACGACGTTAAAGTCCTGATCGGCGGCGCAGCAATTTCTCAGGAATTCGCTGAAGAAATCGGAGCCGATGCTTATTGCAAAGACGGCTTCGAAGCCATTAGAACCCTCGAATCATTTCAATCCGCTTAATAGAATTTCAACTAATACGAACTTCTGAATTAAGCCAAATCAATCTTCCAATAGAAAACCGCAATCCGCGGTTATCCGTTCTAAAAGTCCGGTTGTTCAACGGCAAATTATCACACGCAAAGATTCACTAATACCAAATTAAAGGAAAGGAAACAAAAATGGCAGGAATAGCAGGCATTGCCGGAAAAAATGACGATGCATTGAAAAAAATTATTGAAAGAATTAAACATCGAGGTCCTCACGAGACCTGGATAAAAAAGGATGATAAAGCAGGAATAGGATGCTGCGAATTGAACGTAGGCGGCGACAGGAAAAAAGGCTCGCATTACGCGGAAAAAGATGGAATAGCCGTGGTCATCGACGGTCGAGTCTACAACGACGGCATGGAAGGTTACACCGATGCTGAAGCCGTGTTAAAGCTATATGAGAAATATGGCTCTAATTTCGCGGAAAATTTAAACGGAGATTTCGCATGCGCGGTAAAGGATAAAGATGAATTGATACTGGCCAGGGACTGGGCCGGCGTCAAACCCCTCTATTATGGGCACGACGGTCAGGGTAACCTGGTTTTCGCCTCGGAAGCCAAGAGTTTTCCCGGCCTATCCAGGGATGTCAGGGAATTTCCTCCGGGATACGTATATTCAAGAAAGTTGGGATTCCGGAAATTCAAACTGACGGCAGTGGAAACTCCGGAATATGAAAACTACGATCAGGCGAAAAAAGTAGTCAGGCGTTTGCTCGAAGAAGCCGTAGAAAAAAGGATGAAAGACAATTCCGTGCAGGGAATATTGCTGAGCGGCGGATTGGACAGCAGCCTGATCACATACATGGCAGCGCAGATCAATCCGGACATTGAATGTTTCACAGTGAGCATGGCAGAAGGCAAAGACCTGCCCCTGGCCAAAGATGTCACGAAATACCTGGGACTCAAGCATCACGTAATGATTTTCGGCGAAAAAGAAATCGGCGAGATACTTCCTCAGGCCGTTCACTACCAGGAAATGTTCGAAGAAAGCTGCGTGCACGGCGCCATAGCCAATTTTCTGGCGGCAAGATACGTCAAACCTCACACCAACAGCATTATGACCGGAGAAGGCGCTGATGAACTCTATTACGGTTATGACGGACAGTACAAACAGGTGGAAAACCCGGAAGAGACGGCAAGAGTCCTCGATTTTCTGTTGAATACCGCTCACAATACGGCGCTCCAAAGATTGGACAGACTCAACGCCGCCAACTCCATCGAAAGCCGCACCCCCTTCCTGGACCCAAAAGTGATGGATTTCGCCTTGAAAATACCCAAGGAAAGCAAGATTCACGGTCCGGAAAGAACAGGAAAATGGATATTAAGACAAGCGTTCGACGGCGCTTTGCCGGAACATATCATTTACCAGACCAAAAGATTCTTCGCCCAGGGTTCCGGCGTAGCTTCCATCATGCGAAGCATAGCCGAGAAAAAAATATCAGAAGAAGAACTACACGAACACAATAAAAAAGCGGATGCTCCTTTCCTGGCATCGGTAGAAGAACTGTATTATTACAAACTGTTCAAAGAAACGTTTCCGGACCCTTGCTTCGACAGACTGGTAGGAAGATGGGACCCCTTCCGGAGTGATTTCTTCCGGCGATAAACTTAATTCCCGCCTTGATTCCCGATTTCGGGAATCAAGGCGGGAATTAATGGGGCCGCTTAGCGGCAATTTTGTAATGGAAGCGGTCTGTCTGGAGCCCTTTTTTCGGATGACTGTGCCGGACTTCACAAAAGACCGCATAATGACGGAACCTATGAAAGGCTGTTTGCTGATTACCTCAACTGAAAAGGGACTGATCAAATGGAGGTAATACTTTGTACCGGCATAAAAAATTACTGAGGAATTTCCCCAGTAGAAAAGCTGACTGTTACACACACGTAACACAAGAGTTCAATTGTCTTCGTTATTTATATTTTATTAACGATTGCGATGCCGACACCGACTCCGATTCCTGACAGAGGCTGTGTCGGATCGAAAATAATAGACTGCCGAACTCAGATAGCCAAACAGCGCTTACAGGCAAAGTCCCCCCGCTTGCGGAATACGCATTAGATTAAGCTTTAGTTCATTACTTTTCAGGGTCTGATCAAACCGAGGTTACACATCTTTCAAGGCTTTTGACAGTTTGTTTCAGTAATCGGGGTCGGTATCGAAATCCTAATCGTAATCGAAAAATCGGTCTGAACTTTACAGTCGTTTGAAAGCAAAATTGGGCAATCATTTGAATCGATCGATTACGATTACGAGCACGAGCGCCGCTCCGCTGAGCACGAAAGTTCTTTTTGAGTATCGAGATCACAATTTGTAACCCCTGTTTTATCATTCCCGTTTTTTTCCTTTAAACATAATGAATTGCTTCTATTATCCTAATGCCAAAGCCGCTTGCGGGGGGACTTTGTTTTACAGGAATTTTGTCGAACGTCTATAGTTTTTTCTTCAAACATTTCACAATTTTTTATTAGCGAATCTCAGGAGATGTGAACTTCTTGCATTTGGCAACGATACTCAGCGTTTCGGCGCTGATGAAGGCATTGTCCCGGTTATTCATGCGATCATAGTCCTCCTTAAAATGTTTTCAAAAATATTATGGATTAAATTGGATGGTTATTTTGGGATAATCGAGCTGACAAATCCTGATCGGTAAGACGGTTAAGCCAATTGCGAGAAAAGGGTCTCAGCGGGAACTATCACGGGATGATTCACCGAAAAGCAGTCGCTGTCGGCATATTCGGCATCAAATGAAACCTGAAACGCGTGATCCGTTCCCAGAATTTCATGAAAATAGTTCAGGGAAGGATTAAGACGTTTTTTTCCCGATGATTTGACTTCGACAAGGAACCACGGCTTATTATTTCTGACCACGAGAAAATCGACTTCTCTTTTGGCTTTGTCTCTCACATAGAAAAGTTTGTAATCGCCGAGTCCCATGTCTGTCCACCAGTTCACGGATTTAAGAAGGACTGAGGCTGTGAAATTTTCATAGCGTGCGCCTTTATCGGAGACAAGACTCCAATCCCATAAATAAATCTTAGGCTGCTTTCGCAGGGATTTGGGAACGTTCCGGAACCAGGGTCTGACGGTAAAGCAATAATAAAGGTATTCCAGGGATTGTATCCAGCGAATCGCGGTGTCGGCGCTGACATTGACTTCCCGGGCGAGGCGACTGAAGTTGACCTGACTGCCGATGCGACTCCGCAGCAATTCCATCAGAACGGATAATTGACCGATTTCACTGATCTGAGTCAGGTCTCTGACGTCTTCCTGAACGAACTGTTCGTCGCTGAGCCTTTTCCATCGATTGTAAAAACGCAGCGACCCCTTGAGGAAAGGTTCGGGAAAACCGCTGAACCTGATAAGATGATCGAGAATATCTTGTTCCGGTTTTTCAGGCTTAAGGATTTCTTTTTCCTGGAACTCGGCGGATCTAATTTCTCCAATGGACAAAGGATGCATCCGATATAAAAAATATCTGCCCATAAGACTGTCGCCGCCGCGTTTATAAACGTTCAATCTTGCGCTCCCCGTCACAAGGACGCGACAACGGTCCTGATACAGATCAAAGAAACCCTTGAGAAAAGATTTCCATTTGCCGTATTTATGGAGTTCATCGAAGATAACCACAGGCGAATACGTCCGCAGTTCATCAAGTCCGAGCTCGCCTGCCAGGGCATCGGCGCCGCTGGTTATGATTATTCTGTGTCGTTGATTATCCCAGTTGAAATACTTCCCGTCTCGCCCGGCGCATGCTGCAGCGCTGGTAGTTTTCCCCACCTGACGCGGACCGGACAGGAAAACCATCTGCCGGTGAAAACGAAATTGCTCTTCTGCCGCTGTTTCATAAATTCGTTTCATGCGTATATTATAGCCGTGATCAAAGAAAAAAATCAAGACTGAAATAAGCGCCAACGTAAAATAGTGCAGACCAATTTACGATGGCATCGAAAATGGTACTGTTTCCGAACTCATGATATTACGTGATAAGAAATTGCGAAATGTTTCTGTGAAATGTTTCAGAAAAACCAAACGTTGGGATAATCGAAATCGAAATCGTAATCGAAACATGAAGTCCCCCCGTTATGTTGTATGCCGAAAATCTCTTTTTCGATATAATCGACACCCCGTGATTAAGCGGGATTTCATATCGCCGTTTTTTTGAGTCTACGAAAAACGTATCGAAAAAAAAATTAAAAACGTACAGGCAACGTCCTTGTACGGGTCATTAAAGACTCGATGCTAAATACCCTTAGCCCGCATTTCTCATACAAAACCTGTTACGAGCGTCCATACCCCCGCACCTTCAAGCGCTGCTCCCTACGGCCTTGCTCAACGTAGCGCTGCTATGTTTCCGCAGTCCTCCAGTCCGCTACGCTTGAATTTGCGGGAATCTGAACGCTCTCACTACGATTTTGTATGAGAAATCCGGGTTAGCCCGTCCGTTCCAGTAGACTTTGGTCGACCGTCCGGACGGGCATTCCTTGTTTTATAAGCCGGCATTGATCAAAAATGCGTCTATTGAGGTTAAGATTTTTCCGAATATCCCATCATTTTGTTAGGATGTCGATCCCGATACCGACTCCGATGTCGATCCAGATTCCGATCCCGACCCCGATGTCGATACCGATTGCGATACCGACCCCGATACCGACCCCGATTGCGATCCCGACCCCGATCCCGATACCGACCCCGATGTCGATACCGATACCGATGTCGATCCCGATCCCGATACCGACCCCGATACCGACCCCGATTGCGATACCGACCCCGATACCGATGTCGATCCCGATCCCGATCCCGACCCCGATTGCGATCCCGACCCCGATGTCGATACCGATCCCGACACCGACCCCGATGTCGATACCGATTGCGATACCGACCCCGATCCCGATACAGACTCCGACCCCGATCCCGATACTGAAACAAACGGCCCTCGGAGGAAAAAACAGCGGTGAATTCGTCAAACAGATAGTTGTGAGCAAGTATCCTTTTTGAATGGGGATTTCAATCAGTAAAAGGTTTTATGAGAAAGTGCAGCCCGGTATGAGCAGTCCCAAAATTCAGTTTCTTTCCGAGAGGTTTAATTTTCAGATGACGGTTTTTATGACTACAAAGGATTTTATATTCCAGTCGTCCCTTCCGTCCCTTAGGTCCCTTTGGTCCCTTAGGTCCCTTCGTCCCTTTGTCCTTTCGCATAAAGGCCCAAACCCGAATTCAATCAAAGCGTAGTAGCCCCCGATATTGTTCATTTCTTCGTTCAGCGCGGCGACCCATAAATTCAGTCACTGGATTTCGTTTCGGCCTGTATCGGTCCAGGTGAATTCGTTTAGAATGATAATTTCCGCGTTCCCCGTTCAAACTTTGCCCTGTCGAAATCCATTTTTAAAAGGACAAAAGGACAAAGGGACCTAAGGGACCTAAGGGACCAAAAGGACAGAAGGGACGTTTGGAATATATAATCATTCTTATTAACCAAAATCGGCATCTGAAAATTAACCGTCTCGAAAAAGAAAAGGACTTTTGGGACTGATCATAACTGGGCTGCACTTTTTCATAAAGCCTTTGACAGATTGAAATATCCATTTAAAAAAAAGGGGGCATGACCACAATTATCTGTTTGACGAATTCACCGCTGCGACATTCGTTTCACCATGATATCGCTCCTGTGAGCGGGATATTGTGAACACACCTCTTTTCTGCTAAAGTCATGACCAAGAATTATTTTTTCAATTATGGAGAATCATCCATGAACAAACGTCATCAACATTGCGGACAAAAAGGGGGACTGATCAAACCGGGGTTAGACTTCTTTCAAAACTTTTGACAGTTTGTTTCAGTAATCGGTATCGGGATCGCAATCCAAACAAAATGATGTGATATTATGAAAAATTTTAACCTCAAAAGATGCATTTTGATCAATGCCCAAAAAGGCGATACAAAGAAGGAAAGTTAAAATGGAACCTTTAGATTGTGAAATAACCATTCGGCAGGGCGAGACCGTTGGATGCAGGCTGGAGGGCAGTACCGCTGAGCATATTCGTTTCCTTATGCAGACCGATGCGTTAACTCCGGGTTTTTCCGGTTCCATGCTGGACGAGGCTCTTGTCGACGCAGAGAACGGTCGGGACAAATTAATAGAAGCTTTGTCACATTCCAATCCCAACCGGCGGGTCATCACCAGCCAGGAGCTGATTGCGGATATCTGGAACGGAGACCGGGGACTGGGGCCGTATCCGCTGCTTAAGGAACTGGGGCGATGTGAGAGAAGCGGCGTTTACCATTTCAGGTATCGCGATCATATTGTGCACCAGTTGCGTGTCTGGGTTTTAGGTTTGTATTTCATCGGTCGTATCGGGTGGTTGCGAGATGCATTGATTAATGAAGTCGTTGAGGAAACAGGCGTGAGTCGGACCGATGCCGTCAAGGAGGCGCTCAGGCGGTGGAAAATCGCCGCTTTATGGCATGATATCGGATATGTGTTCGAGGTTCAGACCGCTGATGAACCTTTGGAAGTCGTCAGAAAATCCATTGAAGATTTGAATCAAATGTATAGAACGCCGGTTTCCTTGATGATCTCGGAGGAATCCGGGCTGAGGAAATACCGGGAACGGGGGATCACGAAAGCCTGGCACGAGTTTCAGCCGGTGGAAAGGCTGAAGCATCTGCATGAAGCAAAAATGAATTTATGCGCCTCACTCACTGAGTTGCTGCTCACGGATGATAAAACGGATGAGATTGCCGCATTGGCCGATATGGTGGAATTGTGCGTATTCCGGTGAAAGTTGCCGGCGATTCTGGAAATAAGTTTACCACCTGAA